>NZ_JADYVY010000013.1:0-218464 GCF_020194215.1 Bradyrhizobium sp. BRP20 | reverse complement strand
AGCACCACCTGCACCGCCTGCTCCTCCCGCCCCGCCTAGTTGAGCCATTGCCTGCCTCCTTATGAAAACAAGTCGGTATGAGGTTAGTCAGCCTGTCGTCGGTAGTCCTGCCACTTCGAGGCAGCGAGCCCAGTGCCTGCCTGTTTCGAGATCCGCATTGGGGAGGCGCCCGATGTATCGATCTAGGGTCAAATGCGGCTCGAGCTCGCGCATCTTGCCCAAGGCTTCGCGGGCCTCCGCGACCCGTCCTTGCGAAACGAGTGCGATAGCGAGGACCCGCCACGTAGACGGATGCATGCGATTGAGAATGAGAGATGAGCGCGCGAGCTCTTCCGCCTCGTCGTATCGATGCGCCGATAGAAGCGCCGTGGCGCCCAGGGACTCGAAATAATACCGCTGCGGATCGAGCGGGGAGAGTTTCAGAGCGCGCCGCGTTGCGTCCACGGCTGCCTCGCCGTCGCCTTTGAAGGCGTCGACGGTGCCCCGGTAGAGCCAGCCCAACGCGTGGCTGGGGTTGGCATCGACGGCCTGCTCGCACCGCTTTCGGGCAGCGTCCAGGTCCTTCAACATGTGACAATAGACGAAGCCTTCGGTCGCAAGCGCAAGCGCGTCGGACGGGTCACGGTCGAGCGCCGCGCGAGTGGCGCTCAAGGCCTCGGCGGCCTCGCGTTTGCGGTCCTCGGACCAGCCGCGCGTCATGCGCAGGATGTACCAGTTGGCGAGCCAGGCGCGCGGGGCAGCTATTCGGCCGTGGCGATTGATCAGTTCCTCCAGCACCGTCCGGGTCTGGAGAAACTCCTCCCTGCTCGACCGGTGCATCAGGCGGATGCTGCCAAGCAGCAGCGAGTAGCTTTCTAGCGTCGGTAACGGCTGGGTCAGGATATGCTCGACCTCGGCATCGAAGACCGACAGATGCACTGCAGCGGCGATGCGGTGAGCCAGTTCGCTCTCCGGCTGCAGCAGATCGCCGATATTGCCGCTCAGGCGGTCGGTCCAGACGACTTGATTGGTTCGCGCCGCGGACAGCTCCGCCGTCACCAGAATCCGGTCCGCATCGACCACATAGCTGCCGCTGAGAATGTAGGTGGCACCGAGATGCGCCGATACTTCCGCCACATCGCTGACCCTGCCGCGAAATATGTTGGTCGACAGACGCGAGATCACCTTGAGGTTCGCCGATCTGGAGAGGCACCAGATCACGCTGTCCGCGATCAGGTTACCAACGTCGAGATGCTCCTCCGCGTCCTTGCGCGCGTCGAAGGGGATGACGGCGATCGTCGGCTCCATGGGAGTTCCATAGTCTCGCCGAGCTGCGAGGCTTGGGTGTGGACTGGCCGGACCAACGCGGTAGGCGCGAACCGGCTTGTCAAAGTGCTTGAGGATACAGTCGCCCAAATCTTCGCACAGCGCATCCACTCCGTGCGTCAGCTCGTCGCGCGCCGCAGCGCTGCCAATCGTCTCCCCCGGACTGGCCAGGCTGGCAAGAGCTGTCGCCAGTTGCTCATGCGCGGCCTCGCTGGCGATGGTTTCACCGGGACCGGCAAGAGTTGCGAGCCGGGCTGCGAGGTTGATGCCGGTGCCATAGATGTCAGTGCCGTCACTCCAGGCGGTGGAGGAGTTGATCCCCGCACGAAGCTGGAAGTGTTGATCTTCAGGCCGCCCGGTGTTCTGAACGGCGATACTCCGGTGCATTTCGGCGGCGGCATTGACGGCATCACGCACGGATTCGAAGCGGGCCATGAGCCCGTCTCCGAGGCTCTTCACGAGGCCGCCGCGATAACGCGGCAGAATTTGGCCGGTGGCAAGTTGGACGAAGTCGGTCCATCGACGCACCGCGGACGCCTCATGCTCCCGCATCAGACGCACGGACTCGACGAGGTCGACCAAGAGGACCACGGTGTCCTGCTGCACGAGGCCCATTGCTCGTCTCTCCGAAGCCCGGCCTCCGCTGACCGGGCTCTCAGGTGAATGGCCCTTAAGGCCGGTACTGCTTCACTACCTTGATGTTGACCGGACCTTGCCCGGCAGTTGCGAACTCAGCGCACGCACGTCCTCATCGAGCGCACGTCAATCCATACTGCGCAGCTGGCCGCTCGGTTATGAACCAGATCACGATTTGCGAAACGCCCGGGTGGGTCGCAATCGCGACAACTCAAAATGAAAACGCAAACTTCTTCTCGTCATGCGCGAAGTCACGTTCACTCACCGCTAATGCGGGCAGGTCTCGACCTCGACCGTGACGTGGCTGAGGCCCTTCAGCCCGGCGAGCCGCCGCTTGTAGACGGCCGGCTGCTTCGGCTTGTCCGACACCACCGAGAGCAGCACGGCACAATGGCCGGGGCCGACCTGCCAGAGATGCAGGTCGGTGACGCGATCCTCACCGACCTCCATGCGGGCGCGGATCACCCGCTCCAGCTTCTCGTCGGCGCGCACGTCGAGCAGCACCGCACCCGATGATTTGATCAGGCCGAATGCCCAGCTCGCGATCACGGCGCTGCCGATCAGACCCACCGCCGGGTCGGCCCAGACCCAGCCGGAATACATGGCAAGGCCGAGCGCTGCGATCGCCAGCACCGAGGTTGCGGCATCGGTCATGACATGGACATAGGCCGCGCGGAGGTTGTTGTCGTGCTGATGGTGGTGATGATCGCGCTCGTGGTCATGCTCGGCGTGGTCATCATGCGCATGGCCATGGCCGTGGTGATGATCGTGGCTGTCGCGCAGCAGCCACACGCTGGCGAGATTGACGCCCAAGCCGAGAGCAGCCACGGCCATGGCCTCGCCGTAGACGATCGGCACCGGATTGACCAAGCGCAGCACGCTCTCATAGGCGATCTCGACCGCGATCAGGCCGAGGATGATCGCGCTGGCGAAGGCGGCAAGATCGCCGAACTTGCCGGTGCCGAAGGTGAAATGCGCATTCCCCAGATGCCGCCGCGCGAAGCGATAGGCGAAGGCGGCAATGCCGAGCGCCGCCGCATGGGTGCCCATGTGCCAGCCGTCGGCGAGCAGCGCCATCGAACCGAACAGCGAGCCGGCGACGATCTCGCCGACCATCATGACCAGCGTCAGCACGACCACGAACCAGGTGCGGCGCTCGTTGTCGTCGTGCTTCTCGCCCAGGAAGGCGTGGTCATGGGTCCATTGTTCGATGGAATGGGAATGCATCGAATTCTCCAGAAGATTCAGCTCTGTTGGCCTCCAATATAGACGGCAGGCACCAATTTTCTAAGGACCAATCGTCCCGCGGATTGACAGTGCTTCTTAGTTTCGCTGTAATCTGCGCCATGGGGATTTGAGCGATCTCCCCACGAGGCGACAGGCCCAAGCATCGCGTCCCGTTTGGTTCTCGAGGACGCATCATGTCTACATTCACGACCATCTCATCCGACAAAATGGCACGGCTGATCGGCACGGCGAATGCGCCTGTTCTGATCGATGTGCGCACCGAGCAGGATTTCGCCGCCGACCGGCGGCTGATTCCCGGCTCCATCAAGCTCGGCCACGACAACGTGGCGGACTGGGGCGGCGCCTTCGCCGGCCGCCGCGCCGTAGTCTCCTGCCTCCGCGGCGAGAAGCTCGCGCAAGGCACCGCGGCCTGGTTACGCCAGCTCGGCGCGCAGGCCGAAACGCTGGAGGGCGGCTTCGAGGGCTGGAAGGCGGCCAAGCTGCCGCTGGTCGACGCCCGCAAGCTGCCGCCGCGCGATGCCAAGGGGCGCACCGTCTGGGTGACGCGGGCGCGGCCGAAGGTCGACCGCATCGCCTGCCCGTGGCTGATCCGCCGCTTCGTCGATCCGGGCGCAGTGTTCCTCTATGTCGCGCCGTCCGAGGTGGTCGCCGTCGGCGAGCGGTTCGGCGCAGCGCCCTTCGACATCGAGAACGTGTTCTGGAGCCACCGCGGCGAGCTCTGCACCTTCGACGTGATGATCGAGGAGTTCGGCATCGCGACCGCGCCCCTGCTGCGTCTCGCGACGCTGGTGCGGGGCGCCGACACCGCGCGACCCGACCTCGCGCAGGAGGCGCCCGGCCTGCTCGCGGCCTCGCTCGGGCTGTCGCGCATGTATGACGACGACCTCGAGCAGCTCGAGGCCGGCATGCTGCTCTATGATGCCTTCTACCGCTGGTGCCGCGACGCCACCACCGAGACTCACAACTGGCCGACCAACAAGGTGAAGGCGTAATGGACGTTCGCGCCGATCAAGCGGGAGCTGGTGCCGGTCACGGCATCAGCTTCAAGGAAGCTTTTCGCGTCTGGCTCCGTGTCGCCTGCCTGAGCTTTGGCGGCCCCGCGGGCCAGATCGCGGTGATGCACCGCATCCTGGTCGAGGAGAAGAAGTGGATCTCCGAAGGCCGTTTCCTGCACGCACTGAACTATTGCATGCTGCTGCCGGGACCTGAGGCGCAGCAGCTCGCGACCTATGTCGGCTGGCTGATGCATCGCACCGCCGGCGGGCTGATGGCGGGCGGGCTGTTCATCCTGCCCGGCATCATCGCCATCATGGGCCTCAGCTACATCTATGCCGCCTTCGGCAATGTCAGCTTCGTCGAGGCGCTGTTCTTCGGGCTCAAGGCGGCCGTGCTCGCCATCGTCGTCGAGGCGGTAGTGCGCGTCGGCAAGCGCGCGCTGAAGAACCGCATCATGATCGCGCTCGCGGCCGCGGCCTTCGTCGCCATCTTCTTCTTCGCGGTCCCCTTCCCGATCATCATCATCGCCGCCGGCCTCATCGGTTATGCCGGCGCCCGAAGCGGCCGTCCGGAATTCGCGCCGGCCGGTCACGCCCATGGCGGCGGCGCCGCGATCGACAGCATGCTCGGCGAGGCCGTGCCCGATCACGTCCGGCCCAACACGGCGCGCGCGATCCGCGTCGGTGCACTGTGGCTGGCGCTTTGGCTGGTGCCGGTGATCGCACTGCTGATGGCCCTGGGTCAGGCCAATGTGTTCAGCCAGATCGCGCTGTTCTTCTCGAAGATGGCGCTGGTTACGTTCGGCGGCGCCTATGCGGTGCTGGCCTATGTCGCCCAGCAGGCGGTCGAGCATTATCATTGGCTCAAGCCGCATGAGATGCTCGACGGTCTCGGCATGGCCGAGACCACGCCGGGCCCGCTGATCATGGTGCTGCAATTCGTGGGCTTCATGGCGGCCTATCGCGACCCTAGCGGCCTGTCGCCGATGCTCGCGGCCACGCTCGGCGGCCTGCTCGCGACCTGGGTTACCTTCATGCCCTGCTTCCTCTGGATTTTCGTCGGCGCGCCCTACATCGAGCGCCTGCGCGGCAACGCGGGCCTCGCCGGCGCGCTCAGCGCGATCACCGCGGCCGTGGTCGGCGTGATCCTCAACCTGTCGATTTGGTTCGCGCTGCACATCCTGTTCCGCGAGACCGTGCCGGTGCATGCGTTTCCGCTGAACTTCGACATGCCGGTGCTGAGGAGCGTCGACGTGCCGGCGCTGGTGCTGGCGATCGCGGCGGCCACCGCGATCTTCCGGTTCAAGCTCGGCATGCTGACGGTGCTGGCGGGCAGCTGCGCGGCGGGCGTGGCGTTGCGGATGGCCGGGATGATCTGATGCCAGGGACGTGACTAATCATGAGTCCAGGATGAGTTGGAACGCCGCGGCCGAACGCCACCTAGGCAGGGGGCGTTTGGAGAAACAGCGATGCGTTTCCTTCTGGTTTTCAGTTTTCTGATCACCTTGGTCGGCGTTGCCGACGCCGCACAGGCGCGTCATCCACACCGGCGGCACGCGATTGTCCATTCCGGTCAGGGTATGATCCTGTCCGGTCCAGCTTCGGGCTTCGCCTACGCGCCGCCGCCGGAAACCTCAGCTTATCCTGGCGCCACTGAACCTTATTTCGGCGCTTCTCAAGGTTATGCGCCCGGCGAAAAGGAGCGGTTTCTTCGCAGCTTGTTCAGTCCATAGACCCGTTCCACCTTGGGCCGGCTCGCTGATGCCGCGGGAAAGCTGCTGAGTCGAACCCTGCAGCCTTCCCTTATTCACGTCGTAAGCGCCGACGTTTGTTAGCGTCGGGTTGGATCGTTTGTGCCGCCCGGACGGATGGTCTGAGGACCGCCCTGGCCGGAACCTGCGCCACTGCCGCCGCCGGCGCCTACGCTGGACCCCGTCGAACTGCCGGTACCTGCATCGCCCGCTCCTGTTCCACCCGCCGCGCCGCTCGTTCCGCCGCTGGTTCCTCCGGCCCCGGCGCTAGCGCCCGCACCCGCGCCGCCCGCTCCACCTGCGCCTGCCCCGCCTCCGGCACCTCCGCCCGCCTGCGCATGGGCGAACCCGATCGACGCGCCAGCAAGCAACGCACACATGGCCACTGAGAAGATTGTCTTTCGCATTGTTCAAACTCCGATTGACGATGACATGCCAATCGAAGCCGCGCGCAAACGTTCCTGATGATATTCGTCGGAGGCTTTCAACATTGGTAGGAACGATGTCGCGCAACGTTGAATTGAATCTGGTCCCGCCACTCGCCCATCTTCCGCGACGCGCGCGTGACTCAACACAATGCGCCTTGAATCCCGGCTGCCGGCTACCGCATCATCATCCGCGAGATCGCTTCCCCGATCACCACCGTCGTGAAATGCGTGTTGGCGCGGCAATCGGACGGCATGATCGAGGCGTCGGCTACACGCAGGCCGCCGATCCCTTTCACGGTGCCGTCGGGGTTGACCACGCCATCCGGGTCGTCCAAGCCGCTCATACGGCAGCTGCCGGCGGCATGCTGGATGTCGCCCGTCTCGCGGCGCAGCACCGCTTCGAGCTCGTGATCGGGCAGGCTGGCGGCCTGCGGCAGCGTCAGATCCGTGTCAGCGAGCCTGATCCAGTCGGCGATGCCTGACAGCGCCGGCTGCGATGTGATGACCGCGAGGCGTTTCACCGCATCGATCATGCGCAGCATGTCGCGCGGATCGGCCAGCATGTTCTCCTCGACGACCGGATCGATTGCAGGATCGGTCGAGGCCAGCTTGAGCGTCCCGCGCGAATAGGCGTTGAACAGCCCTGCACCGATCGCTCCGGGGTTCCCGATGCCGCGATGATTGAAGGCGATCAGGATCATGTCGCGCTTGCCGCCATTGGCGAGGCCCGAGGAATAGGTCACGCAGCAATTGGTGTGGCGCGTATCGGGATCAGTAGGGCGAAGCTCCTCCCGGAGCTGTATGGTGGCGCGAAACAGCGGGTGATCGAAGAAATGGCGGCCGACCGGCAGATCGCGCTCGACCGCGATCCCCATCGCCTTCAACTCCTCAGCCGGCCCGATGCCCGAGCGCAGCAGGATCGCCGGACTGTGGATGGCGCCGGCGCACAGCACGATCTGACGTGCGCTGATCTCGTCGGTGCCCTGCCCCTGGATATGGACGCGGACACCCGTTGCCCGTCCGTCGCTGATCAGCACACGATCGACCAGCGCATGCCCGCGGATCTCCAGATTGGCGCGCCCGCGCGCGGGCTCGAGATAGCCCTCGTTGGTGGTGATGCGGCGCAAGTCGCGGCTGTTGATGGGGTAGCACGCAACGCCCTCGCCGTCCGGACCATTGACGTCGGCGCACCAGGGATAGCCGCTCGCAAGTGCCGCATCGCGCAAGCCGCGGTCGATCGGACCCCACTTTTGCAAAGGCGCGCGGTAGACCGGCAGTGGCCCGCCGCGGCCGTGGTCCTCGACATCGCCGAATTCCAGATCGTCCTCGATCACCGAAAACAGCGGCATCACCTCTTTCGCCGACCAGCCGGTGCAGCCATTGGCCGCCCATTCGTCGAACGCATCGGCAACGCCGCGGATCGCGATCTGGCCGTTCATCATCGACGAGCCGCCGAGCCCCTTGCCGCGCCAGTAGAAGCGCGGCTCCTGCCCAGCGACGCGGCGCGTCAGAAGATCGGGCCATTGCCATTTCTCCTGGTACTCGCGCTTGTGGATGATCGGGATCGGATTCGGCGTCCGCACCTCCCAGGGCGCCTCGTCGGCGCGCCAGTCGAGCCCCGCCTCGAGCAGCAGGACGCGCCGTGCGGGATCTTCGGAGAGCCTTGCGGCCACGGCGGCGCCGGCGGAGCCGCCGCCGACAACAATGACATCGTACATCGCGCTACTTCTCAACGTTCCAGAACACCGGGATGGCGGACGGTATCAGACCGCGCAAAGTCGCGCGATGGGCGGCCGGCTGCGCGAACTGGCCCCACGGGATTCCGGGCGCCTGATCGTACATGACGGCCTGGATCTCGCCCGCGATCTTCTTCCGGTCCGCCTCGGCCGGCGCCTTGGCGAAGGCTTCCATCAGAGGGGTGATACGCGCATCGCATTGCCAGCCGGTGAAGTCGGCACAGTTGAAGGCAACCATGACATTGGTCAGCGGCGAGCCGAGGTCGAAGCCGCCGGCGTGGACGCCATAGACGCTCCAGCCCTCCTTCTTGGCGCGGCGCGCCAGCACGCTCGCCCAGTCCATCACCTGCAGATCGACATTGAAGCCGGCCGCCTTCAGCCGCTCGGCGAGCACCTGCGCCGAAACGCGCGGGGCTTCGAGATCGTTGGCCTGCATCACGATGACGGACTCGCCGGCATATTTGGTCGCCTTCAGTGCAGCCTTCGCCGCTTCGATCGAGGGCTTGGCCGCCGCTTCCGTGCCGGCCTTGCTCTCGTATGTGGTGCCGCAGGTGAAGTAGGTCGCGCAAGGCGTGGCGTATTTGGCGTCGAGCCCGAGCGCATCCAGCACTTCGCGCTGGTCGACCAGCTTCCACAGCACGCGGCGGATTTCCGGATCATCGAACGGCTTCGAGGCCGCGTTGAGACGGTAGGCGCCGGCGAACATGTTGCCGCCGGTGAAGTTGACGAGCTTGACGCGCGTGTTCTTCTCCAGCTGCGGCAGCAGATCGAACGGCGCGTACTGCAGGAAATCAATTTCGCCGGCCTGCAGCGCAGAGGCGGCAGTCGCACCATCGGGAATGACGCGGACCTCGAGCGTGTCGACATTGACGCGCTTGCCGCCGGCCAGGAAGTCCGCGGGCTCGGGACGCGGCACATAGTCGCCGAACTTCTTCAGGATCATGCGGTCGCCGGTGCGGTGGTCGGCCTTGCTGTAGACGAACGGGCCGGAGCCGACGATCTCGGTGATGCGCTGGTCGCCGGGCGTCTTCGCGATGCGCTCGGGCATCATGAAAGCGACCGGGCTGACGGGATTGCCGAGCGCGTCGATGACGAGGCCGGACGGCTCCTTCAGCGTCAGCACGAAGGTTTTCGCATCGACCGGCTCGAGCGAAGCCGTGATCGCGAAAATGCGGCGGCCGAGTGCGCTGCGGGTGCCCCAGCGACGCAGCGAGGCCACGCAATCGGCTGCCGCGACGGGCTGGCCGTCGTGCCATTTCAGGCCGTCGCGCAGCGTGAACGTATAGGTCAAGCCATCGGGCGAGACTTTCCAGTCCTGCACCATTTGCGGCTTGATGTCGCCCTTGGCATCCTTCGCAAACAGCGTGTCGAACACCATGTAGCCGAACGTGCGCGAAATATAGGCCGTGGAGAAATGCGGATCGAGCGTGACAATCTCCGCCTCGAGCACCGCGACGAGATTGCCCGCCGCATGCGCCGGCGCCGCCACCAGCGCAAGGCCGAACAGCGCGGGAATGAAAGTCTTCAGTTTGAGCATTGGGGTGTTTTTGCCTTTTGACCAGCCGTTTGCGTTCAGCAGGAAAAAGCAATGTTCGTGCCCACACGTATGCGCTCATAGCTAGCTGCCACGCGTTTGCAGGATGCACATACTTAGAGTTGGAGAGCGAGGCTGTCGCAGCTCGTCATTGCGAGCGCAGCGAAGCAATCCAGAGTCTTTCCGCGGTGGGATTCTGGATTGCTTCGCTGCGCTCGCAATGACGGTGGAGCAGAGAGCACAACACGCGCTGTCGCCGCCCGGCTTGATCGGGCGACCCAGTATTCCAGAGACAGCTGATGGATACGGAGAAGCCGCGGCGTACTGGATGCCCCGCCCCCGTGCGCAATTGCGCACTAGGCGGGGGATGACAGCGTCGTTGTGGCGACAGTTGGGGCCAGTGCCCTACCCGATCACTCGACCGAACTTGTTCGACTTCGGGAAACCCTTCGGCGGCAGGCGGCCGGCGTCGGCGCGGGTGCCCTGCCATTCCGCCAGCTCCTTCATGGTCGCGGAGAATTCGCGTCCTGCGGAATCCTTCCAGGTCAGGCCCGCCTTGGCGTCGAATACCGCAACGTCGGACAGGCCGCCGTCCTTGTATTTCTGCAGGCGCACGCCGCGGCCGCGGGCCATCTCCGGCACCTGGTCGAGCGGGAAGACCAGCATCTTGCGGTTCTCGCCGATGACGGCGACGGTGTCGCCCGTCACCTCGGTGATCGCGCGGGCCTCGTTCGGCATGTCCACGTTGAGGACCTGCTTGCCCTTCTTGGTGGTGCCAACGCAATCGTCCTCGTTGACCACAAAACCCTGGCCCTCGTGGCTGGCGACCAGGAATTTGCGGCCGCCCTTGTTGACGAACAGCGCGACGGGCGCGGCCTCCTGCTCGAGGTCGATGAACAATCGGATCGGCTCGCCATGGCCGCGGCCGCCCGGCAGCTTGGCGACGTCGAGCGAGTAGAACTTGCCGTTGGTGGCGAACAGCAGGAGCTTCGAGGTCGTCTCGGCGAAGAAGGCGAAGCCGAGCTTGTCGTCCTGCTTGAAGGCAAGGCCCGAGAGATCCTCGACATGCCCCTTCATGGTTCGGATCCAGCCCTTGTCGGAGACGACCACCGTCACCGGCTCGCGCTCGACGAAGGCCTCCTCGATCGCGGCGAGATCGTGCTCGGGCGCATCCGCGAAGGTGGTGCGACGCTTGCCGAGCGGTGTCTTCGGTCCGAACATGTCGCGGACCTTGCCGACCTGCTCGCCGACCTTCTTCCACTGCTCGGTTTCGGAGGCGAGCACCGCATTGATGCCCTTGAGCTCGGCGCGGAGGTTCTTGTCCTCGGTGCGGATCTCCATCTCCTCGAGCTTGCGCAAGGAGCGCAGGCGCATGTTGAGGATGGCTTCCGCCTGCACCTCGGTGAGCTTGAACGCCTTCATCAGCTCAGGCTTCGGCTCGTCCTCGGTGCGGATGATCCTGATCACCTTGTCGATGTTCAGGTATGCGATCAGGAAGCCGCCGAGCACTTCCAGCCGGTGCTCGATCTGCGCCTTGCGGTAGTTGCTGCGGCGGATCAGCACGTCGCGCAGATGGTCGAGCCATTCGCGCAAGCACTCCGCGAGCCCCACGACCTTGGGGATGCGCCCCTTGATCAGGACGTTGAGGTTCAGCGGAATCTTGTTTTCGAGCTCGGTGAGGCGGAACAGCGATTCCATCATCAGCGCCGGATCGACGTTCTTCGACTTCGGCTCGATCACGATGCGGACGTCTTCGGCCGATTCGTCCCTGATGTCGCCGACCAGCGGCAGCTTCTTCTGGTCCAGCAGCTCGGCGACCTTCTCGATCAGACGCGACTTCTGCACCAGGAACGGAATCTCTGTGACGACGACGGCCCAGGTGCCGCGTGCGCCCTCCTCCTGCGTCCACCGCGCTCGGACGCGGAACGAGCCGCGGCCGGTGGTGTAGGCTTCCGCAATCGCCTGCTTGGAATCGACGATGATGCCGCCGGTCGGGAAATCCGGGCCCTTGACCCACTTCAAGAGCGCCTTCGACTTTGCGTCGGGCTTCTCGATCAGGTGCAGCGCGGCATCGCACAGCTCGGCGGCGTTGTGCGGCGGGATCGAGGTCGCCATGCCGACCGCGATGCCCTGCGCGCCGTTGGCGAGCAGGTTCGGGAAGCCGCCCGGCAGCACGATGGGCTCTTTCGATTGGCCGTCGTAGTTGGCGCGGAATTCGACCCCGTCCTCGTCGATGCCCTCGAGCAGAAGCCGCGCGACGTCGGTCATGCGCGCTTCGGTGTAGCGGTAGGCGGCGGGGTTATCGCCGTCGATATTGCCGAAATTGCCTTGGCCGTCGACCAGCGGATATCGTGAGGAGAAATCCTGCGCGAGGCGGACCATGGCGTCGTAGATCGCCTGGTCGCCGTGCGGATGGAACGAGCCCATCACGTCGCCGACGATCTTGGCCGACTTCTTGAAGGCCGTGCCGGGGTCGAGCCTGAGCAGGCGCATGCCGTAGAGGATGCGCCGGTGCACCGGCTTCAGGCCGTCGCGCGCGTCCGGCAGCGCACGGTGCATGATGGTGGAGAGGGCATAAGCGAGATAGCGCTCTTCCAGCGCCTCACGCAGCGGCACCTCGTGGATTTCAGCCGGTTCTTCCGGCGGAACGATTCGTTTTCCCATGCCGCCCGGTTAAACCGTGGAAGCGAATCGGGCAAGGATCGAATGGTTCCCTGTGGGCGACGTACTAGCCTGCCCAGCCGGCTGTGACGGTCTGGGTTGGGGCTGGACCAGGTGTTTGCGCAGGCGCCGGCGCATTGGTCAGGCAACGGCGGGCGGCCTCGATCTCGGCGTCGGTCGCGCCCCGCGACCGCGCCCATGTCTCTGCAGCGGCAGCGGAATATTTCGCCACATAGTACCGCACCACCGTGCACGAGGCCCGGCGAAACGCCCCGGGCTGCGGCTCGCCAGCCATGGCGTCGGGCGCGAGCGCAAGCAGCGTCGCGGACAAAGCGAATCCCTTGATCAACATTTGGGCTGTCCCCCCCGATGTGGAACCTCAAGCCCCAAGTCCGCGTGGGCCGATTTCGTTCCAGGGAACTGAATGCTGCTGGGCAAGGCTGGGTAGCCATTACGTCATGGCGCCGGGATCGCCGCCCTCGCCTGCTGCCGCATCAGGGCGTTGATGAAGCCGGCCCGCGCATCGGAATGGCCCTGGCCGCGCGGCTCCAGCACGTGGCGGAGCAGGAACAGGCCGGTGAGCCGGAAGCCGTCCTGGAGATCCTGTTCGGTGAGATCGCCCGCGGTTTCGCCCTGGCGCAGGAACGGCGGCAGGCGCAACAGCCGGTCGCGCCACGGCTCGCCCGCGCTACGCGATACCGCGCCGCCTGATTTCGGCGAGACATAGATCAGGTCCGTAGTCTCGCCGGTCACTGCACAATTGTCCAGCGCCAGCCCAAAGCCCAGCTCGGCGAGCATCGCCAGCTCGAAATGGATCAGGTGCACGGCCGCGCTGCCGATGTCGTCGAAATCGTCGAGCGAATGCTCGAGCAGCGCAAAGATCTCTTCGTGCGGATCGCGCTCCGGCAGCAGCCGCGCGACGGAGGCGAGATGGGTGACGCCATAGACGCCGTGGGACGATGCCAGCAGCGTTGCCGCGCGCAGCTTCAATCCCTCCATTGCGTAGGTGCCCAGATGCTCGTCGAGCCGCGCCCGCCACACCGCACTGACGCTGTTCCCCGGCTGCAGCAGCGGCCGCATCCGCGAGCCGGCGCCACCGCGGACGAGCCCGAGATGCCGGCCATGCGCGCGCGTCAACAGCTCGACAATGGCGCTGGACTCGCCATGCCGCCGCACCCCCAGCACGATGCCTTCGTCGGACCATTCCATAGGGGAAGTGTAGCGGATTCCGGCGTTCAATCGTAGGGCGGATTAGCCGAAGGCGTAACCCGCCAATCGCCCGTGCACGTCAAAGGTGGATTACGCTTCGCTAATCCACCCTACGGCGCCTCACGCGTTGAACCAGTCCCGCGCGTCGCCGCTGAAGGAGAAATACAGGCCCATCGTCGTCAGCGCGCAGGAGACGATCTCGATGGCGCTGTCGAGCTCCAGGCCCTTCTCGCCGATGATCTGGCCGAGCGAGATCACCGACAACACGAGGGCCGCCGCCAGCACCCAGCGTGGCCAGTTCTTGCGATGATGCGCGGCCAGCCGGACGAAATAGAGCAGCAGGAGGATCATGCCGCCGGCGAGCAGCGTCCCGGTCATGATCATCTGCTCGGTCACCGCGGCATTGGGCGTGCGGTCCTGCACGGCGATCGAGACGGCGTCCAGCATCAACGATGCATAGAGCAGCGCTTCGAAGCGCTGGACGTTGGTGGGTAGGCTCATCGAATGCCGATCTTTTCTTGGTTATTCTTTTGGGAAGTCCAGGCCCATCTCGCGATAGCGATCGGGATCGTCGCCCCAGTTCTCGCGCACCTTGACGAACAGGAACAGGTGCACCGGCACGTCCAGAATCTGCATCAGCTCTTTCCGCGAGTCGGCGCCGATCGACTTGATGGTGACGCCGCCCTTGCCGAGCACGATCTTGCGCTGGCTTTCGCGCTCGACGTAGATCGTCTGCTCGATCCGCACAGACTTGTCCTTGCGGTCCTCCCACTTGTCGGTCTCGACCGTGGACTGGTAGGGCAATTCCTGGTGCAGCTTCTGATAGATCTTCTCGCGGGTGATCTCGGCCGCCAGCTGCCGCATCGGCGCGTCCGACATCTGGTCCTCGGGGTAGAGAAACGGACCCGGCGGCACCATGTCCGCGAGCGTCTTGCGGATGTCGTCGACGCCATCGCCCGAGATCGCCGAAATCATGAACGTCCGCACGAAAGTCATGCGCTCGTTGGCGGCCTGCGCCAGCGCCAGCAGCTTCTCGCGCTGGACCAGGTCGACCTTGTTGATGACGAGAATCTTGTCGTGATTGACGCTGGCGGCCTTGGCGAGGATCGCCTCCGCCTCCTCGTCGATGCCCGTTTTGGCATCGAGCAGCACGCAGACCAGATCGGCATCATGCGCCCCGCTCCAGGCGGTCGAGACCATGGCGCGGTCGAGCCGGCGCTTGGGCGAGAAGATGCCGGGCGTGTCGACAAGGATAATTTGCGCGTTGTTCTCGATGACGATACCGCGGATCAGCGCGCGCGTGGTTTGCACCTTGCGCGAGACGATCGTGACCTTGGCGCCGACCAGCGCGTTGACCAGCGTCGACTTGCCGACATTCGGCGCGCCGATCAGCGCGACGAAGCCGCAGCGCGTCGCGCCGGGTGCCCCGCCGCTTGCTTCAACCGTCATTGCTGCCGCCGACGCCTTCGCGTTCGATCATCACTGAGGCTGCCACTTTCTCTGCCGCGCGCTTGCTGCCGCCGATACCCTCGGCCGGGGCCAGGCCCGGCAGATCGACGGCGACACGGAACTGCGGATCGTGATGCGGGCCAGTGCGCTCGACCTCGCGATAGACAGGCGTCGGCAGTCCCTTGCCTTGCGCCCATTCCTGCAGCACGGTCTTGGGATCGCGCAAGGGCCGGCGCGGCTTGTGCATCCGCTCGGTCCAGTTGCGCTTGACGAATTCGGCTGCCGCCGCATGGCCGCCATCGAGGTAGATGGCGCCGATCACGGCCTCGCAGATGTCGCCGAGGATGGATTTGCGCAGGCGGGCATCGGCACTGGAGCCGACCGAGCCCAGCTTGATGTCGTCGACGAGACCGAGCGACTTGGCGACGTCCGCGCAGCTCTCCTTGCGCACGAGCTCGGCGAGCCGCTTGGACAGCTCGCCCTCATCGGCGTTCGGGAAGGCGTGATAGAGCATGTCGGAGACGACGAGCCCGAGCACGTGGTCGCCGAGGAATTCCAGCCGCTGATAGCTGTCGCCTCGCTTGCGCCCGGACTTCAGGGCCGAGACATGCGTGATCGCCTGCATCAGCATATTTGGATCGGCGAAGCTGTGGCCGATCCGCGCCTCGAGCGCCGCGTTGGCATTCGTGCCCTTGGCCTTGCTGCTCCGCGGCCGCTTCTTCTTGGCAGGCGCCTTCGCCGCAGCATCGCCCTCGGGAGCGGCTTGCACCTCGGTCGGTTGGATCGCGATGTCCTTGGCTTCGTCTTTCATCGGACGATTTTGAAGAACCGATTCCAGCGCACCGCCCACGGCCAGCGCCAGAGCATCCAGGCGTGCTCGCCTTCAGCGATGGAGAAGAAGATCATCTGGGCGCGGCCGATCAAGTGCTCCTGCGGGACGTAGCCGACCTGGCCGAGAAAGCGGCTATCGGTGGAGTTGTCGCGGTTGTCACCCATCATGAAGAAGTGGCCGGCCGGGACGGTGTAGACGTTGGTGTTGTCCATGTAGCCGTTGTCGGCGCAGTCCAGCGTCTCATAGGACACGCCGTTCGGCAGCGTCTCCTTCCAGCGCTTCACCCGGGAGATGCCGCCGCCTTCCGAGCCGCAAGGGTCCTCGCCGACATATTCGCTCATGCGCTGCCGCTCGACGGGCGTATCGTTGATGTAGAGCAGCCCGTCCCGCATCTGGACACGGTCGCCGGGAAGGCCGATCACGCGCTTGATGTAGTCGGTGGAATCGTCCTTCGGCAGGCGAAACACGACGATGTCGCCACGAGCGGGGTCCGAGCCCCAGATCCGTCCCGAGAACAGTGGCGGCGAGAATGGAATCGAGTAATGGCTGTAGCCATAGGAATATTTCGAGACGAACAGATAGTCGCCGACCAGCAGCGTCGCCTTCATCGAGCCGGACGGGATGTTGAAAGGCTGAAACAGGAAGGTGCGGATCACGAGCGCGATCAGGAGAGCATGAATGACGACTCGGATCGTTTCGCCGACGCCGCTCTCAGTTTTCGTTCCCGAAGTCACGCTCATTGCTCTCTCAATTCCGGCCGGCGATCATAGAGCGCCCTCCTCCCGCGAACGGCCCACCGGTTCGCGGCGCAAGGAGATTGTCCTGATTCTGATAGTGAGGGCCAATTCCGGCGTAAAGCCGAATTCGCCCAGGCTGATTTGCGTTCGCGGACTTTTAGACGGTTGTCGGAGGCCACGCAATCAAGGATCGCATCAAAACTGATTAAGATATTGATTTATAAAGAAAATCACAAAACGCCCGAGCCGCGATCAAGGTTTCGGCAGCGGGACGGCGGAAATGACGACAAAAGCCTGCGCCAGCGGCCAGTCGTCGGTGATCGAAAGGTCGATCCGCGCCTCGAACCCCTCCGGTGTCAGGGCCTGGAGCCGGGCCAGCGCGCCGCCGGTCAGCTGCATGGTCGGCCGCCCGCCCGGCAGGTTGACCACCCCCATGTCGCGCCACCAGACGCCGCGCCTGATGCCGGTGCCGAGTGCCTTGGAGCAGGCCTCCTTGGCGGCGAAGCGCTTGGCGTAGGTCGCCACCACCATCTTCTCGTTCTTGGCGCGCCGTTCCGCCTTGGCGCGCTCGGCCGCGGTGAAGATGCGGTCGAGAAAACGCTCGCCGTGGCGCTCGATCACCTTGGCGACGCGGGTGATGTCGATCAGGTCGGAGCCGATGCCGATGATCATGCCCGGCTCCGGCCACGATCCATCGCCGCGCGCATGCTGCGCACGGTCTCGGCCAGCCCCACGAACAGCGCCTCGCCGATCATGTAATAGCCGATGTTCAGCTCCATGATTTCGGGCAAGCTCGCGATCTTCTCCGCCGTCGCATAGTCCAGCCCGTGGCCGGCGTGAACCTCGAGTCCCGCGTCCTTCGCCAGCTTCACCCCGGCCACGATCCGCTGCCATTCAGCCTCGGCCTTGTCGGTGTGGCCATCGACGACGGCATCGCACCAGGCACCGGTGTGGATCTCGATCACAGGGGCGCGCAGCCGTGCCGCCATCTCGATCTGGGCGGGATCGGCCGCAATGAACAGCGAGACGCGGATGCCGGCCTCGCTCAGCCGCGCGATATAGGGCGCGAGCGCGCTGCGCTGGCCGACCACGTCCAACCCGCCTTCGGTCGTTACCTCCTGGCGCCGCTCCGGCACCAGGCACACCGCGTGCGGCTTGGTGGCGAGCGAGATCCGCATCATGTCGTCCGTCGCGGCCATCTCGAAATTGAGCGGCTTGGAGATCTCCGCCTTCAGGCGCGCCATGTCCTCGTCGCGGATGTGCCGGCGGTCCTCGCGCAAATGTGCGGTGATGCCGTCGGCGCCGGCCTCGATCGCGAGCAGCGCGGCGCGCACCGGATCGGGATGGCGGCCGCCGCGCGCGTTACGCACGGTTGCGACGTGATCGATATTGACGCCGAGGCGGAGCGGAGGTGCGGGCATTTCAGAACTCGCGAAATCAGAGGGAACGGCGCATGCGAGATGCGCCTATCCATTAACACGTTCGACTTTGGCGACGACCGCCTTCGCGCGCAGCTGGGCCAGGATCGCGCTGAGGTGCTTCAAGTCGTAGACTTCGAGATCGATCGTCGTCTCCGTGAAATCGGGCGAGCGGCGCTGCATGCTGATGTTGTCGATGTTGCCGTCGTGCTCGGCGATCACGGTCGCGATCTGCGCCAGCGCGCCGGGCTCATTGACGTTCTCGACCTTGATGCGGGCCGGGAAGCGCTGCGGCGCGGAATCCTCGATGTCCCAGCGGACGTCGAGCCAGCGCTCCGGCTCCTCCTCGAAATCCTTCAGGGCCGGCGCCTGGATCGGATAGATCGTGATGCCCTCGCCCGGCGTGACGATGCCGACAATGCGATCGCCGGGGACGGCGCCGCCGTTCGGCGCGAACTTCACCGGAAGGTCGGAATTGATGCCGCGGATCGGGATCGCGACCGGGCTGCGCGACTGTTCGGAGACCCCCTTCTCCTTGAGCTTGGCGGCAAGGCCCTTCTTGACGCCGTAGCGCGCGATGCGCTCCTCCTTGTAATCCGGGTACATCGCACGCGCGACATGGGAGGCCTTGATCTCGCCGCGCCCGACCGCCGCCATGACGTCCTCGATCGATGTGCGCGCGAGCCGCGGCAGCGCGCCCTTGAGCTTGTCGTCGGCGTATTCAATCTTGGCGCGCTCGAACAAGCGCTCGACGATGCGCCGGCCGAGCCCGACATATTGGTCGCGCACCGCGGTGCGCGTGGCGCGGCGGATCGCGGCACGCGCCTTGCCGGTGACGGCGAGCGTTTCCCAGGCCGAGGGCGGCGCGGACTGCGCCTCCGAGGTCAGCACCTCGACCTCGTCGCCGTTCTGAAGCTCCGAGGACAGCGGCGCGAATTTGCCGTTGATCTTGCAGCCCACCGCGCTGTTGCCGACGTCGGTATGCACCGCATAGGCGAAGTCGATCACGTTGGCATGGCGCGGCAGCGCGATCAGCTTGCCCTTCGGGGTGAAGCAGAACACCTGGTCGTGGAACAGCTCGAGCTTGGTGTGCTCGAGGAATTCCTCCGGGTTCGCGCTTTCCGAGAGGATGCCGATGGTGTGGCGCAGCCAGGCGAACGCGTTGGACTCGCGCTTGAGGAATTCGGTCGGCGAACCCACGCCCTCCTTGTAGAAAACGTGCGCGGCGATGCCGCGCTCGGCGATCTGGTCCATCGCCTCGGTGCGGATCTGCAGCTCGACGCGCTGGTTGCCGGGGCCGATCACCGTGGTGTGGATCGAGCGGTAGTCGTTCTGCTTCGGCGTCGAGATATAGTCCTTGAAACGTCCGGGCACGACCGGCCAGGTGGTGTGGACGATCCCGAGCGCGCGATAGCAGGCCTCGACGTCGCTGACGACGAGGCGGAAGCCGAAGATGTCGGACAATTGCTCGAAGCCGACCGACTTGCGCTCCATCTTGGTCCAGATCGAGAACGGCTTCTTGCGCCGGCCATAGACCCGCGCCCCCAAGCCCCGGTGGCGCAGATTGTTGGAGAGCTGGTCCTCGATCTCGCCGATCAGGTTGCGATTGCGCTCAGCCAGCGCGTCGAGCCGCTGCATCACCACCGAATAGGCTTCGGGATCGAGGGTGCGGAAGGACAGATCCTCCAGCTCCTCGCGCATTTCCTGCATGCCCATGCGCCCCGCCAGCGGCGCATAGATGTCGAGCGTCTCCTCGGCGATGCGCCGGCGCGATTCCGTCGGCACGAAGTCCAGCGTGCGCATGTTGTGCAGACGGTCGGCGAGCTTGACCAGAAGCACGCGGACATCGTCGGCAATGGCCAGCAACAATTTGCGCAGATTCTCGGCCTGCTTAGCCTCCCGCGAGACCAGCTCGAGCCGCTTCAGCTTGGTCAGGCCATCGACCAGCGCGCCGATCTCCGAGCCGAAGATCTGGTCGATCTCGGCCCGCGTCGCCTCGGTGTCCTCGATCGTGTCGTGCAGCAGCGCCGCCACGATGGTGGCGTCGTCGAGCTTGAGGTCGGTGAGAATCGCAGCCACCTCGAGCGGATGCGAGAAATACGGATCGCCCGAGGCGCGGGTCTGCGAGCCGTGGGCCTTCATGGCGTAGACGTAGGCACGGTTCAGCAGGTCTTCGTTGGTGTTGGGATTGTAGGACCTGACGCGCTCGACGAGGTCATATTGACGCATCATCCGGGCGCGAGGCCTGGCGGGGCGCGCGACCGGCGCAGTCGGGGCCACGGCAACCGATTCGGTTGCGGCCTGCATCTGCGTGGATCTGCGGCGCCGATATACCATGCCGTCCTGCCTTCAAACGGGCTTGAGCCGGCCCGCTGCATACATCCTAACTCCGATCGCGCTCGTGTCCGATCAATTCAGTGACAGGGCCAAGCACCGACCGCAGCGCTATGGTAACCACGAAAAGGTCAACAAAAGCAAAGGCCCGAACGATCGTTCGGGCCTTTGATATGATCACAAGAAGAAGATGATCGCGATGGAGGAATTACTCGTCTTCCTCGGGCTGCTCCTCGGGAGGCGCGAGGCCTTCCAGGCCCTTCAGCAGCTCCTCCTCGGTCATGCGCTCCACGGCGACCTCGGTGTCGTCGGCATCGACGCTTGCCCCCGCGGAACCGATCAGCGGCACTGTATCCGGCTCGGGCTCGTCCACCTCGACGAACTTCTGCAACGAGTGGACCAGCTCCTCGCGGAGGTCCTCCGGCGAGATCGTCGTCTCGGCAATTTCACGCAAAGACACAACAGGGTTCTTGTCGTTATCGCGGTCAACCGTTAGTTGTGAACCGGATGAAATCATGCGGGCACGGTGGGCGGCCAGCAGGACCAAGTCAAACCGGTTGTCGACCTTGTCGATACAATCTTCTACGGTGACGCGAGCCATGGACTGTCGCTCCGTTGTGGGTGGGACGAAATATGTGGATGATTGGGGCTAGTTATAGGGGCCGGGACGGTTTCGCAAGACCATTTTGTGATTTGGCCTCGCCAAACCGCTCTGCTACCCCCACATTGGGGCTGGGACGGGTGGTTTTCCGGGCTGCCGTTGGGGGCGGCCCCGGGGTGTATGCAAGTCCGCCATAACTATACCTTGATTGCCCCGACTTCTCCGGATTTGCGGTTTCGACGGGTTTCTGCGGCACTCTAGAACTGCGCGGCCTGTTGTCGCCGCGCCAACAAAAAACGATCAATCACGAACGCTACGCGAGCAAACTGAATGTCACCTTCTCCTACCAACAAGATCGCGCTCTTCATCGACGGGGCCAATCTCTACGCGACGGCGAAAACCCTCGGCTTCGACATCGACTACAAGCGCCTGCTGAAGGAGTTTCAGAGCCGCGGGACGTTATTGCGGGCGTTCTATTACACCGCCATCATCGAGGACCAGGAATACTCCTCGATCCGCCCGCTGATCGACTGGCTGGACTACAACGGCTACACGGTCGTCACCAAGGCGACCAAGGAATTCATCGACGCCTCCGGGCGCCGCAAGGTGAAGGGCAACATGGACATCGAGCTCGCCGTCGACGCCATGGAGCTCGCCGAGCACATCGACCAGATGGTGCTGTTCTCGGGTGACGGCGACTTCCGCTCCCTGGTCGAGGCCGTCCAGCGCCGCGGCGTGCGGGTCACGGTGGTCTCCACCATCGCCAGCCAGCCGCCGATGATCGCCGACGAGCTGCGCCGCCAGGCCGACGTCTTCACCGACCTCGTCGAGCTGCAATCCAAGCTCGGCCGCGATCCGTCCGAGCGCCCCGCCCCGCGTGACCGCGGCGAGCGTGGTGAACGCCACCACGCCCCGCAATTCCTCCAGCGCGCGACCACGACGGCGCCGAGGGGCGATGACGACTTCGAGGAGTGAGGCGGCCCGGTCAAGCCGCCAGCCTCTCACAATCGTTCCCGACCGTGACTGCCCGCTCTGCCCGCGCCTGGTCGCCTTCCGCGAGGCGAACCGCGCGCGCGAGCCCTCGTGGCACAATGCGCCGGTTGCGCCCTTCGGCGACATCAAGGCCCGCCTCCTGATCGTGGGCCTCGCCCCGGGAATGCAGGGCGCCAACCGCACGGGGCGGCCGTTCACGGGCGATTATGCCGGCGACCTGCTCTATGCCACGCTGATCGAATACGGCTTTGCGAGGGGCACCTATCAGGCGAGTCCCGACGACGGCCTGAAACTCGTCGACTGCCGGATCGCCAATGCCGTGCATTGCGTGCCGCCGCAGAACAAGCCGCTGCCGATCGAGATCAACACCTGCCGCCAGTTTCTCGTGGCCAATCTGGCGACGATGCCGAAGCTGCGCGCGATCGTCGCGCTCGGGCGAATTGCGCACGACAGCGTGCTCAAGCCGCTGAATTTGAAGGCCTCGCAAGCCCCCTTCGGCCACGGCGCGGTGCATCAGGCCGGCGCGTTCAGGCTCTACGACAGCTATCACTGCTCCCGCTACAACACGAACACCGGCGTGCTGACGCCAGACATGTTCAGATCCGTGTTCGCGAAGGTGAAGGCGGATCTCGATTAGCTAGAGCATGATCCGGAAAAGTGCGTAGCGGTTTTCCGAAAAGATCATGCTCAAACAATAAGCTAAAGCGCGATGACGATTCATCCTAATCGCATCGCGCCTTATTGACGGGATTTGCCTTGAGCCAGGCCAGCACGTCGCCGGCGTTCCGGTCGGGCGGAAACACCGGATAGAACACGTGCGTGATCCTGGCGTCGTCGATAACAAGCGCGAGGCGCTTGATCAGCGTCAGGCCCGCGACCTCCATGGTCGGCAAGTTCAAGGCGCGCGTCAGCGCCAGCTTCTCGTCCGAAAGCACCGGGAACGGCAGATGCAGGCGCGACGCCATCTCGATCTGATAGTCGTTGCTCTGGGTCGAGAGGCCGAACACATGCGCGGCGCCGGCGGCCTTCAGCTCGGCGTAGAGATCGCGAAAGGCGCAGGTCTGGGGCGTGCAGCCGCGCGCTCCGGGGATCATGTCCCAATCGTCGACCAGCGCGATCTTGCCGGGCTCGCCGGTGCGGGGATAGGCGAACACCACGGTGCGGCCGCACAAAGCCGACAGGGTGACCGATGTGTCGTCGGTCGCGAGCAGGCCAATCGGCGGCAACGTCATGCCTTCGAGATGCGCGGCGGCGCCATCGTCGGAAGGCGCGGGAATCTGGCTCCAGTCGACCTCGAGCAGGTTCCGTTGATTCATCTCGTCATCCCCTCGCCCGCAGCAGCCTGCCCTTCTCCCGGCTCCAGTCGCGCTTCTTCTCGGACTCGCGCTTGTCGTGCAGCTTCTTGCCCTTCGCAACCGCCAGCTGCAGCTTGGCCCGGCCGCGCTCGTTGAAGTAAAGCTTGAGCGGGATCAGCGTCATGCCCTCGCGGTCGACCGCGCCGATCAGCTTGTTGATCTGCCGGCGGTGGAGCAGCAGCTTTCGCGGCCGCTTGGGCTCGTGGTTGAAGCGGTTGCCCTGCAGGTATTCGGGAATGGTGGCGTTGATCAGCCAGATCTCGCCGTTCTTGGAATCGGCATAGGATTCCGCGATCGTGCTCTTGCCGTTGCGGATCGACTTGACCTCAGTGCCGGTCAGCGCAATGCCCGCCTCGATCGTGTCCTCGATGGCGTAGTTGAAACGCGCCTTGCGATTTTCCGCCATCACCTTGATCGGACGTTCGTTCTTATCGGCCATGACGGGCAAACCTGATCGAGATGCGCTTGGATTCTAACAGTTCGGATGAAGTGGGCGCGTCACTTCTTGAGGAGATCGCGGATCTCGGTCAGCAACTCGACCTCGGCCGTCGGCTTGGGCGGAGCAGCGGGTGCCGCCTCCTCCCTGCGCTTCAAGGTGTTCATGGCGCGGATCACCAGGAACAGCACGAAGGCGACGATGATGAAGTTGATCGTCAGCGTCAGGAAGCTGCCGTAAGCAAGGACGGCGCCTTGCTTTTTGGCATCCGCCAAGTTGGTTGCGGTGACCGCCTTCGACAAGGGGATGAAGTAGTTCGAGAAGTCGAGGCCACCGGTGACCGCGCCGATGATCGGCATGATGACGTCACCGACCAGCGAGGTGACGATGCCGCCGAAGGCCGCGCCGATGATGACGCCGACCGCGAGATCGACGACGTTGCCCTTCATGGCGAACTCGCGGAACTCCTTGAGCATCCGCGCGCCCTTTTCCTCCACGCTCATGAAAGGCTCCCCCGAACGGCTAATGCGTCAGTTGACCAGACCTGCGTGAACCATCGCGCTGCGCACGGCAACCCGCGTCGGCTCGGACACCGGAACCATCGGCAGCCGCAGCGTCTCGTCCAGCTTGCCGAGCAGCGACATCGCGTACTTGATCGGCGCCGGATTGCTCTCGATGAAGAGGTTGTTGTGCAGCGGCATCAGCTTGTCGTGGATCGCGAGCGCCGCCTTGGTGTCGCCCTTCTGCCAGGCGGCGTGGAACTCCGAGCACAGGCGCGGCGCGACGTTCGAGGTCACCGAGATGCAGCCATGGCCGCCATGGGCCATGTAGCCGATGATGGTGGCGTCCTCGCCCGAGAGCTGGTTGAAGTCCTCGCCCATCGCCGCGCGCTGCTGCGACACGCGGACCATGCTGGCGGTGGCGTCCTTGACCCCGGCGATGTTCTTCAGCTCCCACAGCCGCTTCATGGTGTCGACCGACATGTCGATCACCGAGCGCGGTGGGATGTTGTAGATGATGATCGGAATGCCGATCGCATCGTTGATCGCCTTGAAGTGCTGGTACATGCCTTCTTGCGTCGGCTTGTTGTAATAGGGCGTGACGATCAGCACGGCGTCCGCGCCCGCCTTTTCGGCGTGCTGGGAGAGCTCGATCGCCTCCTTGGTCGAGTTGGAGCCGGCGCCGGCGATGACGGGCACGCGGCCCTTGGCTTCAGCGATGCACCATTCCACGACCTTCTTGTGCTCGTCATGGCTGAGCGTCGGGCTCTCGCCCGTAGTGCCGACCGGAACGAGGCCATTGGTGCCCTCGGAGATCTGCCAATTGACCAGGGAGCGGAATGCCGCCTCGTCGAGCGAGCCGTTCTTGAACGGGGTGACCAAGGCGGTGAACGACCCTCGGAATTTCGTCTTGGCTGCCATGGACTTCCTCCGTACGCGGCGATCTCTTGAGCAAGCCCCCTTCATATCGGGTCTATCCGGCCGGTAAAAGACCCGGGGTCGGTGCCAGGCTGGGTTTAGGCCGCGATTTTGCCGCGGTGCTGGTGCAAATCGGCCCGAGGTAAGCGGCTGTTGGTATTTTCTCCGCATATTCAAGCAAATTCAGCTAGGTCTTGAGCCACTTCACTGATTCGGGGCGACGAAACGCCGTGACCTCCTTTGCATCTGCCGCGTGGCGATCCCTGAGTATGGCATTGTGCCTGATGGCCGGGCTGTCGATGGACTGCGCCGCATTCGCCAAGTCCAACGAGACGGCCGCGGAGACCAAGGATCCCGCCAAGCCAGCAGCCAAGGACGCCGCGAATGGCTCGGCCAAAGGATCAACCAAGGAAACGGCGAAGGATACGGCCAAGGGAACCGGCAAGGACGCCGCGAAGGCCGCAAGCAAGGGTACGCCTGGCACCCCCGCCAAGGACGCCGCGAAGAAGCCGGACGCCGGCAAGAACGCCAGCAAGGAACCGGCGAAGGACAAGCCCAAAGACAAACCCAAGCCTGCGGCCACCGCTCCCGTTGCCACGGCACCTGCTTCCGCGCCAAAGGCAGCGCCGACTGCGAGCGGCGCGCCGCCCAAGGCAGCCCCCGCCCCGGCCGTGACTGCCACCGTCAAACCGACTGCGCCGGCCCCGGCCAGACCGGCCGCAGCTCCCATACTGGCGCCTGCAACGCGCCAGCATGCAGCGCCGCGCAAGCCGGTCATCCCGGCCGCCGTCGCTGCGACGTCGTCGACGTCGCAGGCCGACAAGGACACCCTGGAGAGCGTCATCGAGCTCGTGCGCAAGCGCAAGGCCGGCGACGCCACCAATGCCGCGGCCGGCATCTCCGATCCGGTCGCGCGAAAGCTCGCCGAATGGATCATCCTGCGCAGCGAGGACAACGGCGCGACCGTGGAACGCTATCGCGCCTTCCTCTCAGCCAATCCGAGCTGGCCGTCGCAGACCTTCCTGCGCCGGCGGCTCGAGGCCGCGATGTGGGACGACAGGCGCGACGAGTCGGTCGCGTGGTCGTGGTTCGAGAACGAGTCGCCGATCTCCGCCAAGGGACGCTTCACACTCGCCAGGGCGATGCTGGCGCGCGGCGACCGCGCCAATGCCGAGCGGCTGGTGCGGGACGCCTGGCGCGCCGATCCGATGTCGGAGGACACCGAGAACAACGCGCTCGACCAGTTCGGCGCCCTGCTCACGCCGGGCGACCAGAAAGCGCGGATGGACAACCTGCTCTACGGCAGCGAGAACGAGGCGGCGCTACGCGCCGCCAAGCGTCTCGGCGCCGGCTATGTCGCGCTCGCCAAGGCCCGCATCGCCGCGGTCAAGAAAGCGCCGAACGCGCGGGCGCTGCTCGATGCCGTGCCGCGCGAGCTGCACGGCGATCCCGGCTTCATCTTCAGCAAGATCCAGCTGCTGCGCCGCGAGGAGAAGTTCACTGAAGCCGCCCAGCTGATGCTGTCCGCGCCGAAGGATCCGGGTCGCCTCCACAATCTCGATGAATGGTGGATCGAGCGGCGCCTCCTGGCGCGCAAGATGATCGACACCGAGGAATTCCGTAGCGCCTATCTGATCGCGCGCGACGCCGCCCTGCCCTCGCGCGACATCTACAAGACCGAGCAGGAGTTTACCGCCGGCTGGATCGCGCTGCGCTTCCTCAACGATCCCGCGACCGCCGCCCAGCATTTTGCTCGCATCGGCGTCGGCAGCGTCAATCCCACCGCGCTGGCGCGTGCCGGCTATTGGCAGGGCCGCGCTGCCGAGGCGATGGGCCGCCAGCAGGAGGCACGCAATGCCTATGCGCGGGCGGCCGAGCAATCGACCAGCTATTACGGCCAGCTCGCGCGCGCAAAGCTCGGCCTGCCGCAGATCGAGCTCAACAGCCAGCCGCGCGGTCGCGGCGCCGAGCGGCTCGAGATCGTGCGCGCCGCGCAACTGCTCTACGAGCTGGACGAGCGCGAGTTCGCGATACCGCTGCTCGCCGACATGGGCGAGAACGGCGATCCCGAGGCGCTCGCGGGCCTCGGCGAGCTCACCCAGCGCTACAGCGACGCGCGCGGCATGCTGCTGCTCGGCAAGGCCGCGCTCAATCGCGGCCTGCCGTTCGACTTCTACGCCTACCCCGTCAACGGCATTCCTCAGTTCACGCCGATCGGCCCCGAGGTCGAACGCAGCATCATCTATGCGATTGCGCGGCAGGAGAGCGCGTTCAACCCGTCGGTGGTCTCGCCGGCGCAGGCCTACGGGCTGATGCAGGTGACGCCGGATGCCGCCCGCTACGTCTGCAAGCGCCACGGCGCAACCTACGACCTGGGGCGGCTGAAGAACGACTCCGTCTACAACGCCACGCTCGGCTCGGCCGAGCTCGGCGGACTGCTCGAGGATTATCGCGGCTCCTACATCATGACGTTCGCCGCCTACAATGCCGGCCGCGGCAGCGTGAAGAAGTGGGTCGAGCGTTACGGCGATCCGCGCGACCCCAAGGTCGACGCGGTCGACTGGGTCGAGCTGATTCCGTTCTCCGAGACGCGCAACTATGTGCAGCGGATCATGGAGAACCTTCAGGTCTACCGCGCCCGCTTCGGCGGCGGCACCCGCTTGCAGATCGAAGCCGATCTGCGCCGCGGCGCGGTCAGCGTGCAGTAACGGGCGTCGATGGCCCGTTAGAATCAGAGCCTGGTTGCTGGGCAGGGCTCGGCAGGATTCGTCGACGGCACCAGCGACCTGACGATAGAATTGCGCCAAGCGTTCCCACGCACCGGTTAGCTTATGCCTCACAAGGCTGGGAACGTGTCACGCTGCGCGTGGTCGGTGCGTTCCTGTTCGCAGCCGTGATCTCGTCGGGCCTCGCGACCGGCGGCTCCCCCCTTCGGCAAGAACCGCCATCCTGCCCAGCCACAGGTAACCGGCATCCAGGATCGCTATGCCTGCAAGAACGGCGTTGGGAGAATCCTGGCAACTGCCAGTTGTCCAATTACAGCCAGTGCATGGCGACCGCGTCGGGCACAATCGATGCCTGCGGTCTCAACCCGACCTATGCCTTCAAGGAGTGGAAGGGCCTGAGATGGTAGTTTGATAGCACTTAGCCGACATTCCTGCTTGCGAGCCAACAAGGTCCGCACGTTAGGCGAAGCGCTACGCTCCAAAGAAAAACCCCGGCAGTTTCCTGCCGGGGTTCATGGATCAACCTAGGGTCGATCTTAGAAGTTGCGCTGAGCGCGCAGGAGCATCTGCAGGTTGCCCTGATCCTTCAGCTCGTAGGTGGCTGCGGGCTTGGCAACAGCCAGGTTGGCCGTGTTGGCGCCCGTGACAACGCCAGAGTGCTTCTGGTCGAGCCAGACGTAGCTCACGTCAGCCGTGAAGGCGAGACCCTTGACCGGAGTCCAGACCAAGTTGCCGCCGATAACCGCAAGGTTGAAGTCGGGGTTACAGGTCGAGCCAGCGGCGGGGGCCAGAGCAGCAGCGAAGTTGGCGCAGATCAGAGCCTTGCTTTGATCGCCGTAGCGGAGCGAAGCATAAGCACCGTAGATGCCCGACGCCCAGTTCGGGGACCAGTTGTGGGTATAACCACCGCGGAAGCCCCAGGTCTTGACGGTCTCGATACCGAGACCGGAACCGAACACGCCATCAGCGATACCGGCGAAGCCGATGCTCTGATAAGCGATGCCGCTGCCGCCGTAGATGAAGATGGTCTGCGGGAACAGGCTCTGGAAGTTGTACCGCGAAGCACCGTCGGTGTAGACCGCCTGCAAGTTGATCGAGTCACCCGCGCCGGTCGGGATGTTCTTGATCGACAAGGCACCCTGCACCGCCCAGCCCCACTTGTCCGACGGATGACCCGTGAGCTCCGTCGTACCGTAATAAGCCGAGTGGAGTTCGTGCGCCGCCGCCGAGATCTGGAACAGACCCCAAGCCTGATCGACACGAACCTGACCGACGATGTCGGGCATGCGCGTGCCACCCCAATCGTTGACACCGTAGATGCCCTGGATGAAGGCAGCGCCCGCAGCTGCAGTCGTGGCGAAGCCACCCACTGCACCGGCAACGCCCGTCACGCTCGCGTTCCAGAGGTTGGACTGGCCGCCAGCGGCGGTCGTCATATCCTGCAACGCGACCGAACCCGTGATGCCCTGGCCGAAATCAGCCGTGTAGGCGACCTGGTTCACACCGGTGACGTTGTTGCTGCCGCCCGGAAGGAAGTCGGGACCGCCAGCCGGATAGCTCTGCCACGGTGCGTCGAAGATCGAGACGGTGCGGCCGAAGGTGAAACCAGCGAACTGGATGAACGCATGGTAGAGGCCGAGCGAAGCCGAACCGGTCGAGATGGTCGAGGGACTGCTGAAGGTCGTGGAAGTCGAATCCCAGCTGAAAACCGTATCGGCGTAGGTGCGGACCACGCCGTACTCGGTTGCCGTGCGGGTATCGATGGTGAAGTCCAAACGAGCGCGGGTCTGGTAGTAGTTGTCCAGACGGTTGTTGGCGCCGCCGGGAGCACCCTGGCCAATGCCGTAGTCGCTGTTCGTGTTAAACAGCATGTCGGCACGCAGATAACCGCCGAACTTGATGCAGGTGTCGGTGCCCGGGATGTAGTAGAATCCAGCACCGTACAGGGAGCAGATCTTCACGTACTCGACCGCCTTGGCCTTCACGGGGAGATCGGCTGCCTGAGCTCCGCCCACGGCGATCAGACCCGCCGCTGAGCCGAGCAAAAGGCTCTTAACCAACTTCATGTTAAACCTCCAAGTTGCTCTTCAGGGAAGGTCACTGACCGGACGGCCAATTCCCCAACCCCCTCTAAATCACCGCTTTCGGCGCCTTCGCGTCTTCGGACACACCCGCATGAACGCGAGGGACTTAAGCGAATGACCTAAACGGGACGACCTCGGGATGCCCCCCTCCGTCGCTCAGTCACAATTACCGAACGTCCTTGCACACACAACAAGAGAACGCTCCGAAACGGGCCGGTACAGCGTGTTTTCCAACGGGTGTTGCACAAATAACACGCAGATGTGATCAAACCGCTCTCGTAATGCATTGTTTACATTGCTGTTTTCGGAGCGGTTCCAACTGCCATCAAAGTTCCGCACATGAGGCGCCGCGCGCGAGAGCTCGGCTTGAGCCAGCTTTGAGGCGCTCGAATCGTGGAATCAGAAGGAGACTCAATGGGCAGGCATCGACCGCCTCCCCGCCGCGCAATCTGACGCAGGCAGCCTGCAAATACCTCCGCCGTCCGGGGCTCGCCGTCACTCTCTATATGGAAGTCACGCTGGCGGGATAATCGGGCCGGACAGCTCGGCGAGCGAGGACGCAGAGGTGCTAGTCCTTCTTTGCACCTTTGAATTTCCTCGAAAATTCAGCGCCACGCCCTAATCCGAGCGCAAACCCGTCTCGTTTCGCAAATCACTGGGAATATTCGAGCGAAAACACGCGCTTCCAAATTGACCAGCCCGAGCAAATAGATGCATAAGGCTCGCACCGGAGAGGTGGCCGAGTGGCTGAAGGCAACGCTTTGCTAAAGCGTCATACGGTCTCAAGCTGTATCGAGGGTTCGAATCCCTCCCTCTCCGCCACCCCAGAATCCCGGAAGCAGAATCAAGGTCGCTGCGCGCGTCCAGCGGAAGGCGATGGGCGACGCCGGTACGAAAGTTCCGCACAAGGATGACGGCGGCGAGCCCGCGCGATATGTGAGCCCCCACCTAAATGCCGGATCGCCAGACCCGCCAATGCGAGGGCGCTATCAGCACGGCCTCATCGGCCCAAACATTGAACCAGATGCCGCCCTTACGCCGGCATGGAAAGGACCATGGCACAATACCTGTTTTGTGCAGACGCCCGAGTTCCAGGTCGCACTCGTCGGGAGCGATCTGAATCGGCAGCCATCGTCATTCGTAGCCTGGTTGCTCATGCCGTCGGATTCTAGGCGACGCCATGAAGAAGAAACTTGCTCCAGCGCAAGCGCGTCCGCCCGTGCGAATGAGCGCAGGCGGCGCGGCCGTTGTTCTCGCCGGCAAAGGTGACTAGAGTTTTTGCACCATTTCGCCCGAGCACAGACCCCGCTACGTCGGGTCGAGAACCCATTGCATGTCGCAACAAGGCCGCAACAAGGGAGCCTCGGCCCCCTCCTCACTCCATCCGTCAGCTATTCTGGACCAGGCCATTGCGGCGCACCGTTCGGGCAATCTGTCGGAAGCGGAACGGGCCTACACGACCATTCTGAAGGGAAGCAGAACGCATGCCGTCGCGCTCCATATGCTGGGGCTGTTGCACGCCCAGCGCGGCCATTTTGCGGATGCCGAGCCTTTGCTGAAGAAGGCTGCACGCGTCGACCCCGGCAATCCCGACGTTCTTTTCAACTATGCCAACGTGCTGCGCGCGCTGGACAAGCCGGACGATGCGCTCGTCTGGCTTGCGAAAGTAATCGCCCTGGCTCCGAACTTCGCGGACGCGCATCTCAATCGCGGAGCGATCCTCATTGCACGGCAGCAGCTTCGCGACGCCATAGCCGAGTTTGATCGCGCCATTGCGATCGCACCGTCGAGCGCCGCGTTCGCCAACCGAGGCAGCGCGTTGCAGCAGCTTGGTCGACTCGAGGAAGCGCGTGACAGCTACGCCCGCGCCATCGAGCTTGCACCGGCCGACCCACAGAACCATTTCGCGTTGTCTGAGGTTCTTGGCCAGCTGGGGCGAGACGACGAAGCGATCGTGGCTCTGGAACGAACGGTCGCACTTGATAAGACGTTCCCGTTTGCGCTGAGCAACCTCGTTGCTTGCAAGCGGAAGCGCGCCGACTGGAGCAGCTTCGAACGTGAACAGGCCACCATGGAAGACGCTGCCGAGGCAGGCGTGCCGGTCGACCCCTTCACCTTCTTTCATGTCTCCTCATCGCCTGCACGCCAATTGACCTGCGCGAAGGCCTATGTCGCCAAGGTGGCCCCCGACGGGGGTGCCGCCAGGCCCGGAACGCCGAGACCGGCGTCCCGGCTCCGGGTCGCGTACATGTCGGCCGATTTTCGCAGTCATGCCACCGCGTATTTGATGGCCGGAATCTTCGAGGCGCACGACCGCGAGCGCTTCGACGTCACCGCCATCTCCTACGGGCCCGACGACGACAGCCAGATGCGCAACCGCCTGAGGGCCGCATTCGAACGTTTTGAAGATGTCAGCGATCTTGCCGACGAGGACGTCGTCAAGCTGATCGGCCAGCTCGAGATCGAGGTTCTCGTCGATCTCGGCGGCTTCACCGCCGGTGCACGGCCGAAAATCATTGCGCGCCGGCCGGCTCCTATCCAGGTCAGCTATCTCGGCTTTCCCGGCACGATGGGCGCCCCCTATCTCGACTATCTCATGGCCGACCGGATCGTCATCCCCGAAGCAGAGCAGACTTATTACGCCGAGAAGGTGATCTATCTTCCCAATAGCTACCAGGCGACCGACGCGAAGCGACCGCTACCGTCAAATCCACCGAGCCGGAGCCAGCTCGGACTGGCGGACGATGCGTTCGTCTACTGCGCGTTCAACAGAAGCCCCAAGATCACGCCCCCGTTGTTCGGCGTCTGGATGCGGCTGCTCGACAAGACCCCCGGAAGCGTCCTTTGGCTGCTGGATGGCGACCCGGTCGCCACGGAGAATCTGAAGCGTGAAGCCGTTGCGCGGGGGATTGTCGCCGAGAGAATCGTGTTCGCTCCGCGCGTCCCTGCTGAGGAGCATTTGGCGCGCCACCAGGTCGCCGATCTGTTCCTGGACACATTGCCCTACAACGCCCACACCGGGGCCAGCGACGCCCTCTGGGCCGGCTTGCCGGTCCTGACGTGCCTTGGGACCACTTTTGCCGGACGCGTTGCAGCCAGTCTCCTGAACGCCGTAGGCCTTCCCGAGCTGGTGACGCGATCGCTGGAGGAATATGAGGCTTTGGCACTTCGAATCGCGCACGATTCCGCACTTCGCGTCGCGCTCAGGAGCAAGCTGGCGGCGCGCCGGACCACTTGGCCGCTTTTCGATACTGTCCGCATGACGCGGGATATCGAAAAGGCATTCGACGAAATCTGGCGCAGGCATTGCGCGGGCGAAGCGCCGGCCTCGTTTGCCGTGCAAACCTCGACCTGAAGCCGCCTCGGCGCGGTGGCGCCGCCCGGTCAAGGTCCGGTTCCCAAGCGAAGTGACGCTCAGTGCGCGCAGACCCAGGCTCTCGCCTCACGCTGCGCGACGGAGATCTCGGCCTCCGACATCTGCCCGGCGATTTCCTGGCGCAGCGCCACGGCGTCCTTGCGGCCCTTCAGCGCGGCGAGATTGAACCATTTGTGCGCGGCGACGAGATCGACGATGCCGGAGCGGCCGCTCGCCCAATAGATCCCGCGCTCGAACAGCACGTCCGACAGCGCGCTCGCATCGACCGGCGTCGCCGTCTCCAGATCGAAAGTACCCTGAAACATCACGCATCCCCTTTGTTCTTATGCCGCCTCGTCCCCCGAGCGCGGCTCCCGTCCAACCTCTGATGTGCATGACCCGTCCCGGGACGGTGCACTGTTCAACTCTTCCCCATCGCCGTTTGCCGGCTTGTTGGAGGCGATGATGGCGGGCAAATTTGAATGGCAGTTTAAGCATCGCGATGAAGCAGACGTAAACGCGGGCGCGCGCCTCCTGCGCCGAGAATTCAAGAAGTCCATGATTCGCAGGGACTTCTGTCATTCGTCAGATTCGGTTTACCCTGGGATTTCAGGACATCGATAACCATCGCGCGCGGTGGCGCAGGTCATGTGGTTGCTTTTCTTCAACTGGCGTCACCCGCGCCCTCGCTACGCCAAGGCTTCCACGGTATGCGGTCTCGGGCCGCCGAAGCGGCGAAGGTGGCAGGCGGGTGACCCAGTATTCCAGCGGCCGCAATCGTTCCACGACAAGCCGCGCGTGCTGGATCGGCCCGTCGGAGCCGGGCGGCGACACCGCTGGGCGAAACGGCGCGCGATCCGCCACGGGCCGCCTTGCCTCTCCAAGCCAAGCCGGCATGACAGAAGCGCGCTCGGACGCGACGCGGTCAAATCAACGATGTGAGGGAGAGGAATGCCGGCAATGCCCCGGCTTCAAGGGAATGAGGGCGTCGGCGAACACGTCAGGACCAGATTCCACTTTGGCCCGAAGGCCTGTCGTGAAATTGCGGAGCCCGTTTGAGGAGAACCGCACCGAACGAAGAAAACTCGTTTCTTCTGCCGGACCGCGAAAGAGAACGGTCCGACCGTTGACCTGATGTCTCGCCGACACCCTCTATCGTCGACCAGAACCTCTAGGAGGCGCTGATGACGTGCCGGCTATCTGGAGCCGGCAACTTCAGAAGCGAAGTTACTTCTTCTTCTTCGCGACCTTGCGGGTCTTCTTCGCAGTCTTCTTCACTGCGCTCTTCGCCTTCTTCGCCTTCTTCGCTTTCTTGGCCATGTTGCCCTCCGATGTGTGAGATGGCTTTAATCGCTGCGTGCACTCGGGGATCGAATGCACTTCATCCCGAATACACCAACACGAAGAAAAAAACAGCTTCTCGCTTAAAGAAGTGTTGACGCAGCAAGGCGCCTGCGCTTGGCGGGCGCGACGCAGGCGCTTCGTACGACGTGCACTTGCGATCATGCAGAGCGCTCGCATCGCCGACGTTCGCGAACGATGCGATTGCACGAAAACACTATGCAGCAAGTATTTTTTCGCACGCGCGTATCGCGCGCGACCAACGCACCGATGCGCATCGACAATCGTTCGGTCGCCTCGCAAAGGCGTTTCGCGGACTCTGAGTCGCGATTTTTGGCAACGAAAATATTTTCATGCTTAACGGCGCGGGCGCTCGCCGGAGCGCGTTCAAGCCGCCGTTTCGGGCGAATCGCGCGGCGGCGATTCGGCCGCCGCATCGCCGTCGATCAGGATGAAGTTTGCCGTCGAGGATGCGCGCGAGCGTCGCAGCGAGAACTAAAAGCGAGGTGACGAAACGCGTCCGTCACCTCGTTCGAATGCGTCAGGCTTAGACGCCGAGCTTGGACTTGAGCAGGTCGTTGACGCTCTGCGGGTTGGCCTTGCCGCCGGATGCCTTCATGACCTGGCCGACGAACCAGCCGAGCGATTGCGGCTTGTCCTTCACCTGCGCCGCCTTGTCGGGATTGGCCGCGATGATGTCGTCGACCACCTTTTCGATCGCTGAGAGATCCGTGACCTGCTTCATGCCACGGCTTTCGACCAGCGCGCGGGGATCGCCACCCTCCTGCCAGACGATTTCGAACAGATCCTTGGCGATCTTGCCCGAGATCGTACCCTCGCCGATCAGGTCGATGATCGCAGCCAGTTGCCCGGCATTGACGGGCGAGGCCGTAATATCCCGGCCTTCTTTGTTGAGACGGCCGAACAGCTCGTTGATCACCCAGTTCGCCGCCATCTTGCCGTCGCGGGCGCGGTTGGCGAGCTTGTCGAGCACCGTCTCGTAGAACAGCGCGCTCTCGCGCTCGGCGACCAGCACGCTCGCATCATAGGCCGAGAGGCCGAAATCGGCGACGAAGCGCGCCTTCTTCTGGTCCGGCAGCTCCGGCAGCTTCGCCTTCAGCGCGTCGACGAAGTCCTGGCTGAACTCCAGCGGCAACAGGTCGGGGTCGGGGAAGTAGCGATAGTCGTGCGCCTCCTCCTTCGACCGCATCGAGCGCGTCTCACCCTTGTTGGGATCGAACCGGCGCGTCTCCTGCTCGATCTCGCCCCCGTCCTCCAGGATCTCAATCTGGCGCCGCGCTTCATACTCGATCGCCTGGCCGATGAAGGCGATCGAGTTCATGTTCTTGATCTCGCAGCGGGTGCCGAGCGGCGCGCCCGGCCTGCGCACGGACACGTTGACGTCGGCGCGCAGGGATCCCTTCTCCATGTCACCGTCGCAGGTGCCGAGGTAGCGCATGATCGAGCGCAGCTTGGTCACATAGGCCTTGGCCTGCTCGGCGTCGCGGATATCAGGCTTCGAGACGATCTCCATCAGCGCCACGCCAGAGCGGTTGAAATCGATGTAGGACAGCGACGGCGACCGGTCGTGCAGCATCTTGCCGGGATCCTGCTCCAGATGCAGCCGCTCGATACCGATGGTGGCCGTCTTGCCGCCGTCGAGATCGATGATCACCTCACCCTCGCCCACGATGGGCGATTTGTACTGGCTGATCTGGTAGCCCTGCGGCAGGTCCGGATAGAAATAGTTCTTGCGGTCGAACACCGAGCGCAGGTTGATCTGCGCGTTGAGGCCGAGCCCGGTCCGGACAGCCTGCCTGACGCATTCCTCGTTGATGACCGGCAGCATGCCTGGCATCGCGACGTCGACCAGCGAGACGTGGCTGTTCGGCTCCCCGCCGAAAGCGGTAGACGCGCCCGAGAACAGTTTGGCGTTCGAGGTCACCTGGGCATGGATCTCCATGCCGATGACCATCTCCCAGTCACCAGTTGAGCCCTTGAGAAGCTTGTGCGTGGCCGTGCTCATGTCCTGCTCCCGAGCAGCGTGGCAGCGATCCGCTCCCACTCCGCTTCCAATGAATCCTTTGCCGCCGGCTGGCCGGCCTGGCGGTACCAATAGCCGGCATTGCCGAGATCGCCTTCGACGCGGTGCAAATAGGCATGCACCCAGGCGGCCTCGCGGCTGCTCTCGGCCTGAACGATCGTGTGCGCGCGGTCCCAGTCGCCCTTCGCCGCCCACCAGAGGCCGGCGAGCGGCGCGTTCAGGTCCGGCGCGGGCGCCGCGCCACTGATGCTCGCGATGAAATCGGCGACATTCACCACCACCTCGCGGGCGTGAAGCGGCCGGCGGCCTGCTCGATCACCTCGCCGAGCGAGAACAGCGTCTCCTCGTCGAACGGACGGCCGATCAGTTGCAGTCCGAGCGGCAGGCCCTGCGCGTCCTTGCCGGCGGGAACTGCGATGCCCGGCAGGCCCGCCATGTTCACGGTCACCGTGAAGATGTCGTTGAGATACATCTCGACCGGGTCGGCGCCGCCCTTCTCGCCGATGCCGAAGGCCGCCGACGGCGTCGCCGGGGTGAGGATGGCGTCGACGCCTTTGGCGAAGCAGTCCTCAAAATCCTTCTTGATCAGCGTGCGCACCTTCTGCGCGCGCAGGTAATAGGCATCGTAATAGCCGGCCGAGAGCACGTAAGTGCCGATCATGACGCGGCGGCGCACCTCGGCGCCAAATCCCTCCGCACGGGTGTTCTCGTAGAGCTCAATGATGTTCTTACCCTGCTCGCGCAGGCCGTAGCGCACGCCGTCATAGCGCGCCAGGTTGGACGAGGCCTCTGCCGGCGCCACGATGTAATAGGCCGGCAGCGCGTATTTGGTGTGCGGCAGAGACACCTCGACCAGCTCGGCACCGGCCGCCTTCAGCCACGCCGCGCCCTCACTCCACAGTTTCTCGATCTCGGCCGGCATGCCGTCGAGGCGATACTCCCGGGGGATGCCGATCTTCATGCCCTTCACGGACTTGCCGATCGCCGCCTCGTAGTCCGGCACGGGGATATCGACCGACGTCGTGTCCTTGGGATCGTGGCCGGCCATCGAGCGCAGCAGCATCGCGGCATCGCGTACGCTGCGCGCGATAGGGCCCGCCTGGTCGAGCGAGGAGGCAAAGGCGACGATGCCCCAACGCGAGCAGCGGCCATAGGTCGGCTTGATGCCGACGGTCGCGGTGAACGCGGCCGGCTGGCGGATCGAGCCGCCGGTATCAGTCGCGGTCGCGCCCATGCAGAGCAGCGCCGCCACGGCCGAGGCCGAGCCGCCGGACGAGCCGCCCGGCACCAGCGTGGTGTTGCTGCCCTCGCGCCGCCAGGGATTGCCGACGGGGCCGAAGCACGAGGTCTCGTTCGCCGAGCCCATCGCGAACTCGTCATTGTTGAGCTTGCCGAGCATCACCGCGCCGTCGCGCCAGAGCTGCGAGGTGACGGTGGACTCGTAGGTCGGCACGAAATTGCCGAGGATCTTCGAGCACGCCGTGGTGCGCACGCCCCTGGTCGCGAACAGGTCCTTGATGCCGAGCGGGATGCCGGCGAGCGGGCCCGCATCGCCCTTGGCGATCTTGCTGTCCGCCTCGCGCGCCATGGCGCGCGCCTGGTCCGGCGTCTCTATCACGAAGGCGTTGAGCACGCGCGCTTTCTCGATCGCGGAAAGATGCGCGTCGGTCAGCTCGAGCGACGTGAAATTTTTTGCCGCGAGGCCCTTGCGGGCCTCGGCGAGCGTCAGCGATGTCAAATCGGTCATTTATTGATCGGGCTGCAGAAGAACGGAGACAGGGTCTTGTCGTTGGCCGGGTCGTCCTTTTTGGCGGCGGCTTTCGCGGCCGCCTCGATCTCGTCGAGCACGGCATTGACGGCGACGTTGGGATCGGCAGCCTTGCCCTGCCGTTCCATCTTGTCGAGATAATTCATGTAGGCCTGATAGGCCTTCTCATCGTCGCAAAGCAGGCACATCGGACCTAACCTGTTTATTCAACGACCTTCGGCACCAGGAAGAAGTGACCTTCGGTCGCGGGCGCGTTGGCAACGATATCGTCGGCGATCCCACCGTCGTCGACCACGTCCTGCCGCTTCTTCATCTGCATCGGGGTGACCGAGGTCATCGGCTCCACGCCCTCGACATTGACCTCCGAGAGCTGCTCGACGAAAGCGAGCATGGCGTTGAGCTCGCCCTGCAGATGCGGAACCTCGCCCTCGGAAACCGCAATGCGCGCCAGATGCGCGATGCGGCGGACGGTAGCGGCGTCGACGGACATTATATAAGGCCTCTTACGGCAAAACCTATGTGCCGTATAGCAGAGGCCGGTTTTGCGCCGCAACCGGCGCTTCCCCCTATCCGGCGAGGGCCTTCATGCGCCCCAGCGCCGATTTGGCCAGGTCCCGGGTCAATTCGGCGGCGGGAAGCTCGCGGCCCAACGCAACGGCCTGCCCTGCCCAGAGATTGGTGAAATCCACCCTGCCCTGCTTTTCGGCAGCCGCCTTCAGCGGCCCCAGCGCCGTCGCGGCGTGGGGAAACGGCGGCGCATCCGGCGAGATCGGACCGGCCTCGCGCATCAGCCGGTTCTGCACCCCGCGCGCAGGCCGGCCGGTCATGACATTGGTGATGACGGTGGAATCGTCCCGCGCCTCGGCCAGCGCCTTGCGGCCGCCCGCGCTGAGCTTGGATTCCGGGCAGCGCAGATAGGCGCTGCCGATCTGCACGCCGGCGGCACCGAGGGCGAAGGCCGCGGCAATGCCGCGTCCGTCGGCGATGCCGCCCGCCGCGATCACCGGCACCTTCACGGCATCGACGACCTGCGGCACCAGCGCGAAGGTGCCGGGCTGCTCGGCGATGTTGTCGGTCAGGAACATGCCGCGATGGCCGCCCGCCTCGGCACCTTGCGCGATCACGGCATCGACGCCGTGTTCTTCCAGCCAGACCGCCTCCTTAACCGTCGTCGCGGACGAGATGACGAGGCAACCCGTCGCCTTGACGCGCCGCAGCAGCGCTTGCTCCGGCAGGCCGAAATGGAAGCTGACGACCTCCGGCTTCAGCTCCTCGACCACTTCGCAGAACGCTGCATCGAACGGCGCGCGGTTCGCAGCCGCGATCGGCGCGGAGGGATCGAGACTGTGCTCGGAATAGTACCCCGCGAGCCGCTGCTTCCACCGCGCCTCGGCTTCGCGCGTCAACTCGACCGGCGTGTGGCAGAAGAAGTTCATGTTGACCGGCGCCTTGACGCGCTGGCGGATGAGACCAACCTGCTCGCGCGCCTTCTCCGGCGAGATCATCGCACACGGCAGCGACCCCAGCGCCCCGCCCTGCGCAGCCGCAATCACCAGCTCCGCATCCATCACGCCAGCCATCGGCGCCAGCACGATCGGAAATTCGCTCTTGAAAAGATCGATCAGTCGACGGTCAGGCCACATGATGCTTGCCTCGCATTCGCTCTTCCCTCTCCCCTTGTGGGAGAGGGTGGATCGCCGCGATAGCGGCGAGACGGGTGAGGGGTTTGCATCCGCGGAAGCAGACCTCTCAGATTTGACTTCACTCTCCGCGGAAAGAACCCCTCATCCGGCGCTGCGCGCCACCTTCTCCCACAAGGGGAGAAGGAAGAACACCTCTCGCTGAATTCCGGCGTCCTGCCAGCAACTGCTCCGCCTCCGCCGCAATCCGCTCGACGATCTCCGCCGCCGGTGGGATATCATGAATCAACCCAACCGCCTCGCCGGCGATCACGGCCGCGACATCGAAATTGCCCGCCGCCCTTGCTGCCGCATACTCGGAAGCGACTGCGGCAACATTCTGCATCAGCTCGACCTCGCGGCCGATCCAGCGCTTGGCATGATCGTTGACCAGGCACCGTCCGGTAAACGGCGCCGGCCAGACATTGTTGCGGGAGAGATCGAAGAGGATGCCGCGCACGGTCGAACCGGAGTTCGCCGCGCAGATGCGGCGCTTGGCCTCCTCCGCACCGTCGGCCTCCTGGCTGGCATAGAAGCGCGTGCCGAGCAGCACGCCGCTCGCGCCCAGCATCATCATGGCCGCTAGGCCGCGCCCATCCGCGATGCCGCCAGCCGCCACCACTGGAACGTGCCCCGCGACGAGATCGACGATGGCGGGCACGAGATCGACAGTGGTGCGCGAAGCGCCATGACCGCCCGCCTCCGTGCCTTGCGCAATCAGGATGTCAGCACCGGCATCGAGCGCCTGCCGCGCCATCGCTTCGTCCTGAATCTGGCAGATCAGACGCGTGCCGGCGGACTTGATCTTGGGCGCGAACGGCGCGGGATCGCCGAACGACAACATGATCGCGTCCGGTTTCGCAGCGAGCGCGACATCGAGAAGCTCGGGCTGCTTGGCGAGGCTCCAGGTGATGAAGCCGATCCCGAACGGTGCACTGAGGTCGGCGAGCTTCGCCGTCTCCTGCTCCAGCCAGACCCGCTCGCCATAGCCGCCGCCAAGAATGCCGAACCCGCCAGCGCGGCTCACCGCCGCGACCAGACGGCTGCCGGCAATTACATCCATCGGCGCCAGCAGGATCGGGTGCTCGATCCCCAGCAGCGTGGTCAGCGACGTCGTCATCGGCATACGGCTCCTCCCCGATCTGGACAGCGAGATTAGGCGCGACTAGCATTCTCGAAAATTGAATTGTTGCGAACGCTGCCATCTCAAAAGCGAAACGACACCATGGAACTCAGCGATATCAAGACCTTCGCCGCCGTCGCCCGCACCGGCGGCATCACCCGCGCCGCCGAAGAGCTCAACACCGTGCAGTCGAACGTCACCCAGCGCGTGAAGGCGCTGGAGGCGGAGATCGGCACGCCGCTGTTCGAGCGGCACTCCCGCGGCATGACGCTGACCGGTGCCGGCAAGCGCCTCCTCCCCTATGCGCAAAAGATGGCGGCGCTGTCGCGCGAAGCCGTGCTCGCCGCGCGCGATGATGGCGAGCCGAAAGGACCGCTCGCGATCGGCTCGATGGAGACCACGGCAGCCGTGCGATTGCCGCCGCTGCTCGCTGATTTCCACCGCCGCTTCCCTGCCGTGCGTCTTTCCTTGCGCACCGCACCGACCGCCGACCTCGTCGCACTCGTGCTCGACGGCACGCTCGACGGCGCCTTCATCGCCGGGCCCATCGCGCATGACGACCTCACCGCGACGAGCGCGTTCGGCGAAGAGCTGGTGCTGGTCAGCGCGCGCCGCTGGGCCTCGCTCGCCGAGCTGCGCGCCGGCACGCCGGAGTCGGGTCCGACCGCGCTGGTGTTCCGCACCGGCTGCACCTATCGCCAGCGGCTCGAACAGATCTTCGTCGAATTCGGCTGGCCGTCGGCGGCACGCTTCGAGCTCGGCACGCTCGACGGCATGATCGGCTGCGTCGCCGCCGACATGGGCGTGACCCTGCTGCCGCGCGCCGTCGTGGAACGCAGCGCGATGAACGGCGCCGTCGCCGTCCACACGCTGAGCCCGTCACATGCACGTGTCGAGACACTCTTCATCCAGCGCCGCGCCGGACATCAATACAGTGCGCTGAGCGGTTTTGCCGATTGCCTGAAGAAGGACGAGGACGTCATCGCAGCATGACGGAGCGCCAACGTTCCACGCTACGAAATTCGTCACAAATCCATCGCGTTTGAATCGATTCGCGCTGCGCCCTGCCATCGCAGCGCAGCACTTCGAAAAGCTTTGAAGCCCGCGCTTCTTCTACGTTAGGATAAGTGACTGGCCAGCGCGAAACCATAAACGAAGCCAAAACATCGGCAGAAAACATCGGGAGGACTATTGATGCGCAATACGCTCGTGTTGTGCTGCGTCGCCGCGTTGTCGGCGATTTCAGGAACTTCAAGCGCACAGGACTGGACCAAATCGAAATGGGGGCCGAACGACGAGATCGGCGCCGCCAACTACATGACGCCCGAGCTCGTGGTGAAGGCGGCATCGCTGGTGAAGACCGGCAAGACCTACGCTCTGGGCATCCCCGTCACGCCGCAGACGCCCGCCTACCCGCCGCGCACCTTCAAGCTCACCATCGTGCAGCCCGGACAGGCCGGCACCCCGGGTCTCGGTCCGAACAAGGCCACTTACAACGACGACATCCTCGACAGCTGGGTCGGCATCGGCAGTCAGCTCGACGGGCTCGGCCATCTCGGCGTCGAGCACGTCTACTACAACGGCAACAAGCTGGCCGATTTCGCCGATCCCAATGGCTTGAAGAAGCTCGGCATCGAGAAGGTGCCGCCGATGGTCGCCCGCGGCGTGCTGCTCGACATGGCCGCCTATTTCAAGACCGACGTGGTGAAGGAAGGCACCGCCTTCAACGTCAAGGAGATCGAGGAAGCCGCCAAGCAGCAGAACGTCGAGATCCGCCAGGGCGATGTCGTCATCTTCCACACCGGCTGGCTCAGCCTGATCGGCAAGGACGACAAGCGCTACTCGGCCGGCGAGCCCGGCCTCGGCGTCGAAGGCGCGAAGTACCTCGCCGGCAAGGGCGTCGTCGCGGTCGGCGCCGACACCTGGGGGCTCGAGGTGTTGCCGTTCGAAGGCAAGACCGTGTTCGAGGTCCACCAGATTCTGCTCGCGATGAACGGCACCTATATCCTCGAGAACATGGACACCGCCGCGCTCGCCCGGGACAAGGGCTACGAATTCCTGTTCGTGCTGGGCCAGCCGCGCTGGACCGGCGCCGTGCAGGCCATGATCAACCCGATCGCGATCCGCTGAGCTGAAAACCGGGCGAGGAGCCGCTTGCCGCGCGGCAGGCCCCTCGCCCACCCCTCCGTCACCGCGGCCTCACCTGCCACCGCCGCAATGCCACGACGGCCCAGATCGCCTCGACCAGGCCGAACGGCCAGGCGCCTTGCAGGAAGCCATAGGCCGACCCCAGCGCGCAGGACGCCGCGAACAGCAGCACGAACCAGTGGCTGCGATCCTCCAGGGCATAGCAGACCAGCATCGCCGTCACGGCAAACAGGCCGAATAGTGTCAGTGCATCCATGGTTATCAGTTCACCCCGCAGCGCGACGCATGATATGCGCTAAAGCCATGCCGGCTCCTATCCTGCCTCTCATCGATGCTGCAACCCACTGGCCCGCGCGCGGCGCGCTGGTCGGACTCGATTTGGGCACCAAGACCATCGGTGTTGCCGTATCCGACCCGGACCGGCGGCTGGCGACCGGAGTCGAGACGATCCAGCGCAAGCAGTTCAAGCAGGATGCCGCCAGGCTGCTGGCCGTCGCCACCGAGCGCAAGGTGGTCGGCTTCGTGCTCGGCCTGCCCATCAACATGGACGGCAGCGAAGGGCCGCGCGCGCAATCGACCCGCGCCTTCGCGCGCAATCTAGCCGGATTGACCGCGCTGCCCATCGGTCTCTGGGACGAACGTCTTTCGACCGCGGCGGTCGAGCGCGAGCTGATCGGCATGGACGTCAGCCGCGCCAAGCGGGCCGAGGTGATCGACGAGCACGCCGCGATCTTCATCCTGCAAGGCGCACTCGATCGCCTTGCCAATCTTCGCACGAGCCCGGGACCGGACTGATCCATGGCCGTCGTCATCGCGGCGCTGCTGCCGGTCTTCATCCTGATCGTGCTCGGCATCGTGCTGAAGCGCAGCCTGATGCGAATCGACACGCAATGGCACGGGTTGGAGCAGCTGACCTATTTCGTGTTGTTTCCGATGCTGCTGATCCAGACCCTGGTAAAAGCCGACCTCTCCAAGGTGCCGGTCGCCGGCGTCGGCGGCGCGCTGCTGCTGTCGGCGCTGGCGATGTCGCTGTTGTGCCTCGCATTGCGCCCCGCCCTGTCGCGGCTCGGCATCGACGGCCCCGCCTTCACCTCGATCTTCCAGGGGGCGACGCGCTGGCAGACCTTCGTTGCGCTGTCGATCGCCGCCAATCTGTTCGGCGATGTCGGGCTGGCGCTCGCCTCCGTTGCGATGGTGGCGATCATCCCGCTCGTCAACGTGTTCAGCGTGTCGGTGCTCGCTCGTTACGCATCGCCGGAAAAGCAATCCGGCCGCGCCATCTTCATGACGTTGGTGCGCAATCCCTTGATCTGGGCCTGCGTCATCGGCCTTACTGTCAATGTCACCCATCTGCCGCTGCCAAGGCTCTGGCACGAGATTGCAGACGCGCTCGGCAGTTCCTCCCTCGCCATCGGCCTGCTCGTCACCGGCGCAGGACTGCATCTCGAAGGGCTCTTCCGTCCAAGCCTCGGCGCAGCCCTCGGCGTCGTGTTCAAGCTCTTGCTGATGCCCGCGCTCGCGATGGGTCTCGGTCTCTGGTTCGGGCTTTCCGGCAACAGCCTGGCGATCGTGGCGATCTGCTCGGCGGTGCCGACCTCGTCCAGCGCCTATGTCCTCGCCCGCCAGATGGGCGGCGACGCCCCGCTGCTGGCGCAGATCATCACGCTGCAGACGATCTTTGCAGCCATCACGATGCCGATCGCAATCGGGCTGGCGGCCTAGCACTCGTCATTCGAGCGCACCTCTCTGACCTCGTCATTGCGAGGAGCTCTTGCGACGAAGCAATCCAGACTGCCGCGGCGGAGAGATTATGGATTGCTTCGCTGCGCTCGCAATGACGAAGTTGCGGCCTAGCTCCCCAGCCACATCGTCAGCACCACCGCGGTGAGATTGTTCAGCGCATGCAGCACGATCGTGAGCCACAGCGAGCCGGAGCGGTAGCGCATGTAGCCGAACCACAGGCCGATGGCAAAAACTTCGGCGAGGAAGTACATGTCGTACTGCAGATGGACGATTGTCCACACCAGCGACGACATCAGGATCGCGCCGGGTGCGCGCAGGAAGCTCGCCGACCAGCCACGATAGAGGAAGCCTCGCGCCAGAACCTCTTCCGACATCGGCGCCGCCACCGCGAATGCGGCCAGCAGCAGCAGCGCGGCGCCCTTGTCGCGGCCCGTTTTCAACAGATCGGTCATGAAGCCCGGCGTCGCCTCGCGGCCGAGGGCGCGCGACATCGTCTCCCAGAGCAGCACGATCAGGATGAGGCCGACGGCGCCGAACAGCAGCTGCTTCCAGGACGGCCAATGCAGCGCGAGATAATCGATGAACGAAGCTTTCTTGATGCGAATGGCGAGCCAGACCGCGGCCAGTGTCGTCGGCAAGCCCATGATGACCGAGAGCGCAAGCGTCTGGGGCTCGCGGCCGACGACCTGCAGCGAAGCGAGGTCCATGGGTAGACCACGCTGCGCCGCCAGCAGAAGGACGGCGCCGATCTGCCCGACGAACATCGCGGCGAAGATGAAGAGGCCCCACAGCGCCGTGCCCCAAAACTTCCAGACACGCGGTGTCGCCGGCGTCGCGGTCAACGGCGGATGATCGGGATTGAGGGAGTGCATCGGGAGGCTTTCGTTTTGGAGGCTCACGGCAGCGCCCGCTCCAGCAGCGCGCGCACGGCGGCGCTGTCGAGCTCGACCGCGCCGTACATACCGGCATGGTTCGTCGCGAGGCGGGTCGCGGCAAACAATTCGGCCTGGCGCGGCGACACGCCATTGAGCGCGGCCGTCGCGGCCAGCAATGCCAGCTTCTCGACCGCAAGCCGCGCGACGCGCTCGCCGTCGGCGCGCCGAAACGTCTTGCCGATGAAGCTGGCCGCCTCGCCCGCCCCCGGCAGCCCCTTGGTCTCGGCCGCCAGCGCTTGCAGCACCGCCGTCGCCGCCTCGCCCTCGCGCGAGAGCGCGCGGAGCACGTCGAGGCACATCACGTTGCCCGAGCCCTCCCAGATCGCGTTGACCGGCGACTCCCGATAGTGGCGCGCCAGAATGCCGTCCTCGACATAACCGTTGCCGCCGAGGCACTCCATCGCCTCAAACAGGAACGGCGGCGCGCTCTTGCAGGTCCAGTATTTGATCGCGGGCGTGAGCAGCCGCATATAGGCCGCCTCCGCCGCATCGTGCGGCGTGCGGTCGAAGGCGCGGCAGAGCCGCATCACCAGCGCCGTGCTCGCCTCCACATGCAGCGCCATGTCCGACAGCACGGCCTGCATCAGGGGCTGATCGGCCAGATGCTTCTGGAACACGCTGCGATGCCGGGCGTGGTGCAGCGCATGCGCAAGCCCCGAGCGCATCAGGCCGACGGAGGCGATCGCGCAATCCTGGCGCGTCAGCTGCACCATCTGGATGATGGTGCGGATGCCCTTGCCTTCCTCGCCGACCCTTTCGGCATAGGCGCCTGTGAATTCGACCTCGGACGAGGCATTGGAGCGGTTGCCGAGCTTGTCCTTCAGCCGCTGGAACTGAATGGCGTTGACCGATCCGTCCGGCGCGAAGCGCGGCATGAAGAAGCAGGTCAGCCCGCCTTCGGCCTGCGCCAGCACCAGGAACGCATCGCACATCGGCGCCGACATGAACCATTTGTGGCCGGTGATGCGATAGCCGTCCCCGTCGCGCACCGCACGCGTCATGTTGGCGCGCACGTCGGTGCCGCCCTGCTTCTCGGTCATGCCCATGCCGAGCGTCATGCCGCGCTTGCCCCACCACGGCGCAAAGCTCGGATCGTAGCTCTTGGTCGACAGCACCGGCATCACCCGCGCGAGCAAGTCGGGCTGTAGCGCCAGGGCCCCGACGGAAGCGCGCGTCATCGTGATCGGACAAAGGTGGCCGGTCTCGACTTGCGCAGCCATGTAGAACTTTGCGGCGCGAATGACCTCGGCACCATCGCCCGCCGGCTTGCCATCCCCAGTCCAGGTAGAATTGTGCACGCCCGCATGCGCACTGTGCGCCATCAGCTCGTGATAGGCGGGATGAAACTCGACCTGGTCGCGGCGATTGCCTTTGGCATCGAAGCTGCGCAGCTTCGGCGTGTTCTCGTTCGCAAGGCGCCCGCGATCGGCCATTGCTGCCGAGCCCCAATGCCGGCCGAACTCCGACAGTTCCCGCTCCGCCGCTGCGCCGCCATTGGACCTGACCGCCTCGACCAGCGGCCGGTCCACGGCGAAAAGATCGACGTCCTCGAACGGCGGCGACTGGTTGAAGACCTCGTGGGTCGCAAATGTGGGCTGGGTCATTTTGCGTCCTCGGCGCGGAATCAGTTCCGCCGCGGCTGGATCGGGAAATCATAGGCCGCCCCGCCTGCCCCCGGCAGCGAAAAATGCCACCACTCCTTCGAATAGTTCACAAAGCCTTGCCTGGCCATCGCAGCCACCAGCCGCTTGCGCCAGGCGCGCTGCTCCGGAGTGATCGATGGTGCCGCAGTGTGCCCCTTCGGGTCGGTACAGTCGTAGCCTGTGCCCATGTCGACGCTGCCCTCGGGCGCCCGCGCCTCGACCGGCGCCGTGCAATCCGCGTAGGTCTTGGCGGGGTCATATTTGGCGGAATTGTCCGCCTTCAGATCGACCAGCGTGAGATCGAGCGCCGCACCGGTCGAATGCTGCGAACGGCTCGCAATGTAGCCGAGGCGGAACAGCTCGGTCTTCGGGATCTTCGGATTGTAGCGCCGCTCCGACGCGGTCTCGCGGCCGTTCTGCGACCACTTGACCATGTCGAGCGAGGCCCCCGCCGGCCGGTAGCAGTCGAACATCTTGAGCGAGAGATTTTGCGCCGCCAGCTCCTGCTGCACCGCTTTCAGCCGCAGCCCCACCTCGCGCTTCACCACGCATTCGCCGGCATCGTAGCCGGCGAGCGGACGGCCGACGAAATTGTTCGACGTGGCGTAACGGATGTCCTGGATGATGCTGGGATCGATGTCGCGCAGATAGACGAAGTCGCCGGGCAAGGGCTGCGCCCGCACGGGAACGAGAAACGATAGTGCGAGCAGCACGACAAGCGCGGCGCGCGCCGCGGTTCCGGTCCTTGCGGTCATTGCACCGGATCCGAGTTGACCAGAAGCTTCGTGATCGCGGTGTCCGTATATCTGTTGCCGGCCCAGACATCGTCGATGATGAACTGCATCCAATGGGCCGACACCGGCGGCCGCAATGTCAGCAATTGCGCCGACAGCTTGTCGTCGAGAATGAAGGTCTGCGACTCGCCGCCCGAGAACAGCACGCGGATCTGGCGAACCCTGTTGTTCTTGGCGAAGATGTCGGGGCTTTTCTGGTAGCCGTTCTGCACGTGGATCGACTTGACCCGCCGCAGGGTTTCGAACTCGATGGCGATCCATTCGCCGATGCCGTTGCCGGATGCGCCTTCGACCCAGGCCGTCCCCGTCGAGGCGTCGAACAAATTCGCTGCGTCGTACGAATTGCCGAATTGCGGCTTCAGCATCGAGCTGACGCAATAGGTCTCGAAGCCGCTGCGGGCGCAGCTTTCGCCTGCCGCGGAGGGACGCGGCGGACGCATGGTGGCGCGCTCCGCGACCGCAGGCCTTGTCGGCGGCTTCACCAGCATGCCCGCCACTTTCGGCGCCCCGTTCGACGATTCCGCATTCCAGAGAAAGATGCGCCCGCCGAGCGTCTGGTCGTAATAGGCGGGCGTCTGCTCGTGCGGTGCTGCTTGTCCTCCGGCATCCGTCGCCGTCAGCGCCAGCGCCGCCACGCGCTCGCGCACCTCGACCGCGAGGTCGCCGAGATGCAGCTCGGGCCGCTTGAGCTGCTCGACGAATATCCGCGTGAACACCGAATTGTGCGCCGTATCGTTGCTGCCGAGCTGGTCGAGCGCGGTCTGGCCGATGCCTGCGGAATAGAGCGTGAAGATCCCGCGCGCGGGCCGGGCGTCAGCAAGCCCCCGCGTGTTCCCGATCGAACGGCCGGCGGCGCGCGGAAACGGATTGTCACGGCAGGCATCGATGACGACGAAGGCGACCCGCACTGCCTTGGCCTGAAGCTCCGCGATCACGTCGGGCTCGGCGATCGAGGCCCCGCGCACCCGCGCCTCGGCGCCCTCGTTCACGGTGGGAACGTCGCTCGGCACGAGGTAGTTCACGCCTGCGATCGCAACGCCGTGTCCGGCATAGAAAACGGCGGCGGTATCGCCCGGCTCGAGCCGCGACGTGAAATCCGCAAGCCGGTCGATCATGCCCTGGCGGCCAAGATTGGTCCCGAGCACGATGTCGAACCCGAGCGACCTCAGCGCGTCGGCGACGGTCGTTGCGTCATTGGCGGCCTTCTTCAATTGCCGGTCGGCCGGCAGGTTCGGATAGAGATCGTTGCCGATCACGAGTGCGACGCGTTTTTCGGCCCAAGCCGGTGTCGCAAGGCCAGCCATGCACGCGGTCGCGAGCGCAGCAACATTGCGCGCCAGTCGATTAAAATACCGCGTGCCCGTCATGATCCAGCCCGTGACGCAACCAATGTTGCGAGTCTAGCGCAAAGCGGCTGCCCCGAACACCGGCTGGCGGCGCCGCCTCCGCCGCAAAGCGCCGTGGATAAGTCCGGCGGCGGGATTTGAAGCTTGCTCCCCCCGCCGTCCGCCCCTATAGCTCTGCTTTTAATGACATCGAAATCGACCTTCGTCCTCGGCCACCGGCATTTGCTGGGCATCGAGGGCCTTTCCGCGGCCGACATCAGCGGCCTCCTCGACCTGTCCGAAGAATATGTCGAGCTCAACCGCCAGGTTGACAAGAAGCGCACCGTCCTGCGCGGACGGACGCAGGTGAACCTGTTCTTCGAGGCCTCCACCCGGACCCAATCCTCGTTCGAGCTTGCGGGAAAGCGGCTGGGCGCCGACGTCATGAACATGTCGGTCGCCTCCTCGTCCATCAAGAAGGGCGAGACACTGATCGACACCGCGATGACGCTCAATGCGATGCACCCGGACATCCTGGTGATGCGCCATCACGCCTCCGGCGCCGTGGAACTGCTGGCCCGCAAGGTCGACGGTTCCGTGATCAATGCCGGCGACGGCGCGCACGAGCATCCGACCCAGGCGCTGCTCGACGCGCTCACCATCCGCCGCAACAAGGGTCGGATCGAGGGGCTCGTGGTCGCGATCTGCGGCGACGTGATGCATTCGCGCGTCGCCCGCTCCAACATCATCCTGCTTAACACCATGGGCGCCCGCGTCCGCGTCGTCGGGCCCTCCACGCTGCTGCCGCCGGGCATCGAGCGCATGGGCGTCGAGGTCGCGCGCGACATGCGCGAGGGTCTCAACGGCGCCGACATCGTCATGATGCTGCGGCTGCAGCGCGAGCGCATGAACGGCTCCTTCGTGCCCTCGTCGAGCGAATACTTCCACTATTTCGGGCTCGACCAGAAGAAGCTCGCTTACGCCAAGCCGGACGCGCTCGTGATGCATCCCGGCCCCATGAACCGCGGCGTCGAAATCGACACGGCCGTCGCCGACGGTGCGCAATCCCTGATCCGCGAGCAGGTGGAGATGGGCGTCGCCGTGCGCATGGCGGTGCTGGAAGCGCTCGCCCGTAACCTGCCGAACGCGTGATGCCGATGCTGACCGATCGCCGCCCCATCCTGCTGGCCAATGCCCGCGTCGTCGATCCCTCCAGGGATTTCGACGGCGTCGGCGACGTCCTGATCGCGGACGGCAGCATCCGCGAGACCCGCCGCGGCATCGGCGCGGCCGGCGTCCCCGAGGGCACCGACATCGTCAATTGCTCCGGCAAGATCGTCGCACCCGGCCTGATCGACATGCGCGCCTTCGTCGGCGAACCCGGCTTCAGCCACCGCGAGACCTTTGCCACCGCGAGCCAGGCGGCCGCGACCGGCGGCATCACCACCATCATCTGCCAGCCCGACACCTCGCCGGTGATCGACAATTCGGCAACGGTCGACTTCGTGATGCGCCGCGCCCGCGACACCGCGATCGTCAACATCCAGCCGATGGCCGCCCTCACCAAGGGCATGCACGGCCAGGAGATGACCGAGTTCGGCCTGCTCAAAGCCGCTGGCGCCGTCGCCTTCAGCGATGGCGCCAGAAGCGTGACCAATGCGCAGGTGATGCGCCGCGCGCTGACCTATGCGCGCGATTTCGACGCGCTGATCGTGCATTACACCGAGGACCCCGATCTTGTCGGCGAAGGCGTGATGAATGAGGGCGAGTTTGCCTCGCGGCTCGGCCTGATGGGCATCCCGAATGCCGCCGAAGCCGTGATGCTGGAGCGCGATCTGCGCCTCGTCGCCCTCACCGGCGGCCGCTACCACGCGGCGTCGCTGACCTGCATCGATTCCCTCGACATCCTTCAGCGCGCGCGCGATGCCGGGCTCGCCGTCAGCGCCTCGGTCTCGATCAATCATCTGGCGCTGAACGAGAACGACATCGGTCCTTACCGTTCGTTCCTGAAGCTGTCGCCGCCGCTGCGCACCGAGGACGACCGCCGCGCCCTGGTGGCGGCGATCGGCTCCGGTCTGCTCGATGTCATCATGTCCGACCACAATCCGCAGGACGTCGAGGGCAAGCGCCTGCCGTTCGCGGAAGCCGCGCCCGGCGCCGTCGGGCTCGAGACCATGCTGCCGGCCGGCCTGCGGCTGGTGCACAATGGCGAGATCGAGCTGAAGACGCTGATCCGCGCCATGTCGACCCGCCCGGCCGAGCTGCTCGGCCTGTCGGGCGGAACCCTGCGCGCCGGCAGCCCCGCGGATGTCATCGTGATCGACCCCGACGTGCCCTGGGTGGTCGATCCCGCCGACCTCAAGTCGCCCTGCAAGAACACCCCGTTCGACGAGGCCCGCTTTACAGGCCGGGTGGTGCGCACCATTGTCGGCGGACGAACGGTATATGAGCATGTCTGACGTGCGGCTTCGTTCGACGTGGAGAATGGGCCTTTGGAGATGCCGCCATGGCGCTTGAACCGTTTCTGCCGGTGGCTTTCGTCATCGGCTATCTCCTCGGCTCGATTCCGTTCGGGCTGATCCTGACCAGGCTCGCGGGCACCCAGGATATCCGCTCGATCGGCTCCGGCAGCATCGGCGCCACCAACGTGCTGCGCACCGGACGCAAGAGCCTCGCCGCGGGAACCCTGCTGTTCGACGCGCTCAAGGGCACCGTGGCGGTGGTGATCGCCGGCTACATCGCAGGCCCCTACGCCGCAATGGTAGCCGGGCTCGGCGCTTTCCTCGGCCACCTCTTCCCGGTCTGGCTGAAGTTCAAAGGCGGCAAGGGCGTCGCGGTGTATATCGGCATCCTGCTGGGGCTGTTCTGGCCGGGCGCCGTCGTGTTCTGCCTGCTCTGGCTGGCGACCGCCTTCACCACCCGCTATTCCTCGCTCTCGGCGCTGGTGGCGGCGTTCATCACACCGATGTTCCTCTGGTGGTTCGGTCATCTCGCATTGTCGGCGCTCGCCGCCGTGCTGACCCTGCTGTTGTTCTACGCGCATCGCGAGAACATCAAGCGCCTGCAAGCGGGCAAGGAAAGCCGGATCGGCGAGAAGGCCTAGAGCATGATCCGGAAAAGTGCGAAGCGGTTTTCCGAAAAGATCATGCTCAAACAATAACCTAAAGCGTGATGACGATTCCTAATCGCATCGCGCTTAGAGCGTTTTCGAGCGAATTGGATTCCGGTTCGCGTCGCGACAACGCCTCAAACAAGAATTTGAGGTCGGAAAAAGTACGGATACCGCCGCACCCCTTCCGCATTATATGCCAAATCCTGTTCGCAATTCTCCTGCGAGTCACGGCAGGCTGTAGCGAACTGGTTCCATGCCTGTCATCCTGATACGGGAAACGGCGTTAGGCGGTTGCTCAGAATGAGCGAGAAGATTGTCGGCGTGAATGACGGGATCGGCTCGCTCGGTGCTTCCGGCACTGCAGCAAGCCGGCTGCTCTCGGCGACCAATATCTGGTCCGACGCGCCGCTGCCCGCGCCCGCTGCACGGCCAGCGCCGCAGCCGGAGCCTGCAGTCAAGCCTGACGCTCCGCTCGATGTCGCCGTCGCCAAGGCTGCACCGGTCGCGCCCGCGCGGGCGCGTTCCGAGCAATGGCCGCCGCGAAAGCTTTCGCTGGCGCTGCAGGGCGGCGGCACCTTTGCGGCCTTCACCTGGGGCGTGCTGGAGCGCCTGCTCGAAGAGACCTCCATCGAGATCGACACCGTCAGCGGCGCCAGCGCCGGCGCCATCAATGCGCTGCTCCTCGCTTGCGGCCTGGCCGAAGGCGGCCGTGAAGGCGCACGCTCCCGGCTGAACCGGTTCTGGGTCCGGCTGATGCACGAGGCCTCGTTCCGCTCACTGATGCTGATCGGCGGCTTTTCGCCGGCGGGAAGCTCGGTCGCGTTCGGCCCGACCCTGCGCTCCGGGCAGTTCGATCCGTTCGATCTCGATCCGCTGCGGCAGGCGGTCTCCCGCGACATCAATTTTTCCGTCCTGCGCCATGCGCGGTGCCCAAAACTGCTGATCGCGGCGACGCGGATCCGCGACGGGCAGCAGCAGATTTTCGGCAACGAGGCCATCACCGCCGACGTCGCGCTGGCCTCGACCTGTCCTCCGCTGGTCCATTGTGCGGTCGAGATCGATGGCGAGGCCTATTGGGACGGCGGCTTCGGCGGCAATCCGCCGCTGCTGCGCCTGGTGCAGGACACGGCGGCAACGGATCTGCTGCTGGTCCAGGTCACGCCGACGCGCGACAGCTATGTGCCGATCACGCTCGCCGCGATCGACCGCCGGCTCGACCAGATCGCGGCGAACGCCGCGCTCAATGCCGAGATCTCCGCGATCGAATGGGCGCAGTCGCACATGGCCTCTCCGCTGCGGCTCACCAGGATCGCGGCGGAAGACTCCCTTGACGGCCTGGCGCAGCGCTCATCCACCGATCTCGGCCGCGGCTTCATTCGCCTGCTGCACCGGAGCGGCCGCGCAGCCGCCGAGCAATGGCTCGGGCAAGGTGCAGGAGCCGGCGCAGCGCCCTCAGCGCCCGCTCAGGCCCTCGCTCCTTCCGAACCTGTGCTAGCCTGATTTCGCCAGCGCGTCCTCCAGGAACCAAGCCGCCGCGAGCGCCAGCGGATCGTTGCCGAAGCGTGCGATCACCTGCACGCCAACAGGCAGGCCACCGACCTTGAGCACCGGCACGTTGACGCAAGGATTGCCCATCAGCGTCCACAGCCGGTTGTAGCGGGGATCGCCGGTGGTCGCGAGCTCCTTGGCCGGCGCGGTGCCGGGCGCGGAATAGGTCAGCAGCACGTCGAAGCCTTCGAACAATTCACTGAGCTCGCGGCGGCCGCGACGGCTGATGCGGCGCGCCTCGTCATAGTCTTTCGGCGTCAGCCCGACCGTCGCATCGAGACTGGTGCGCAGCATCGGCGCGATCTCGTCGTGACGTTCCGAAAATTCCCAGGCGAGCGCGCGATGCGCCTCATAGTCCTGGATGATCGGGTGGATGCGCCAGGCCTCCTGCACCGCCTTGGGCAAATCGATGGTCTGCACGCTGGCACCGACGCGCATAGCCGCCTTGATCGCAGCCTGCAGTCCCTCTTCAGCCGCCGGCTCCACGGCGCCTGCGAACTCCTGCCTGACCACGCCGATGCGCGGCGACTTCGCCGGGCTGATGCCGGAGAATTCCGTGCGCCCCGTCATCGCCAGGAGACCGCGCGCAAGATCCTCCGCGCGCGCGCCGAACAGGCCGACCGTGTCGAGCGCCCACGAATAGCACTTGACGCCGACGGTCGGCAGCATCCGGAACGACGGCTTGATCGCCGCCGTCCCGCAATAGGCCGCCGGCCGGATGACCGAGCCGCCGGTCTGAGTACCCAGCGCCAGCGGGATCATGCCGGCGCCGACGGCCGCCGCCGAGCCCGAGGACGAGCCGCCCGGCGAATGCGCCGTATTGTGCGGATTGCGCGTCGGCGTCGGATCGCGCGAGGCGAACGCGGTGGTCGTGGTCTTGCCGATGATGGTGGCGCCCGCCCGCTTCAGCATCATCACCACCGGCGCATCAGCGCGCGGCTGCCAACCGCGATAGATCTCCGAGCCCATCTCGGTCGGCATGTCAGCGGTGTCGATGATGTCCTTGATGCCGACGGCAATGCCGCGCAGCGGGCCCGCGGCTTGCGCCCTCGCGGATTTATCGTGCCGGACGAAAGCCTGAACGTCCTTCTCCTTGGCTTCGATCGCCGCATGCGACTGGGCGATGGCGGCGTCGGGCGAAAGCTCCCCCGCTTCAATGCGGCGCTGGAGGTCGGCGAGTGAGATCATGACAACATCCTTCTTATTGGCATCGCTTTTAGCATCGCAGCGAGGTCGTGCAAGCGCACGTCCCTGTTGCGCAACGCCCTCTGGTTGTTCCATGCTGTCCCTGCAAGGAGACGCCGTGGACGCCATCAATTCAAGCGTGGAGCTGACCGAGGCTGAGCGGATCGACCGGCTGCGGCTGATCCGTTCCGACAATGTCGGGCCGCGCACCTTCCGCTCGCTGGTCGATCATTTCGGCAGCCCGCGCGCCGCGCTGGAGCGGCTGCCCGATCTCGCCCGCCGCGGCGGCGCGGCGCGATCGGCGCGCATCTGCAGCGCGGATGAAGCAAAGGCCGAGCTCGCCGCGAGCCGCAAGTTCGGCATCGCCTGGCGCGCGCCCGGCGAGGACGGCTATCCGGAGCGGCTGGCGATGATCGACGATGCGCCGCCGCTGCTCGCGGTGCGCGGCGACACCAAATCCCTGATGCGGCCGATGATCGCGATCGTCGGCTCACGCAACGCCTCCGGCGCCGGCCTCAAATTTGCCGGCCAGCTCGCGCGCGAGCTCGGCGAAGCCGGCTTCGTGGTCATCTCCGGGCTCGCCCGCGGCGTCGACCAGGCCGCGCATCGCACCAGCGTCGAGAGCGGCACGATCGCGGTGCTCGCCGGCGGCCACGACTGCATCTATCCGCCCGAGCATGGCGACCTGCTCGCCGCGATCCTCGACCACGCCGGCGCTGCGATCTCCGAAATGCCGCTCGGCCATGAGCCGCGCGCCCGCGACTTTCCCCGGCGCAACCGATTGATCTCGGGCGCTTCGCTCGGCGTCGTCGTGGTCGAGGCGGCGCACCGCTCGGGCTCGCTGATCACGGCACGCATGGCGGCCGAACAGGGCCGCGAAGTGTTCGCCGTCCCGGGCTCGCCGCTCGATCCGCGCGCCGCCGGCACCAACGACCTGATCAAGCAGGGCGCAACGCTGGTCACCGAAGCCGCCGACATCATCAACGCGGTTCAGCCGATCATGGAGCGGCCGCTGATGCATCCCGCGGGCGAGCCCGACAGCGAGCCGTTCGAGAGCGATCCGCAAAGCCATGATCGCGACCAGATCACCGCCCTGCTCGGCCCGGCCCCTGTTACAATCGACGACCTCGTCCGGATGTCCGGCGCCTCGCCTGCGATCGTGCGCACCGTGCTGCTGGAGCTCGAGCTCGCCGGCAAGCTCGAACGTCACGGCGGCGGATTGGTGTCGCTGGTTTAGCCTCCCCAGGTGTCATTCCGGGGCGCGACGAAGTCGCGAGCCCGAAATCCATTCATCCATTTGATCTGTGGCCAAATGGATTCCGAGCTCCCTCGCTTCGCTCAGGCCCCGGAATGACGGGATGAACTATCGAGGCGCAACGCTAGCCGTCGTTGCGCTGGTCGAACTTCGTGCGCGCGGCCTCGATCTGATCCAGATGGTCCTTCGCCCATTTGCCGAGCGCCTCGACGGGGCGCGACAGGCCGCGGCCGAGATCGGTCAGCTCATAGTCCACCCGCGGCGGGATGGTCGGAAAGATCGTGCGCGTAACGAGGCCGTCGCGCTCGAGGCCGCGCAGCGTCAGGGTCAACATCCGCTGCGAGATGCCGTTGATCATGCGCTTGAGCTCGTTGAAGCGCTTTGGCCCGTCGCTCAGCATCATGATGACGAACACGCTCCATTTGTCGCCGACGCGGGACAGCACGGAGGCGACCCCACGGCAGTCCGCATGGTTGGGGTCCGGCATCGGCCTGGTATCCAGCCTCGGATTTGGCCGCGGCGGTGCGGGCAATTCAGTGTGCGCAGGTTTCAATGATGTGCCCATGGCTCAAAAAAGTGCGTTCTTGCGGGGACTTCGACAGTCACTCATGTAGCTCTGGTTACAAACTTATACCAGGGTGACCCCACATGAAACTCCTCCATATCGACTCCAGCGTGCTCGGCCCCCACTCCGTCAGCCGGCAGGTTTCCGGCGCCATCGTCGACCGGCTCCGGCAGGCGACGCCCTCGCTTCAGGTGGTCTATCGCGATCTGAGCCAGACTCCGCTCGCCCACCTCTCCGGCTCGCATCTGGCGGCCGCGCAAGGCGCCCCCGCGCCGGCGGAACTCGGGCCCGACCTTGCCGCAAGCGCGGCGGCGCTGGAGGAGTTCCTGGCCGCCGACATCGTCGTGATCGGCGCGCCCATGTACAATTTCACCATTCCGAGCCAGCTCAAGGCCTGGATCGACCGTATCCTGGTGGCGGGGAAGACTTTCAAGTACGGCGCGGCCGGGCCGGAGGGGCTCGCCGGCGGCAAGCGGGTGATCGTGGCCATCTCGCGCGGCGGCCACTACGGAGCAGAGACGCCTTACGCAGCCGGCGAGCATCTCGAAACCTACCTGCGCTGGGTGTTCGGCTTCATGGGTATCACCAGCGTCGAATTCATCCCGGCCGACGGCATCCAACTCGGGCCGGAGCACCGGGAGAAGGCGATCGCTGGTGCGCTCCAATCGGCAACAAGCCTGAGCGCGGCCTAGCCGTGGCTAACACTTCGGGCGCAACGCGAATGTTGCGCCCGAGCAGGTTCGCTTGATTTGATCAGCCGCGATAGATCGGCGCGCCGCTCGGCGAGGCCACCGCGCCGCCATCGACGAAAATCTCCTGGCCCTGCACATGCGCGGAATCGTCGGAGGCGAGGAACAGCACCGTCTTCGCCACGTGATCCGTTTCACCGATGCGGCCGAGCGGCGTCGACAGTGCGATCCGCTTCTCGAACGCCTTCTCGGCTTCCGGCGTCGCGGTCGCAGGCCCCCAGATCGGGGTGCGGATCGCACCCGGCGCGACCACGTTGACGCGGATGCCGCGCGGCGACAGTTCTGAAGCCATGATCCGCGCCATCGCCCGCACGCCGGCCTTCGCCGCGCCATAGGCCGAGTAGCCGGGAATGCCGAGCACCGAGATTACCGAGCCGTTGAGGATGATCGAGGCGTTGTCGTTGAGATGGGGCAGCGCGGATTGAACGGTGAAGAACACGCCGGTCAGATTGGTGCTGATCACCTTTTCGAATATCTCTGGTGTCGCCGATCCCAGCGGTGTGCCGCCGGCGATGCCGGCATTGGCGAACACGATGTCGAACCTGCCGAATTTCTCCGCGCCCTGCTTGATTGCAGCTTCCGTCGCCGCGATGTCCGTCGCGTCGGCTGGCAGCGCGAGCGCGTTCGGCCCGAGCTCCTTCGCGGCCGCCGCCAGCGTCTCCTTGTTGCGCCCGGTGATCACCACCTTGGCGCCTTCTGCCACGAACAGTTTTGCCGTTGCCAGCCCGATGCCGCTATTGCCGCCGGTGATCAGCGCCGTCTTGTCCTTCAGTCTCACGCTCGCCTCCAGTAGTTGCATAATGAAACTAAGTTGCCATCTAGGCCATTTGGTTTTATGATGCAACCACACAAGCGCGTGATCGGCGCTGGCGGCGTGTGAATGCGAAGGGACGAACGATGGTGAAACGGACGAGCTTCGAGGGTGATGCCTGCCCGATCGCGCGGTCGCTGGAGGCGCTCGGCGACTGGTGGTCGCTCTTGATCATCCGCGAGGCGCTGTTCGGCGTCCGCCGCTTCGGCGAGTTTCAGAACAAGCTCGGCATGGCCAAGAACATCCTGGCGGCGCGGCTGCGATCGCTGGTCGACCACGGCATTCTCGAAACCGCCCCCGCCTCCGACGGCAGTGCCTATCAGGAATATCTGCTGACGCCGAAGGGCCGCGGCACTTTCCCGATCCTGGTCGCGCTGCGGCAGTGGAGCGAGGAGTTCGACGACCGCCCCGAGGAGATTGCGACGATGCTGGTCGATCGCGAGAAGGGCCGTCCGGTGAAGAAGCTGGAAATGCGCGCCGAGGATGGGCGGCTGCTCACGCCGGCGGAGACCACGCTGAAGCCACGACCGTCGTCGCGACGTCGGTCGGCGTGATTGTGGCACCGCCCCACGACGTCATTGCGAGGAGCCCTTGCGACGAAGCAATCCAGAATCCCACCGCGGCAAGACTCTGGATTGCTTCGCTTCGCTCGCAATGACGGGGGAGAGAGCGGCGCTCAAGTCTCTCACGATCACCGGGGAGCCCACTCTCACGACAGCTTGCGCTTGGTCCGTAGCCGCAGGTGCTCGTCGGCCTCGAGCTTGGTCATGCCTAAGAGATAATGCAGCACGTCCAGCTTGTGGCGCTCGGCCAGCTTGCGTAAGGCCCCGGTCTGCTCGGCGATGAAGGCCACGGCCTCGTCCGCACCGCCCTCCCCCGGTTCCTCGTGACGCGTGCCCCCCGGCGCGCCGGATCCGGCGCGCGCCCGTTTCTTTCCTGGCCTGGTCACCAGAACCCCACCCGAATCCATGCCCCGACAGGACATTACGCCCACATCAACCGCAACTCCAAGGTGGTATTCTGCAACTTTTTCGATATGAAACTTTTCCCATTGCGGCGCCTTTCAACACCCCACGATTTGACAGGGGGCCGCTCACCACCCATGTTCGGGTCGAAACGGCCGACCCGAGTCCTTTCGTTTTCGGCCCAAGATTTTCCCGTAAGCCACTGGAACTAAATGAATATCGTCATTGTGGAGTCGCCGGCGAAAGCCAAGACGATCAACAAATATCTGGGCTCGTCCTATGAGGTTCTGGCCTCGTTTGGCCATGTCCGCGATCTCCCGGCGAAGAATGGTTCCGTCGATCCCGACGCCAATTTCAAGATGATCTGGGAGGTCGACCCCAAGGCGGCCGGCCGCCTCAACGATATCGCGAAGTCGCTGAAGGGCGCCGACCGCCTGATTCTCGCCACCGACCCCGATCGCGAGGGCGAAGCCATCTCCTGGCACGTGCTCGAGGTGATGAAGGAGAAGCGCGCGCTGAAGGATCAGAAGATCGAGCGCGTGGTGTTCAACGCCATCACCAAGCAGGCCGTCTCGGAAGCGATGAAGCATCCGCGCGAGATCGACGGCGCCTTGGTCGACGCCTACATGGCGCGCCGCGCGCTCGACTATCTGGTCGGCTTCACCCTCTCCCCCGTGCTGTGGCGCAAGCTGCCGGGCGCCCGCTCGGCCGGCCGCGTGCAGTCGGTGGCGCTGCGCCTCGTCTGCGACCGCGAGCTCGAGATCGAGAAGTTCGTAGCCCGCGAATATTGGTCGCTGATCGCGACCCTGCTCACCCCGCGGGGCGACGCCTTCGAGGCCCGCCTCGTCGGCGCCGACGGCAAGAAGATCCAGCGCCTCGACATCGGCACCGGCGCGGAAGCCGAAGACTTCAAGAAGGCGCTGGAACTGGCGACTTACGCGGTCACCGCGGTCGACGCCAAGCCGGCCCGGCGCAATCCGCAGGCGCCCTTCACCACCTCGACGCTGCAGCAGGAAGCCAGCCGCAAATACGGCTTTGCCCCGGCGCACACGATGCGCATCGCCCAGCGTCTTTACGAGGGCATCGACATCGGCGGCGAGACCACCGGACTCATTACTTATATGCGTACCGACGGCGTGCAGATCGCTCCCGAGGCGATCACCCAGGCTCGCAAGGTGATCGGCGAGGATTACGGCAACGCCTACGTGCCGGATAGCCCGCGCCAGTACCAGGCCAAGGCCAAGAACGCCCAGGAAGCGCACGAGGCGATCCGCCCGACCGACCTCTCCCGCCGCCCCGACAGCATGAGCCGCAAGCTCGATGCCGATCAGGCCAAGCTGTATGAGCTGATCTGGAAGCGCACCATCGCGAGCCAGATGGAATCCGCCGAGCTCGAGCGGACCACCGTCGACATCACGGCGAAGGCAGGCTCCCGCACATTGGAGCTGCGCGCCACCGGCCAGGTCGTCAAGTTCGACGGCTTCCTCGCGCTCTACCAGGAAGGCCGCGACGACGAGGAGGACGAGGATTCCCGCCGCCTGCCCGCGATGAGCCAGGGCGAGGCCGTGAAGCGCCAGAGCCTGTCCGTCACCCAGCATTTCACCGAGCCGCCGCCGCGCTTCTCGGAAGCATCGCTCGTCAAGCGCATGGAAGAGCTCGGCATCGGCCGGCCCTCGACCTATGCCTCGATCCTCCAGGTCCTGAAGGACCGCGGCTACGTCAAGCTGGAGAAGAAGCGTCTGCACGGCGAGGACAAGGGCCGCGTCGTGGTCGCCTTCCTCGAAAGCTTCTTTGCCCGCTATGTCGAGTACGACTTTACGGCGAGCCTCGAAGAGCAGCTCGACCGTATCTCCAACAACGAGATCTCCTGGCAGCAGGTTCTGAAGGACTTTTGGACCGGCTTCATCGGCGCCGTCGACGACATCAAGGAGCTGCGCGTCGCCCAGGTGCTCGACGTGCTCGATGACATGCTGGGCCAGCACATCTATCCGCCCCGCGCCGATGGCGGCGATATCAGGCAGTGCCCGAACTGCGGCACCGGCCGGCTGAACCTCAAGGCCGGCAAGTTCGGCGCCTTCGTCGGCTGCTCGAACTATCCGGAATGCCGCTACACCCGTCAGCTCGCCGCCGATGGCGAGGCGACTGCTGACCGTTCGCTCGGCCAGGATCCCGACACGGGTCGCGATGTCTGGGTCAAGGCCGGCCGCTTCGGCCCCTATATCCAGCTCGGCGAGCAGAAGGATTATGAGGAAGGCGAGAAGCCCAAGCGCGCCGGCATTCCGAAGGGCACCTCGCCCAGCGACGTCGATCTCGAGCTTGCGCTGAAGCTGCTGTCGCTGCCGCGCGAGATCGGCAAGCATCCGGAGACCGGCCAGCCGATCACCGCGGGCCTCGGCCGCTTCGGACCGTTCGTGAAGCACGAGAAGACCTATGCGAGCTTAGAGGCCGGCGACGAGGTGTTCGACATCGGCCTCAATCGTGCGGTGACGCTGATCGCGGAGAAGGTTGCCAAGGGCCCGAGCCGCCGCTTCGGCGCCGATCCCGGCAAGGCGCTCGGCGATCATCCGACGCTTGGCACCGTCACCGTGAAGAGCGGCCGTTACGGCGCCTATGTCACCGCGGGCGGCGTCAACGCGACCATCCCGGCCGAGTTCGAGAAGGACACCATCACGCTGCCGCAGGCGATCACGCTGATCGACGAGCGCGCCGCCAAGGGTGGCGGCAAGGGCGGCGGCAAGGCCAAGAAGGCGGCGAAGCCGGCCAAGGCCAAGAAAGCGTCAGAGAAGGCTGCGGACGGCGAGGACGCCGCACCGAAGCCGAAGAAGCCGGCTGCGAAGAAAGCCGCGGCCAAATCCAAATCCGAATCCACCAGCAAGGCGCGCGCCGCCGTGCCGTCGACCGCAAAGACGTCGCCGACCAAGGCAGCCGCCACCAAGAATCCGGCAAATACTCCGGCCAAGAAGAGTGCCGGCAAGACCTGAGATCAAGAATTAGAGGTTAAGTGAAACCAAAGACAGACCGTGGCTTTCCCGACAGGCAAGCCATCGTCGCCTTCATCAAGGCAAATCCAGGAAAGGTCGGGACTCGCGACATCGCGCGCGAGTTCGGCCTGAAGAACGCCGATCGCGCCGAGCTCAGGCGCATGCTGCGCGAGCTCGCCGACGACGGCATCATCAAGAAGAAGCGCCACAAGGTCTCCGAGCCGGACGCGCTGCCGCCGACGCTGCTCGCCGACATCACCGGCCGCGACTCCGATGGCGAATTGATCGCCTCCCCCGCCGAATGGGACGAGGTCGAGAACGGCGAGCCGCCAAAGATCCTCATCGAGATGCCGCGCCGGCCGAGGCCCGGCACCGCCGCCGGCGTCGGCGACCGCGCGCTGCTGCGCGTCGAACGCAGCGATGACGATGAAGGTCCCGCCTATCGCGGCCGCATCATCAAGGTCATCGACAAGGCCAAGAGCCGCATCCTCGGCGTCTTCCGCAGCCTGCCGGAGGGCGGCGGACGGCTCGTCCCCGTCGACAAGAAGATGGCCGACCGCGAGCTAAACATCGCGAGGACCGATACGGGCGGCGCTGAGGATGGCGACCTCGTCAGCGTCGACATCGTCCGCACCCGCGGCTTTGGCCTCGCCTCCGGCCGGGTGAAAGAGAAGCTCGGCTCGGTCAAGTCGGAAAAGGCGATCAGCCTGATCGCGATCTACGCCCACGACATCCCCTTGCAATTCTCCTCCGCCGCCGAGCGCGAGGCGGAAGCGGCAGAGCCCGCCAATCTGAAAGGCCGCGAGGACTGGCGCGACGTCCCGCTCGTCACCATCGATCCGCCCGACGCCAAGGATCACGACGACGCGGTGCATGCCGAGCCCGATCCGGATCCCAACAACAAGGGCGGCTTCATCGTCAACGTCGCCATCGCCGATGTCAGCTTCTACGTGCGGCCGGGCACGGCGCTCGACCGCGACGCGCTCGACCGCGGCAACTCGGTCTATTTCCCGGACCGCGTCGTGCCGATGCTGCCCGAGCGCATCTCCAACAATCTCTGCTCGCTGGTGCCCGGCGAGCCGCGCGGCGCGCTGGCGGTGCGCATGGTGCTCGGCCCCGACGGCCGCAAGCGCTCGCACAGTTTTCATCGCATCCTGATGCGGTCGGCCGCCAAGCTCGCTTACGCGCAGGCGCAGGCCGCGATCGACGGCCGGCCTGATGACACCACCGGCCCCCTGCTCGATCCGATCCTGAGGCCGCTCTATGCCGCCTATGCCTGCGCCAAACGCGCGCGTGACGAGCGCGATCCGCTCAATCTCGATCTGCCCGAGCGCAAGATCCTCCTGAAGAGCGACGGCACCGTGGATCGCGTCGTGGTCCCCGAGCGTCTCGATGCGCACAAGCTGATCGAGGAGTTCATGATCCTCGCCAACGTCGCCGCAGCGGAGACATTGGAGAAGAAATCGCTGCCGCTGATCTACCGCGTGCACGACGAGCCGACCTTGGAGAAGGTTCACGCGCTCGCGGAATTCCTGGAGACGCTGGACGTTCCCTTCGCCAAGTCCGGCGCGCTCCGCCCGACCACGTTCAACCGTGTGCTGGCTCAGCTCGAAGGCCACGACTATTACCCGCTGGTGAGCGAGGTCGTGCTGCGCGCGCAGGCGCAGGCCGAATATTCCTCAGAGAATTACGGTCACTTCGGCCTGAACCTGCGCCGCTATGCGCATTTCACCTCGCCGATCCGCCGCTATGCCGACCTCGTCGTGCACCGCGCGCTGGTGCGTGCGCTTGGCCTTGGCGCAGGCGCCCTGCCCGACAGCGAGACGCCGGAAAGCTTGAGCGAAGTCGCCGCGCATATCTCGCTGACCGAGCGGCGCGCCATGAAGGCGGAGCGCGAGACCGTCGACCGCCTGATCGCCCATCACCTCGCCGACCGCATCGGCGCCAGCTTCCAGGGCCGCGTCTCCGGCGTCACCCGCGCCGGCCTGTTCGTGAAGCTCAGCGAGACCGGCGCTGACGGGCTGATCCCGATCCGATCCCTCGGCACGGAATATTTCAACTATGACGAAAGCCGCCATGCCCTCGTCGGCACGCGCAGCGGCACCATGTACCAGCTCGGCGACGTCGTCGACGTCCGCCTGATCGAGGCCGCTCCCATCGCGGGCGCGCTGCGTTTCGAGCTGCTGTCGTCCGAGACCGACAGCGGCCCGCGCCAGCGCAGGCCGCTCCGTCCGCAGCGCAAATCGTCCAAGCCGCAGCCCGGACGCAGCCCGGAGCGAAAACGCAAGCCGGAGAAGAAAAAGTCCGGCAAGGGAAGGAAGGCCAAAGGAAAGAACAAGGGTAAGGGCAAGAAGGGCAAGGCATGGTGACGATGAGCACGGCACCAAAGATCTGGACGCGCGAGAACGGTCTCGTCGAGAAGCGCGACGTCTGGTCAGCAATGAAGCGCGGCTTCCGCGGCCGCTGCCCGCGCTGCGGCGAAGGCAAGCTGTTCCGCGCCTTCCTGAAGACCGCCGACCATTGCGCCAAATGCGGCCTCGACTTCACCCCGCATCGCGCCGACGATCTGCCTGCCTATCTCGTCATCGTCATCGTCGGCCACATCGTGGTGCCGGCCATCCTCTGGATCGAGACCAATTATTCGACGCCGGTCTGGCTCAGCTTCGCAGCCTATCTGCCCTTCACCTTCGTCGCCTCGCTCGCGCTGCTGCAGCCCGTGAAGGGAGCTGTGGTCGGCTTGCAATGGGCTCTGCGCATGCACGGGTTTGACGACAACCCTCCCGATGGTATTCCGCCTGTGTAAACACGTAAAAGAACAGTTCGGGTGAGGACATGACCGATATTTCGCAGGCCGAGGAGAAGACCAAGGTTCACGAGGAGAAGGAAGCCGATCATCATCCTTACTTCCGCCCGAAGGATGCGGCGACGCTGATCCTGGTCGACCGCAGCGGCGCCATTCCGAAAGTGCTGGTCGGCAAGCGCCACGACAAGGTGGTGTTCATGCCGGGAAAATTCGTCTTCCCGGGCGGGCGCGTCGACAAGGCCGATTATCGCGTGCCCTGCGCCGCGCCCATCACCGCCGAACTGGAAGCCAATCTCGCCAAGGGCAGCCCGAAGACGCCGGCCTCGCGCGCGAAATCGCTCGCCATTGCCGCCATCCGCGAAGCCTGCGAGGAGACCGGCCTCTGCCTCGGCCGCAAGGCCGAAGGCAAAGTGCCGAAGCTCGAAGGTCCCTGGCAGCCGTTCGCGGATGCGGGCCTGCTGCCTGATCCCTCCAGCCTGTTCCTGATCGCGCGCGCAATCACCCCGCCCGGCCGCGTCAAGCGCTTCGACACGCGTTTCTTCACCGCCGATGCCTCTGCGATCACCCACCGCGTCGAAGGCGTGATCCATGCCGATGCGGAGCTGGTCGAATTGGTCTGGGTCGAGCTCGGCTCAAAACCGCTCGCCGATCTGCATCCGATGACGCGCAACGTGCTCAACGAGCTCGACACCCGCCTCGCCACCGGCCCGCTCCGTCACGACGCGCCGGTGCCGTTCTTCCACTTCTACGCCGGCAAGATGCAGAAGGACGTTTTGAGCTAGTTGGCGCGCTGGGGCGTAGTTCGATCAAGTCTATCCTCCGTCATTCCGGGGTGCGCCTCTTGGCGCGAGCCCGGAATCCATACTCCGGATGGTGGTTATGGATTCCGGGCTCGCCGCTCCGCGTCGCCCCGGAATGACGTGCTGAGAGAGCTACGAAAAACAAAAAATTCTTCCCGTCTCCCCCAATGGCGGAGTTCCCACTCATGCCTATGTCTTTGCGAGCGTCACCAAGAACGGACACCGGGCGATGGCACAAAGGCAACTCAAGCTTGGCGCGTTCATGCGCCCGATCAGCATCCACACCGGCGCCTGGCGCTATCCCGGGGCCTGGCCCGACGCGAATTTCAATTTCGGCCATATCAAGACGCTGATCCGAAAGCTCGAGGCCGGCAAGTTCGACGCCTTCTTCATGGCCGATCACCTCGCCGTGCTCAACATGCCGATCAACGCGCTCAAGCGCAGCCACACCGTGACCTCGTTCGAGCCGTTCACCCTGCTGTCGGCTTTGTCAGCCGTGACCGAGCGCATCGGCCTGATCGCGACCGGCTCGACCACGTTCGACGAGCCCTATCACGTCGCGCGCCGCTTCGCCTCGCTCGACCATCTCAGCGGCGGCCGCGCCGGCTGGAACATCGTCACCACCTCGAACCCGGACGCGGCGCTGAATTTCGGCCTCGACGATCACATGGAGCACGCCGAGCGCTACAAGCGCGCCCGCGAGTTCTACGACGTCGTCACCGGCCTCTGGGACTCCTTCGCCGACGATGCCTTCATGCGCGACGTCGAGAGCGGCCTGTTCTTCGATCCCGCCAGGATGCACACCCTCGACCACAAGGGCAAATACTTCAAAGTGCGCGGCCCCCTCAACATCGCCCGCCCCGTGCAAGGCTGGCCCCTGATCGTGCAGGCCGGCGCCTCCGAAGACGGCAAGCAGCTCGCCGCCGAGACCGCGGAAGCAGTGTTCACCGGCGGCGGCAGCCTCGCCGACGGCCAGAAACTCTATGCCGACATCAAGGGCCGCATGGAGAAGATCGGCCGCGACCCCGAGCACCTGAAGATCCTCCCCGGCGCCTTCGTCGTCGTGGGCGACAGCGTGGATGAGGCCAAGGAGAAGCGCGCTTTGCTCGACAGCCGCGTGCATTACGACAGCGCCATTGCCTCGCTCTCCGTCATCCTCGGCACCGATGCCTCCGGCTTCGATCCCGATGGGCCGCTTCCCGAAATCCCCGAGACCAATGCCAGCAAGAGCGGCCGGCAGCGCCTGGTCGATCTCGCCGCCCGTGAGAAGCTCACCGTGCGCCAGCTCGCCCAGCGCGTCGGCGGCTATGGCGGCCTGTCCTTCGTCGGCACCGCCAAGACCATCGCCGACCAGATGGAGGAATGGCTGGTCGGACGCGGCTCCGACGGCTTCAACATCATGTTCCCGTTCCTGCCTGCCGGTCTCGACGATTTCGTCGACAAGGTGGTCCCGGAGCTGCAGAAGCGCGGGATTTTCCGCAAAGAGTACGAAGGGCCCACTTTGAGGGAGAATCTGGGCCTGCCGCGGCCGAAAAACCGGTTCTTTGCGGCCTAATGGGCCCGATTTGAGCGGTTTCCGCCGCCTGAAACCTTGACTTCCCGCCGTTTCTGACTAGGTTGCCGGCCAACGCGGGCCGTTTGGCCGGCTCCAGATTCCCCTGATATTCTGAGGTTCAGAACATGGCCAAAGCGGTCACCATCAAGGTCAAGCTCGTGTCCTCGGCCGACACCGGCTTCTACTACGTTGCCAAGAAGAATTCGCGCACCATGACCGACAAGCTGGTCAAGAAGAAGTACGACCCGGTCGCGCGCAAGCACGTCGAATTCCGCGAAGCCAAGATCAAGTAAGATCGCGGCGTAGCGCGCTAAGGTTTTTTGCGGGGCCCTTGCGGGCCCCGTTGTCGTTTCGGCTCGCATGTCCCTGCTCATGTACCCTGCTACCCAGCGCTGCGCTGCTTAGCGCAGCGAAGCAAATCCGGACCGGCTCTGCGAGATCACACGTGGGACACTCCGGCGTGACGAGAGGAACTCGCTTGAGTCGTGGTTGTTGAGCCAGCATCGTCAAGCGGCTATCTTTCGGAGCGAACCTCTTGCGTTGCCGCTCAACTGACTTGATGGGAGAATCGCATGCGCATCGCTCTGCTCATTGTCGTTATGGTCATCGGATTTTCTTCCGCAGCAAACGCTCAGTATGACTATCCCTGGTGCGTTTTTGGCGGAGGGCTCGGCGCTTCCGGAGACTGCATGTATTCGACGCGGGAACAGTGCCTGGCCTCGGCATCCGGGCGATCGAACACCTATTGCGATGTGAACCCGCGCGTGAGGTTCAAGCAGCACGCTCCGCAGCGGCCGCGCTGATCATGATGCGCGCGCTTGCCTGTCTGCTCTTCGTCCTGATCACCATGTCCGCGCCCGGTCCAGCGGCAGCGCAGCGGTTCGGCGGCAATTTTCCGGTATGTCTGCAGGAGTGGGAATGGGGCGGCGGCACCTACATCTCTTGCCAGTATCGTTCATTTGACGAATGCAGAGCCAGCGCGGCGGGCCGTTCGGCGATGTGCCTCGACAATCCTTACGCGCAACGCACGCCCAACCCGGGACGCAGCGCGCGTCCTCGGTAGTGCAATGTAGCTAGCGCCGCCGTCCGCCTACGCCGCCTTCAGCACCGGCGCCGGCGGCTGCGACGGCCTGATCAGCGCGAACACGACCTGCACGATGCCGCCGGCAAGGCCGAGCGCGACACCGATGCGCCAGGCCATGGTGTAGGAGCCGAGCGCGTCGTAGAGCAGCCCGCCTCCGTAAGCGCCGAGGAAGCTGCCGATCTGGTGGCTCATGAAGGCGAGGCCCTGGATCATCGCCTGCCAGCGCAGGCCGAACATCTCGGCGACCGCGCCCGCGACCAGCGGGCCGACGCCCATCCACAGAAAGCCCATGATCGCGCCGAACAGCAGCGTCGAGAACGGGCTTGCCGGCAGCATGAAGTACCAAGCGAGTGCGAGCGAGCGCAGGATGTAGATCCCGCCCAAGAGCGCCAGCTTGTTCCAGCGCTGGCCGGCCCAGCCGAAGAACAGCGAGCCCAGCACGTTGAAGCCGCCGATCATGCCGAGCGTCTGCGCGCTCAGCATCGGATCGAGGCCGCAGATCGCGAGGTACGACGGCAGATGCGTGGTGAGGAACACGAGCTGCATGCCGCAGACGAGATAGGCGCAGGTCATCACCACGAAGGAGGCATTGCCGAACGCGGTCCTCGCCGCGGCTGCAGCCGTGGCCTCATCGATCTCGTCGGCCGCCGGCTTCGGCAACGGAATCTTGTCGACGCGCCCGGCATACCAGGCCGCAGGGATCATCAGCACCGACATGATGACGAAGCCCGCGAGCCCGACGCGCCAGCCAAAGCCCTCGTTGAGCATCTGTCCGATCGGAGCCGACAGCAGCGCGCCGAGCGAGCCCGCGCCGGAGACGATGCCGAGCACGGTCGAGCGCACCGTCTCCGGCACCGCACGTGCCGCCACCGACATCGCGATCGCCGCCGCGGTGCAGGCGAGCGAGGTCCCGATCAGCACGCCGGCGCCGATCATGATGCTGAGAAGCCCATTCGCCGTCGCCATCAGCGCGAGGCCCGCGATGTACATCAGCGCGCCGGCGATCATGATCGGGCGGAAGCCGTAGCGCACGGTGAGTGCACCGGCGGGCGGCTGCAGGAAGCCCCAGGCGAGGTTTTGCACGGCCAGTGCAAGCGTGAAATCCGAGATCGAAATGTGGATGTCGTGCGTCAGCGGCTGCATGAAAATGCCGAGCGACTGCCGCAGCCCCATGCTCAGCGTCAGCATGATCGAGGCGCCGATCAGGATCGGCAACGTCGGACGCAGAACCTGCAGCAGGGGCATTTTTCTTCTCCCTTTTGGGCGCGGCACGCGTGCCGTCGTCTGCTTTTGCCGATGTTTTTGGGTACACAGACCTGTGCACTTAGGCTATAGATGGAAGCGGCTGTCAAGCGAACAGGACGCTTAGCTCCGCATGGCTCCCCCGCCTGCCCCACAGACGATGAAAGAGCGGATCCTTCGGACCGCCGACAAGCTGTTCTATCTGCAAGGCATTCGCGCCATCGGCGTCGATACTATCGCGGCCGAGGTCGGCATCTCCAAGCGCACGCTCTACAACCACTTCCCGTCCAAGGACGCGCTGATCACCGCCTATCTCGAGCGCCGCTTTGTCAGCGCACGCCCCTCCGACAAGCCGCCCGCCGAGCAGATCCTCGGAACGTTCGATTCGCTGGAGCAACGCTTCGCGGCGAAAGACTTTCGCGGCTGCCCGTTCGTCAATGCGGTCGCCGAGCTCGGCCCCGGCGACCGCGCCGTGAAGAAGATCGCGATCGCCTTCAAGGAAAGCCGCCGCCTCTGGTTTCGCGACCGCCTGACCGAGCTCGGCGTTGCGGATGCGGAGGCTCTCGCGACGCAGCTCGTGCTGCTGGTCGACGGCTCCATCGCGCAGGACCTCGTGCGCGATGATCCGGCGATGGCCAGAGCCGCGAAGGAAGCGGCGAAGGTGCTGCTGCGGAATGCGGGGGTGGATGTGGGCGAGGATGCGAACCCGGCGGAGAAACGGAGCAAGCGCGCTCCAGACTAACCGCTGTCGCCTGATCGCTCGCTGTCATCACCCGCGAAGCGGGTGATCCAGTATTCAAGAGACAGTGAAGCTAGACCCGAGAAGCTGCGGCGTACTGGATTCCCCGCTCCAGTGCGCGACTGCGCACAAGGCGGGGAATGACACCGGGATTTGTGGAGAAAGCGCGGGCGCCTGACTACCCGTCAGGACCATTTCGCGACCCTACCAATATGCTCCTGTTTTGCCCAACGGGTCAAACGACGCCGCTGCCGGCGCAAATTATCTCGCCACCCGCGTAACCCATTGATCCCGCTCGCGCCGGCTACTGTGCATGGGGTTGTTTTCGCAACTTTGCGCGGACGGCCCTCACGCCGCCTGCGACACCACGCGATTGCGGCCGTCGTGCTTGGCGCGGTAGAGCGCGGTGTCGGCGCGCTTGAGGACGTCGGCCACCGCCTCGCCCTTTCGCTCGAGCGTGGTGAGGCCGATCGAGATCGTGACCTCGATGCGCTTGGCCCCCTTGTGGATCGCGAAGGGCTCACCCGCTATCGAGCGGCGCAGGCGCTCGGCGACCATGCCGGCGACGTGGAGATCGGTCTCGGGCATCACGATGACGAATTCCTCGCCGCCGTAACGGCAGGCGAGATCAATGCCGCGGATCGATTTGCGCACGCGCACCGCGAACTCGCGCAGCACGTCGTCGCCGGCATCGTGGCCGTAATTGTCGTTGATCGACTTGAAATAGTCGATGTCCAGGATCATCAGCGCCAGCGGCTTGCCGCGGGTCGCGGCCTGCTCGGCGAGGGTCGCCAGATGGCTCTCCATGTAACGGCGATTGTGCAGGCCGGTCAGCGCGTCGGTGATCGCCATCTCGATCGAGTTCTGCACGTTGTCGCGCAAATGATCGGTGTAGCGGCGGCGGCGGATCTGGGTGCGGGCGCGCGCCAAAAGCTCGGTCTTGTCGATCGGGCGCAGCAAATAGTCGTTGACGCCGATCTCGAGGCCGCGCAGCAGCCGCGTCGAATTCTCGGGATCGGCGATGGCCAGGATCGGCACGTGGCGCGTGCGCTCCAGCGAGCGCGCCTGGCTGCACAGGCGCAGGCCGTCGAAATTGTTGAGGTCGAGCGAGACGATCAGAAGGTCGTAATTGCCTTCGGCGGCGTGGAACAGCGCCTCCGTCGGGTTCGGCTCGACGTCGATGGTGTGCTCGGCGGCGAGGATCGTCGCCAGCCGCTCGTAGGAGGACTGGCGGTCGTCGACCAGGAGGATGCGGCCGCCCTTGCCGGTGTCGGCCACGGCGCTGCGCTCCGGCGCCTGCATGCCGATCTCGAGCGAGGTGATGGCGCGCATGCGCAGCTCATCCGTCATCATCTTCAGCCGCGTCAGCGAGCGCACCCGCGCGATCAGCACGACGTCGGAGACGGGTTTGGTCAGGAAGTCGTCGGCACCAGCCTCGAGCCCGCGGTTGCGGTCGGCGGGGCTGTCGAGCGCGGTGACCATCACGACGGGAATGTGATGCGTCGCCGGATCGGTCTTGAGGCGGCGGCAGACCTCGAAGCCGTCCATGTCGGGCATCATCACGTCGAGCAGGATGATGTCGCATTCGGCACGCCTTGAGATCGCGAGCGCCTCGGTGCCGTTCGCGGCGGTCATCACGTCGAAATATTCGGCGGAGAGGCGGGCCTCTAACAGCTTGACGTTGGCGGGGACGTCGTCGACGACCAGGATACGCGCGGACACTGTGAACTCACTTCCTATCCGATAAAACGCCGGACCGTCTCAATGAATTTGCCGACCGAGATCGGCTTGGACAAATAGGCTTCGCAGCCGCCCTCGCGGATGCGCTCTTCGTCGCCCTTCATCGCGAACGCCGTGACCGCGACGACGGGAATGGCGCGCAGCTCCGGATCGTCCTTGATCCAGCGCGTCACCTCGAGGCCGGAGACCTGCGGCAGCTGGATGTCCATCAGCACGAGGTCGGGCCGCATCTTGCGCACGAGGTCGAGCGCCTCGTAGCCGTTGCTGGTGCCGGAGGTCTGGTACCCGTGCGCCTCCAACAGGTCGCGGAAGAGCTTCATGTTGAGCTCGTTGTCTTCCACGATCAGGACGGTCTTAGCCATCCCGCCCTCCTGATTGGTCCGAAGGACCGGTACATATGACGCCTCAGACGCCGCTTCCCGGCGTTTCGAAAACTGGATTCAAACTAGCCTCAGATTCGCTTGAGTTTCGTTAAACCCGAGGGTCCACTTTCTGCGATGTGGTTTCCAGTTGCTTGTCCGGGGCCGGAAGACTTGAGCACGAGACTCGGGCATGATGATTCCAAATTAGAGACCGAAAGTTAACGGAAAGGCAAACCGTCCCCGTGAAAAAGCCTGTTCACAACCCCCGCGAAGTCGCTGAAATCGTTGCGATTCAGGCCCTGTCCTTCGTCGCGGGCGAGCCTGAGCGGCTGGGCCTGTTCCTGGCCGAGACGGGGGTCGGTCCGGAGACCCTGCGCAACGCCGCCGCGGACCCGAATTTCCTCCTCAGCGTGCTCGATTTCGTGATGCGGGACGATGCCACGGTGAAGGCCTTTGCCAAGGTGGCGGAACTGCACCCGACCAACGTTGCCGCGGCGCGGCAGGTCCTCGGCGATGCGCTCGGTGACCCCTCCTGGGAGCGCGACGTGCCGTGAGCGTCCCAGAGCCGGCCGGGCCCCGCTGCTTCTGCCGGGATTGTCTGGCCGATCTGGATATGGGCCTGCGGCGCTGCTCGGCCTGCGGTTCCCCCCGCCTCGTCCGCCACCGCTCGCTCGCCGGCCTGACCATCGCCCATATCGACTGCGACGCCTTCTATGCGACGGTCGAGAAGCGCGACAACCCTTACATCGCCGACAAGCCCGTCATCATCGGCGGGGGCAAGCGCGGCGTGGTGTCGGCGGCCTGCTACATCGCGCGCACCTATGGCGTTCGCTCGGCGATGCCGATGTTCAAGGCACTGGAAGCCTGCCCGCATGCGACCGTGATCCGCCCGGACATGGCAAAGTACGTCCGGGTCGGCCGCGAGGTCCGCCAGGCCATGCAGGCGCTGACGCCGCTGGTCGAGCCGCTCTCGATCGACGAGGCCTTCCTCGATCTCTCCGGCACCGAGCGGGTGCACGGCATGATCCCCGCCAAGGTGCTGGCGCGCTTTGCCCGCGACGTCGAGCGCGACATCGGCATCACCGTCTCGGTCGGCCTGTCCTGCAACAAGTTCCTGGCCAAGATCGCCTCCGACCTCGACAAGCCCAGAGGCTTTGCCGCGCTCGACCAGGAGGAAGCGCGGTTGATGCTGGCGGAAAAGCCGGTCGGCTTCATCTTCGGCGTCGGTCCCGCGACGCAGGAACGCCTGGTGCAGCGCGGCTTCCGCATCATCGCCGACCTGCAGAAGGCCGACGAGATCGAGATGATGCGGCAGTTTCCGAGCGAGGGCCGCAGGCTGTGGCGGCTCGCACGCGGCATCGACGACCGCCGCGTCGAGCCTGACCGCGGCGCCAAGACCATTTCAAGCGAGACGACGTTCGAGACCGACATCCGCGATTTCGCGACGCTGGAGAAGATCCTGTGGCGACTCTGCGAGAAGACGTCGTCGCGCCTGAAGAGCAGCGAACTCGCCGGCTCCACCGTGACGCTGAAGTTGAAGACCGCCGATTTCCGCCAGCGCACGCGCTCGCAATCGATCGCCGCCCCGACGCAGCTGGCCGCGAAGATCTTCTCGATCTGCCGCGAGATGCTGGCCAAGGAAATCGACGGCACCGCCTTCCGCCTGATGGGCGCCGGCGTCAGCGCGCTGCGCGAGGGCTCGGCGATCGATGACACCGACATGCTCGACCGCCGCGCCGCCCACGCCGAACGCGCGGTCGACAGCCTGCGCAAGAAGTTCGGCAGCGCCGCGGTGATCCGCGGCATTGCCTATGAGGGCCCGGAGAAGGCGCAGGAGTGATGACGGGTGAACGCGATCTCAATGCGCTGCTGAGACTGATGAAGCCGGAGCTGCGACCGGGCACCTTCGTATTTTGCACGATCGCGGCAGACGAGACTATTCCCGCAGCAGTCGATCCGCTCCTGATCTTCCGCGAGCCGGAGGGCACAACGGTCGTAGCACCGCTGGAGGATGCCGAACGCGCAGGACTGCGCTACGAATTCGCCTCACGCCTGATCACGCTCACGGTTCACTCCGCGCTCGATGCGGTCGGCTTCCTGGCGGCAATCACGGCGCGCCTCGCCGACGCCGGCATCAGCGTGAATGCCGTGTCGGCGTTCCACCACGACCATCTCTTCGTACCGTCCGACAGAGCCGACGAAGCGATGGCGGCTCTACAAGAGCTGTCAGAGGCGAAGCACTCATAGCAGCTGTAGCCCGGATGGAGCGGAGCGCAATCCGGGACAGTGCTCCGTGGCGACAGGCTTCCCGGATTGCGCTTGCGCTTCATCCGGGCTACAGGAAAACCTCAATCCGCAACCGCGACCGCCTCGATCTCGATCAGCCATTCCGGCGCAGCGAGCGCGGAGACGCCGACGAGCGTCGAGGCTGGCGGCTCCATGCCTTCGAAGAAGGCCGAGCGGGCCTTGCCGATGATGGGCCGCAGCTCCGGCTTGTAGTTCACCACGAAGGTCGTGATCTTGACGATGTTGGAATAGCTCGCCCCCGCGGCCTTCAGCGCGAGGCCGAGATTCTGCATCACCTGGGTGGTCTGCGCAGCGATATCGCCCTCGCCGACGATCCGGCCCTCCTCGTCGGTCGAGACCTGGCCGGAAATGTAGATCGTGCGCGCCCCCGTCGCGGTGACGACGTGGGAATAGGCTGGATTGTGATGCAGGCCGCTGGGGCGGAGATGGTCGAGCTTCGGCATGGGCTGGCTCCCCGAATTTGTGGTTGGGAGGGAGCGTAGCGGGAGAGTGTGACGAGAGCTAGCCCCGTCATTGCGAGGAGCGAAGCGACCAAGAGAGATCTCGTAGGGTGGGCAAAGGCGCACTTGCGCCGCGCCCACCATCTATCAACGATTATCGAGAGAAAGCGTGGGCACGATCCGCTTTGCCCTCCCTACGACGCTGCTCGCGACGAGAGACCTAGCCCTCAATTACAGGGCTTGCTGTCCTTCACGTCGAACTTGCCCATGGCGCCGGAGATGACGAAATCGTTGTAGTCGAGCATGAGCTGGCGCGAGACGCCGTTCTCGTAGAGCTCGAACGCCATCGCATAGACCGGCGTCTGCTCGCCCTCCTTCTGCTGGGCCTCGCGGTCGAAATAGCTGACGGTGACTGGCCAGCGCTTGAGCGACTTCATGTGCTCGTCCGCAGTCGACGGATCGGACGAGGTGGCGCGGTCGGCGGGGATCGGCTGACCGATCACGGTCAGCGTGTTGTAGACCTTCTGGCCGTCATCGGAGCCGTCATATACGGAGAGCTCCAGCAGCGATTTGCCTTCTTTCGCGGCGGCGATGATGCGCTGGATCTGCTCGGTCGGGAACACGATCTTGCCGTCGAGCGTGAACGTCTTCGGCGCCGGCAGCTTCAGCTTGACGTTGATGTGGTCGCCGTCGCGCTCGGCCGAGCCGTCGACGCGGCCGGCATCCGCCTCGTTCATGCGCGTCTCGATCTTGAAACGGTAGCTCTTGCCGGCGGCGTCCTCCCAGGAGTTGGAGCGGAGGTCGCTGAGCGTGACCTTGCCCTCGCCGCTATCGAGCTCGGAGACCTGGCGGAATTCCGAGGTATAGCCCTCGCAGGCGTTCCCCGTGAAATGGTAGAGGATCCGGCCGCGGGCGCTATTGACCGAATTGGTGCGCGATTTGACGAGGCGGAGGTCATAGAGCGCCTGGTGCGCGAGAAACGGACCGTTGGCGGCCTCGGCTACGCCGCCAAGGCCGACACTGGCCGCGGCAAACGCCATCACACCGAGCGAAGTCCGGAAAAGGTGCACCATGTCTGTTCCCTGAGGAAAGCGCAGATTCGACATTTTAATGACCGTTCCATTGCGCCGCAACTGAGGCCGTCCACGTAAAATTGCCCCTCCACGTTGAACCTACCGGCCAGCCTCAACAAAATGCAGCCCCTCCGGTTGCTTGCATGTGGCGGCACGATGGGCGAAACAGGGCCCGCCCGGCCATCCAGGGACGCGCCGGAGCGAAGGATTTTTTGGACAACGAGGTCGGACATGGCGGGCACGGTCGAGCAGAAACTGGCGGAGCAAGGCATCAAGCTGCACGAGGCCCCCACCCCCGTCGCCAATTACGTGCCGTTCGTGCGCACGGGCAACCTCCTGTTCGTCTCCGGCCAGGTCTGCTTCGATCCGGCCGGCAAGCTGATTGCCAAGGGCAAGCTGGGCGCCGGCGTCTCGATCGAGGACGGCACTGCCGCCGCGCGCGGCTGCGCGATCAACCTGCTGGCCCAGGTCAAGGCGGCGCTCGGCGATCTCGACAAGGTCGTACGCGTGGTGCGCCTCGGCGGCTTCATCAACTCGGCCCCGGATTTCCTGGACGGGCCGAAGGTGCTCAACGGCGCCTCCGACCTAATGGTCGCCGCCTTCGGCGACAAGGGCCGCCACGCCCGCACCACCGTCGGCGTCGCCTCGCTGCCCGCGGATGCGGCGGTCGAGGTCGACGGCGTGTTCGAGGTCGCCTGACGCCATATGCGCGCTCCGGATTGGCTGACAGCCCGGCCGGTCGCCCATCGCGGCCTGCATGACATTTCGCGCGGCATCGTCGAGAACATGCCGGGCGCGGTGCAGGCTGCGATTGCTGGTAATTTTGCGATCGAGGTCGATATCCAGCTCTCGGCCGACGGCGAGGCCATGGTCCATCACGACCATGCCCTGGGCCGGCTCACCGAGGTCACCGGCGAGCTGATCGCAAAGACCGCAGCCGAGCTGAAGGCCGTCAGGTTCAAGGACACCGACGAGCGGATGATGTCGCTCGCCGACCTTTGCGCCATGGTCTCCGGACGGGTGCCCCTGGTGATCGAGGTGAAGAGCCATTTCGGCGGCGACCGCAAGCTGGTGAAGCGGATGGCCGAGGTGTTGGCCTCGTATGACGGCCCCGCCGTCGGCATGTCCTTCGATCCCGACCAGGTGCTGGCGCTGCGTGAGCTGTTGCCCAACCGTCCGCGCGGCATCGTCGCACAGCGGAGCTATGAGGACGAGTACTGGGCCAACCTCACCCAAGAGCAGCGCGACAGCATGCTGTACCTGCGCCACGGCTTGCAGACCCGGCCGCATTTCGTCGCCTTCAAGGTCGACCACCTCCCGGCCCCCGCCCCCTGGATCGCCCGAAACGTCTTCGGCTGCGCCCTGCTCGGCTGGACCGTCCGCACCCCGGAGCAGCGGACCCGGGTCGGGCGGTACGCGGACCAGATGATCTTCGAGGGGTTCGTGCCGTAGGCGCCGCTCCCTCCGCGTCATTGCGAGGAGCTCTTGCGACGAAGCAATCCAGAATGCCGCCGCGGTGACAATCTCTATTGCTTCGCTGCGCTCGCAATGACGGCCATGGGGGCCACTGGATCGCCCCCTTGAAGTTGCTGCTGCAATGCACGATCTTGCACCCAATGGCATCATCCGAAATTACGCTCGAGGCCGTACCATCCATTGGCGAGGTATCGCCGGAGGATTGGGACGCCTGCGCCAATCCGGGCAAAGCTTGTAATAACTCCGGCGCGGGAACCTCATCCGCTCTTCCAGGCAATTCCGCCAGCATCTTAAAACCCGCCTATAACCCGTTCGTCTCCCACGCCTTTCTCTCCGCGGCCGAGAAATCGGGTTCGGCCACCATCCGGACTGGCTGGGGACCCCGGCATCTGATCGCCAAGCTCGGCGGCCGCGTCGCCGGAATCGTCCCCTGCTATCTGAAATCGCACAGCCAGGGCGAGTACGTCTTCGATCGCGGCTGGGCGGATGCCTATGAGCGTGCCGGCGGACGCTACTACCCGAAGCTCCAGGTCTCGGTTCCCTTCACGCCGGCCACGGGGCCGCGGCTGCTGGTGCGTGATGGCGTCGATCGCGAGCGTATCACCGAGGCGCTGGCGAGTGGACTCATAGCGCTGTGCGGCGTCAGCAAGGCCTCCTCCGTCCACGTCACCTTCGCGCGGGAGTCAGAATGGAAGCTGCTCGCCGAGCACGGCTTCCTCCAGCGCACCGACCAGCAGTTCCACTGGCACAATGAGGGCTTTGCGAGCTTCGACGACTTCCTGGCGACGCTGAACTCGCGCCACCGCAAATCGATCAAGCGCGAGCGGCGCGATGCACTCGCCGCCGGCGTCACCATTCACTGGCTCACCGGCAAGGACATCACCGAGGATGCCTGGGATGCCTTCTTCGCATTCTACATGGAGACCGGCTCGCGCAAATGGGGCCGGCCGTACCTGACGCGCGAGTTCTTCTCGCTGATCGGCGAGACCATGAGCGAGGACGTGCTGCTGGTGATGGCCCGCCGCAACAATCGCTGGATTGCGGGCGCGATCAACTTCATCGGCTCGGATACGCTGTTCGGCCGCAATTGGGGCGCGGTCGAGCATCACCCGTTCCTGCATTTCGAGGTCTGCTACTACCAGGCGATCGATTTCGCGATCAAGCGCGGCCTGAAGCATGTCGAAGCCGGCGCGCAGGGCGAGCACAAGATCGCGCGCGGCTACCTGCCGCGCACCACCCATTCCGCTCACTTCATTGCCGATCCCGGCCTGCGCCGCGCCATCGCCGATTATCTCAAGCGCGAGCGCGCCTATGTTGCGGAAGCAGGACGAGAGCTTGCCGAGCTCGGCCCGTTCCGCAAAGGGGCCGACGAGGCGCCTTGACGCCTCGCCACGGCTGGTGACAGTAAGCGCAAATCGTCCGAGGAGCCGCCGCCATGATCGCCTATGACAGCAACAACATCTTCGCAAAAATCCTGCGCGGCGAGCTGCCCTGCTACAAGGTGTACGAGGACGAGCACGTCTTCGCCTTCCTCGACATCATGCCGCGCGTGCCCGGTCACACGCTGGTGATCCCGAAGGCCCCTGCCCGCAACATCCTCGACATCAAGCCCGACGATTACGCCCACGTCGCCCGCGGCGCGCACAAGATCGCGGCCGCCGCAATGAAGGCGTTCGACGCCGACGGCATCACCGTGCAGCAATTCAACGAGCCTGCCGGCGGACAGGTGGTGTTTCACCTGCACATGCACGTGATGCCGCGCCATGACGGCGTCGCCATGCTGCCGCCCGCGAGCCGCAAGGAAGACGACAAGGTGCTGCAAGAGCACGCGGCGAAGCTGATGGCGGCGTTGAAGGCAGTGTAACTCTTATCAACTCGTCATTCGGGGTGCGCCTCTTGGCACGAACCCGGAATCCATTTCACCATCGTCATTGCTGCCCGATGGATTCTCAGGTGCGCAATTGCGCACCCTAGCTCGACGCTTCGCGTCGCCCCGGAATGACGGATTACCCCGTCTCGAAATCACCCTTCTGCGGCGCGGCCAGCGGCGTGAACTCGCAGCGGTCGGGCTTGATGTCGATCAGCGGTGTGTTGTCGATGCAATCGAGGCCGCGCACCAGGATGGCATTGCCCTCGATGCCGACCAGCTTGACGATCGAGGTGCCGATCGGATTGGGCCGCACCGGCGAGCGCAGCGAAAACGTGCCGCGGGTCTTCTCGTTGTTCTTCGGGCTCTGCAGGACGATGTCGCGGCGCGAGCGGTCGAGCCAATAGAGCACTTCGAGGTTGCTGTAGAAGTCGACGCCCTTGATGGCCGGCACGAACGGCTCGAAGATCTCGAGGCGGCAGATCGGACCGTCCTGACGTCCCTGCCGCGGCGTCTCCAGCCGCGACGACCAGGGCGTGCGGATCCGGCCGATGAAGACGAGGCCGGCATCTTGCGTCGGCGGCAGCTCGATGGCGACCTCGCCCTCGCGGAGCTCCTGTTCGCGAACCATATGTCCTGTTCCCTGGCTGTTCGCTGGCGGTTTTAGCCCAACCACCACTTGCCGGCCAGCATGAAGACTTCGCCCGTGACCACGCCTGCGAAGATCGAACGGCGGGTCAGCAGGAAAACGACGAGACCGGCACCGACCGCACCATAACGCAGGACATCAGGCACGCTGGCCAGCGCCCCCGGCGGCTGGACCACGATCTGGGCGATGACGCCGGCCAGGATCGCGGTGGCGACCGCCCTGACCCAGACCAGCAGCTCCGAGCCCTCGTCGATGCCGCCGCCGAACCACAGGCCCAGCATGCGCCAGATCTGGTTGGGAACGACGCCGGCGACGAACAGGACGGCCAGCGCGTGCCAGTCGCCGATCGCTTGCGCAAAGCTCATGCGCGTACCTCCCGCCACCAGTGCACGCCATAAGCGATCGTCCCGGCGACCACGCCGCTGACGAGGATATCGAGGCCGGAGTTCATCTTCGCCGCCAGCGGATAGAGCACGATGCCCAGCACGAGCGCGACGACGTCGGCGACCTCGCGGCTGTTGCGCGCCGTCGAGAACAGGAACGACAGCGGCGTCAGCAACAGGATCGCCGCACCAAGCGTCTGCGTCAGGTTGGCGGCGAGGAAATAGCCGACGATATTGGCGACAAGGCACACGGAGACGAGCCCGCAGCCGAGCCCGTGGACGAAGGCGATCCGCCGTTCGCGCGGCACCTGCGGCAGGAAGCGGTGGCATTCGACCCACAGCGTCACTGCGGTGAGATGCGCGGCGAAAATCAGCTCGCGCCGCTTGGTCGTGGGTGTGCGCATCAGCGGCAGCACCGAGACCACCATTGGAAACAGGCGGATGGCGCTGACGGTCACCGCGATCGCCGACTGGATGATGGTGGCGCCCGAGCCGAGCGTGGTGATCAGGATGATCTGCGCCGGACCTGCCCAGACGAACAGCGTCGAGCACAATGCCCAGAGCAGGCTGAAATGGGTGTCGTGAGCGAGCGCACCGATGCCGAGATAGGTCACGAACAGCACGATGGTGAGGATCGTCTGCGTGATCGAGCGCAGTCCCCACGCGAAGGCGCGCCAGGGACTATTCCATTGCGGTGAATCGAGCGGAGGAAGCGCCACGGGAGCTTTGGCCGGTAAGGAATCGTGCCCGCATAACGGGCGAGACGGGTGCGCGCGTCAAGGAAAGGCGCGGCGGGGCTGGCATGCATGACAGCCAGGCTCACCGCCGTCATTCCGGGGCGCTGCACTTGGCGCGAACCCGGAATGACGGCTCATCCTACCCCGCCACACCCCTGTTCCTCAGCACGAAACACGCCCCGCCCGCCTTGCGGATGCGGTTGCACAGATCATCAGCCTCGGCGCGCGTATCCGCGCCGATGCGGACCTGATAGAACGCGCGCGTGCCACGGCTGCGCATCACCGAGGAGAGCAGGCTCGGATCACGCTCGCCGATCACGGTGCTCAGTTTCGTCACGGCCCGGGAATACATCGCGAGCGCCCTGTTGCGGTCGAAGCCGGCCGCGAGCTGCACGCCCCAGATCTTTGCGGCTGCAAGCTCGACATGCTGCTCGAGCTCGGCGACGAATGGATTGGGAGCACGCTTGAGCAGCGCGATCAGATCACGGCAGCTCGTCGTCGGCGAGCTCGGTGGTCCCTTGCCGGTGCTCCCCGCCTTGGCCCAGGCATCGACGCTGGTGCCGGTGATGGCATACACGTAATTGCGGGTCTGCTCCGGCATCGGCCCGGTGCCGGCGAGCCATTCCTGCACGCGCCGGGGGCCGGCATTGTAGGCGGCCGCGGCAAGGCCGAGATTGCCGAACTGGTTGCGCAGCTCATTCAGGAATTCGGCCGACTTCGGCAAAGCCTGCACCGGATTGAACGGATCGAGCAGACCGCGCTCGCTGGCAGTGCCCGGCATGAACTGCGCGATCCCCTGCGCATGCTGGCCGCTGCGCGTCATGGGCCCGACCGCATCGGCCTGGAAGCGGCTTTCCTGCCAGATCACGCGCGCGAAGAATTCCAGCGGCAGGTTATTGTCGCGCGCGGCCGCCTCCACGATCAGGCAGATCGACTCCCGCGTGTCGCTCTCGCGGGCATCTTTCGGTTTCTCCGCTGGCTTCTCGGGTTCCTCGGCCTTCGGAGGCGCATCGGTGGAGGGTGCCTCCTCCGCGAGCGCCGGTGCCAGCAGCAAAGCCTGGCACAACACAGCAATGACCCGAGCTATTCGCATGGCATTGACGCTATCGGACAAATCGGACCTTGACTTGGAACCAGAGCCAACTAGCAACAGACGGCAGTATCAACACCGGTCATGCCCGATGGTGACAATCTTTTTTGATCTCGACGGCACGCTGACGAACCCGAAGCCCGGGATCACCCGCTCGATCCAATATGCGCTGGAACGGCTCGGCGTTCCCGTGCCGAGCGAGGACGAACTGACCTGGTGCATCGGCCCTCCGCTGCTTGCCAGCCTTCGCAAGCTCACCGGAGCCGATGAGCTCGCCGACCGAGCACTGCTGCTCTATCGCGAGCGCTTTAGCGATATCGGCCTGTTCGAGAACGAGGCTTACAGCGGAATTACGGACACGTTATCTTCGCTCGCAGCGACACGTCAGCGCATGTTCGTGGCGACCAGCAAGCCCGCCGTCTACGCCAGCCGCATCGTCGATCATTTCGGCTTGAAGCCGTATTTCGAACGCGTGTTCGGCGCCGAGCTCGACGGCACGCGTGTCGACAAGCGCGACTTGCTTCGCTACGCGCTCGACGAGACCAGCGTCGATGCGAACAGCGCGATCATGATCGGCGACCGCAGCCACGACGTGGTCGGCGCCAGGACCAACGGGATGACCGCCATCGGCGTGCTCTACGGCTACGGCAGCGAGGCCGAGCTGCGGGAGGCCGGCGCGCATCACATCTGCGCGGCACATCCCGAGCTGCTCGGCCATTGTGTCGCTTAGGTGCTGACAGTTTCGACCGCCGCTAGCATGCCTGTCTTCGGGTGACAGTTCAGATATTCGAAGAACTGTTCGTCGGCGGCCGCCACCGTCACTTCGTGATAGAGCCGCAGCTTGGCTGACGGCCCGAGCGTCGACAGATATTTCATGGCCGCGCCGAAGATCCTGACATGGGTCGGATGCGACTCCGCCCAGCGTTCGAGCGCGGCGAGGCTCTTCCACCAGCTCTGCCCGTAGGATTTTTCGCTCGCGCTTCCGTCGGCCGCCAGCACCTGCATGTAGCGGTTGGCATAGCAGCCAATCGCGAGGCCATCATCGCGCAGAAAGTCCATGCCTTCGCGTAGCACCGGTTCGACGTCGTCGAGATAGAGCTTTCGCTCGGATGCTTCCGTATCGCTCCAGTCCTGCCCGGACCGGATCAGGCAGAGATTATCGTGCGCCACGACTCTCAGCCGCGGGCCGTCGCAAATCAGCTCAGGCGCGCCACCAGGCGCCATCGCATCAGTCTGCGACAGCGGGATACGGTCGCGCATCCCGCCCCAATAGGCGTGCTCCTGCACCTCGCCGCTCATGCCCTCCGCAACGACGGCGACACCTTCCGGCCGATCGGGCGAGGAGAACAGCGTCTCGTGACGGGCCACAATAGGACGCAGCACCTCGACGAAGGTACCGATGCCTTCGCGTTGCCGCCCCGTCCACATCTCGCGAGCCTGCGCGAACCAGGCCTCAAAGCGTGCGAGATCGTCCCAATAAGCGACCGTGACAACATTCTCGCTGCCGGACTGATCTCTATAGCTTGCCCGGTCCCAATGTGACGGACCGCCATCCATTGCGAACAGTCCTGCGAGTTCTTTCAACGCGTCAATTGCTGCCGCCGGTGCCGCACCGCCATACTGAACACCGAAATAGGCCATCACGACCCGGCTGACCGAAGGCTTGTAGCGCGCCACGAAGGACGGATATGGCGGCTGGTAATCGTCCGGCACGCGCTTGTGGCGCGTGCGTGGCGTTTCGAGATGCGCAGGAATTGCGGATTCCATAGCGATGCCCTCCCCGTGATCGCCGCGTTCAGCTTGCCGCCGCCGCAATGTCCATAGGCTCGACAGTGTCGACCGGCAGCGCGAACTGCTCGACCCGCTGGTACCGCTTCTTGTTGAGGAGCAGCCGTGTGACGTCGGGCCGCGAATAATGTCCGGCGGGATCGGCAGCATTCTTGGCAACGCCAATGGCGCCGAGATCGATCTCGGCGATCAGCAGGCCCTCCTGATCGGGCGCCAGCTTCTCCCCGATCTGACTGCCGTCGGGGCCGTAGATGGCCGCAAAGCCGCCGCCCGCATGCAACAGCGCATTCTTGTCCGGCCGGTCGCAGAGCTCGTCGATCATGGCCTGCGAGACGGTGGCGCAAGGCGCGAGCACGAAGCAGGAGCCTTCCACCGCATAGACGCGCGAAGCCGCGTTGTTGACCTCGGCCCCTAATGCCGGCGCGAAGGGATCGTAGAGCGAGAAGCTCGGCCAGGCCGCGACATGGACCTGCTCGTTCTGAGCGTACATCGCGTATTTCGACAGCGGCTGCAGATGCTCCCAGCAGCACAATGCGCCGAGCCGGCCGATGTCGGGCCGCGCATGCACGGCGAGGTCGCTGCCGTCGCCTTCGCCATAGACCGTGCGCTCGGCATGGGTCGGCCGCAGCTTGCGGCGCTTTGCAATGGTCTCGCCATCAGGGCCGATCAGCCATTGCGCGAGGTAGAGGCTGCCGCCGTCGCGCTCGGACAGGCCGACCACGGCGGTGAGCCTTGCCTTGCGCACGGCCTCGCGCAGGCGTTCGGCCTGCGAGCTGTCATAGGACAGCGAATTGTCGAAATAGCGCTGCACGAAGCCCCGCCCGATCGCCCAGGCCGGGGAGTCCAGCCAGATGTGCCAGGGGTAGCCGGGGATGAAAGCTTCAGGAAAGGCGATCAGCTTGGCGCCCTTTTCCGCGGCCTCCCCGATCAGCGCGATCGACTTGTCGATCGAGGCGTCGAGATCGAGCCAGGCCGGTGCCGCCTGCACCACCGCAACCTTGTATTTCGGATGTTCGATGCCCATTGCCGCCTCCATTGCCGGTTGATCGCAAGCCACGTCCGATGCAGTCTATTTGGCCAAGCTGGGCGGCCAGGCGCTCGACCACGGCGGAACAAAAACTCGACTGGAAGGGATCGCCCGGTACGGAATTTGCCTCCGGTCAGGCTCGATCTGCGCCAACATGCGGTTTTGCAGGATGTGAAAGGGAGGCTGTCCTGATGCCAATCCAGTTCACGACAGACGGCAGTCCCGGCTACCGGCGGCTCGCGCTCTGGCAGGACATCGTCTGCGACGTCTTCGTCGGGCTCGACTGCAAGTCCGACCTCGGCAGCGCCTTTCATGGCTCGGTCACGCAGGCCTCGCTCGGCAAGGCCGTGTGCTCCGAGGTCTGCTCGGACCGCCAGCACGTCTTCCGCACACCGTCGCGCATCGCGCGCTCGGATCAGGGTTTCGTCCTAGTCGCACTCGGCAATCGCGGCAACGGTGGCGTTGTACAGGACGGCCGCGAGACCGTGATCCACCCCGGCGAGTTCGCGCTCTACGACACGACGCGCCCGTACGAGCTGAAGTTCAACGACAGTTTTACGCAGACCATCTTCAAGGTCCCACGCGAGATGCTGCAGCGGCGGCTCGGCGGCACCGAGACGCTGACAGCAATGTCATTTGGCGCCGACGCACCGCTCGAGCGGCTCGCCTATGATTTCATTGTCCGGCTCTGCCAGAATGCGGATAGCTTGGCTCCGGATACGGCCACGGCGCTGTCGGAGCAGGCAGTTGATCTGCTTGCGATGGCATTGAGCGAGCGGCTCGGCAAGTCACCGCTGCCGTCCTCGACCCACCGCTCGGCCCTGCTCTACCGAGTGAAGGCGCACATCCGCGCGCACCTCGCCGATCCCGATCTCTCGGTCGCTGAGACCGCAGCCGCGCTCGGCATCTCGCCGCGCTATGTCAACGATCTTCTCGCAGACGAGGACACCTCCTTCCAGCGTCATGTCCTTGCCGAACGCCTCGCCCGATGTCGGAGAGATCTCGCCTCACCTCTGCTCGCCCATCGCCACATCAGCGAGATCGCCTTCGCCTGGGGCTTCAACGACCTCTCGCATTTCGGCCGCGTCTTCCGCGAGCATTTCGGGATGTCGCCGCGCGACTTCAGGCAGAGTCAGCTGCGGCATTGAGGTGCATTCCAGCAGGCTGTCATCTGCACGATCAGGTCATGCCGAGCAGGGCCGGTATGTGAGCAGGTGATAGGACACGGCGCCTGCTTGCAGTATCTTCGGCCGCCAAGGCCGCCACGATCATTAGCGGCCAGCCAGGGAGCATTCCGATGGAATACCGACGCTTGGGCCGGTCCGGCCTTATGGTGCCTGCCTTGAGCCTGGGAACGGGCACGTTCGGCGGCGTCGGCCGCCTTGCGGCATGGGGCACGACGGACGCGACCGAGGCGCGGCGTCTTCTGGACATCTGCCTCGAGGCCGGCGTGTCGATGTTCGACACCGCGAATGTCTATTCGCTCGGCGAGTCCGAGCGGGTGCTCGGTGAGGCCATCAAGGGTCGCCGCGACAAGGTCCTGATCTCGACCAAGGCGACCTTCCGCTTTGGCGACGGTCCCAACGATATCGGCTCGTCGCGTGAGCACCTGCTCAAAGCCATCGACGGTTCGTTGAGCCGGCTCGGCACCGATTATATCGATCTTTTCCAGCTCCACGGCTTCGACGCCTTCACGCCGTCCGAAGAGGTGCTCTCGACTCTCGACGTGCTCGTGCGCGCCGGCAAGATCCGTTATGTCGGCGTCTCGAATTTCTCGGGCTGGCACCTGATGAAGTCGCTCGGCGTCGCCGACAAGCACGGTTTTCCGCGCTACGTCGCCAACCAGACCTACTATTCCCTGATCGGGCGCGACTACGAATGGGAGTTGATGCCGCTCGGCCTCGACCAGGGGTTGGGCGCCGTGGTCTGGTCGCCGCTCGGCTGGGGGCGCCTCACCGGAAAGATCCGCCGCGGTCAGCCGAAACCGGAAGTCAGCCGCCTGCCCAAGACGGCCGAATTCGGACCGCCCGTCTCGGACGAGCACGTCTACCGTGTCGTCGATGCGATCGACGAGATCGCGAAGGAGACCGGCAAGAGCGTCTCGCAGATCGCGCTGAACTGGCTGCTGCAGCGTCCGACGGTCTCGACGCTGATCATCGGCGCACGCAACGAGACCCAGCTGCGCGAAAACCTCGGCGCGGTTGGCTGGTCCTTGACCAAGGACCAGGTCGCAAAGCTCGATGCCGCGAGCACGGTGACGCTGCCCTATCCCTACTGGCACCAGCGCGTGACCTTCAGCGACCGCAATCCATCGGCGGTGTAGGACAGCTGCATCAAGCGCGCTGGGTAAGCCGGCGCGCTGGCGGCCGGTTCCGGAACTATCGCGGCCCTGCCCTGTTGGCGCAATACTTGGCATGTGGCCGAGTCCGATTCGCCAACGATACGCCGCTCACGATGTCGACAGTCACCATTGAGCATGCCGACGGCCTGCCGCAGCCGCAACGCAATCAGGCGGTGCTGACCATTGCGCTCGGCATCGTCATGGCGGTGGTCGACAGCACCATCGTCAATGTGGCGCTGCCGACGATCGCGGCCGATCTCGATGCGACCCCGGCCTTGTCGATCTGGATCGTCAGCGGCTACCAGCTCGCGATCACGATCTCGCTGCTGCCGCTGGCTTCGCTCGGCGAGATCGTCGGCTATCGCCGCGTCTATCTGGTCGGGTTGGCGCTGTTCACGCTGGCCTCGGCCTTCTGTGCGCTGGCCCACACGCTGCCGCTGCTGACGATCGCGCGCATCCTCCAGGGCTTTGGCGCGGCCGGCATCATGAGCGTCAACGCCGCGCTGGTGCGTTTCACCTATCCGCGCAGCCTGCTCGGCCGCGGCATCGGGCTCAACGCGCTCGTCGTCGCCTTCTCGGCCGCGATCGGCCCGACACTCGCCGCCGGCATCCTCGCGGTCGGAAGCTGGCCCTGGTTGTTCGCGATCAACGTGCCGCTCGGCGTGGTGACGCTGGTGCTGGGCCTGCGCAGCCTGCCGCACACCAAGCCCGCGAGCCGCTCCTTCGACTGGCAGAGTGCAGGGCTGTCGGCGATCACGTTCGGCGTCGGCATCGCGGCGGTCGACAACGTCGGTCATGGCGAGGCCGCGATCACTTGTCTCGTGCAATTCGTCATCGCGATCGCCGCGGGTGCGCTGCTGATCTATCGCGAGACTCACATGACCTCGCCGCTCTTGCCGATCGACCTGCTGCGCATCCCCGTTTTCGCGCTGTCGATTGCGACCTCGATCGCATCGTTCTGCGGGCAGATGCTGGCCTTCGTCGCGATCCCCTTCTATCTCCAGAGCCGCTTCGGCTATTCGGCCGTGCATATGGGCCTGTTGATCACGCCATGGCCGATCGCATTGGCGTTTGCGGCCCCTCTCGCCGGCCGCCTGGTCGAGCATTATCCGGCCGGCCTGCTCGGCGGTATTGGGCTCACGCTATTCGCCTGCGGCCTTGGCGCGCTCGCCTTCCTGCCGGCGACGCCAACGCCGCTCGACGTGATCTGGCGGATGGCGCTCGCCGGCGCCGGCTTCGGTCTGTTCCAGACCCCCAATAACCGCACCATGATCGCAGCCGCCCCGCGCGAGCGCGCCGGCGGCGCCAGCGGCATGCTGGGGACGGCGCGCCTGCTCGGCCAGACCACCGGAGCGGCGCTGGTGGCGCTGTTGCTCGGACGGTATCCTCTTGAGGGGACCAGGCTGGCGCTCCTTGTCGGCGTTGGATTTGCGCTGTGCGGCGCGATGCTGAGCATGCTGCGGCTTTCCACAGCCGGCGCGCGCGGTGCCGAGCACGTCCGCGTGCAAGACGATCAGCGCCTGCGGGGTGAATAGCCGGACCCGACCCGGTTCGCGCGTAGTCGTGCACAACCTCCGCGTGGCTTAACTATTCGGAGCAATGGCCTATTGCCCTCCCGCCCCGGTTGCGCATAGTGGCGGTGGGACAAGGGGCATTTCATGCGTTCATTTGGAATTGTGGCGCTCAGCGTCATGCTGGGCGGCTGCGCGTCGGTCACGCGCGGTACGACGGAGAATATCAGCATTTCATCGACACCATCAGGCGTGGAAGCCGTCGTCAGCGGAATGGACGTTCCGACCACCTGCACGACCCCTTGCTCCGTGGCCGTCAAGCGGAACGCCGACATCTCGATCACCTTCCAGAAGGAAGGCTATCAGCCGCAAATCGTTCCGCTCAGCCGGGACGTCCAGACGGGCGGAGCCGCGGGTTTTGCGGGCAATCTCCTGTTGGGCGGTATCGTCGGCATGGGCGTCGACGCAGCGACCGGAGCCGCGACCGATCACAAGCCGAATCCGGTCATCGTGACGATGCAGCCGTCGGTCCCGCACGCAGCACCGCGCGCACCGAGAAAGCCGCGGCCGCCGCGCGAACCGCAGGCCGGAACGTAAGGCCTCCTCGCGCAGACATCGGTGCAAACAAAAAGGCCGGCTTTGCAGCCGGCCTTTTCGATTTCATCACGTGCCGATCAAACCTTGACCAGCGGCCCCTTGGAGGTCGGCCCCTTCGAGCCGCCGGGGCCACCCGGCTTGGATTTGCCCGGCGGGCGCTTGCGGGTGCCGGGCAGCTTCTCCTGCTTCGGCGTGACCGGGCCCTCGACGAATTCGAAGCCGATCTTCTCCTTGGTCTCGTCGGCCTCGTCCTTGACAAGGACGACGCGAACGTGGCCGCCACCCTTGAGCTTGCCGAACAGCACCTCGTCGGCAAGCGGCTTCTTGATGTGCTCCTGGATCACGCGCGCCATGGGACGTGCGCCCATCTGCTCGTCGTAGCCGTGCTGGACCAGCCAGGCCTTCGCCGGCTCGGACAGCTCGATGGTCACGTCGCGGTCGCCGAGCTGCGCCTCGAGCTGAAGCACGAACTTCTCGACCACGGTGCCGATGACCTCGACGCTGAGATGGCCGAACGAGACGATGGCATCGAGACGGTTGCGGAATTCCGGCGCGAACTGCCGGTTGATCGCCTCGTGATCGTCGCCTTCCCGCTTCGACCGGGTGAAGCCGAACGCCTGCTTGGCGAGATCCGCCGCACCGGCATTCGTGGTCATGATCAGGATCACGTTGCGGAAGTTGACCTGCTTGCCGTTGTGATCGGTGAGCCGGCCGTGGTCCATGATCTGGAGCAGCACGTTGTAGAGGTCGGGATGCGCCTTCTCGATTTCGTCGAGCAGCACCACGCAATGCGGATGCTGGTCGACGCCGTCGGTCAGCAGGCCGCCCTGGTCGAAGCCGACATAGCCGGGAGGCGCACCGATCAGGCGCGATACGGTATGCCGCTCCATGTACTCGGACATGTCGAAGCGCAGCAGCTCGACGCCGAGCGTCGCCGCGAGCTGTTTTGCCACTTCCGTCTTGCCGACGCCGGTGGGGCCAGAGAACAGGTAGCAGCCGATCGGCTTCTCCGGCTCGCGCAGGCCGGCGCGCGCCAGCTTGATCGAGGCGGCGAGCGATTCGATCGCCTTGTCCTGCCCGAACACGGTGCGCTTCAGGGTCTGCTCGAGATGCTTGAGTACCTCGGCGTCGTCCTTCGACACGCTCTTCGGCGGAATCCGCGCCATCGAGGCGATCGTGGTCTCGATCTCCTTGATGCCGATGGTCTTCTTGCGCTTGTTCTCGGCGACCAACATCTGCGCCGCGCCGGACTCGTCGATCACGTCGATCGCCTTGTCGGGCAGCTTGCGGTCGTGGATGTAGCGCGAGGAGAGCTGCACCGCCGCCTCGATCGCCTCATTGGTGTACTTCAGCCGGTGATAATCCTCGAAGTACGGCTTGAGGCCCTTGAGGATCGCGATGGCGTCCTCGACCGTCGGCTCGTTGATGTCGATCTTCTGGAAGCGCCGCACCAGCGCGCGGTCCTTCTCGAAGTGCTGGCGATATTCCTTGTAGGTGGTCGAGCCCATGCAACGGATCGTGCCCGAGGCCAGCGCCGGCTTGAGCAGGTTCGAGGCGTCCATCGCCCCGCCCGACGTCGCGCCCGCACCGATCACGGTGTGGATTTCGTCGATGAACAGGATGGCGTTGGGATGCGCCTCAAGCTCCTTGAGCACCTGCTTCAGGCGCTCCTCGAAGTCGCCGCGATAGCGCGTGCCGGCAAGCAGCGTGCCCATGTCCAGCGAGAACACGGTCGCGGCCGCCAGCACCTCCGGCACTTCGCTGTCGACGATGCGCTTGGCGAGGCCCTCTGCGATCGCGGTCTTGCCGACGCCGGCTTCACCGACGAACAGCGGATTGTTCTTCTGCCGGCGGCACAGCACCTGGATCGCGCGGTTGATTTCGGAATTGCGTCCGATCACCGGATCGATCTTGCCGTCGCGCGCCTTCTTGTTGAGGTTGACGCAATAGGTCTCGAGCGCCTCGCCCTTCTTCTTGGCGTCCTCGTTACCCTTGGTCTCGGTCTCCTCGTCGACGCCGCGCACCGGCCGCGCCTCGGAGACGCCCGGCCGCTTGGCAATGCCGTGGCTGATGTAGTTGACGGCGTCGTAACGCGTCATGTCCTGCTCCTGCAGGAAATACGCGGCGTGGCTCTCGCGTTCGGCGAAGATCGCGATCAGCACGTTGGCGCCGGTCACCTCTTCGCGACCGGACGACTGCACATGGATCACCGCGCGCTGGATCACGCGCTGGAAACCGGCGGTCGGCTTGGCGTCGTCGGCGCCATCCGTCACCAGGTTCTCGAATTCGGTCTCAAGATAATTGACGAGGCTCGTACGGAGCTTGTCGAGATCGACGCTACAGGCGCGCATGACGGCGGCTGCATCGGAGTCGTCGATCAAGGAGAGCAAGAGATGCTCGAGCGTCGCGTATTGGTGATGACGCTCATTTGCGATCGCCAGCGCACGATGCAGGGATTGTTCAAGGCTTTGGGAAAAAGTCGGCATTCGCGTCCTCTATGGCCCCCACCATCATGATCGTCATCGCCCGGTCAGGCAACAACAACCTTTGTCACATATAGTTATACAAGACCGCGGCGAAAGACCGGTTCCGCGACTCGGCGGCGACACACTTGCGGCATTTTCGATGCAAAACCCGTTCCGATTTGGGCGGGATCGGCGCCGGCGCAGAATTCCGTAGTTTTGCCGGCTGCAGCCCACCGCGCGCAGCCGCTACGCGACAATCACACTGCGGCTTGTACAAGAGCCGGCTTCAAATGCGCCGCAAGCCGTCTTACTTCTTTTCCATCACGCATTGCAGCGGGTGCTGGTGCTTGCGGGCGAAATCCATCACCTGCGTCACCTTGGTCTCGGCGATCTCGTAGGTGAACACGCCGCACTCCCCGATCCCGTGATGATGGACGTGCAGCATGATCTTGGTCGCGGCTTCGATGTCCTTGTTGAAGAACTTCTCCAGCACGTGAACGACGAACTCCATCGGCGTGTAGTCGTCGTTGAGGATCAGCACGCGATACAGGTTCGGCCGCTTGGTCTTGGGCTTGACCTTGGTGATGACCGACGTGCTCGGACCCGAGGGAGTACCCGAACGGTTGTCGTCATTGCTCATGCGAGGCGCGTCGGCAGCGGCTGGCGCGGACAGATCGAGGCTGGAAGTCAATTGCAGCATGGCACAGGCGTTCAAATTCCCCACGGAAGCGAATGGCGGTCACCGCGCGACCCCGCCCTTCGGAGCCTGGCGCAGGCGCGCCGCCTTGGATCGCCGCTCCCGGCAAATGCGGTCGAGGCCGGATCGCTCGCCAGCAATATGGCCCTGCCCCCGGCCCGCCGCAAGCACGCGGGGGTTCAGCCCATGCGGTCGCAGCAGTCCCGATTCCCGGTCCGGGCGATCCTGATCAGGTTAATCAATCCGGAGCGATTTGACAAAAATTTCCGCGCGGCAGGTTTAGAACGTGTTGACCAGGAACCCGGCCGTTAACCCGGCTGCGACGGTTTTCCGCAAAACGTTCCGTTTTTCTACGGTCCAATTTACCTGCCATTCAATGGCATGGCGCGAAATCGGGCAAAACACAGAATTCGGGGATCGTCATGTCTGGTCTGCCCCTCGTCAGCCGCCTTGGTCGACAACTCGCCCGTCTCGCAGCGGCCGAGCAAGGCAATATCGCAGTGATCTTCGCCATTGCGCTCGTTCCAGTGCTGAGCTTCGTCGGCGCGGCGATCGACTATAGCCGCGCGGCCCAGGCGCGCACCGCGATGCAGTCGGCCCTCGATTCCACCGCGCTGATGCTGTCACGGGACCTGTCCGCCGGCACCATCTCGACGTCTCAGATCTCCACCAAGGCCCAATCCTATTTCAACGCCCTGTTCACGGACACCAAGACCCTGCCCTCGGTCAGCGTCGGCGCCACCTACAACGCGAGCACCAGTATCGGCTCGACGATCCAGCTGACCGGAACCGGCACCTACACGACGAGTTTCATGAAGATCGCCGGCTTCCCGACCCTCGACGTCGGCACCTCATCCACCAGCGCCTGGGGCCTAACGCGCATGCGCGTGGCCTTGGTGCTCGACGTCACGGGATCGATGGCGTACGACGACAAGATGCCGGCGATGAAAACGGCCGCGAAGAACCTGGTCGACCAGCTCAGCGCGCTCGCGAAGACCAACGGCGACGTCTACATCTCGATCGTGCCGTTCGCCAAGGACGTCAACGTCGGCAGCAGCAACTACACGAAGAGCTGGATCGATTGGTCCGACTGGGAGGCCGTGAACGGGACCTGTAGCAACACTTCCTACACGAGACAGTGGACCTGCGTTAACAACGGCAAGATTTGGACACCGAGGAACCACAACACGTGGAACGGGTGCGTCACCGATCGTGACCAGGACTATGACACCAAGAACACGACTCCAGTGAGCAGCAATTCGGCTACGCTTTTCCCGGCCGAGCAATATTCCTACTGCAACTCCAGCAATTCGGCCTACATCCAGCCGGTCATGCCGCTCAGTTACGATTGGACCTCGCTCAAATCTCTGATCGACAAGCTGGTTCCGACCGGCAACACCAACCAGGGCATCGGCCTTGCCTGGGGCTGGATGACGCTGTCGATGGGCGACCCCATGAATGCCCCGGCCAAGGACACGAACTACACCTACAAGGATGCGATCGTCCTGCTCTCCGACGGTCTCAACACGCAAAACCGCTGGTACAGCGGTGCTTCGCAGATCGACGCTCGCCAGAAGGTCCTCTGCGACAACGCCAAGGCCCAGCCCAACAACATCACGATCTATACGGTGCAGGTGAACACCGGCGGCGATCCGACCTCGAGCGTGCTGCAATATTGCGCCAGCGGCAGCGACAAGTTCTATCTGGTCACTTCGGCGAGCCAGACGGTCTCGGTGTTCAAGGATATCGGCACTTCGCTGTCGAAGCTGCGCGTCGCACGCTGACGGTCGCATCGCTCCCCAACAAAAAGCCCGGCTGGTTCAGCCGGGCTTTTCGATTCCAGGATGTCTCGAGACGTTACTGAGCGGCCGGGGTGAACTTCGACACGATGGTCTCGACCGGCTTGAACGCCTGCTTGGCGAGGTCGTTGTAGAGGCCGGCGATCTTCTGCGATTCCGCGACGAAGGTTTCGTAGGCGGAACGGGCAAAATCGGTCTGCACTTCCATCGCCTTGTCCAGCGACTTCACGCCGGAAAGCTTCTCGACGAAGGACTTGGTGTCTTCGAACGACTTCTTCGTGTAGTCGCCATAGGCGCTGGCGATCGCCTGGAGGCCGTGCTGCACCGAGGTCGCGGAGGCAACGCACTGCTCGAACTGCTCTTTCCCGTAGCTCTGGAAGTCTTCAACCTTGAACATTTCGGAATCCTTTTCCCTGGCTCGCGTCGGGAAGCCCCGGCTCCCTGACTCCGCCCAAAATTAGTGCAACGCACAACAAAGTCAAGAATCTTGTGCGGCGCACAAATCCGGCGCAAATCGCAGAGATTCCCGGGGTTTCCCGCAAGGGTTCCTTAAGCTTTTGGAAACCGGGCCACCCTACTTTGATTCCCTGGACGTGGTCACTTCCGCGAGCGGCCAAAAGCCGTTTGAGAACATCACCTTAGCCAGAACAGCGGCTCGGGTCCAACGTCCCCCGCGGCCAACAACCAGCGGAGGGACAGCCTGAGCAGGTAATGATCCCGGGTCCGTCGGGCACAATTTCGCCTCACGAGCCGGTGATCAAGTCAGAAACGGGGACGGGGTTCCATGCTTCGTAAAAACTTGTCTGCCTCGCGCTGGGCGCGGGTTGGCGTTTTCGGGCTTCTTACGGTCACCACCGCAGTCATCTTCACCGTCGACGCAGCCGAGGCGCGGCGCCATCGTCGACATTACGCGCACCACCGGGTGCAGCACGACGTGTCCGAGAGCTCCAGCTCGAAATTCGCGTCCATCATCATCGACGGCAATTCCGGCGCAGTGCTCCAGGCGACGAGCCCTGACGCGATCCGCCACCCGGCCTCGCTGACCAAGATCATGACGCTCTATCTGCTGTTCGAGCGCCTCGAATCCGGCAAGATGAAGCTCGACACCGAGATGCCGGTGTCCAAGCACGCCGCCGACCAGGATCCGACCAAGCTGAATCTGCGTGCCGGCCAGACCATTCGCGTCGAGGACGCGATCAAGGGCCTCGTCACCCGTTCGGCCAACGACGCAGCCGTGGTGATCGCGGAAGCGATCGCCGGTGACGAGGACGACTTCGCCCGGATGATGACGCGCAAGGCGCGCTCGCTCGGCATGTCCAGGACGGTTTACCGCAATGCCAACGGCCTGCCCAACGACGAGCAGGTCACGACCGCGCGCGACCAGGCCACGCTGGGTCGCGCCATTCAGGAGCGCTTCCCCCGCTACTATCGCTATTTCGCGACCTCGACGTTCAATTGGCGCGGACAGTCGATCCGCAACCACAATCGCCTGCTCGGCAGTGTCGAAGGCGTGGACGGCATCAAGACGGGCTACACCCGCGCCTCCGGCTTCAACCTCGTCAGTTCGATCCGCCGCGGCAACCGCCACCTGATCGGCGTGGTGCTCGGCGGCCGCAGCGGTGGCTCGCGCGACGCCATCATGCGCAACCTGCTCGCGGAGAACCTCGACAAGGGTGCGACCGTCCGCACCGTCGCTGCGGTCACGGAGCGCAACGGCACTGAAGCCAACACCGATGTCGCCGATGCCTCGGATATGCCGGCACGGCCCGCCCTGCCGGTCCAGGCCGCGGCGGCCCCTGCTCCTGAAGCCGCCCCTTCGCGCCTCGCCGCGCGTCTGTCGACGCTGGCCGCAGCGACTGCGGCGATGCCGCCCGCTCACTCCAAACCCGAAGCTCGGCCGACGGAGTCCAAGGTGGAGCCGGCGCCGCTCACCAATGGCGTGATCTCGAGCCAGCCGCTCTCCATCATCCCCGGCTCGTCCGAGCCGATGAAGCCGGTTCGGGTCAAGACCGTTCAGGTCAAGGCCGGCGCCGTGAAGGTCGCCTCCGCGGCTCCCGCCCAGGGTGGTGTCCAGGTCGTTGCGCCGCCGGTCACCAGCACCGTCCCGCACCGCTCCGACGTCGCGGAAACCTCCGGTGCCGTCGTCGCCAGGGCAGATCTCATCAACAAGCCGGAGGCGGTGAGCCAGCCCGAAGCGCCGAAGGCCGAGATGGCCCGCACCGAACTGCCGCGGCAGCCGGCGGGCTTCGGTACCGGCAACGGCATCCTTGGCGTGCTGCCGGCCGCAACCGCCGCCGCACCGGCTCCCGCCGCACCCAAGCTCGCCTCGGCCGACCCGGCGCCGCAGCCGATCCAGATGAGCGCCACCACCAAGCCCGCCGTCATCCACAGCGGCTGGATCGTCCAGGTCGGTGCGCTCGAGAGCGAGAACGAAGCTCAGCAGCGCATCGACGCGGCCCGCAACTCGGCCCGCGGCCTGCTCAGCAAGGCGGACCCGTTCACCGAGCCGGTCGTCGCCAAGGACAATCGCAAGCTTTACCGCGCCCGCTTCGCCGGGCTCGAGCGCGATCAGGCCGAAGCCGTCTGCCGCACCTTGAAACGTGCCGAGATCTCCTGCATCACCGTTCGCAACTGATTTTCTTCTCCGCTCCAGACCAAATGCCCGCGCCTTGCGCGGGCATTTTCGTTTTGGTGAGGCGGTGATGCGCAGGCTGTTCCGGACAAGGCTGTTCCACGACAACCTCTCGTCAAGGATTTACGGTTAAAACTTTGCTCAAGGGGATCGACCACGCCGACAAGGGCGGGCGACGGCAGACAGAGCAAACGGAGCTCACGCGGTACGGGCGTTTGTAGCGTTGGTGCCGGAGTTAGCCGTTATGCGTGCGAAGCAGAGTATCCTTGGCCTCGTTTACCCGGGCAGCGAGATACGTCGAGCCCCCCTGGTCGGGATGGAGTTTCTTCATCAGGGATTTGTGGGCCCGGCTGATGTCGTCGCGCCCCGCTCCCGGCTGCAAGCCAAGGATCTGATAGGCTTCCTCCGCCGTCATTTTGCTGCTCGCCGCCGTGCGGCGCTGCCGCCCTGCCGTATCGCCCTGCGCGTTCTGACGCCAAGCGGGAAACCGGCGGTCCAGATAGCTTTCAAGTAGGGCCACGCTCTCGGCGTCGAACGTCGGGACCATCGCGAGCAAGCCGGCGAGATCGAATTCGTCGAGATTGCGCCCGGCATGAGGCCCCGCAACGATCTGGCCAGAAAGCTGGCCGGAATCGTGGTCGAGCCGCATGTCCAGGAATTGCGAGCGCACCCGCGAGGCCTGCCCGGACGGGCGCGTCGCACCGCCGCCGAACAGCCCGCCGACATTGCCGAAGCCGGCATTCGCGAGTGGTGTCCAGCCGAGCAGGCCCGCGCCGAAAATTCCGAGCGGGATCGCAACCGCCAGCTCGCCGCGCAAGCCGGTGAAGGCCGCAACCACCAGCGCCAGCACGCCGCCGCCGAACTTGAGGGTGCGCGCCAGCACCGCTGGATTGGCGGAGCGGAACATCTGGAGCAGCAGGTACAGCGTGATAACGGCGACAGCGCCGGCGATCAGGGTCATGGCCGGAATATAGTCGTGCTGTTGTCAAAAAGCATGGCGCCCAGCGCCGCAAGCCGCACCGGCCGGGCCGCTATTTCATCTGGCTGATCAGCTTCGCCGCGCCACTCACGCTTCCAGCCAGCTTCAACAGCGCCTCACGTCCACCCGCGGCATAGGCCGCAGCTGCCCGCAACAGCTCGCGCAGCTGCGCTGCCGCACCGGGATCGAACCGGCACCAGGCACCGCCAGTCAGCCGCGCCATCTCGCGGAAGGCCTGTTCGGCGACCGCGTCATGGCCCTCCTGAAAGACGAATACGGGCACCTTGAGCATGCCGAGCTCGCCGGCCTTGGCGCAGAGCTCGTCGATGTCTTCCTCCATGGCATCGCCGACGAAGACCACGGCCCGCACGCCGGATGCGACTGCCTCGCGCCTAGCCTCGCTCAGGACCTTGCCGATCTGGGTATCGCCGCCGCGGCAATCGATCTTGCTCATCAGCGTCGCCAGCCTGGCGCTGTCTGAAATCCAAGCCGTGGCTCGGCACTCGTTGAGGCCGCGATAATAGACCAGCCGGATGTCGAGACTGCCGAGCGCTGCGGTCTCGCGAAACATGTCGGCCTGGAGCGCGCAGGCCATGTCCCAGGTCGGCTGCCGGCTCATGGTCGCATCCAGCGCGAAGATCAGCCGCCCCCTTGCGCCCGGGGCATGCGGCGAGAGGGTCCGCGCCTTGGCAACGAACGCGGCGATGTCTTCCGAGGTCGAGGTTTGCGCTTGCGGCAGCACGCCGTCTGCTCGCGCCGAGACGGTATCGCGGCCGCGCGGTTTGATGGGTTCGCCCGACATCGCAGCTACACCTTGCGTCAACAGCTAATGTGGTCAGCGCATGCGGCCCGGTCAATGCGCAAAGCCTCCGCAGGCGCGCGCCGGCGGAGGCTTTGCCAATTGATGCAGCCTTGCGACGACGTCAGCTCGGTAAGCTCTTGGACGTCAGCTCTTGGCAGGAGCCATCAGGGCAACCGGGCCCGGCTCGAGGATCTTGGGCGGGGCGGACTGCGTGTCGACCGGTGCGATCTCGCTGTCGGTCGCGCTCAGGAACTTGTCGAGCATGCTCTGGATCGAGCTTTTCGCCACATCCGGACCGGTATCGCGCATGTCGTTGTGCTGGAACTCGGTCTTCACGACCTGAATGCCTGCCTGCTCGCATTCCTCGTCGGTCGGAATCACGCCAGCGTCGGCCTTGAACTGCGGATCCTGGGAGCGGAACGACAGGATCTTGAACTTGCCCGCGGTGACGAAGGGCACGCGCAGATTGTCGAGGGTGACGACCTTCTTGACCTCATCCGGATACTGCTTGGCGAAGTACATGGTGATGTCGCCGCCCATGGAATGGCCGACCATCGTAACCTTGTCGTAATCGGCGTTGGGCTGAACCTTCTTCATCTCGTGCACGGCGAGATGGATGTTGGCGACGCCGCGCAGGATCTGCGGCAGCCGGCCGACATAGAGCTCGCCGGGCTTGGTGACCATCGGAGGATCAGTCGGCAGATCGTGCTGCGGGCTCATGACCATGTAGCCGCGCGCAGCGAAGATGTTGGCGAGGAAGCCGTATTCGGTGTTCTTGACGGTGTTGCCGTGATTGATCACCGCGACGGGCAGCTTGATCATGCCGGCATTGGCCTGCATTTCCTTGTCGCGGCGCACCGCGATTGAAACAGGCACCGGACGGTTATCGCGCGAGGCATCGTAGAATGTGATGGTCTCGTGCTTGATCGCCCACTTGCTCGCCGTGAAATAGGCGATGCCGCAGAGGGCACTGACCGAAACCAGAACGGCAATTCCACGCTTCATTTTCGTCCTCAGCCTCAGGCCTAAGCGGCCTGAATCCCTGTTGAAAATCGTGTTCTCCGGGGCTCTTCGTCCCCTTGTCGCCTATTCCCTAATATATGTCACAGCAGCGTGACAGGAAGGCTAAATGTTGTGAATCGGCAGCCCTTTCATTGTGCGTTGCACTCGTTCGGTGAGCACCCCATTCTCATACCGCTACGTGAGGGTGCAGGTCCCTATTCGACGCAACCGGTCTTGATCGGGTTCGACTCGCGGTAAACGCAGGGTGAAAACGCGCGCGGCGCAGTCCCGGTTCCCGCGCCAGCCGAAGGCCCGGATCGGCCGGGAGTAGCATTATACCGCGAGGTCAGGCGCCGAGGATATCGTGGACCTCGAGCGGCTTGTCGACCTGGCTGAACCACTCGGCCCGGTTGGCCGCGCGGCGGCGGCCGCGCTCGTCGAGCGGGAGCTTGAGCTGGCGGAGCAGGCTCGTCACCTCCTCCCGCGCAGTGAGATGGCCGAGATTGGGCCGCATGCCGAGCGTGGCCTCGTCGATATCGTCGAGGGCGGTCAGGCCGCGCGGGAAGAATTCGCGGTAGACGACGCGCTCGGCGAAGCCGTCGACGTAGCGGAAGCCGAGCCGCAGCGACAGATCCTTTAGGCCCTCGGCGACAAGCTGCTTGTTGCGCGAGCCGAGCATGGACAGGCGGTTGCGCACGACGATCCAGTCGGTGGTCGCGCCGTCGAGCTGACGTCGTTTGCGCCTGACGTCACGCACCATCTCGGCGTAGTGGCTCTCGCCCGTCACCGCGTAAGTCGCGGGATCGACGGTGCCGAGCACGTCGAAATCGAGGAAGCTGTCGTTGATCGGCGTGACCAGGGTGTCGGCCATCGAATGCGCGAGCCGCATCAGATAGCTGTCGGTGCCGGGCGTATCGATGACGATGAAGTCGAAGCTGCTCTCGACCGCGGAGACGGCTTCCATGAACTGCTGGAACTCGGAATTCTCGTTCTCGGCGATCTGCATGGTCTCGCCGAGCTTGATGCAGCGATGCACCGGAAGCTCGAGGTCGAGCTTGGTACGTTGCGCCCAGGCGGACCGGTTGCCGATGTAGCGCGTGAAGCTCTGCTGGCGGCAGTCGAGGTCGATGGTGGCAACGCGCTGGCCGGCCTTCAAAAGTGCAACGGCGATGTGCAGGGCGGTGGTCGATTTGCCGGAGCCGCCCTTCTCGTTGCCGAGCACGACCACGTGCGCCGAGCCGGATTGGCCTTGGCTAGCCTGCACAAGCATGGCGATCCTCAACACCCCTTGCGAATATCTTCGAGTTGACCGCGTCAGCGGTCAAGTGAAATGCGTGACAGGAAATGCAAATTGCAATGCGCTATTCCTCGCGATGAATCGCGGCGCCGTCTTTCGTCAGTGATTGCGGGATGCTGTGCCGCATCCGGATGCATGGCGTCCACGATCTCCGCTTGTTAAGGTTAGCCGCCGGGCGCGACGCCCGCACCTGCGCCGCTTCCCAATCGTCGAGTCCAGATGTCAGCAAGTCCATTGATCGCCCGCACGGTCCCTGCCCTGCGACGCGCCGTCGACAATCTCCGCAAGCGAAAAGCCACGATCGCGCTGGTCCCGACCATGGGGGCGCTCCATGACGGGCATGTGTCGCTGGTTCGCCTCGCCAAGCGGCGCGCCAGCCGCGTCGTGGTGTCGATCTTCGTCAACCCGACCCAGTTCGCTCCGACCGAGGATTTCGGCGCCTATCCGCGCACCTGGAAGGCCGACATCGCCAAGCTCGCGGCCGAGGACGTCGATATCGTCTGGCACCCGGGCGTCGCGGCCATGTATCCGGAGGGCTTTGCCACCCGCATCGTGCCGGAGGGGCCGGCGCTCGCCGGCCTCGAGGACCGCTTCCGCCCGCACTTCTTCGGCGGTGTCACCACGGTCGTCGGCAAGCTGTTCACGCAAGTCCGGCCGGATGTCGCAATCTTCGGCGAAAAGGATTTCCAGCAATTGCGGGTGGTGACGCAGATGGCGCGCGACCTCGACCTCGGCGTCAAGGTGATCGGCTCCCGCACCGTGCGCGAGCGCGACGGACTCGCGATGTCCTCGCGCAACGTCTACCTCTCGCCCGAGGAGCGCCAGACCGCCATTGTCCTCTACCGCGCCATGAGAGAGAGCGCTGGGCGCATCCGTGCCGGCGATTCGATCGCGCCGGCGATGGCCGGCGGTGCGGAGATGATCAAGGCGGCCGGCTTGGTGCTCGACTATTACGAGGTCCGCCATGCCGAGACGCTGGCACCGGTCACCTCGCGCAAGGACGGCCCCTTGCGGATCCTGGTCGCGGCCAAGCTCGGCACCACCCGGCTGATCGACAATATGGCTGTTTAGAGCAGTCCGAGGTCACGCAGCTCGCGCCGCATCGGCTCCGGCATCGCCGCAATCGAGCCGGCCGCTGACTTGCCGAGATCGGCCGGCACGGAATCGTCGGTCAGATAGCGCCAGCCCTGGAACGGGCGCATCGGCCGCGGCGAGACCGAGATCACTTTCGGCTGCATCACGATCCGGCAGCGCCCGATGCCGTCCTTGTCGCGGAACGGCTCGATGCCGATGATCTTTTCGCGCGCGGCGATCTCGCCCTTGATCACCCAGTAGAGCGAGCCGCCGGCGAGGATCTCGGCGTCGCGCTTGGGCACCATGCGCGTGATGTGGATGTGATGTTGCGGCAGACCCTTCTTCTTGGCGGTCTGCATCCGTTCGGCCACCCACTCCTTCAATTCCTTGACGGAGTCGCAGCCGACGGCGAGCTTGATCAGATGGAGTGGCATGCCCAAGCATTAGCCGGGCAACCCAGCATTTGGAATGCCGATCTACTCGTTATCCGCAGGCGCGGGCGCGGCGGTCGAGGCCGGCGGCGGCGCGAGCGGAACCGGCGCCGCAGGCGCACGCGCAGCCTTTTGGGGCGGCGGCTTCTTCGCAGCCGGCGGGCTCGATGCCGGAGGCGCTGCGGCCTGTGCGGAGGCCGCGGCCGGCGCACGCGGTGCTGCCGCCGCATTTGCGGCCGGCGCGGCCTGGCGCGTCGCCGCCGTGGGCTCCGGATTCATGATGCTCACCGGCGGCGTCGAGGACGCGCTCGGGAACTCGGCATTGGTCGGCCTGCCCGTCGGCATTGACGGCGGCAGCCCGGCGAGCGCGGCGTTGGCGGGCATCGCCGCTGCGGCTGCTGCGGGCGCGTTCCAGGTCGGCGCATAGCGCGCGACCAGGGTCTCGTAGAGATGGGAGTCCATGTTGGCGGCAACCTGCTGCTGGTCGGTCAGCGAGCGGAACGCGGCGCAATCGAACTGCGTGCAGCCGTCACGCGCCACCAGCACATGTGCAACGAGACCGTAACGATCCCGCTCGAGCGACTTGCGCAGCACCTTCATGTCGAGGGTCAGGCTTTTCTCCGCCGTGGCGACATCGCCGAGCGCGGTCAGGCGGTCGATCCTGGCGGCGGTGTAGGAGACCGCCGCGGCCGCAGCGTCAGGCGTGCCGAACAGCGCCTTCTCGCAGCCGGCGCCAACGGCATCGCCGGCGAGATCGTCGAGACAGGACAGCGCAGGCAGACTCGCGCTCACCACAGCCTGCGCGCGCGCCTCGGCCGGAGCGGACGGCGCGTCCGGTCCATAGAGACGCACCGTGGCTGCGCCGGCGATCGCGATGGATAGCAGGGTAATGACGGTTAGCGCGCCGTTCGCGACCGATCTGTCGGCGCGCAACAGCGTGATCAGCAGAATCAATCCGAAGAATCCGGCAGCCGCCAGCGTCATCCAAATCGGGAAGGCCGGCGAGAGCCAGATTTGGTCGAGCGAAGTGGCCCATGCCCAGTTCATGCGCGACGTCCCCTCACGCGAGCAAAGAGCGGATGGTCAAGCGAGCACCGCGAGTCGGCAACTGCCCCCGCCCACCCTTGTGAAGGTGAAGCGGGCCTTTTGACGGCGGCAGAGTACAATTCCCGGGAGGCGCCTATGCACTGACGGCGTCGGCCTTCAGGAGAGCGCGAGCTGGCTTTCCTTGGCGACGCGCTCGAAGGCTTCGGTCGAGCTTTTGATCCGATACTGGCAGTCGTCGCCTTCGGTCGGGAGCAGACGGATGACCTCATACGCGCCGCTCGCAGCCGGACGCGCGACATTGCTGGCCGTGAATAGGACGCGCGTTCCCACGGGGAATTTGTGCTTCAACACCCTCTCCATTACTCAAACAGCGCCCGCCTCGCCCAGTGTCCCACTGCGAGGGCCGGCCGGAAACCCGGGCGGCTGTATAGCACGCGTCCGATGCTTTTGGCCAGCGCCATGCCGGCATGGCCCGCGCACAATTTTTGCAGTTATTTCAGGATGATAACGGGACAGCCGGTGGGGCGATGATACCGGCGGAGCTGCTTATTCCGCCGACATGTCGCAGGCCTGTCGCACCCTCCTCCCGATCGGCTGGCGCCCCCGCCTCCGGCCGGCACCGGTCGGACTGCCGCTCAGGCGTCCTCGAACTTGGCGATGACGAGCGTTTCGGCCAGTCCATCCCGGGTCCATTCCTGGAACGCCGGCAGCGCCATCATGGTCTCCATGTAGGCCCTGGTGTCCGGCGCCACCTCGATCGCGTAGGTGCGGAAGCGGTGCACGACGGGGGCATACATGGCGTCCGCCGCACCGAAGCGGCCGAACAGGAACGGTCCCTGTGCGCCATAGCGGGTGCGGCACTCGCGCCAGATCTCCTCGATGCGCGCGATGTTCGCCTTGGCATCCGCCGACAGCGCCACGGCGCGGATCGGCCGATGCAGGTTCATGCCGCATTCGTTGCGCAGCGCCACAAAGCCGGAATGCATTTCGGCGCATACCGACCTGGCATGCGCGCGCGCGGCGACGTCGTCAGGCCAGAGCTTCGCTTCCGGATAGCGCTCGGCGACGTACTCGATGATGGCAAGCGAATCCCACACGGTGACGTCGCCGTCGACCAGCACGGGCACCTTGCCGGCGCGGCTGAAGGACAGGATCTGCGCCTTGTCGGCGGGATCGTCGGTGTAGAGCGGGATCAGCGTCTCCACGAACGGGATGTCGTTGGCGCGGAGCGCGAGCCAGGGCCGCATCGACCATGACGAGTAGTTCTTGTTGCCGATCGCGAGTTTCAGCGCAGCCATGTCACTGGTCCTTCGTTTAGTCCTGCAGTTGCAGCCGCTTTTTAGCGCCATCGCCTGCCGCCAATCAATCGTTGCTCGCCCGCTTTGTGGGAGCTGAAATGCGTCGGCCTCGTGCTGATCTGCGTCTACGCCTTCTTCAAATTCGCTTGGGCCTATCGCCTGTCAACTATGTCGCGATCCTGTTCGGCGATATGCCGCCGGCCTCACAGCGCGACACCCCCGAGGCCGAAGCCCACGTCATCCGCACCTCCCGCCTGTTCGAATCCGCCGGCCGCCACTTCAACCGCGGCCAGCGTGCCTTCTTCTTCGCGCTCGGCTATCTCGGCTGGTTCGTCAGCCCCTGGGTGCTGTTCGTGACCACGGCAGCGGTCGTGGTCGTGACCTGGCGCCGCCAGTTCGCGTCCAGCGCCTGGGCCGCGATGGCACCGGGGGCGGTGGATGGTGGTGAGGGGATGAAGCGAGGGCATTGAGCCACGTGTCCCGGACAAGCTGCAACGCGTGAAGCGTTGCGGCGCAGAGCCGGGACCCAGCGCCACACGGATTGCTCGGAGGCATGGGCCCCTGCTCTGCAGCGCATCGTCGAACCGGACGATGCTTCGCATCGCCGGGGGGACGCTGCGCTGCGTCCGGGGCACGAGATCGGATCACAGACATGCCTTCGCGATCTCGCGGCTGCTTCGCCCGAGCTTTGCTTCGTCTCGCCGCCCTCAGATGCAAGAGGGCGCAGGGAAGGCCGGGTGCCGGCGGCACCCGCGGTCCGCTGCGCTAGAGCACACGCAGGAAGAACCGCACAGCAGCATACAGGTGAAGCCCAACACACGGCCTTCCCTGCGCGATGGTCGGACGGCTTATGCCGCGCTCTCCCGGGAGCCGAGTTCCCTCTGGCCTCCCTCGCTCCCGCGAAAGTCGCCGGCACCGCGCCGGTTAACGCGAGGGCCGCATTCGCCAGAGCTTGGCCGTAGCAACGACGGCCAGGACCACACGGTTTTGCCGTACGCGCGGTTCGTTGGCGCCGCAGGGTTCGACGGCGTTGTGCACGTTGCCATCGAAATGCCGGCGCGACGAACCTGACAGCGCCGCTCGTCCGTACGAAGCCTCGGGCTCACGGAGAGCAATCCGCCCTGCCCTCAGCTCTCGTACACGACGCTGCCGCGTCCACCGCAAGCCCGGCTCGCGACAATGACGACCTCATGATCGCCCCTCGAGATTGAGCCGGGATGGGCGATACATACGCCATTTCCGAATTTCGGTAAAGCGGAATATTTTTATGCGGGCAGATTGACAGAGAAGCGAAACACCCTGCTCTCGTAGCCCGGATGGAGCGCGAGCGTAATCCGGGACAATTCGAGCTGCCGGGCGAGCAGCCCCGGATTACGCTTTGCTCCATCCGGGCTACACGACTACACGACGACGCGCTATCCGCCGAAATCCTTCGGGCTGAACGGCAGATCCAGCACCTTCCATTCCCCGTACAGATTGGCCGGCAACATCTTGTAGGGTTGGCAGTTCTGCAGCGCGCTCGTTGCGGACTTGACGATGGCCACGCCCTTGGCGGACGGCGGCGCCTGGATCAGGATGGGCTCGCGCGCCAGCGTGCCGTCGGTGGCGAACACGGTGCGCAGCTTGACATGAACGTTGTCGGTCGGTGCGACGCCGGCCGGAAGCTTGGCGCAGCCGCGCAAGTGACGGCGAAGCTCCGCGATGACCTCGGGCGGAAGCTTCGCAGCGATCGAATCGTTTGCATCGCCGCCGTCATCCTTGGCGCCTTTCGGCTCGACCGGCAATTCGGGCGGCAAGCCCAGCATGACCCCGTACTTGATGGTGACGTCCGGTTGCGGCGTCTGATAGGCCGGCGGCGGCGCGGCCGGCGGCGGCGGCTGCGCGTTGGCCTCACGCTGCTTCGAGGCCTGGGGCTGCTTCTGCTGCTGCTCAGGCGAGGCCTGCTGTGATGGCGATGGTGCTGCCGCCTGCGGCCTGGCCGCAGGCTTCGATGCCTCCGCCTTGTCCGTGATATCCGGCTTCGGCAGCTTCAGATCGGGGAGCGGCTCTGGCGGCTTCGCCTCTTCCTTCTTCTCCTCGGCCTTGGTTTCCTCCTGCTTCACCTGCTCCGGCGTGACGATGTCGACCGCGACGGTTTCGGGCGGCTGGCTATGAAACGGACGGACCTCGCTGATCACGATGATCAGCGCCACCAGCGTCAGATGGGCGATTGCCGAGGCGGCAATGTCCGTCCGTATGATCTTCCCCAGTTCCATCGACCGATCTTGGGTTGCCCCCGCGGTCCTAGCATACCCCGGGTCCCTCTCAATCCCATTTCGGGGCGAAGCCAAAGTCGGTCAGGCGTCCCTTCGGATTGGCGAGCGCGGCGATCTGGTCCATCTCGTCTTCCGACAGCTCGAAATCGAAGATCTCGATGTTCTCCGACAGGCGCTCGATGCGCGAGGTGCGCGGGATCGCAGCGACATTCTGCTGCACCAGCCAGCGCAGGCAGACCTGCGCCGCCGTCTTGCGGTGGACGCGACCGATCTCGGCCAGCGTCTGGTCGGACTTGATGCGGCCCTTGGCGATCGGGCTGTAGGCGACGAGGGCAACGCCATTCTGGTCGCAGGCCGCCCGTACCTTCGCCTGATCGAGATAGGGGTGATACTCGACCTGGTTGCAGACCAGCGGCTCCGCCGACAGCGCGACCGCCTGCTCGATCAGTGCCACGGTGAAATTGGAGACGCCGATGTGGCGGGTCAGGCCCATCGTCTTCGCATGCGACAGCGCGCCCAGCGTCTCCGCGAGCGGCACATGAGGATTGGGCCAGTGCAGCAACAACAGATCGACCGAGGGAAGCCGCAGGCGAGCGAGGCTCTCCTTCACCGAGCGTTCGAGATCATGGGGTGCGAAATGGTTGGTCCAGACCTTGGTGGTGAGGAATACGTCGTCGCGGCGCACGCCGGAGGCGCGCAAACCGTCGCCGACCTCGCGCTCATTGTCGTAGACCTGCGCGGTGTCGATATGGCGATAGCCGAACCGTAGCGCCTGCTCGACCACGCGCGCGGCCGGCCTTCCGCTCAGCTCCCAGGTTCCGAGACCGATCGCCGGAATCCTTGCGCCATTGGCCTCGACGAACAGCATGAGGAATCTCTTCCGTTGCGACAGCCCCAGACGTCATTATGGACCCGGTCGATGATGCTGCCAACGGAAGCCGCGGCAGCCAGGCGGGATATTCGATGCAGGCCTAACGGGAGGTTGTGCGTCAGGTCTTGGCGTCAGGCCTTTGGCGTCAGGCCTTGGCGTCAGGTCTTGGCGAGCGCCTGGAACACCGTGTCGGGGGCATGCGCGATCACCGTGAGCAGTGCGCGGGCCGGGCCGCGCGGGGCGCGTTTGCCCTGCTCCCAGTTGCGGATGGTCTCGACGGGTACGCCGAGCCTGGCGGCGAACTCCATCTGGGTCAGGCAGGCGCGCCGGCGCAGATCGCGCACCGCGAGTGGGCCGGTGTCAGACGGCGCCGCATTGGCCGTCGGCTGAACCGAAAGCGGCTGGACCGGAAATTCCTGCCCATTCCGCAATTCGACGATCCGTCCGTCCGCCTTCAGCCGCAACCGCATGCCCATTCCCCCAAGCAAAGGCGATGATGCGGCAGGTCGCTTAAAGTCGGATTAAAGACGGTTGTCGTCATTCCGGGGCGCGCGAAGCGCGAGCCCGGAATCCATTGTGCAGCGTCGACGCGGACAAATGGATTCCGGGTTCGCGCCAAGTGGCGCGCCCCGGAATGACGATGGAGTGAGACCTACTTCAACCCGAACCAGAGCGTCGCAATCCCGAGGAAGGAGAAGAAGCCGACGACGTCGGTCACGGTGGTCACGAACGTGCCCGACGCCACCGCCGGGTCGGCCCGCACGCGATCCAGCGCCATCGGGATCAGGATGCCGCCGAGCGCGCCGGCTACGAGGTTGCAGACGATGGCGAGCCCGATGACGATGCCGAGGCCCGGGATCTTGAACCAGGCCACCGCGGCGATGCCGGTGATCACGGCGAAGGCGAGGCCGTTGACGAGGCCCACCAGGGCCTCGCGCATCACCACGCGCCAGGCGTTGGAGGAACCGAGCTCGCGCGTCGCCAGCGCCCGCACCGCCACCGTCATGGTCTGGGTCGCGGCATTGCCGCCCTGGCTCGCCACGATCGGCGCCAGCACCGCGAGCGCGACCATCTTCTCCAGCTGGCCCTCGAACAGGCCGAGCACGGAGGACGCCAGGAACGCGGTGGCGAGGTTCACCAGCAGCCAGTTGAAGCGGCCGCGGGCGATGGTGAGGAACGTGTCCGACAGCTCTTCGTCGCTGGTGACACCGCCGAGCGCCTTGAGGTCCTCGTCCGCCTCCTCCTCGATGACGTCGACGACGTCGTCGACGGTGATGACGCCGACGAGGCGATCCTGGGTGTCGAGCACGGGCGCGGCGACGAGATTGTATTTGCCGAACATGCGCGCCACCTCTTCCTGGTCCTCCAGGACGGAGACGCGGCGGCGGTCCTCGTCGGTGAGCTCGGTCAGCGCCACCGGCCGGCGCGTGCGCAGGAGCACGTCGAGCGGCACCGCGCCCTGCCAGTGCTGTTCCTTGTCGACGACGTAGATCTCGTAGAAGCGGTCGGGCAGATCCGGCGTCTCGCGCATGTAGTCGATCGCCTGGCCGACCGTGAAATCCTGGGGCACGGCGATGAACTCGGTCTGCATGCGGCGGCCGGCGGAGTTCTCCGGGTACAGCAGGCTGCGCTCGAGCGCGACGCGCTCCTTGAGCGGCAGCTTCTCCAGAATCTCTTCCTGCTCCTCGGCACCGAGGGTTTCCAAGAGCTCGACCGCATCGTCGGATTCGAGCTCGCGGACGCCCTCGGCGACCGTCTCCGGCGGCAGCTCCTCGAGGATCTCCTCGCGGACGGTCTCATCGACCTCGTTCAGCGCCGAGAAATCGAAATCGCGGCCGGTGAGCTCGACCAGGCGGACGCGGTCGTCGGGCTCGAGGGCGCCGATCAGATCGCCGAGATCGGCCTCGTGCAGCTCCGCGACGCAGGCACGCAGCGCCGCGCTGTCCCCGGCCTCGATCGCACGGGCGACCTCCTCGACGAATTCGTGCCTGATATCGCCGTCTTCATTGCGCATCGGCACGTGGTCGAGTACCGAATCCGCAGCCGATGGGGCAACGTCCAGATGTTCATCCATGGCGCGCCTCGCCGTTTGACAGGTTGGAACCGGTGGTGTGAGCTGAGGCTTCAGGCAATACCCACAAGGCAAAGCCGAGCGCAATGGCAAAGATGCTGCGACTAAGGTGGACCTCGACCATGGCGGGCGCGCTTGTCGCAACCGTCATCGGCAATGCCGCGACCGTCATCGGCGCCGCCGAGACGGAGGCCGCCGAGTGCCCGCGCAAGGACGCGCTCGGCACCTCGCGCGTCTTCAGCGTCGATCCCAAGACCTATCCGCGCGTGGGCCTGAAGAGCTTTCCGCAGACGCTGCCGCTGGCCGATCGCGAGGTCGTGCTGACCTTCGACGACGGGCCGAACCCGCCGACGACGTCGAAAGTGCTGGCGGCGCTGGCACAGGAATGCGTGCGCGCGACCTTTTTCCTGATCGGCCAGCACGCCTCCGAGCACCCGGACATGGTCAAGCGCATCGCCCGCGAGGGCCACACCGTCGGGCATCACTCCTACTCGCATCCGTTCATGGGGCGCATTCCGTTCGAGAAGGCCATGGCCGACATCGATCGGGGCATTGCCGCAGACGAAATGGCGCTACACGGAGTCTCGACGACGACACCCTCGACGCCGTTCTTCCGCTTTCCCTATTTCGAGTCGACCCAAGCGCAGCTCGACCTGCTCCAGTCGCGCGGCATCATTGTGTTCGGGGCCGATTTATGGGCCAGCGACTGGGAGGAGTTGACGCCGGAGCAGCAATTGAAGCTCGTCACCGAGCGTCTCGCCGCGAGCGGAAAGGGCATCATCCTCTTCCACGACAACAAGGCGCGCACGGCCGCAATGATGCCGGCGTTTCTACGGTATCTGAGGGAGAACGACTATCGGGTGGTCCACATCGTCCCGGCGGGCACATCACAGAAGAGCGCCGATACGCGCTGATGCCGGAATGTCACGCCCGGGCAAAATGGGGTGATTTGGGGCCAATTAACACTCTGTTCATGCTACCCCGTGAAGATGAGAGCGGCTGCGGCTGAACCGTTTTGAGCCATCTCCGACCTATCTAGGGCGCCAAATTGCATGGGGGCAGACGAGGTTCATGATCGGAAGTAGCGTTGTTTTGCGGACGCGATCGTGGATCGTCCTCTGTCTGGGAATGCTCACCGCCGGTTCGCCGGCCGCGCTCGCAGCCGAGTGTCCCGGCCACCCCGACGCCCTCGGCACCTCCCGCACCCTCGTTGTCGATCCGCGCGAACATCCGCTGATCGGCACCATGCAGTACCGCGAGACGCTGCCGCTGAAGGACCATGAGGTCGTCCTGACCTTCGACGACGGTCCGATCCCGAAATATTCCAACCAGGTGCTCAAGATCCTGGCCGACGAATGCATCAAGGCGACCTTCTTCATCGTCGGCAACCAGGCCAAGGCCAATCCGGAAGGCGTGCGCAAGCTGGTCGCGGCGGGCCATACCGTCGGCACGCACAGCATGGACCATCCGCTGACCTTCGACCGGATGCCGATCGAGAAGGCCGAGGCGGAGATCAATGGCGGCATCGAATGGACCGCAGCCGCGATGACCGATCCGTCGCAGCTCGCCCCGTTCTTCCGCATTCCCGGGCTGATGCGCGCCGAGGGCATCGAGAACCATCTGATCTCGCGCGGCCTCCAGGTCTGGAGCGCCGACTTCCCGGCCGACGATTGGCGGCACGTCTCGTCCGACCGCGTCTACCAGCTCGCGATCCAGCGGCTGGAGGCCAAGGGCAAGGGCATCCTGCTGCTGCACGACATTCAGGCCCGCACGGTGGCGGCACTGCCCAAGATCATCCGCGACCTCAAGGCGCGCGGCTATCGCATCGTGCATGTGGTGCCCGCCACGGCCGAGCGGCCGGCGACGCCGACCACGCCGGTCGAATGGCTGCTGCATCCGCCAACCGAGACGACGCCGATCGCGCGCTGGCCGCGCGTGCCGCATTTCGTGTTCACGCAGACCAGGACGCTGCCGGCGCCCGCGCTCGCGGACCTCAATGCGCAGGCCGAACATCAATCGCTGCTGCCGCGCCGGAGCAAGGGCCAGATCGACCTCGCATCCACCCTGCCCGTCCCGGGTCGCGATCTGTTCGCGATTCCGGAAGGCTCGGTCGAGGTGCTGATGTCGACGACCTCATCGCGGCGCGCCGCGACCCGGCTCGCCATGGCGGCCGAGAGGCCACATCCGGCCAAGGACAAGGCAGCACAGGGCAGAGGCGCGAAGGGCAAGACGGCCAAGCTGCATGGGCGGCGTACCGCCCAGGCGGCGCCGGCTGCAGCGGATCACGCCGCGCAGCCCGTCGACATCGTACCCAAGAGTACCGCAGCGAAGAGCGCCGCGGCCAATGGCGCGGCCTCCAAGGGCGTGCCGCCCCGTCCGACCCGCGTCGCCAGCCTGAAAAAGCGCGCCTAAAGCGCGATGAGATTAGGATGAATCATCATCGCGCTTTAGGTTGTTGTTTATGCATGATCTTTTCGGAAAACCGCTTCGCACTTTTCCGGATCATGCTTTAGCTGCTATTGCCGCATGATGGCGGCGACGCAGAGCAGCACGATCAGCGCCAGGAAGAACAGGTCCATGTAGGACTTGAGCTCGCCGTCCCGCCGCAGCCGCGCGACGTCGGTGATCACCTGCTTGCGCGCGGTGGTGCTGCCCGAACCGTCGTTGATCGGAGCCTGAAGGCGCTTGGTCTCGGCCTCCAGCTTCTCGATCTTCTGGAAGAAGTAGAACGCCCGCAGCGTCGAGGCCGCGCGCATGGCGGCATAGACCAGCACCAGGATCGCCAGGATCGCCCGGTTCGGATACTTTTCCATGAAGTTCAAGCTGAAATAGACCACCGCCATGAAGGCGAAATTGGTGAGGAAGCGGTAGACGAAACTGAGAAAAACCATGCTGGCTCGAAACCTTGAGGGGGTCGCAACCCTATGGTGCTGCGAAGTGCGGGATCGGGACCCAGACCGGAACGGCGAGCCTGGATACGGCCCGTCTACCCCAAGTTTGCTTCAACAAAGATACTGCCGCCCCCGCAACTAGCCGCCTTTTAGCCTGACGCGGCCATAAGGCAAGCCGGTGCATGGCCCATGGCCTCGCGCGCGAACGGCCCGCAACGGCTCAATGGCGATTTGGCCGAAGGCGCGGTAAACTGTGACCGCCACCAGATGTGGGGTTCTTCCGATGTCGAAGAAGGGAATCACGGGCCACGACGACTGGGTTCTGACCGAGGCACTCGCGACCGCCCTGGTCGCGCTGGAGCAGCTCGAACCGAAGCACCAGCCGAACGCGCATATGGAGGACATCCGCAAGCTGCTCGCGAACGGCAAGGAGCCGGCTGCGGTGAGCCTGCATCTTGCGCAGGCCAAATGCCGTCTGTTTCCCGAGCTCGACCCGCTGCAGATCTACCGGGAATACGGCATCGGCGAGGAGTATGGCTGAGGCCGCCGGTCGACGATCGAGCTCAAGGCCCGCCGGCGACCGATCCTGCGATCACCATGACAAGCGCGCCGAGGTCGATCTTGCCGTTGACGGTCAGCTCCTCCGAGGCCGCTGCGTCTCCCGCGCCCTGCACCTTCAGCGATTGCGGCCGGTCGGCGGCCTGACGCTGCAATTCGCCGACGATCGCTTCCTTGAGTTTCTCTTCCAGCATGGGCACCTCCTCAAGCCGCCATCGCGCGGCAGGATTGGGCGCAGGAGCGGCACGTCGCGACGCATTCGTCCATGCCGCCGATCCGGGCGCAATCCTCGGCACATTCGGTGCAGATTTCGGCGCACTCACCGCAGGTGTGCTTATGATGCGGCGTGTTGATCAGCATGAAGTGCGCGGCGGTCCGGCAGATCTCGGCGCAGGCCATCATCAGACGGAAATGTTTCGGCTCAACATGCTTGCCGCCGGTCTCGAGGCAATGGTTCATCGCCGTGCCGAGACATGTCTGGTAGCAGCTCATGCAAAGCGCGGTGCAGCGGGTCATGTCTTCGGATTGAGCCATCGGTTGTCTCCAGTTGCGCGCCCCGCTCCGCTCGACCAAAGCGGGGCAACGCGCTTCGTTCCCGGTTCCAGTCGATTGTGAGGCTCACCGCCGTCCCATCACGCAAATCGCGGCGGCAGGCTGTTGTGGATCGTGCAGGCCGCGATGGCCGCGTGGCCGAACGCGACCGAGATCTGGTGCAGGTCGGTGACGACGTCGCCGATTCCGTAGAGCCTGGCGATCGACGTGCGCTGGTGATCGTCGACCTTCAAATGACCGTCCGCAGTGTGGTCGGCGCCCAGCGCCATCGCGAGCTGGGAGCGGACCTCCGCGCCCATCGCAGGATAGACGATGTCGAATTGCGCGGTACGTCCGTCGGCGAAATCCGCTTCAACGCCGCCGCCTCGCCGCGCCAGGCGCAGCTCGGGCGCGAACACGATTCCGACGCCCGCCTCGGACAGCTCCGACGTTGCGGCCTTCGCGTCGTCCGCGCCGGTCGCAAGCAGCGTCACGTCGCGCGCATAGCCACGCAGAAAGAGCGCCTTTGCGGCGGCACGATCCAGCGGCCCGACGACGCCAATGCGGCGGCCGGTGGCCTCGAAGGCGTCGCAGATCGGGCAGTAGCGCAGGAGTCCGTCCGCGACCGCCGCGCGCCACTCCGCGAACGGCGGATGGGTATCGACGATCCCGCAGGCGAGAATGACTGTGGCGGCCGCATGCCCGCGGCCATTCCAGCTCGCTTCAAAACCGTGTTCGTGACGCTGCAACGCCGTGACCTCGGCCTCCACGCGTGTGACGGCGAGCTCGTTCAGCTGGGCCGACATCCGCTCGATCAGTTCCGCGCCGGACAGGCCGTGGACGAAGCCGGGGACATTGTGGCTGCGCGGGATCAGGGCCGCCCGGCTCGCGCCGGCGTCCACGACGCAGACGCGGCGGCGGAAGCGCGCTAGATAGATCGCGGCCATCAGTCCCGCCGGCCCGCCTCCGACGATCAGGCATTCAAGGGGTGGCGCGCCAGTCATTTGGGGTTCGGGTCCGCAAGACCGGCGCCGGGCTCATCGAGGCGCCCGCTTCGCGCGAGCCGGACGGCATTGCCGAGCGCGCGCGCCGCATTCTGCACTTCCTGCTGGAATTCGCGGTCCTCGTCGAGCTCGCGATGGGATGTGGCGTATGGCTCGTCGTAGCCGACATAACCGTCGAGCTCGGCGTAGCGCCCTGCCGAGATCAGCTGCATGTCGGTCAGCCAGTCGGACAAGGCCCGGCGCACGCCCTCGGCGCCGACCGCATCGCCGTGAACGACGAGGCCGAAATGGCGGCCGGCGAGATGGCGCGGATAGGGCCAGCCCTTCAGCTCGATCGCCTTGGCTTCCGCGGCGTTCTTGCCGTGGGTCGAGGTCGGATCGGGATTGCCGCCGTCGGCGCAGACCATGCGGTCCATCATCGCCTTGAGACCGGCGGGCACGTGATACCAGTTCACGGGCGCCACGATCAGAATGCCGTGGGCGGCAACCCAGAGCGGATAGATCTCGTTCATCCAGTCGTGGGTCTGGCCCAGCGAGTAGTTCGGATAGCAGCTGCACGGCCAGTGGCACAGCGGCATGGCGGTGCCGACGCAGGACTTGCAGGGATGAATGGTTTTGCCGAATTCCGAAGCGAGGCGCGACAGATCGAGGATGTCGACGGCAAATCCCATCTCGATGAAGACGGGCTCGGCCAGCTTGACCAGCCGCCAGGTCTTGGACATCTCGCCGGGACAGGTGTGCTCGCTGCGGGCCGAGCCGTTGATGATCAGGATGCGCGGCGTCTCGTCGGCATCGTCGTGGCGACGCTGCGCCTCCAGGATTTTTGAGCGCGCATCGAGCCAGTCGACGGCAAGATCGTAGTTCCGGTCGGAAAAGCCTGCGCCGGCCTTCCGCGTCAACGGTGCCTTGCGCGAATGGCTGTAGGCGTCCCAGGCCGCAGCGATGATGGCATCGAGCTCGCGCCCAAGCGGAGCAAAGGCGGGATCGACGAACTGACGCTTGTAGCGCCGCTCGAACTCCTCACGCGGCAGCTTGACGGGCGGCATCCCCTTGCGAATGTCGGCGTCCGTCATGCTGGCTCCTGGCGAAGTCGAATCCCTCCGACCCAACCCGGCGCCCAGCGCGCGGTTCCCAAGCCCTACTGACGAACAAGCTCCTGCGGCGCATCGAATTTGGCGATCCGTTGATCGAGCCGCCACAGCTCGATGCGATGCACCAGGACGAGCGAGGCGGCTTCGCGCTTGGCCTGCTCGTCGTCGTCGCAGACGAGGTTGATGCACCCGAACACGTGCCCGTCCGGATCGATCTGGAACGCGCGGTAGTGCTTGATACTTGCCACTATAGGTGTCCTCGCCTTGGAGCGACGGGTGCGCTGAGCCAATCCGTGAGGTTCGAGGTCACTTCGTTCTGCTTGGCGCGACGCAGCAGCATCTCGCGTTCCCTGCCCGGCGGCAGGTCGCGTGCCCGCTCGCGGGCGCTTTCGGCAAAGGCGGCTAGCCGCTCCTGAAGCGTTTGGGTCTGTTTCCTGCGGTTACGTTTGGCGGTCATTTGTACTTTTGAACTTTCGTGGACAATTCGGTTGAAAGGAAATCGGCCCCGGCGGGGGATCGGGCGCCGGGGCCCAGGCTCTCTTGTCACTCAAGTCGCTTGCCGGTCGAGGCGGCTCGGCCCGGCAACGACTGTAGCTTCCGTCGCAACAGCCGGTTCCGGCATTTCAATAAGTTAACGCTGCGCGATTTTGCGCAAATCACAACCGCAGGACCGATCGATCCGGACTGCGCCGGAACCGAAATGCTGATTCGTATGTTCAAGGACGACCTGAAGGAGGATCATCATGGCAAAAGCAGCATTGAAACGCCCGGGGTCGCCGATCGGCCGCAAAGGACCGCGCAAGGCAAATCCCGCCTACAAGCGCCGCGCGCGCGAGCCGTGGACAGCGGCGGATGTGAACAAGCTGAAGCAGCTTGCGAAAGGCAACACGCCGACCGGCGTGATGAGCATCAAGCTGCAGCGCCCCGTCACGGCCATTCGCAGCAAGGCGCAACGCGAAGGAATTTCGCTGCGGCCGGTCAACCGCTCCCCGTACAATCGGCGAAGCAAGGCCGCGAAGCGGCGCTGACGACTCGCATCGCGCCGGGCTAGCTTGGCGGCTGCAGGCCCGGCGACCGCAGCCACTCGCTCATCTGAGACCCCGTTTCCGCCTGACGCGCCTTGCGCAAGATCTCGTCGCGCGCCGCGCCGGGCGGAAGCAAGCTGGCCTGTTCGCGCAGCCGCTCCGCCTCGGCGGCGAGCCGCGCTTCCAGAGTGTCGACTTGCTTGAACCGATGTCGCGTCCTCATCAGGCGTCCTCCTGGTGCATGAGGTCGAGCGCGCCGTTGCGTTCCGACGTGATGGTGGTTTGCAGGCTGCACAGCCTGGCCAATGATCTAACGTTCCGGAGACGGAACGGTTGCCTGTTTCGGCGAAAAGACCGCAGTTACGATTCCTCGTTGTCGCGGCGCGCCCTGATCTCGGAGCGAAGCATGGCGCTGTCCATGATGGCGAGGCGCAAATCGTTCACGGCGTCGCCGTAGCGTCCCGCGACTTGTCTGTGCTGCTCCCGGAGGGCTCGGCTCTCTTCGATAGCGCGCGTGGCGCGGGCAAACAGGGTCTCTGGCATCAGGCATCATGCAACAGAGCTCGCAAGCGCGCACTTGCATAAGTTACTCAAATCGTGCCAACGGCTCAAAAAGCGTCGCCGATTAACCTGGATCAAGCGATCACAACCGCGCCGGAACGCTCTCAACCGCCCACCCGTGGCCCGGAAGGGGTTTTAACGAGCAGATCGCCGAATTCCTTAGCTGAAACGACACAGCGGGTGTACGGTGACATTATCACCGGTTGAGGCTCTGCCCGTAGGCGCTGGTGGCTGAGAGACCGATGGTGCTCCCGCCTGCTGATTAGGGAGCGCTTGATGAACAAGCAGATTCACCATCCGTTGCAGTCGGACGAGAAGCACGTCGAGGAGGTTCGCAAGACGATCCGCGAGGCACGAGCAGCGCTGGAGCTACCCCTCCCGGATACGTTTCTCGGCCGGCAAACTCACGAGCCGTTTCCAAGTGAGAACGATGATGATGCGCAGGACCGGCAGCGGCATACACCCGCATGATCGCGACCATTCCCGCGCTGACCGCGCGTCACGGGCAAAACCAGCCCGCGCCGCGGCGGAACGGCGTCACCTGATAGCTTCAGTCTCGCGGTAGAGCCGCAGATAGCTCGGCGAATACAGCGCCGCGTTCTTGAGCGCATCGAGGTCCGGGATGGTCAGCGTCCGCTCGCGCAGCACGATCAGCCCCGCCGCGCGCAGCTCCTGGAGCGTCCGATTGAGGTGAACGACGGAAAGTCCGGTGGCATCGGCGAGATCCGTTTGCGTCACGGGCATGAGGCAGGAATTGCCGTCGACCATTCCCACCGGGCGCAGCCGCTCGACGATTTCGCAGAACAGATGCGCCACGCGCTCCAGCGCGACCCGGCGGCCGAGATTGATCGCCCATTCTCGCTGGATCGCGCTGTTGAGCAACGTCTCGCACCAGAAGGCTTCCGACAGCGTGGGGTTGTTGGCGAGGAGACCTTCGAATCGCGCGCGCTTGATCTCGGCATAGACCACGGGCGTCAGCGCCACGATCGAATGGTCCATCTCCGAAAGCAGGTAAGCGTGCGCATCGCAGCTTTCGCCCGGGAAGATGAAATTGACGATCTGGCGCCTGCCGTCCTCCAGCGTCTTGTAGCGGCCGAGCCAGCCCGACAACAGGACGCGGACACCATCGACGCGATCACCCTCGGTGATCAGATCCTCGCCGGATCCGGCACGTTGAAGACCCTCGAGCATGGCGTATTCCAGCGACGCGCGAGCCTCGTTCGACAACCGCCGCAACGCATTCAGCCGGCGAACGACCGGCTCCAGGACGCTGCGATCGGCTGTCGACAACGGCATCAGGCGGCCACCACCGGTGTGTGGAAGGCACGCTTGGTCAGGGGGATGGTGATGGTGCATTGCAACCCGGCCGGGTTGAATGTCATCGTGGTCTGCCCCTTCAGCTCGAACGCCAGCGTGCGCTCCAGAAGCTCGGTTCCGAATCCCTTTCGCGGCCTTGCCGTCACGCGCGGCCCGCCGCGCTCGCGCCACTCGAACACCAGCTCCGCCGGATCGGTGCTCTCATCGACGCGCCAGGTCACCTCGATGCGCCCGCTCGGCTGACTCAAGGCGCCGTATTTGAGCGCATTGGTCGCGAGCTCGTGAATGGCGAGTGCGAAGGTTTCGGCAGCCTTGGGCTGGAAGCGGATGTTGGGGCCCGAGACCCGCATCTGCTCGCCTTCCCTGGCATTATAGGCGAGCAGCTCCTCGACCACGAGATATTCGAGATCGACGCCGCCTTCGGGATCGCGCGTCACCAGCGCCTGGGTACGGGCGAAGGCGTTGAGACGGCCGTCGAGATGGGAGGCGTATTCCTCCACGGTCGAGCTCGTTTCCGCCGAGCGGCGGGCAATCGAGCGCACCACGCCGAGGGTGTTGCGAACCCGGTGCTGGAGCTCGGCGAGCAGCAGGCGCTGCCGCTCCTCGGCACGGGTGATGGCGGTCACGTCGATGAAGGTGATGACGACACCGGCGATGAAATTGTCGACGCTGCGATATGGCAGGATGCGCACGATGTAACGCGTGCCGCTGTCCGGCGCGCTCAGCTCGCGCTCGACGCTGGCGAGCGTGCGCAGAACGCGGCGGATGTCGTCGTAAAGCTCCTCGATCGGAATGCGCGCCTTGATATGGCTGATCGGCCGGCCCGTATCGGTCTCGACCAGATGCAGCAGCTGGGTGATGGCGGGCGTGAAGTTCATCACGCGCAGATCGTTGTCGAGGAAGACCGTGGCGATCTGCGTGCTTTCGAGGAAATTCTTGAGGTCGCTGGTGGCACGCGTCAGCTCCTGAACGCGGTGTGCCAGCTCACCGTTGACGGTGGTCAGCTCCTCGTTGACCGACTGCAGCTCCTCGCGCGAGGTCTCGAGCTCCTCGTTGGCCGACTGCAGCTCCTCGTTCAGCGATTGATATTCCTCGTTCGACGATTTCAGCTCCTCGTTGGTGCTCTCGAGCTCCTCGATGGTCGCCTGGAGGCGCTCGCGCGTGGCGCGCAGATCATTCTCGAGGCGCTCGACGTGCTCGGTGCGCACCAGCACGTTGGGATTGGCCTGGTCGGATTTGATGGTTCGCGCAGGGCCGTCCTTGAACAGGACGACGAAATTGCGGTGGCCGCCGGCGCCCTCCTGGATCGGCTCGACCGTGATGTCGACGAGGACGCGGTGACCGTTGGCGCCAAGCTGCACCTGATCGGCATGAACCGGCTCGTTGCTATCGGAGGCGCGGCTGAGCGCGGTGCGCAATTCCAGCCGCAGATCGCGGTGCACGAGCTGCAGCAGGTCGAGCGTGGCGGCGCCCGCCGTCGGCTCGATGTAGCGGCCGGTGCGCCCGGAGAAATGTAGAACCTGGAAATTCTCGTCGGTGATGACATAGGCCGGGGCATAGCGCTCCGCGATGCGCTGCGCGCGCCGCTCCAGGCCCACGTCGGGGCCGAACGAGCGCATCGCCGGCACCTCGACCGGCACCCTGCCCGCCGCGGTCGTGATCGGAAATTCCGGCGGCAGCCGCGTCCCGGTCTCGAGCTTCTTGAAGATCCGGGCGCGGCGGTCGACCGGCGCGAACAGCTTCGGATGCCGGGTCACGTTCTCGGAATTGCCGAGGAACAGATACCGCTCCGGCAGCAGCGCGAAATGGAACAGCGGAATCACCCGGTTCTGCAGCTCGGCGTTGAGATAGATCAGCAGATTGCGGCAGGAGACGAGGTCGAGCTTCGAGAACGGCGCATCCTTGATGACGTTGTGCTGCGAGAAGATGCACATCTCGCGCAGCTCCTTCACCACGCAATAGGTATCGCCCTCGCGCACGAACCAGCGCGCCAGCCGCTCGCTGGTCATGTCCGTCTCGATATTGGTGCGATAGCGGCCGACGCGGGCGGTCGCCAGCGCCCGACCATCGATGTCGGTGGCGAAGATCTGCACCTGCGGCACGGAATCCATCCGTGCCATGTGCTCGCGCAGGAGAATGCCGATCGAATAGGCCTCCTCGCCGGTGGCGCAGCCGAGCACCCAAACCCGGATCTGCTGGCCTGCGCCCTTGCCCTCGAAAATCTTCGGGATGATCTGCATCTCCAGCACCTCGAACTCGCGCTTGTCGCGGAAGAATTCGGTGACGCCGATCAGGAGGTCGTTGAAGAGATACTGGGCCTCGTCCTTGTCGTTGCGAAGGAAATCCACATAGGCGGCAATGTCGTCGATCCGGACCACCTGCATGCGCCGCTGCACACGGCGCAGGAACGTGTTCTGCTTGTAGCCGTGGAAATCGTTGCCGGTCTTGTTTCGCAGGATGTCGGCGATGCGCGACAGCGAACTGGCGGCCGCGGCGAGGACCTCGTCGAAGCCCTGCTTCTCCTCCAGACGCCTGAGATGACGGGCATAGACTTGGATGTGCTCGGGGATGTCCTCGGGCGGCAGCACATAGTCGGCGATGGCGGCGGGCGTGTTGCCGTTGCGCAGTTGCTCAGCCTCATCCTCGCTCGCTAGCTTTTCGGCAATGGCGAGGCCGCCGTGATCCTTCAGTGTCGCCGTGCCGAGCGTGCCGTCACCGCCGGTGCCGGCAAGAATGACGCCGATGGATTGCTCGGCGCGCTCCTCGGCCAACGAGACCAGGAAGCTGTCGATCGTGGCGCGCTCGCCGGGCGCCTGCTCGGCCTTGCGGATCGCGAACCGATTGTTCTGGATCGTGGTGATCATCGCCGGCGGGCACAGATAGATCATGCCGCCTTCGATCGCGTGGTCATCACCGATATCGGCGACCTTGCCGCCATTGGACGCCTGCACGATTCCGCGCAGCCGCTGCTCGTCGTAAGTCTCATGATGCTGAAGCGCCAGCACGATGGCCTGATCGGCGCCTACGGTCAGCTTGGCAAAGAAGCGCTCGATGCTGTCCAGTGCACCAGGCGAGGCGCCCACCCCTATGACCAGCGGAGTTTTGATCTGGCGCTCTCCTTGGACCGGCTGGTCGCCGACGTCGTGCATGGCTCTGGTGGCTCTCGTTTGCTCGCCGGGACCAACAGGCGCCCGGCTCCTGCAAATAGCAGAAATCAATATTATCCCAACAGATCAAACGCAAAAATGTCCCCGAGGCCTTCAGCGTTGTCAGCCTCGGCCACCAGGTCCATACTTGGCCGGCGGCGGAGGAACCAGCGATGCCGATCTCCGAGGAACTCGCCGTTCTGATCAGGCGCGCCGAGCGCGCAACGGCGGACGCTCACCGCCTGCTGGCCGAGAACGAGCGTTGGCGCCGGTACGCGGAGCGGCAGCTCGATGCCATGTTCGAGCTCAGCGCGGAGTTCAGGAGAGCTGCCGTGCGGCCCCCCCCCGCCAACTACCCAGCCGCGACCTCCTGCCGGAGATACTCGACCCGCTGCTCGATCAGGACGCGGTGGCGCTCCCATTCGACCAGGGTCTGCTTGAGCAGGCTGACCAGCCGCTCCGCCTGACGCGTGTCGTGTCCGCTCGCCATGAGTTCACGCACGCAATCTTCTTGATTGCGGATGCGCTTCCAGCCCTCCTCGATGTCCTGTTCCGCCTTCACCAGCAGGCGTTGCTCGGCATCGAGCTGTGCGGTGCGTTCGGCAAGGGAGATGGCCATGGCGACGCCTTCACGCCTCCCGTTTGCCCACAGGAGGGTCGAGCGACTTTAGCACGACGCGCCGGATCATGTCGGCATATTCGCGGTATTCGAGCGCCCTGGCCTCGTACATCTCGGCAACGGCAGCCCGGCCGGTGCGGCGGCCGTCGGCGGCCATGCGATGCACCAGCTCCGCCCGCTCCTCGATAATCCGCAATGCCACGCGCAAGGCTTCGTCGACGCGCCCCTCCTGCTCCTTGGCGAGCGCATCGGCGGTGAAGCCGTGGCCGACCTGGCAGCGGAAGCGCATCGGGCGGGCGCTCTTGACCTCCGAGAGCACCCCGCCGCAGGTTGGACAGGTCAGGGCGACAGGGTCAGCCATAGAGGCGAGATTGTCGCTTCCGATCCGCTCACCAGCCGCGATCTCGACCTCGAGCCTGATCTCGGGCGGAATCGGCAGCGCGGCGCCGGCCTGCTCCCTGACGAGCTCGGAGAGCACGTCGCCCATGGTGGCGCCGGGAACGCAGAGATCGACCGTGGTCGCCTCCATGGCGCGCTGCGGCATCTCGTCCGAGATCGCGTCCGCGGGGTCTTGCACCACGGCCATCCCGCCGCAGCGTTTGATGGCGTTGAGGCCGGCCGCGCCGTCCGACAACAGGCCGCTCAGGAGCACGCCGATGACGCGCGGCCCGTGATAGAGCGCGGCCGAGCGGAACAACGCATCGATCGCCGGCCGCACCATGTTCTCCCGCGGGCCGCGGCCGAGGAAGATGCGGTCCTCCGTGACGAGAAGATGATGGTCCGGAGCACCCAGGTAGATCTGACCGGGCTCGATCTTCATACCGTCTTCGGCCTGCCGGACGGGGAGCGGGCCGGCACTGCTGGCGACCGTGGAAAGGATGCCGATGCCCTGGGCCGGGATGTGCAGCACGATGAAGACGGCGGCCGGCAGATCCGCCGGCAGACGGCTCAGGATCTGCTTCAATGGAGCGGTTGCCCCGGCCGAGCCCCCGATGACAATGATGTCGCGGTTGCCCATGGAACCCGCCTCCAATTGCATCGTTTGCAGTTTGCACCAAGGCGGATCGCCGGCTTATGTTCCTATGCGTTGGGAGGCCGAGACAGCGTGGAGACATCGTCGCATCAGCGCGCAGAGCTCAAGGGGCGCCGCATCTTCGTGGTCGAGGACGAGTATTTTCTCGCCGATGACATCGGCGAGACATTCCGCGCGCTGGGCGCCGAGATCGCCGGTCCTGTCGGCGATCTCGAAGACGCGCTCAAGATCCTGCACGACGGCAGCGTCCTGGACGCCGCCGTGCTCGACGTGAACATCCGCAGCGAGATGATCTTTCCGATCGCCCGCGAGCTGAGAGCGCGTAACGTGCCCTTCCTTTTCACCACCGGATACGACAAGATCACGCTCAGTCCGGAATTTCAGGACGTGCCGCTCCTGGAAAAGCCGATCGATCTTGCGGCGATGGCACGGAAGCTCACCGGACTCATCGCCGAACAGCCGGTCTAGCAAAAGCGGTTGAAAGCTCGCAGCCGGGGACGATCAAAATAGATGCGCGAAAGCAAGCCACGCGGTCACCGCCAGGCACAGGATAACTGCGGCGTAAGGTAGCGCGATGCGCAAGACGGCAAGCTCCCCACCTTCAGCTCATCATCATCCAGACGATCGCAACCATCATCACGAGAAAACCCGTAACGGCAGTCGCGATAAAGGCCTGTTCGATGCGATCCATCGCCAGAGCAGCCCCCCTCTTGGTTCAGCCCGTACAATTTGACGGTTTGAGGGCCGCGGCGCATTAGGCTATGTGAATCGGGGTCTTCTTTCTCTTTTCTCTTCGCAAAACGGTTCGTGCGCGCCGCCACATTGCACGCGCGTCGCTCTAAGACCTTGCAGTACCGGGCTCCGCCATCTTGCGGTGCTGCTTGGCCAGCATCTCGTTCGGCGTGACGTTCGCGACCGTGGTCTGGATCTTGTTCTTCAGCCCGGTGACGATATCGGCCTCACCGCGCAGCATCGCATCGAAGCCGGCCTTGGCAACATCGTAGGCGCCGTCCTTCTTGTCGGTGCCGACCTTGGTGTCCATCATGTCGGCGCGGCGGAAGAACTCGGTCTCGGTCGCCCCCGGCATCAGGCAGGTCACGGTGACGCCGCTGTCGCGCAGCTCCTCGCGCAGCGCAAATGAGAATGAATCGAGGAACGCCTTGCTGGCGTTGTAGGCGGCCTGGAAACTGCCCGGCATGAAGCCGGCGATCGAGCCGGTGATGAGGATGCGGCCGGCATTGCGGCGAAGCATCTCATTGCCGACGCGGTGGATCAGATACAGCGTGCCGGTGATGTTGGTGTCGATGAGGTGTTTCACCCTGGCAAAGTCCTGATCCAGGAACGCCTTGCCGAGGCCGATTCCGGCATTGGCCAGCAGCGCATCGATCGGCCGGTCGCCGACCGCAGCGCACAGCTTGTCGACGCCCTCGGTGGTCGCAAGATCAGTCTCGACCGGCTCGACGCTGCCGCCGAGCCGCCGGAGATCGACGGCCACCTGCTCGATCTGGGACTCGTCGGCCGCGATTACGAGGTTGAAGCCTGCCTGCGCACAGCACCTAGCGAGTTCCAGGCCGATACCGGTGGAGGCTCCTGTGACGACGGCGAGTTGATTGGCGGGCATGCGCACATCCTTGGAATGAGGTGATCACGCTCAATCGCCGCCCTGCTCCCTCGTTCCTATTTGCGCAGTGCGAAGAATTTGCGCGCGGCGATAGCAACCATCGTTCGTGCCTGGACTTAGATGGCACGTGGCTCAACCGGGAGGACGGACGATGAAGGCGCTGGTCTGGCACGGCAAGGAGGACATCCGGTGCGACACCGTCACCGACCCGGAGATCCAGGATCCGCGTGATGCCATCATCAAGGTGACGAGCTGCGCCATCTGCGGCTCCGACCTGCACCTCTTTCACAATTTCATCCCGGGCATGCTGCCCGGCGACATCATGGGCCACGAGACCATGGGCGAAGTGGTCGAGGTCGGCTCGGGCGTCGACGGCAAACTGAAGAAGGGCGACCGCATCGTCGTGCCGTTCACGATCATTTGCGGCGAATGCGACCAGTGCAAGCGCGGCAATTTCTCGGTTTGCGAGACCACCAACCGCAAGCGTCACCTGGCCGACAAGGTGTTCGGACACACGACGGCGGGCCTGTTCGGCTACACCCATCTGACCGGGGGCTATCCCGGCGGCCAGGCCGAATATCTCCGCGTGCCCTTTGCCGATGCCACCCACATCAAGGTCCCCCCGGGCATTCCCGACGAGCAATTGCTGTTCCTCAGCGACATCTTCCCGACCGGCTGGCAGGCCGCCGCGCAATGCGACATCGAGCCGACCGATACGGTCGCGATCTGGGGCTGTGGCCCGGTCGGGCAGATGGCGATCCGCAGCGCCATCCTGCTCGGCGCCAACCAGGTGATCGCGATCGACTGCCTGCCCGAGCGGCTCAGCATGGCCGAGGCCGGCGGCGCCACCACGATCAACTTCGAGACCGAGAGCGTGGTGGAGCGGCTCCAGGAGCTGACCGACGGCAAGGGCCCGGAAAAATGCATCGATTGCGTCGGCATGGAATCTCATGTGATGCCATCGCTGCCCGACACTCTGCTCGACCGCGCCAAGCAGATGGTGATGGCCGAGAGCGACCGGCCCCACGTGCTGCGCGAGATGATCTATGTCTGCCGCCCCGGCGGCATCATCTCGGTGCCGGGCGTATACAGCGGCCTGTCCGACATGCTCCCGATGGGCGCCTTCATGAACAAGGGCCTGACGATGCGGACCGGCCAAACCCACGTCAACCGCTGGACCGATGACCTGCTCCGCCGCATCGAAGAAGGCGAGATCGACCCGTCCTTCGTCATCACCCACACCGTCCCGCTCGCCCAGGGACCGGAGATGTACCAGGTGTTTCGCGACAAGCGCGATTCCTGCGTCAAGGTCGTGCTGAAGCCCTGAAGGAACCAGCCATGTTTCACTTCTCCAACATCGTTCGCACCAAGGGCGACCCCAAGATCCTCGAGGGCGGACCGAGCCTGAAGCAGCCGGCGGACCAGCTCGCGCGCGCGCTCGGCTGGTTCAGCATCGGTCTCGGCGTCGTCGAATTGTTCGCGCCGCGGCGCGTCACGCACACGCTGGGCATGGAAGGCCATGAGACCCTCGTCCGCGCCTTCGGCGTGCGCGAAATCATGGCCGGGATCATGACGCTGTCGGTCGAGAAAAACGCCGGCCTGTGGGCTCGCGTCGGCGGCGACGGCCTCGATGCCGCCGCGCTGCTGTCCGGGCTGACGGCGGACAATCCCAAGAAGGGCAATGTCGCGCTCGCATTGCTGATGGTCGGCGGCATCGCCGTGCTCGACTACCGCGCCGCGCAGGACACCAGGCCACGCCGCCCGCCGCGCGATGCACGGCGCAAGCTCTATCCGAACCGCAGCGGATTTCCCAAGGGCATCGAGAGCGTCCGCACTGCGGCGAGACAGATCGCAGCGCACGCTGGGCAAAACGAGGTGAAGCAAGGTGATGAGCGACGAGTCCCGTGACGAAGCTGCGTGGTGGGAATCCGCCGTCGTCTACGAGATCGCGCTGATCTCCTTTCAGGACTCGAACGGCGACGGCAAGGGCGACCTTGCCGGATTGATGTCGCGCATCGACTATTTGAAATGGCTCGGCGTCGATGCGGTGTGGCTGACGCCGATCTACAAAAGCCCCTTCCGCGACCTCGGCTACGACATCTCCGACTATTGTTCGATCGATCCCGCCTTCGGCAGCCTCGAGGAATTCGATCGCCTGCTCGAGGCGCTGCACGGTGCGGGCATCCGGCTCGTCCTCGACCTCGTTCCCAATCACACCGCGAACGATCACGCTTGGTTCGTCGAGAGCGCAAGCTCGCGCAACAGCGCGAAAGCCGACTGGTACATCTGGGCCGATCCGGCCGAGAACGGCGGGCCGCCCAACAACTGGCTGAGCCGGTTCGGCGGCAGCGGCTGGGAATGGTGCGAGGCGCGCCGACAATATTACTATCATTCCTTCCTGGTGGAGCAGCCCGACCTGAACTGGCGCAACCCGCAAGTGCGCGCCGCGATCGCCGATTCCATGCGGTTCTGGCTCGACCGCGGCGTCGACGGCTTTCGCGTCGACGCCAGTGCGGTCCTGATCAAGGACCGGCTGTTGCGCGACAATCCGGCGAATCCGCAAGCCGAGGGCAAGCCGCCGCCCCAGCGGCACACGACGGTGTTCACCGACGATCGGCCCGAGACGATGGATTGCATCGAGTTCATCCGCGAGGTGATCGACGCCTATCCCGGACGGATGTTGTGCGGCGAGGTCCAGGGCAAGACCGACCGCATCGGCCACTTCTACGGCAACGACCGGCCGCGCCTGCATCTGCCGCTCAATTTCGCCCTGCTCGATTCCAAATGGGACGCCCTCTCGCTGCAGGCCACGGTCGACGCCTATCTCAACGCCATCCCTGACGATGGCTGGCCGGTCTGGGTCATCGGCGGCCACGACAAGCAGCGGATCGCGAGCAAGATCGGCGAGGCGCAGATGCGCGTGCTTGCGATGCTGCTGATGACGCTGCGGGGAACGCCGTTCTTCTTCATGGGCGACGAGATCGGCCGCAAGCGCGTGCCGATTCCGCAGGGCCGCGTCCGCGATCCCTTCGAGAAGCTCGTGCCCGGCTATGGCCTGTGCCGCGATCCCGAACGCGCACCGATGCGATGGGATGACAGCCCCGATGGCGGCTTCACGACGGGCCGCCCATGGCTGCCGCTCGAGCCGCCCGATGGTGCGGCCAATGTCGCCGCACAGCAGCGCGACGAGCGCTCGATCGTCGCTCTGTTTCGCGCGCTGATGGCGCTGCGGCGCGAGCATGCCGGCCTGCAACGGGGCGCCTACGAGCCGCTGCGCTCGCAGAACGATGTCCTGGCCTTCAAACGGACGGAAGGCCGTAACGAAATTCTGGTCGCGCTCAATCTCGCGGCCGAACCGCGGAAATTCCATTGGCAAGGTCGCGGCCGTCTCTTGATGTCGACGCATCTGGATCGGCCGCCCGAGCCGGTGCCGGATGCGTCCATCCTGCTCCGGGGCAACGAAGGCGTGATCATCGCACTCGAGCCTCGGTGATATCAGGAGGAACCATCCGCGTCGCGAAGAGTCTGATCAAGGCTTCCGGCGTCTCCCCCCGCCGCCGGAGGCAATTTGCAAGACCGCAGCCCCGGCGCCCACGCCCCCTTCAGGCGCCGGGGTAGCGGCGTGAGCCACGGCAGGACATATCGGAGGCAGCTCATGGGCAAGTCCAAAGGTCTGCAGCAGCGGATCGCCGGCAAGACCAAGCAGGCCGTCGGCGAGATCATCGGCGACCAGGATCTGCACGATGACGGCAAGGCGCAAGCCGAGCGCGGGCGCGACGAACAGGACAAGCCGAGCGAACTCAATCCGCTGAAGAAGCTCAAGCAGCTGACGTGAACGCGGAGCCGCGACCAGCACTCACGAGTGGGGCGCGGCGCACCACCGGCGAGCGGCGGCGTTCGCGCTGGATTGCCGCGGCCGCACTCGGCCTGATCAGCAGCACGTTTTCGACCATCGTCAGCCAGCTCTTTGCTGCCCGCATCGGCCGCGATGCGGCGGTCGATTGGATGACGGTTGCCGCGATTCCTGCGCGCGACTGGGCGATCAGCTCCGAGCCATCCTGGAGCGCGATCCTGGCCGGGATCGCCTTTCACCAATGGGCCGATTTTTCCTGGGCGTTGGTTTTCTTCGGCGTGCTCGGACGCTGGACGGCCGACTTGCGGCCGATGACGATCCTGCTGCTGGCGCTGCCCTGGGCCGCGTTCTCTTCAGGCATGGAATGGTTCGTGCTGGTGCCGCTGTTTCCATTCTGGCAGCCGCTGTTCACGCTGCAACAACCCTATTGGATCGGCCTGCTGGTGCATGGCTCCTCCGCCGTGATCTATCCCCTGTTCGCGCGCCTGCGCTGGAGGCGCGGGACTGCGCCTGACAGCGACGTGCGGTTCACGAATATGTGGATCACCGGCGCGCTGGCCGTGATTGCGCTACTTGGGGCGGTCGCATTGTTCGGCGGTCATGGTTACGAGCCGCCGTGGATGGGCCGCGACAGGGATCAAGACCAGGCCTACATCCGTCACATGACAACGCATCATGCCCAGGGCATCGAGCTGGCGCGGACGGCTGCCGAGCGCGCGCAGGATCCGCATCTGCGCAAGCTCGCAATGCTGATGGTCGCGAGCCAGACCGGAGAGAACCGCATATTCGAGAATTGGTGGCTGAGCTGGTTCGACACGGAGATGCCCGATTGCAGCACCGAGGAGCGGGCGGCGATGCCGGGCTTCCTGACGCCGGCCGAGATGCGCCAGGTCAAGACCGCGCCGCCGGACCAGTTCGACACGCTGTTCGTCGAGGCGATGAGCCGGCATCACCGCGGTGCGGTCAGGATGGCCGACCAGATGTGGCACAGCCGCGGCGACCCTCGTCTGCGCATCATGGCGCATGCCATCCGCCACGAGCAGCAGGGCGAGATCGCGCTGATGCACGGCACGCGCGGCCTCGCCGCCGTGACCACAGGCGTCCGCAACATGCTCGGCGACAACGTCAATTGAACGTGAGGATCTTGTATCGGCAAGCGGCCTGCTGCCTCGCCGATACTCCAGACGAACCTATCAAACGTTAATGCTTTCCGCCGTCATTATCGGCCACACTTGGGCCGACGGGGGCCGTCGGAGATCAAATGCAGGCAGGATTTGCTTTCTCGAGGCTGGCCGACCGCCTGACGAGCCTCGTCGAACTGACCCCGGAACATCTCGATCTGCTTGCGGACATGCCGAGCAGCATCGCGCATTTCGGCGCGCATCAGACCATCCTGCGGCACGGTGATGAGGCAACGCAATGCTGCCTGGTGCTCCAGGGATATCTGTCCTGGCAGAATGACGAAAGCGCAGATGGCCAGATCACCGCGATTTGCGTGCCCGGCGACATCGCCAACCTGCAAAGCCTGTATCGCCCGCGCATCGAGGGCAACCTGACCGCGCTCGGTTCCGCAATCGTCGCGCTCGTGCCGCACCGCTTCTTTCGCGAGCTCGCGGTGCGATCTCCGGCAATGTCGCACGCCTTGCTGTTGATGCTGCTTGCCGATCACGCCATCCAGCGCAACTGGACGGTGAACCTCGGCAGCCGGGACGCGTTGACACGCGTGGCGCACCTGCTCTGCGAGATCACGGTGCGGCTGCAAACCGTCGGGCTCGCCCGGGATTTCAGGTTGTCCTCGCCCTTCACCCAGTCCGACCTCGCCGCAGCCTGCAGCATCTCCCCGGTCCATGCCAACCGCACCATCCAGGAGCTGCGCCGCTGCCATCTGCTGCAATGGCAGGGCAAGACCTTGACCATCACGGACTGGCCGGGCCTGGTCCGGCTCGCCGGCTTCGACCCAACCTACCTGAGCATGCGGTCCGGCGCGGACGATGCTCGGCCGCCGCATGCGAGACCGGTGGCGGCCGACGTCGCGGTCGCTTGATCCGCCTCTAGGGCGCGAGGACCTTGCGCGGCTCAATGACGTCGGACCCTACTCCCGCCAGACCTCGGCCAGCACTTCCGCTGTCACCAGGTCGACCTGGCCGTGGAAGCGGGTGCGGTACATCGTCATGAGCGCGTCGTGGCCGACGTCGGACGAGCTGCACAGCGCGTCCTCGACAAGGACGATCCTGAAGCCGAGATCGACGGCGCTGAGGACCGTCGAGAGCACGCAGACGTCCGTCTCCGCGCCCGATATCACGACGGTGCCGACGTTCTTCTCGACCAGCAGGCGCGCAAGACCGGGATTGCTGAACGCGGAATAGGCCGGCTTGTCGATCATTGCCGCCGGCGGAACGAAACGTGCCAAGGCCGGCACGAGCTCCAGAGCCGATGACGGCAGATGCCTGCGCGTGGCCTGGCGCCAGCGGCGGAAATAACTCTGCCACTGCCCCGGGCGATCCTCCGGATCCTGCGGGGTGATGAAGCGCGTGAAGATCGTTCTCTCCGCGTGGCGCGCAACGACCGAGACGACCCTCGGCAGCACCCGTTCCATCCAGGGCGTCGCCCAAAGGCCATCGGGGGCGAAAATGTTCTGCATGTCAATGCACAGGTGAACGGCGCCGCGGATCTCGGCAACATCGGACATAGCGTCCCTCATCGTCCTCCACCTTCAAGCGCATTCGGCGACCAGTTGCGAATGCGAGGCGAGGGCTTTGGTTCCGAATCGCGGCGTGCAGCGCGAGGTGGTGCGCTCGGAGGGCGGTCGCATTTTCTGCGATTTCAATGAGTTATCGAGGACTATCAATGCATCAGGGGCATTTCAAGTCTAAGAATATCTTTCAGGAAGGCCACCCAGGGCGCGTCTTGTCGGGTGGCGTTTTTCGAGAGATCGCGCTGTCCCACGGCACGGTTGGTCCCACGGCCGGCCACTCAAGGATCCAGGCCGCATATCAACCGACCAGTATGCGGAGCAGGCTGTTCAACATCGGCCCTGCGTCCTGCTCGCGAGACAATGCAACATTTCAAATCAGCAGGTCATGATGCGCAGCTACAGGGGCGTGATGGGGTCCGTTATTGCCATGGTTGGCCGCGGGATCGTCCAGTGCGTTGGGTAGGATTTTGACGAGGATATCGAGGGTGGCCGCCTGATCGGGCTTGGCGCGTGGATCGAGCGGAATGTGGACCTCTCTAGGTTCAATCCTGACGATGGGAGTGAAAGGAGTTGCGTCGCTGTCGAAGCGGAACACCCGATCTTGATCGGCGCCGCCGGTCTCGAACGCAGCTTTAGCCGGCTGTGCGGCCACCGATGCGATTGCAGCAGGTTGCGTAGCGTGCTGCGAGTTTCCGTTCCCTGCACTATCGCCTTTTGTGGCGCTCGATTCGGCGATCTCGGCTGCTGCTGATGCCTTTGTGGAGGCCGAGTGTGAATTGTATCCTGAGTTGCTATGCTGCAGGTCAGCCAGTTTTGCCGTGGCCACTGCTGCCGACGCGCTTGCGTCCGATGCACGATGATTGTCGCCCTCACCGACACTCTTCTCGGACATGAAGACAGTTTCAGCCAACTCGGTGGTTGTCGCCTTTACAGGCTCCGGCTCCGCCGTTGCAACACTTTCGTCAGCCTTCGGGCCGTGAGCAGAGGTCGAATGCTCCCATTTGTTACTCTGCTCCACGCCGCTGGGCTCTGCCATCTTCGCTGACTCGCGCGTATAGGCTGGAGTCCAGGAATGATGCTCATTGTCATTGCCGAGGCCATTGCCCGGTGTCGCCTTTGCTTCGGCCGTCTCGGTGGCCGCCGTTGCCGACCCTCGCTCCGACGCGCGCGAGTTGCTGTGGTCCAGACCGCCTGGTTCGGCCGCTTTTGATGGCCCTGACGAATCGTCCGAAGCCAGTGGATCATGCGCGTTGTCCTTGCCGGCGCGATTGCCCGGGATGGACTTCACTTCGGCCGTCTCTGTGGCCACCTTTGCCGACCCTCGCTCCGACGCGTGCGAGTTGCTGTCGTCCAGACCGCCTGGTTCGGCCGTTTTCACTAACCCCGACGGATCGTCCGAAGCCAGTGAATCATGCGCGTTGTCCTTGCCGGCGCGATTGCCCGGTATTGACTTCACGTCGGCCGTCTCCGTGGCCGCCTTTGCCGACCCTCGCTCCGACGCGTGCGAGTTGCTGTCGTCCAGGCCGCCTGGTTCGGCCGTTCTCGCTGACCCTGACGAACGGTCCGAAGCCGGTGGATCATGCGCGTTGTCCTTGCCGGCGCGATTGTCCGGCATAGACTTCGCTTCGGCCGTCTCCGTGGCCGCCTTTGCCGACCCTCGCTCCGACGCGTGCGAGTTGCTGTCGTCCAGGCCGCCTTGTTCGGCCGTTCTCGCTGACCCTGACGAACGGTCTGAAGCCGGTGGATCATGCGCGTTGTCCTTGCCGGCGCGATTGTCCGGCATGGACTTCGCTTCGGCCGTCTCCGTGGCTGCCTTTGCCGGCCCTTGCTCCGACGCGTGCGAGTTGCTGTGGTCTAGGCCGCCTGGTTCGACCGTTTTCGCTGACCCTGACGAACGGTCCGAAGCCGGTGGATCATGCGCGTTGTCCTTCCCGGCGCGATTGTCCGGCATGGACTTCGCTTCGGCCGTCTCCGTGGCTGCCTTTGCCGACCCTCGCTCCGACGCGTGCGAGTTGCTGTGGTCCCGGCCGCCTGGTTCGGCCGCTCTTGCTGGCCCTGACCAATCGTCCGAAGCCAATGAATCATGCGCGTTGTCCTTGCCAGCGCGATTGCCCGGTATGGACTTCACGTCGGCCGTATCTCTGGCGCCGGCCATTGCAGACATTTGCTCGGGAGCGTGCTGCGGCCCTTCGCGGTCGTCCCTGTGCGCTGTCGCGAGGCTCGATTCACCAAAATCGGCTGCTTCCGATGCGTTTTTAGAGGTTGAATGCACCGGCTTGCCATGTTCCGCGCTGCCTGTTTCTGCCGTCTTCCCTGACCTTCCCGAAGGATCCGAAGCCGGGGATTGATGCTCGTTCTCATCACCGACATCACTCCCAGGTATGAAGCCACCGTCCGTCTGCTCCGCACCTGTTTCCTTTGCAGGCCATGGCTCCAGAACATGCTGTGAGTTACTGCCGCCCGCGCTACCGGCCGCTGCGATGCTGGGGCCGGTGCCTGCATCGTTCCGCTGACTCTTCAATGTAAGACTTTCAACTTCCGTTACCGCTGCAGCATGAGCAAGCACGATCGGTGATATGCGAGCCGACCCCTCGGTCCCATCGACGCTCTCTTCCGTTGTGCGGGCCGGCGCGAATTCAGTCCTCAAGCCGGCATCAGCCAGACTGTCCCAAACTCCAGCGGTCCCGAATGTGCTCTCTCTCGTCCCGATACTTGCATGGGCACTGTCGGTACTCAGAATAGCTTCGATTGCAATCACGGATGTCAGCGCTTCTTCGAGCTGCTCCAACGTGAGAGCGGCCGCCGCGGCTGTCGGCTGGCCGACAAAATCCGATTCTGCGATGGATACAATTCCCGGCAGATGGATTTCCAACAGGTCGCGGTCTCCGATCTCCAGACCATGATCGGTCGCATTCACATAGACGATCGTTTCATTGGTTGTGGAGTTGAAGATCCAAGCGACGGTGTGTGGCGGTATGGACTTGCTTGCTGCTGTCATATGAAGCCTGGCAAGGGCTCCGAAAGCCGCAAGATTGATCCTGCTCGGCCCAGACGCGAAGTTGAAGACAGAGTCGGAAGAGGTAGAACTGGAATCGGTCGGGTCGCGATGAACAACGTTTTCAGCGACGTTGCCGCCCATCAGCTGATCGTGGCTATATCCGCTACTACCGGCATCGTGACTGAAGTGCACGAGGCCGGCAAGTTTTTGGAGAGTCTCCCCTACGGTACCATCACTCGAGTGGCCCCGAGTGCCTTCTCCGGCGGCGCTTTCATTTTCAGCGGCCACAAACGCGGAAGGCAGGCGAGAAGCCTGCGCAAGGAAACCCGGGACTGAATCATCTACATGATGATCGTCGGCATTGGTGATCGCAGCCAGTTTGGTGGCCGCATTGTATCCGGTAACGTCCACGAAGCTGTCGAGCGGCGCTTTGGCCGGGTCATGCGACGGCAATGCCAAATGGGGATCGCTGAGTGTGTAGATCAACGCACCGGTGAGAGTGGCGAAAGTACCATACCCTCCGTGAATCAAAGTCGGATTGGATGTCAGCCGCGAGAATAGATGTTCCTCGGTGGAATCACCTCCAATCTTCGCGTCGTTCATTCCTCGCAGGGAAGGTGTGGCCAAACCGGGCGTGCTTGATCCAACAGAACTGTAGTCCTTCCACGATTTCGAGCCTGCGGATTGCTCAGCGGTGCGAGGCGCTTCCATTGCCGAGGCCGCGGTCGAGATTTGGCTCGCCCCGACAAAAACGCCTCTCTGAGTGAGCGACGGCTTTTCGTCGGAGTCCGCGACGATGGCGTGACGGAGGATAGCTCGCTTCCAGAGCTCATATTCGGCATACTCCACCGCGGGGCCGGTGCTGTCGTCATGCGGAAGAATGTCGTTTGCCTCCGACGCCTTGAGTTCGTCCGCAATGGCGACCGCCAGGAGAGCCAGCGAGAGCATTCCGAACCCGGACGGGCGTTGTAGCAATGCGAGGGTGGCGAGCACCGTCCTGTTGGTTATTTCAAGCTTCTGAAATATGTTGTGCAGGTGTACTTTAACGGTTCCATCTGAAACGTTTAGCTGGTGCGCGATCTCCTTGTTCGACATTCCTTCTGACACCAGTCGTACAATTTGACGTTCGCGCGGCGTCAATAGCTCCAGTAGGTTGTCGATTTTGCTGCTGTCGGTTTTCTCGACGGTTGGCGAGAGATCGGACTGCTCCAAAAAGCTACGCTTCGTCATCAGTCGCAGCGATCGCAGCACAGCGTCCGGTGCAACATGCTTCGCGATTGCATCACACGCGCCAGCAGCGATGGCCAAGGTTAGATCGTGGTCCGTGTCGGAATCTGTAAAGAACACCAGGCGCGTGGGCAGCCGATCAGCTTTCGCAATGACGAGGATCTCGGATGCCGTTAGATCTGGCAGGGTGTCAGCAAGAAGTGCAACGTCGGGTGTCAAATTCCGCATCGCTTGGATGCAGCTTGTCCCGTCGCTGCACGACGCGATGACGTCGAAGTCCGGCTGTGCCCCGAGTACCGACTCAAGCCCCCGTAGAACCATCGGCTGTCGATCGACGATCACAAGCCGGATGGGCTTGAATATCCGCTCTTTCGCAGACGTGTCTAACATGGACCCTGCCTCGACCCGGCCGTCTATGTCCTTCGGCATATAGCCGAGACCGAGTGAGGTCATTAAAATACAACGAATAGAATAAAGAAAGAGATTTAATCCGGTTTAACCATATCTAAAATCGCGAATTTGACGTGCAAATGTGCCCATTTGCCGTAAGTCCTATCCTTTTGCCGAACAGTACGGCGACGCCAGGCCGTTGGGTGGGCTTCGAGTGGGGCACACGAACGGCTCACGGCCGTCATTCCAACGCTTTTGGTCCCCCGGCGGCCAGAACACCATCTTGGAAATTGGCCCTCCCTGAGACGAGACTTTCAGAGCGCGCTCGCGATGCGCGCCTGCGCGCTTCACAACTCAAGGCCGATCAGCTGTTCGGAGAATGATCGTTGGCTGGGATGCTGTTCAGCCGCAGCGCAGGCTGCCGTCGGCGAGTCGACGACATCAATTGCAGGTCCGCGACAGGTCCGTATAAGCGCAAGCTGGAGTCGCGGGCGCAGGCCGTCCCTTGAATGGCGGACCAGCGCGTGCTGGCCTTCATCGCAGGAACCATATCTGTGGTTGCCAGTTGACTGCTGTTGAGCTGCACGCCGGACAGCAGCTTGACGAGCCGGCATGAGTTCTCGCGCCGAACATCCGTCGGGGGGTTGATCCCATGATGGACCACGCGACCAGGGTTGGTAATCGGTTGTTAGCAGCGTTGCCGCCGGCGGATTTTGCTTTGCTTGCACCTCATCTACGGAAGATCGGGATCGAGCGCGATACGGTGCTCGTCCGATCAGGCGATCGGATCGAACATCTTCTCTTCCCCCTGAGCGGCGCGATAGCCACTATCATGGAGTTGCCGAACGGGCAGACGGTCGCCACGACGATAGTGGGGCATGAAGGGGCTGTGGGTCTGACGTCAGCGCTTGGCGCATCCCACTCGCCCGTGACGGCCGTTGCTCGCATCGCCGGGACCGCGCTGCAGATCTCGCCTGCGCAATTCCTGACAGCGCAACATTGCAGCCCCGCCGTCGCAGCGATGGTGCAAGTGTTCACGAGATCGTTGCTGACGCAACTCCAGCACGTGGCTGCCTGCAACGCATTACATTCCGTCGAAGCCCGCTTGGCGCGCTGGCTGCTTCACATTCACGATCGGGCAAATGGCAGCGATCTCCTCCCGCTGACCCAAGAAACGTTGTCGGAATTGTTGGGCGTCCGCCGCACCACCGTCACACATGTCGTGAGCACAATGCGGACATCAAGAGCACTAAGATCCAATCGACGTGGCCAGCTTGAAATCGATCGGCCGCGGCTCGAAGCCATGGCATGCGAATGCTACAAGGTCATGAGCCGCAGAATCGATCGGATCGTCTCGCAGAGCACGGTCGGGCTCGTTCATAGGCCTCCAGCGCGGAGCGCCTCCCGCTCGCCTGGCGGCCGAATAGCCGGGACAGGCTCTTAGAACCAGTTCGTTTTCGCGAACCACCCCGCATGTGCCCGCGCCATTCGGCAAACCGCGCGAGGCTCGGTCGCTGCAAACGTCCGATCCTGCGCGGCATTTTTTTCGACTTTGCGGCGGCTCCCGGCCGAAGCGAACAATGGACGAAAATTCCTGTCATCCACTCGCCTTGGGACGCTCGTCACAACAGCCCGACTTCTTGCGAATGAGCGGTATGGCCATGAGCTTTGCCTGTGCGAAGCCGGAAGGCCCACCCGCGGTCCGAGCGGGGTTGTTGGCGCTGCCCGCCTTGCGCAGCTTGCGCTGAAGATTCTCCTCTCGACCTACCCGCTCTCTGAGCTTTTCAAGTTCCGCAAGCTCTGCCACCAGCGCCTCGAGACGTTCTCGAAGCAGCGCCGCAGGACTCTCCGCTCGAACGCGGATATTCATGACACGCTCCTGATCGAGGTCTTGAGAAGAAGTCGCATAAGGTCAGGAAAAGTATGTAATTCACCACAATCGCATGAACATTTGGCAGTGTTTACACCGCAAATCGCGCTGCGGCGGTGCAACAAGGGACGACTCGGCCGGAGTTTAAGAAAGGTCCAGCCCTGCCAAACCGTACGGCGCCGCAGGCTCACGCATGGGCTGAGAAGACTGCTATCGGCTGGATTCGGCTGCACTCGAAATCCTGGTGTTAGCTCCCGGACACTCGGCCTTGCGCTTTTCCTCGTCTTCTTCTGCGCAATCGAGCCCACCACTTGCGTTTGGAATTCCAGAGCTGCCGCCGGTTGCGAAAGGCCCTTTCGCACTGCCTCCGCCACCGCCAGACCCGCCGCTACCGCCGGATCCGCCACCGGCTGCCCCTCCTCCGGCGCGAGATGATTTAGCAGAGCCCCCGCCAGGGGCTCCCCCGCCCCCTGTTGACCCGCCGCTGGAGCTCCCCGGTCCCGATACGGACGACCGGTCGTTATCGAAGAACGACGATTGCCTCCCATCCTTCTGCGTCACTCCACGCAGGCCCCCCGAGCTTGCAATGGCTCCTGAGGTCAGGGAAGTGGATAGAAGCAGAGTCATCACTGGGGGTGTGACGGCCGCAAATCTTCCGCAGGTTTTCAAGAACGCCCGCCGGTGGTCATCTTCGTTGCCGTCCCGGGTCACAACACGCTCTCCTCGGTTTAAAATATTAATTACGGTATTATACATTAAATTTATTTTCAACCGATAATTTTCTTTATGTGAGTGGTGTTTCTTGACGTGCGCCGTCAATTGATCGTGGGCAATTTCCGTACTCGTTCCTGTACTTCCTGGCCTTCGGGCGCAGCTTCGGAGTTGCGCTCGCCATTTAATACGATTAATTTGCGTTTTAACGGACGTCGAGCGCAGGGCTCGATTGCAACGGATGATGATGACGATGCCACTGCAATTCCACCGGTCTGTCCGCGACATGGAGATCTGGAGCGCAACCAGCGAGGGCTTCTCGTTCGTGATCAGCTTCGGAAGCCCGAGAGGCCCCGGCTTTCATGGCCGCGCCGGCTATTTGGCGAGTTGGCGTCCGCTCCACAAAAACCAAGCCGCAATCAAGATTGGCGGTTCGCCCTTTCGAACGTTAGCCGAGGCCGAAGGGGCCTGCAGCGACATGGCCGGGCTTCTGGCGCCACGATAACCCCCGCGCACGTTCGGAAGAGCCAGACACTCCCATTATTTCACGCTCGCCGGATCCTGATGCAACAGATCAGGGGGATCCATCTTACGTGACGCGGCATGCAGCTCGTTTCGCGAAATCGCCAATGCCGCGAGAATCGTGCGATTGCTGATGTCCAGCTTTTGGAAGATATGATGAAGGTGGACCTTGATCGTACCGTCGGCAAGGTTCAACCGACGTCCAATCTCCTTGTTCGATAGACCCTCCGACACAAGCCGCATGATTTGCCGCTCCCGGTCCGTCAGTTGTGCCAGGGGCTTCTCATCGGGGCGGGCCTCATCATTGGCTAGCCATGCGCTCGGCGAGGCCGCTGCTTGGCCCTGGGCGGCTTTCCGCAGGGTTGAGACCAGCATCTCGGCATCCGAATCCTTCGAGAGGACGATGCAGGCGCCCTCCAAGGCCAGCCTTTGCAACTCACAATCCGCCGCGACACCGGCGAAAAAGACTACCGCGGGACTTGGGCCTGAAGCGTTTGCGGGAGCGAGGATCTGCTGCCGGCTGACATCAGGCAGTGCAGCATCGACGAGCGCGACGTCCGGCACAAGAAATCGGATTGCCTCATTGCAGCTTGCGCCATCGCTGCAGGACGCAACGATCGTAAAATCACGCTGCGCTGCAAGAACGCTCCTGATCCCTTGCAAAACGATTGGATGTCGATCCGCGATGACAATTCTGGTGCGGTGCATGCTTCCCCTGCCTATCGCTAACAACCCCCCGTGCAGCCGTTTAATCCAACAATTTCTTCGAAACGCGAGGATGACGGGTCCGCTCGGCGACAATGTCACACAGTCTCAAATCCTAGACAGCCGAACGTTCGACGACTGCGCCACGGTAACTTGACCGGCAAGTATGCGCAGCACCGTAAGAATGCGGTGCTCAACATTCGAGGCCGCAAGCTTGTAGACGAAAGCCAAATTTCGACAACGCATGATAGATTCGATCAGAAAATTCTCCCATAGAATGTCTAGGCGCACGGATCGGCTGCTGTGTCATGATGGTCAACATCCAATTAACTTCGTTGGCACCGTTATTACCAACGATATATTGGGTCATTCACGATTCAAATCTAACATTCGACGAAGTTTCGACGAACACGAGATCGTTCAAAAAGCCACGTTATTGAAGGGAGGAAAAGTAATACTATTCATCAAGGCGAAGCTGGTTAGTAAAGCACGAAAACGGCTGCGTCGCGCAGCCAGTGTAGCAACGACGAAATCCGGTCACCCATATTGGAGCTGCATATTCGTCAATTCAGCAACTTCAATGAGCGGTCATGGAGGGCATCGTTGGCAATGAGTAGGTGGTCACATGTATTCTTCAGCAGTTTTGCGTCAAACTCATCAGGCTCTCATCATTCAATTCACTGAATTGCAGAACTTGCGTAGCCGCGTGTCGAAGGCCGAGCAGCGATTGCTTGCGCCGAGGCGACGAGCCCGGGGGCGGAGGGCGAAGCGACCGCTGGTTCGGAGGCACGGGCCCAGCCGGTAACTCCGACCACCACGCACACTGGCGCAGCGGCACGGGTGATCGTGCTTGCCGGACCCCGGTTTGACCTGATAAGCCCCCCTCCTGTTTCGGTTCGGAGGTAGTGGGGACGGCTTCCATGGAGAACGATGATTGGGCATCTATGACCACAGCTGAGCTGTGGCGACTCTACGATGAGGTCACTGCTGTTCTTAGTCGCAGGATGACCGCGGAAAAAGCCAAGCTCGAAGAGCGGCTTCGCAAGATCGAAGGTAAGACCGGGGGGCAGACCGAGGGACGTGCACGCCGCCCCTACCCTCCCGTGCTGCCGAAGTATCAGAACCCTAAGAACCCGTCCGAAACCTGGTCCGGCCGTGGTAAGCAGCCTCGATGGCTGAAGGCGCAGCTTCGCGCCGGCAAGAAGCTAAACGATCTCCTGATCGACCGCCCGTCCGCACAACGGCGCCGCCGGGCCGGCTGAACCTCCGACCGGTCCCCTGGACGGTGGTGTCAGGGCTGGGCCGCCAGGCGCCACTTTAGCGAGTGCTATCTTCTTTCCCGTTAGGACTGCCGTCCCCACCACCGTTGCCCTTGCCATTATTGCCCTGCACAACTTTTCCGCCAGAACTAGCGATGGCGGACGAGGTCAGAGAGGTCGAAAGCAGCAGCGTCATCACGGGAGGAGTGACGGCGGCAAATTTTCCACAGCTTCTCAAGAACTCACGGCGGTCTTCACTATTGGAGTCAGTCGGGTTCATCGGCGCTCTCCCTGCGATGGTCATAGAAAATAAGCGGATTTGGATGCATCGCAAGTTAAATGTGTTAATTCAACCAATTTAATTGCCACCTTCCGCAAGTCCACGCCACTAGCGTGCCATGTCCCGGGAGCTATTCCTTCGAAAGGAATGCACGAAAACGCAGCGTGGACACACGCTGAACAGGGGAAACCGATGCCGGCGAGCGGCCAAGCGTTCTTTGATTCGAGGCGGTTGATTGACGGCGGTCCGGGACCAAAACAACGCGATACTAAAAATAATTGAAATCCCAAAAATATAACTCTAATTTTTGAATCGGCGGTTCGCCCGGGCAGGTACCTCATGTCCACTCCGCGAAGGCCGTCGATTTTAGATGGACGCCGTCGGTACGAGTCAATTGACGACGACGCAAATGGGCTTTTCTGATGCATTCAAAGCTCGATCCCAGCATGTCTGATCACAATTTGGACCAGTGGCTCGCCATCGCGCGCGAGTTCTTGCAGGCTCTGGCAGCTCGCAAGAGGAAGCAGTTCGATCGGAGGGTGTCGATCGGAGACCTTCTCACCGAGCGCGAGGATAACGCCGCAGCATATGGCTTTGGAGAGGGCAGCACGATGTACGACAACGTGCTCGTTCTTGGGCGCGTCAAGGTCGGACGGAATACCTGGATTGGACCGGGATGTATTCTGGATGGTTCAGGTGGAGATTTGCAGATCGGCGATTGGTGCTCCATCTCTGCTGGCGTTCAAATCTACACGCATCACACGGTAAACCGCTCAATTTCGCTCGGCCGGGATCCCATCGATTGCGCGCCCACCTCGATCGGCAATGGAGTCTACATCGGGCCGAATTCGGTGATTCAGATGGGTACAACCATCGGCGACCGCGCCATTGTAGGCGCGAACTCGTTCGTCGATAGAGACATTCCCGCGGGTGCAAAGGCGTTCGGCTGTCCAGCGCGAGTTCAGCTTGCGTCTAAAGCCACATAATGCAAGCCGCATTAGGCGCTCCTGGGAAGGCCGGACTACCGGTGCTTCACGATGCGGGTGGAGGATCTATTCGGTGATTCCGGGCTCATCTCCGTAGTCATTGCAAAGATCGATGGCGGCGTCTTCGTTCTCGATATCTGGCTCATGAGTTGCCGCGTGCTGAAGCGCCAGGTCGAGGACAAGATCATGTATGAGATTTTTCGACTCGCAGAGGTGGCCGGTTGCATGACAGTGCGCGTCATTTATCTTCCGACGACCAAGAACCGTATCGTCGCCGAATTCTACGAGGAGTTTGGTTTCGCGCGTACGGAAGACTCCGCAACCCGAAAAGAGTTCGAGCTGGAGGTGAGGAAGTATCAGGTGCGTTCGACAAAGATAGATGTTGCCCGGAGAGCCTATGAAGCAGGCTGAGGTATTAGCGAAGTTGCAGGAAGTATTCGACGGAATCTTCCTCGAGAAGATCGCGGCCACCCCCGAGCTCTCGGCGGCGGACGTCGATGAGTGGGACTCGCTCATGCAGATCTCGCTCGTGATCGCCGTCGAGCAGAAGTTTCGCGTTCGATTTCGCGTTGGCGAGGTCGAGGCGGCGCGGAATCTGGGTGAGTTCGCCGACCTAATCGCGAAGCGGATGGAACCATAAGAGTTGGACATCGCGAGTGCGTTCGAAGCTGGGCAAACGGCACATCCCGCTGAGTGCACGAGATCCGTGACGCGCGCCTGCCTTCAAGCTCAAGAGAAGTTGACGAACGGCGCTACTCCAAAGGCATAAATCGCTTCCGATTTAATATTTTTAATGTTATTTAAATATTGTTAATATGAACCAACATGACTGCCGCGATCAAAACTACAACCCGCACAGTTGGTGTTGCTACTTTAGATAGCGTTTGATCACGCTGGCTAGCTGGGGGAGTACAACTGACGTGGTCGGCAAGCGGATCCGCGTGAATGCCACCTACACCGACCTGTTCGGCGCCAGCGAGAACGTGACCAGCGCGGCCACGGCGACGGTTGCCGCTGCGAGTGCCACCACTACGCTGTTCACCACCCAGACGCCTGTCATCACCAATGCCAACGACGGAGTAGGTTATGAGTTGGGGATGCGCTTCACCAGCGACACCTCCGGCTCGATCCAGGCAATCCGGTACTACAAGGCCCCGGGCGAGACGGGCCCGCATATCGGCCACATCTGGTCGGCCACCGGCCAGGAGCTGGCGACGGTCACGTTCACCAACGAAGGCGAATCGGGCTGGCAGCAGCAGGCGCTCGCCACGCCCCTGACCATCCAGGCCGGCACAACCTACATCGTCTCCGTCAACATCAACAGCAACTACGTCTCCACCACGCAGGGCTTCGCCTCAGCCATCAGCAATGGTGGCCTGAACGCCCCGGTGGGTGCCGGCGTCTTCGACCTGTCCAAGGGCGCCTTCCCCACCAATGTCTATCAGAATGCAAACTATTTCCGCGACGTCGTGTTCGCTGCGGGCTCGTCACGGCCCAATAACCGCCCCGGTGTGGTAAGCGTCAGCGGGACGCCGACGCAGAACCAGACCTTGACCGCGACCGTGAGCGATGCGGACGGAGTGCCGGGCACCGTCTCCTATCAGTGGCAGCAGAGTGCGAACGGCAACTCGTGGAGCAACATCAGTGGCGCGACCGCGAGCACGCTGGTCCTCGGGCAGGCTCAGGTCGGCAGCTTCATACGGGTCACCGCCAGCTACACGGACCTCTCGGGCAGCACCGAGGCCCCGGTGAGCACCGCGACCGCCACGACAGTGGCCAACGTCAACGACCCCGGCGCTGTCACGATCAACGGCACCGCGACCCAGAACCAGATCCTGACGGCCAGCGTCACGGACCCCGACGGCGCGCCCGCCAGCATCACCTATCACTGGCAGAGCAGCCCCGACGGCACCACTTGGACGAACCTGGCCGCCACGACCTCGAGCCTCACCCTCGATAGCAGCCTGGTCGGCAAGCGGATCCGCGTGAATGCCACCTACACCGACCTGTTCGGCGCCAGCGAGAACGTGACCAGCGCGGCCACGGCGACGGTTGCCGCTGCGAGTGCCACCACTACGCTGTTCACCACCCAGACGCCTGTCATCACCAATGCCAGCGACGGAGTAGGTTATGAGTTGGGGATGCGCTTCACCAGCGACACCTCCGGCTCGATCCAGGCAATCCGGTACTACAAGGCTCCGAGCGAGACGGGCACGCATATCGGCCACATCTGGTCGGCTACCGGCCAGGAGCTGGCGACGGTCACGTTCACCAACGAAGGCGCATCGGGCTGGCAGCAGCAGGCGCTCGCCACGCCCCTGACCATCCAGGCCGGCACGACCTACATCGTCTCCGTCAACATCAACAGCAACTACGTCTCCACCACGCAGGGCTTCGCCTCAGCCATCAGCAATGGTGGCCTGAACGCCCCGGTGGGTGCCGGCCTCTTCGACCTGTCCAAGGGCGCCTTCCCCACCAATGTCTATCAGAATGCAAACTATTTCCGCGACGTCGTGTTCGCTGCGGGCAACGTCATCTCACTACTTAGCAGTTCCACAGTCTATGTCAGTGAGACGGGAGGGATGGCTACCATCACCGTCGTACGCTCCGGCGACCTCCAATCTCAAGCAACCGTGGAGTACACGACGAACGAAATCGGCACCGGCGGCACAGCTACCGCGGGCGAGGACTTCATCCAGCCCACGTTTAATGGCCGGTCGAACACTGGTCAGGTCGTCTTCAACCCCGGAGAGAGCACCAAGAGCTTCACCATCTCAATTGTGAAAGATCAGCTCACCGAGGGTAACGAGACGTTCGCGGTCGGGCTTCAGAATCCCGGTTCCGGTTCCCTCGGGACCCCGCGCACAGTGCTCGTGACCATCATCGACAACGACTCGCCCGTCGCGATCTCAATGGCGGACGCGGCGATAAGCGTTACCGAGAATACACCGACGGCAACGATTACGCTGCTGCGCAGCGGCAGCACCAGCCAAACAGCTACTGTCGGCTTCACGACAAGCAACGGCAGCGCCCTCGCGGGTTCCGACTACACCGCCTCGTCAGGCACGGTGACTTTCGCTGCTGGCCAGGTGACCCAGACGATCACGGTACCGATCCTCAATGATGCGACACCGGAGAATGATGAGACCTTCACGGTCACGTTGAGCAACCCAACCGGTGCCACTCTCGGCGCCGAGACAACGACGACTGTGAAAATCCTGGATAATGACAACCCCAATCTCGGCAATCTGGCGGGCGAGACGTACGTGACGGGACTGGGCCAGGGGTATGCCGGCGGGCCAACGGCGATCGATTGGACTCCAGACGGCCGCTACATGCTGATTGCCCAAAAGGACGGTGTGGTGCGTGTGGTGGACAACGGAGAACTTCGATCAACTCCGCTGATCGACATTTCGAGCGAGGTAAATGACGTCAATGATCGCGGACTGCTGGGTATCGCGGTGAACCCGAATTTCGCAACGAACCCCTATGTCTACCTGCTCTATACCTACGATCCACCCGAAACGGCGGGCCAGCCTGGCCTTGCCGGCCCCGATCAGGCCGGCAACCGACCGGCTCGCCTGGTGAGGGTCACCGTTGACCCAACCACAATGATTGCCGATCCGGCGAGCGAGGTAGTGCTGGTCGGAAAGAACAGCATCTGGGCCTATACGAGCCGTCCCGACGTAAACAGCACAGGCGATCCGAGCATCGCTCCTTCCGGCATCGTCAACGGCACCACGATCACAGCTCCGGCGAGCCAGATCGAGAGTGGATCGCAGGACAACGATCCGGACCGGACCGGCATCCAGAACCAAAACATTCGTGACTATCTGGCGACTGATAGCGATTCGCACGGCGTAGGCGCTGTTCATTTCGGCCCGGACGGTTATCTCTACCTCACCGTCGGCGATGGCGTGTCGTACAACTTCGTCGACCCCCGGGGAGTGCGCGTCCAAGACATCCACAATCTATCGGGCAAGTTGTTGCGGATCGATCCCGTTACAGGTGAGGGAGTGCCCGGCAATCCGTTCTATCAGGCAAGCGATCCAAACAGTAATGCGTCGAAGGTGTTCTACTACGGTGTTCGCAACGCGTACCGCTTCAGCTTCGATCCAGTTACCAATCTTCCTGTGCTCGGAGATGTGGGCTGGAACAGCTGGGAAGAGCTGAATACGGGGCCAGCCGGCTCGAACTTTGGATGGCCCTATCTCGAAGGCCCCGACAGGACCGGCAGCTACCAAAATCTCGCGCAGGCGATCACCTTCTATAACAATGGCAATCGGAACAATACGTCAGACCCGCCCGCGGTATTTCCGATCCTGTCTCTAAGCCATGGGGCCCCCGACAATGCCCACGTGATTACCGCGGGAGATTTCTATAATCAGAACACGATTTTTTTCGACGATGTCCAGAACGGAACGATCTTCGCTGCGACCTTGAACGCAAGCCGGCAGGTCACCAGCGTCCAATTGGTGGACAACGTACAAGGCATCGTCGACATGCAGAAGGGGCCCGACGGCTGGATGTACGGGGCCAATTTGATTGACGGCACTATCCGACGTTGGGTCGACCCCTCAGCGGGTACGGCGCTGGGGCTCGCAGCGTCGTCCTAGCAGGCGCCGGTCACTGCTTTCCCCATCGATGACGATCTGCTGGGGCGGCTTACGACTTCGGTCGATAAGGCGAGCTTTTGCACGATTGCCCGTCAGCGAACTACCTGTCGTTTTGACCAATGATCGAGATTTCGGCGATGGACCTCAGACGGGCGAGCCGGCGTCGCGCCACCAATTCCGGACCAATGGTCAAATCGGCTCCACGGTACTCGCGCCCAAGACTGAGATCTTGCGAAACTCCGCTCAAGGTGCCCGCCACATAGCGTTGAACCACTCGTACATACGCTTCGGCACCGACCATCACGGCTCGGCCAAAAATCCTATGCAAATCGTCCCCTGGTTCGTATCTCGAATGCACTGTCTCAAAGATCGGCCCGCTGTCGACGCCGGACGTGCATTCGTGAATGGTCGCACCGAGCATGTCCAACTCGTCGTTGACTACAGGCCAAAAGCTGCACGCGGTTCCGCGATACTGGGGGCTAATACCTGTATGCAGATTGATGCAGATATCGGTTGCAGAGTCGAGGACCGCATTCTTCACGACCGACGTGCCGTAACTAAGAATCGCATCGGGGCGTCTCTGCCGCAGGACTTCCAAGCTTGCGGTGCCGTTTATGCCCTCGACATAGACGATTCGATCAGATGCATAGAATGTTTGAGCCTTTTGCCCCAACAGACTTTCAAGTGACCGGGTCCGGGCCTCATCGTCTCGAATCATCTTGAGAAAGACAGCACGGGTTGCCTTTCCTAAGAAATGCACCAACCCCTTCCGTACGGCGCGCCGCAGTCTTGTTCTCCGTGCTGACCGGTCCACAATGATGCGGTCAATGGCGAGTCCAGCGCAAAGCATGTTTGCGACATAGCGATGTTCTGGGCCATCCCGCGTCAGAATCACTATTCTCTTTTGTTCGGGCTGCCCAGCTACCATAGCCAATCTCTCGCACACCGTAGTACAGGCATAATCCGGAGCTTGAACGGAATCTCTTCTGGCGCGGCGTTCCCCAGGCTAATCCGATAGAAAATGTCAGCCGCCGGTTTAAAGCGGTTGCTTTTCGCATGCACTAAAAAGATCGCCTTGTGATTACGCCGTGCGGCGCGCAGCGCACCTTCGGTCGCGTCCAATGCATTCCCATAGGGAATACTCAGGCATTGAACCGTTTGTCCCGATAACTTCTCCAGAAGCTCTCGGCTTTGCACGATCTCGGTCTCCAACTCGCTCGATGAAAGCGAACGAAAGAACGTGTGGCTCATCGAGTGGTTTCCTACTTCTATCCCTAAGCTCGCAAACCGCTTGATATCGGTGATATTAAGAAAAAGCTTCGATGTACGCCGGAGTTCCAATTCATTGGTGCCCATTGCGGTACACAGCTGCTGCTTCGCCTCGGCAATTTGCGCCTGAGTCCATTTTGAAATCACGTTAGCGATGAGCCTAGGGACTGATGTTGGTCCGGTTTCGTTGATGTTCAGGAGAGCTATCAGTTGCTGTTTACCGAGCACCACCGCTGCCAACGATAAGATATTATCCACTGGCAATCTGCTTCCCAGCAGCGTTGTCGGATTGACGAAGAACAGCGAAGGTGCATTTGCCGTTTTAAGGACAGTACTTGCGGTATCGAGAACTGAGCGATATGCGTCATCGAAGGTGATCAGCAAAGGTTTACGCGGCAGAGTGCCATTTACAAGGTCCGATCCGCTCACCACGTCAAAATGACGCGCGAAATACTTGACGTGCTTCTCAAAAACCTCTGGCCTTGTAACAACTCCAAGCTTGCTGGTTAACGGGTCTTCACGGTCCGCGATATGATGATAGACCACAATGGTAACGTCGCGCCGCATCAGTGGCTATCCCTGGCGCGAGCGGGATAACGCGTCCCCTAACGGACGTTCCACAGCCGCTACCTCCTCTGGCAGCTTGTTGCGCGGATTGCCGCGCGCGCTCCTCACGCCGACATTGCTCCAGCCATTCACCCAGCGTTGACGATGCTGCCAGACATAGCGCCAGTTTCGCGCCTTTTCACGCAGATCACTTCTGCCGGAGACCAGGCCGGCCGTTCCGTACGCAAGCAAGCGCAGGAGGGGGAGAAGCATGTACAGTGTCTTGCCTGCGAGAATCGTCGCAGCAGAATTGTGACGCCGCAGCAGCGTGATCCGGCCGGCAAGGACCTTGATGCGTTGCTCTGCTTGATCGGGCTCGGAAGACTGGCCGTAATGAATGATGGTAGCTGCAGGCGTGATGGTTGGGGATGCACCAAGCTTGCGCGCCCGGCGGCACAAGTCCGCTTCTTCACCGTACATGAAAAACTCGGGATCAAAGCCGTCAAGTTGCTTCCAAAGTTCGCGGTCTATGAGAAGAAAGCAGCCCGTGACAATGTCGACTGCACGAATGCTGTCACGCTTCCAACCACCGTATCCTTCGGGATTGAAAACCGAGCTGCTGCGCTTCAAGCTGGTCAGACCAGTAGCAAAACAGAAGATGCTCCATAAGGTGGCATCTCCCCAACAGGAGCCAGGATTCAAGCGGCCGTCAGACAGCACGGTGCGCCCGCCCCAGATCCCAAAGCGCGGATTCGCATCGGCGAACTCGTGCAGATGATCGATTGCGCGATTCAAGATCAGGGTGTCCGGGTTGAGCAGCAAAAACCGGCGTCCCCGCGCCCGCATCGCGGCGATGTTGTTGGCGCCGGCAAACCCAAGATTTTCTTGCGACGCGATGAGCTCGAGTTGAGGGAAGTTTGCGCGAATGGCTTCCGGAGATCCGTCTGTTGAAGCGTTATCGAAAACGATGACTTCGTAGAGTACTGTCGTTGTTTGTGCCAAGACAGATCGAATACATTCGAGCGTCATGGTGCGCGTGTTGTAGCTCACGATGATGATCGAAATGTCGGGCTCAGCGGCCCGATAAATTGCATCCGACATGGGATTCAGCCTCATGCGATACGTCAGGCCCCCTTCAATGTTCGACCGAACCCATCTTCGACAACCATCTTGCTCGAACGCGATTTGTCAGGCCCGTCCTTCCTGATGGTCGGCAAACCATCCGGAATTGGCTCATCAATGTGGTGAGTGCCTGGCGACCCGGCTCGGCCATGCTAAGTGCGCGCAGCCTTCCTCGTCTTCTGTATGGCATAACCGACTGGAACCCACGATTAAATATTTATATTGTTAAATTGGTTTAATTTGCAAGTTGTTATTTCCGGACGAGCGACCTTAATCCGAGAATGCAAGCCGCGCGGGACTGGGGCAGGAAAATGGATCAGCGGATCCGAGGCTGAGGAAGCAAGCTCCCCGGGACGAGCTGGCCATTGACGATGGTTGCACTCCTGACGTTTTCCCATTTGGTGATCGTCATTGTTCCGCCGCCCGCATTGTTAATCAGAAATGCGCCGTACAGGAACGGACCAACGAAATACACATCCTTAAGGGAAACAGTGACGTTCATGCCATCGGGATGCATTCGCAACCCGTAAGGTCCGCCCCAGAACAAGACGTTCTCAAAGCTAACTGAGCCCCCCAATCCATCAGCGTAGAAGAAACCGGCCGTTGCATTCGTGTTGTTGTAGGTCTTGAATGTTGTATTGCGAACCGTGATGGCGTTGGTTTTGCCAGGATCATAACACTGAAGCCCGTCTGCGTGATCGCCCGGCAAACCCTTGGTTTCGATGTAGACGCCGTCCATGTTGATGCCGCCAATACCGTCGGAGCCAATACACCGGAATCCCTCGTTGGATCGAATGCGGGAGTTTTTCAGAGTGCAATCCCCGCAAACGACGGAGCTTCCATCGTTGTTGTGATCCCAGGACCGATGCTCGACGACTTCACCGTTGCTGAAGAACTTCCCGTAACGGGTGTATGGCTCGGAGGTATTTCCAGCAAAGCGGGGGTCATCAAATGAGAGTGGAGGAGCCGACGCAGGAGAAGGCAGCCGCGAGGAGGCAGGACCTGCCGCTTGGCTGGAGGAAAGTGTTTGATCCGCCAGTGCGGAACCGGCGTAACACAAGCCGGCGGCTATTTGCGCCCAGCTAAAGCCTCGCCAACGCGATAATTTCTTCACAGATTTCCCCTTCAAATGATTGCGACCATGCGGAATTGCGCGTTCAGACCGCAGGCGATCTTAACCAGAGATATTTCACTGAATGGTTGTCGGGTTCATGCTCCCTTCCCTTCGATTCTCGCCCACAGAATGTGGCGTGGCATTTGCACCCGAACCCAGCGATAGTGAACGCGCGACCATGGTTTGATTTCGGGTGATAGATTGTCGAGGACGAGATCGCCATTTCGCGTGCGCACGAGAAGCACGAGGTGGTGCTCTCCGGTACTGACGACGACTTCGCTCAGTAGCAGGACTCGCGCAGGCCAGCCGCGTCGAAGCAATTCGTGGCGCTTGCTCACGGCGTAGTCATTGCAATCGCCGTGCTTCGGGTTGATGACCCATTCCTCGCCGGCAAGGCCGAGCTCGTTGCGCGTCGGCACGATGGCGAAATTGACCGCGCGATTGACCTCCTGCAGAGCCGCCCAGCGGTCCTCGGTCAGCCGGATCGGCCCACCGCGAAACGAGCGCGGCGGAAGACATTCCGCCTCGTAGCGCAGGCAGAACACCGTGTACGCAAGGGGCGGCAGCGTCGGGTTTCCCAGTTCGATGTGCTGCCCTGACCGCGGCGTAGCCGGCAAGGACATGCGCCCCGCCCCGGCCCATTGAACTCCTCCGAGCATGATAGCGACCGCCACGACGGAGCCGAAGGTTCGATACATCTGCCGATCCCCTCGCAAACGCAAAACTGAGGCTCGGATCCGCTGGCAGGCTGACACCGACAGTCCCGCGGCAACCATATTTCATCTTTAATTTATTTAATTTAATTGTCAATTAAATATAAGCGGCGGGAAGAAATAATGCGTTTGCGCATTATTCAGTACAGCCAACAAGCAGATCGCCCCCGCAGACGCGTCCCGGCCCGGCCGCATCGCCGGCCGCTATGAGCTGCTCCGCAGCGTTCAGAAATAAGCCGCCAATTTAACGATTCCCACGAATTAATCGTTGATTCAATGCGCCCTCCGGCAGATCGTATTCCGAACGACCTCTCCGCCTCACAATCGAGATTGCACATGCCGGAAGAACTGCTCGTCATTTTGGGGGCTGAAGCCATCCTGCTTGTCTTCGTCACAGCGATGACTCTGCGCAGCAAGCGAATGGATGTGCTGAGCGGGCTGCACCGCCGGGCGGTTAGCTGGTCCGCCTGCCAACACAGCGAGCCCGCGCCATACTCGGTCCGTGCGCGCGCCGGAGCTTTGCTGTCGGCACTGCCGACGTGGATCGGTACTGCCAGGCTCACCCCAGCCAATCTCTGGCGGCTGCTCAGACACGCCCAATCAGGCCTGACGAAGGGGCGAAAGCTGTCCACCCTTGTGGCTCGTTCCTGGCGGCCAGAGCCCCCTCAAGCCACGCCGTCCGTCTCCAGCCGCATTGCAGGGGCTCGTCGTCAGCTCGGTGCTCGTTGATGCGGCCAACGTTGCGGTCTGCCCCGCATCGACTCGATCGATCTCGCGGCGCAATCTTGAGCTCCGGGCGGTCGAAGCCAACGATAGGCTTCGGATGCAATGCGACGAGCGGCGAGCCATCCGCAGCGAGCAGCTCTCCTCGGTGTTCACCCAGCTCACGGCACGCCTGCAAGCCCGTCGTTATCTTTTCATTTGGGCTTCTTTTTCGTCTTGAACATCAATGTTATTCGCAGCAATGGACAAACTCTTGAGATTCCTCTCAGCCCCGAGTGCGGGTGCGCTCGGGGCTGTGTCGTTTCAAATCCAAAGGGCTCAGCGCTCTTTGAATGCGCGCTGCGCCTGATCGTGTAGCGGCTTGAGCAGATAGGACAACGCGGTCCGCCCCGCCGTCTTGATAAAGGCCTCGACAGGCATGCCGGGCAGCAACTTGGCCGAGCCGAGCTTCGCCAGCTCTTCCGTCTTCAGCAAGACGCGGCCTGTGTAGTAACTCGTGCCAGCACGCTGATCCTGCGTGATGTCTGCCGAGACCATGCTGACCTCGCCGTCGATTTCGGGCGTGGTCTTCTGGTTGAATGCTGCGAAGCGCATTGTCGCGGTCTGCCCCACGTAGACCTGATCGATATCCTTCGGTGCGATCTTGACTTCGACCGCGAGCGAGTCCGCGTCAGGAACGATCAGCATGATTTGCTCGCCCGGAGAGATCACCCCCCCGACCGTGTGGACGCTGAGCTCGTGGACGCGACCGGATTGTGGCGCCCGGATATCGACCCGATTCAACTGATCCACCGCCGCAGTCTTGCGCTCGCCCAGCTCGGAGAGTTTCGAGCGGGTTTCGATCAGGTCCTTGCCGACCTCGGTACGGAGGTCCTGGTCGATCTGAATGATTTGGAGTCCGATTTCGGAGATCTTGCCCTTCGACTGAGCGATCATTCCTGCGAGCTGGCTGCGCTCGCCCTCGATGCGGGCGGAGTCGCGCTCGAGGGAATTGAGCCGGGTGATCGGCACCAGGTTCTTCTGCCAGAGGCTGCGCACGCCCTCCAGCTCCTGTCGGATGAACTCCACTTCCTTCTGCTTGGCCTCCGTCTGCCCCATATAGCCCTTGATTTCGTTCTCCAACTGCGCGCTCTTCTCCTGCAACTGCGCTTTTTGGCCGCTCCTCGCCTGACGACGCAGGTCGAACAGCTTCCGCTCCGCGGCGATTGCACGGCTTGCCTCGGAGTTGCTCTCTTTGGCCCGGTCGAGCAGTACCTTTGGAAACACGACCTGTTCGGCACTATCGCGCTCGGCCTCGAGACGGGCCTGCCGTGCCAGCAATTCGTCGATGCTATTCGTGACGATCGTCGCATTCGCGAGCGTCTGCGTCTCGTCGAGGCGGATCAGAATGTCGCCTGCATTGACCCGATCGCCCTGGCGCACGCGCAACTCTCCGACGATTCCACCCGTGGCGTGCTGGACCTTCTTGACGCTCGAATCCACCACGACCACGCCCTGCGCGATCACCGCGCCCGACAACTGGGAAGTCGTCGCCCAGCCGCCGACCCCAAAAGTCACCAAAGCGAACATGATCATTCCGACGATCATGTAACGTTGGATGGACTGCAACGCCGGCGCAATCTGATCGTTCATCGGCCGCCTCCTTGAGCTTCTGCGACGACCTTCAGCGGCACCGGAGTCCGCAGCACTCTCTTGAGTACCTCCTCTCGCTTGCCGAAGGACTGAACTCTGCCTTCGCCGAGGCACAATACATGGTCCACACCTTCCAGCGCCTTCGGCCGATGAGCGACAACGGCCACAATCCCTCCGCGGCGTCGCACGTTCAGGATCGCCTCTGTCAGAGCCTCCTCGCCCTCCGCATCTAGATTGGAAGAGGGTTCGTCAAGCACGACCAGGAAGGGTTTGCCGTAAAAAGCGCGCGCAAGCGCGATACGCTGCCGCTGCCCCGCCGACAGCGCCAGCCCTCCCTCGCCGATCTTCGTGCTGTACCCGTCCGGCAGTGAGAGGACGAGGTCATGCGCGCCCGCGGCGCGGGCGGCTTCCAGAACAGCGGCGGCGGTTGCGTTCGGGTCGAAGCGTGCAATGTTCATCGCAATGCTGCCGTCGAACAATTCTACGTCTTGGGGCAGATAACCGATGTGCTTGCCGAGGTCGTCAGAAGACCAGTGATCGAGGGCGGCGTTGTCGAGCCGGATCCTGCCTCGAATGCACGGCCACACGCCAACCAGCGCACGCGCCAGCGTCGACTTGCCGGATCCGCTCGGACCGATGATTCCGACCGCCTGCCCACTCCGCAGCTGGAATGACACTTCGCTGAGAGTGGGTCTCTCGGAGTTCGGAGCACTGATATAGAGGTTCTCGGCGCTAAGGGTTTCCACAGGCGCAGGCAATGCCAACCGCTCCTCCTCCTGAGGAAGAAGCTTCAGCAAATAATCGAGCCGTTGTCCCGATTGGCGCGCCGCGACGAACCCCTTCCAGTTCGCAATTGCCATTTCGACAGGCGCAAGGGCCCTCGCGGTGAGGATCGATCCGGCAATGATGATGCCGGCCGTCGATTCCTGGTTGATGACGAGGACGGCGCCAACGGCAAGAACCAGCGATTGCAAGATCGCGCGGAAAATCTTCGAGGCACCACCGAGTCCGTTTGCGACATCGCTGGCCCGTTCATGGGCTGCGAGGTACTTTGCGTTGGCATCCTGCCAACGCAAAGCCGCTTGTTGCCGCATACCCATGGCCTGCAGAACTTCGGCGTTGCGCCGTCCCTCGAGCGCGAGGGCAGTTCGCGAAATGGCAAGACGCGAGCTCGCCTTTGCCGGACCTCGGGTACGCGTTTCCGTGAGCATCGTAATGCCGACCAGCACCAACGCACCAGCCAGCGCAGTGATGCCAATCCAGGAGTGAAAGAGGAAGCAGACGCCGAGATAGATCGGCATCCAGGGCAGATCGAAGAGCGCCGTCGGCCCTCCGCTCGACAGGAAGCTGCGGACCTGATCGAGGTCCCGCACCGGCTGCAGGCCGTCGCCATCCGCTCTGGTCTTCAAAGGCAGGCGAACAAGAGCGTCGAAGATGCGAATCCCGAGACTTTCATCGAAATACCGGCCCACCCGGGCGCTGATCCTGCTCCTGACGAAGTCGAGCCCGCCCTGAAACAGGTAGAGCACCGTTGCCAGAGCCAACAGAGCGACAAGAGTCGGTATGCTGCGTCCGGGCAGCACCCGATCATAGACTTGCAGCATGAAGAACGAGCCGGTGAGCATCAGAAGGTTGCTCATGCCGCTGAATGCCGCTAGCGCCCAGAAAATCCGGCGGCAAGACCGCAGGAACGCCGACAACTCTGACTGCGACTCGTCATAGTGATCCACTGGCCGGGGTCGACCAGCGAATATCCGTGACCGCAGCACTTCGATCAGGCCCTTTGCCCAGCCGATCAGTTGCGGCGTCTGCAGTTGAGCGTTTTCCGCCCACTGCCGTCCGGCTGACCAGAGTCCTGATATGTAAAGAACTGGAATTCGATAGAGATTTGCGGGCGGGGGGAATACCCCCCGCCGTCCAAAGTCAATCATGGCTTCTGCCCCTGAAACGCGCCTTTGTTGGAAGATCCCTCAAGAGATCCCCCAAGGCAGTTGTTGAAGATTGCTCTCTGTGGATGCCGTCCCCTACGCGAAGTGGAAGTCGTTGCTGGTCAACGAGCCGAGCTTGGCGTTCTTCAGCGTGAGCGTATCGCTCCCCGTCGCGATCACGACATCGGTGCCTGACTGCGTCGCGTGGGAAAGAACGCTGGCAAAACTGTCGAACACACTCTTGCTGAACTCGATCGTGTCGTGAGCAGGTCCGCGGGCAACGAAGCCCTTGATGACGTCGTTGCCGAAGTTCGCGCCAAACACGAAAGTATCGGCCTGGCTGCTGCCAAGGAAGGTGTCATCGCCGGAAGTGCTGGTCAGGGTCGTGTTGCCCGGCGAAGCGATGAACGTACTGCCCGCAATAGCCGCGTTGCTACCGGTTGCAGTGGATGACGTAGCTACGCTGGACGTACCGATCTGCCCGTCACTGTTCAGGTCCTGATGGAAGCTGGTCTCCAGCGTCTTGAGGCCAGAGTCCGTACCCGACACCGAGCCACCGTCCGTGGAGCCGGTCAGGGAGCTGACATGAGACACGTAGTTGCCGTTATTGTCGGTATTCCACGCCGTGTACTGACCGGTGCTCGTCTCCTTCCAGGCAACTTGATAGCCCGTCGCCGTCTTCTCCGCGCCAATGGGAGTCCAGGTGCCATCGGACCCGCCCACGAAATCCACGCCGTTATCCTTTAGCGTCGGGCCAGTGCCGGTGCTGCCGTTGAGGTAGTATTTGCCGCCACTCTCAACGAGACTTGTCACACCAGCCGATTCGACGACCTTGCCAGTCGTCGGGGTTGGCGACGTCGGGATGGTCGCAGTGGAAGTACCTACCTGCCCGTCACCGTTCAGATCCTGATGGAAGCTCGTCTCGAGCGACTTAAGGCCAGAGTCAGTACCCGACACCGAGCCACCGTCTGTGGAGCCGGTCAGGGAGCTGACATGGGACACGTAGTTGCCGTTATTGTCGGTGTTCCACGCCGTGTACTGACCCGTGCTCGTCTCCTTCCACGCAACCACATAGCCCGTCGCCGTCTTCTCCGCACCGATGGGAGTCCAGGTGCCATCCGACCCTTTCACAAACTGCACACCGTTGTCCTTCAGCGTGGGGCCCGATCCGGTGCTGCCATTGAGGTAATATTTGCCGCCGCTCTCAACGAGAGTTGTCGCGCCAGCTGACTCGACCACCGTGCCGGCAGTCGGCGAGGTCGGTGTGGCTGGCGCCGAGGTGCCGGTGATGCTGGCGGTGAACGCAGTGGACGCCGGGCCGGTATTGCCTGCTGCATCCGTTGCCTTCGCGGTAAGGCTGTGCGAGCCGGCCGCAAGGGCGCTGGTTGTATAGCTCCACCCGCCGGTGCTGTTGGCAGTCGCGGTCCCGATCTGGGTCGTGCCGTCGAACACCTTCACGACGCTGCTCGCTTCGGCACTGCCCGACATCACCACCTGATTGGCGGTGTTCACGGTATGGCTGGCAATGGTCGGCGCAGTCGGAGCCTTGGTATCGATAGTGATTGCCAACGCAGACGACGCCGCGCTGGTCTGACCCGACGAGCTGGTCGCCGTTGCGGTCAGCGTATGTTTGGCGTCGGTCAGGATCTTGGTGATGTAGTCCCAACTGCCGCTCGAGTCCGTAGTCGTCGAACCAATTTGGGTCGTACCGTCGTAGATCTTGACCGTGCTGCCGGCAGCCGCGGTGCCCTTGAGCTCGATGGTATTGTCGTTGGTAATCTTGTCGCCAGCGGTGCCGCTGTCGGTCGAGAACGACGCGATAGTCGGAGCATCCGGCGCGGTCGGCGTGCTGGGTGCGGTCGGTCCTTCAACCGGAAGGGGAGGCGGGATAAGATCGCCGGGGATGAGTTGACCGTCCACGATCGTGGCGTAGCGAACATTCTCCCATTGCGTGATGTGTATGTTCGCATTGACCTCCTCCAACCAAAGCGCGCCATACGCAAATGGCCCCACAAAATACACGTCCTTGAGGGCGAGGTAGTCATCGTGACCGGCTCCTGCGTCCGCGGCAATGCGCAGACCAAATGGGCCACCGTCGAACACCACGTTATTGAAAGTGAACGTTCCGCTATAACCATCTGCGATGAACAGCCCAGCAGTGGCATTCTGGTCGTGCGATACAATGGTCGAGTTTGTAATGGTCAGATTCCCGGTGGCGCCGGGAGCATAGGCCTGAATTCCGTCGGCGTGATCGCCCGACAGTCCCGTTGTCTCGATGTACGTATTGTTGATGGTGACATCACCGCTGCCCCCAATGCGCACGCCTTCCCTTGAAGAAATACGGACGTCGTCGATGGTGAACGAGCCGCTCCCTCCGACGGCGACAGTGTCGCTCTGGTCGGAAATGCTCACACCCGAAATCGTCTCTCCATTTCCAAGCCAGACCGTCCCCGAATTGGTCTGGTCGCTAAACATCGGATCATTCCATGTCAGAGGAATGGATGCCATCTAGTTTTCTCCTGTTAATTTCAATCTGGTTTGCCCCTGGCACGCGCCCAATTGTTTCCCCAAGCGACGCGACCCCAAGTGCGACTCTGCTGGCGCAGCGCCGTTGGGGTGCGTCTTCCCGGCGGGTGGAGGCTTTTTTGCGACGACACGACGGCTCACCCAAGGTAATTTCCTGAGCTACCCTAGACACATTCGCATCGCGCGAATTAAATGCCGGAAATTTCTTCAGTCCGATCAACCACTCGTGCACCGCATTGAACGAGGGCCACACGGAGCGGTCGAAGATATACAAAAGTATGCCGGAATCGATGTTACGCCTTCGCCACTAGACAACAGCTTACCAAGTGTCGTCGACGGCGCCACAGCAGAAAACAAATTAAATATTTCGATCCACAAGATTATCTGCCGCCAAACACGACATAATTTTTTGTCCAGACAATCAACAGCGCGAGCGTCCAGCAAGAGCATTTGAGCACACATCGCGCTGCGAACAATCCGAACCCGTATTGCCCGATTCAGGTAATGGCCAATCCAGCGCCATCCGCAAAGCGCGCCAAGCAAAGCAAATGCCGTTCCGGACACACCATTCAGATCGAGAGTTACGAGCGCGCACCGATCATCCTGATCGTTGATGTCCCCCGAACCCAGCACACAGTCACCCGCTCCCCCGGCAGGGTCGCAACAAGATGTTCGATCAGGTCCTGCCGACGACCTAACCATACTCCGCCGCGTCTGACTGATGCAAAGTCAAGCCACCGTCGTCGGTCTGCACCGATCAGAAACTCAGATCTCGGAAGCTCGCGTCAAGAAACTCGGCAACATGCTTTCTCGCCAATAATGCGTTCAAACCCGCGATCTGCTTCTCGTCGATAGCTCGACTGCTGACAGATCTCACGTTTGCCACAACATTCGACGGATTGGACGAGAAAAAGATGACGATCCCGTTTGGATTTGCATTCAGCGCATGAGCCAGCAGTAGATGAGCCAGCTCTGTCGAATCGCGTGGATCTACCTGCGTCAGCGAACGCCATTCAGCCGCCATCCGCTCATCGGACAACAATCTATCGAGCAGTATTTTAAATCGGCTGGTAAGAGACGAATGCGTAATCACGAGGCGGTTAGTTGCCGGAACTTTCCTGACGTTCATATTCCAGATGGCATTTGGAATCTGCACAACGTCGAACAGCGCTGCATATCTTTGGAGGATGGACACCGTCTCCTCTATGCCTGTCGCTATGCCAACGGCGCGGACCTTCCCTTCACGCTTGAGATCATCGAGAAGACGGATCAGGTCCGTTTCCTCTACGTCGGCAGCGCTGCACTCGTGCAGGAGTAGAACATCGAGATAATCTGTACGCAATTCCTTGAGACTAGTCTCGACACTTTCTCGGAATTCCACGAGACCAAAGGCTCCGAAACGCGGCAGATAGTTGGACGGCACAGGCAGGTAATTCTTTGAACTTGGCGCGACATTGTGCAGAAGACGAATGCTACGACCCATTGCGCGGACATGAAGTGCGCGACTTTGTGGGACAATGCCCGCCTTGCTTGCCAGAACCAGGCGCTCCCGCTTTCGCGCCGCCAACTCTCCCAGAATGCCCTCTGCGCGACCGGCACCATACATTCGCGCAGTATCAAAATATGTGACCCCACAATCCATAGCTGCTTCGAGCAACTTAAGAGCCTCACGGCGGGTTCGTCGCTTGCTCAACAGTGCGCCGGATCCAAAACCTAGGGGGAGCATGTTTCGCGGAAGGATTTCTCGAAACGGCGCGGCAGCAGCCACCGTCATGACGCGCCTCCGGCTAGTCCGAATGCAGCTTCTCGCCTTGTTTGGGCGACGGTGCTCACCGCGTGATGGCATGCGCGCGCGGTCAGAGCGAGAATGGTCAACGTGGGATTTTGCGTGCCCTGGGACGGGAAACAGGCACCATCCGTAACGTACAATCCCTGTGCGTCCCAGCACTGGTTATTTGGATCGAGCACGGAGGTCGCGGGGTCGATACCCATCCGGGCGGTCCCGCACTCATGAATCGCGGAGCCAGGCGGGGCCGGCCGTTCATTAACCCGGCTCAACGTCACGCCAGCTGTTGCGGCGATCTCGCGTATGGCAGCTGCCTGATCGCGGGCACGCGCCAAATCCGCTTCGCTATAGCGGCAGTCGATATGCAATACGGGGATTCCCCATACATCCCGTCGTGTAGGATGTAGCGCTACTCGGTTTTCGGCACGAGGAAGCATTTCACCGAAGCTAACCGCAGTAAAATGGGAACGCCCGTGCCCTCCTGGAAATTGATACAACTGCACGCCAAAACCTCGCCCGCCGAGGGGCGCGGGCCTGTCGCGCGCATCGAAGCGTGGAAGGTAAATCGCGCACCCATCTTCGAGCACTGGGCTGGGCTTCAGCGGCGCACCTCCACCCCACCCAGTTACGACAATATGGTCCATCAAGTAGCGCCCCAGCGCGTCAGATCCTGCACCGAGCCCTTGGCCCCCTTTGAATGAACGCGAAAGCAAGAGTATTCGTGTCGACTCTAACGAGGACGCGCACAGAAAGACCAACGGAGCGCAAGCGCGTACGTCGGTTCCACTTTGTTGATCGAACCAGACTACGCCGCGTACGCGACCTGATCGATCAACATCGATTTGCCGTACGACTGCGCCCTCACGGCATCGAAGGCGCCCTGTAAGAGCAGCAGTTTCCAAGGCATCCAGCGGTGCGGCAAAGCGCGTGAGCATCGGCCGCGAGTGAGGCCACCGTGCGCGGATAGCTGCCATCAGCGCGAACTGATTCAGTGAAGGTTCAAGTTCTCGCGAGAGCTGACTGTCAGGCTGCCATGGTACGCTATCCATGGCACCGGCAAGCGCTAGCCGTCGCTCGATCATCGAATACCAGGGGTCCAACTCACCCGGCTCTAGCGGCCAAGGCGCGCTCAATCCATCGCACGGCGCAAGGTCGGAGGAGTTCAGCCGATAGTATTGCCGGCCGTGCCCTGGAAGGCCCACGCGTCCGCCGAGCGTTCGCGCTCGTATCCAGACAAAAGGTTGGCTCCGTGGCGTCACGTAAGGCAGGTCATGATCGTCAACAAACGAGTCCGGCGCTCGGCCCCAGATGCTGCAGCGAGATTGGATGGGCTGGCGCAACATGCCGAGGCCTCTCAAGGCCATCTTGCCAAAGGGAACAACCGCAGGAGGGAGCAAGCGAAGTGTCGCAGGGTCCGCGAGCCTACGGGTCATGCTGGCTATAGCTCGGCGTATCCCAGTCGTTCGCGGCGAATTCTGCCACCCGGCCTCAAGCACAAGCACGCGCAGGCCAGCCTCGGCGAGTAAGAGCGCCGCCAATCCCCCGGCGGCTCCCCCGCCGATCACGATCGCATCCTGCGCTCCCGGGCGCCGCAACTCCTCAATCGTCGTGGTACCTAATACACCTGAAAGCGCCGGCCCGATCTGCATGACAACTCTCTTCAAGCGAAAATTGGTCGGGGGCTAGCATGCCAAGCGGACAGCGATGGGCCACCAGCTGTGAACAGCGACTTAAGACAAATCCGTCGGCGAACCCGGTAACCGAGCGCTCCGGGTTTAATGCTTAGGCGCAACCGCCCCGGCAATGCATGCAATGAAAGGGAAATTATCGCTTCCGCAAAACCACTATCCATGGCTTTGATTTTCTGTGACAAATTGCAAAAACAAATAATGATAGGCGCACTTAAATACATCCGTCAACTGTTAACAGGCATTTAATTTCTGCATTGCACAAGCCAACCCATTTCTCCGAATATTCGGGGTGTGTAGCTCCTGCCAAAAGCACTACCTTCTCGCGGACAATACTCCCGGCCGGCTTTCAGGTAGAAACAACGCTTTAGACCGGATCCGCGGCACCGGAAGACCCGATGTGGCAGCGTCCAGCCACGACCTGATGATGCCCGCGCGTTGGGAGCGGGGGTGAGTCATTGGGGACGTGCTGTGATTCTGCGGGGCGTGGTACTCTCGATCCGATCACGGAACGATAGGAGCGCAAGACGTTTGCGGTAATCGTTCCCTGGCGGCTCACGGACAAGGGTCCGAGATGCGCAGGCGAATTGGCCGGGCGAAAGCTCACCTCACAGGTACTATGAAATCTGCAGTTCTCGCCCGCCGTACACACTTGATCTGTCGATAACTTCACCTGTATTAAACTATCTGACGTCGAATACGCGTTGGCAGGTTGGGAATGCTTGCAGCACTTCACTACCACGCATGGCGCCGGGTGCGCGCCGCGTACTATGCCTTCGGATTGGCCCGGCTGCCTTTTGGCGACGCGCTGGGGCGTGCCGTTAGCGAGTGGGAGACTGCGCAGGGGTTCGGTGACAGCCCAAAAGCGAAATCCACTTGGGACGCCGAGTACAGCGATGGCCTCTGGACCTACATGCAGCGCGAAGTAGCTCGCTACTGGACACTCATCGGTTTCATGGACGCTTTTAGACGTGGCGGCGAGTACCTGGAGATCGGCTGCGGAGACGGAATGCTATTCGAGCGCTTCAAGCAGCTTGGATATGAACGCTATGTCGGAGTGGACATCTCTGACGTGGCAATCGAGAAGCTCCGTCTGTACAACGATGATCGCACTGACTTTTCTCAGGCTGACGGCGACGTGTACGAGCCCGACGGCCGTTTCGATGTCATCGTCTTTAACGAGTCTCTTTTCTATTTGCGCGACCCCGTTCGGTCGCTCGAGCGTTACGCGCAATCACTCAAACCGGGAGGCTGCATCATCGTCTCGAACTACACCGCATCGCGGCGATCATTGGCAGTGTTGCGGGAGGCAAAACGAGCATTCGAGGTGATCGACGAGGCCAAGACGACTCAACGGGCGATGTCCTGGCTTTGCACAGCACTGAAACCGCCCAAATACTAAAGCGCTAGTGATACCGCAAGCGCATGAGTTGGCGATAGAGCCCGAGCTTTGTGCTGATTTTCCAGGAAACGCCGCGCATCGCATCCGGATCGCGCAAGTGGCGGCGCATGTACTCAGCATCCATGTTGTTCGTCATACAAAGGCGGGAGTACAAAAACGATTCGAAGCCGCGATGATATCCAAGCTGGATTGTAAAGAGGTGTGTGTAGCCAGCCCTCAGCGCCGCCTCCCAGACCCGTCGGGAAAACCGTCCATATGGGAAAGCGAAGAGAGCTACCTGTCGACCGAGGCGATCCTCAAGCATCGACTTGGACACACCGAGCTCGCGCTCGAGTTCTGCGTCCGAGACAGTCGTCAAATCGACGTGGGCCATGCCATGTGAGCCGATCGCAACACCCCCCTTGGCAAGCTCCTCGATCATGTCCCAACTCATACGTCCCGGCGAGCCTACAAAGTCTACCGGGATAAAGGACATGAAACCCGGGATACGACCGGTCGTCATGTAACGGGCGTAGACATGCGTATAGTCCGAAATAAATCCATCGTCGAAAGTCAACAGGACCGCGCCGGTGCCGTGGGATGTCGGATCGGAGCAATGCTCCAGAAACTTCTGGGGCGAGACCAGTGCCTCCCCGCAAAGTGCGAGATGCACTTCGAACGTTTCATGAGTCAGGCACCACGCGTTCGAAGGCGAGGCTTCCACCAGCTCATGATAATTCAAGACGATCATAGAGTTTCTATCAGATCTGAAACCCGCCGGGCCCAAGCCTGCCAGTTCAATCGGGCCTCGAAGGCGTCGCGGCTCGATTGTCTCAGGCGTGCCAGCCGATCCTGGTTAGCAAAGGTCTCGAAGATGACCGCCGCATAGTCCGCCTTCGTCGCTTCCGGTGGCAACAACAAGCCCGTCTCCCCGTTGCGGACAGCGCAGGGGACGCCGCCAGTGGCCGGCGCAATGCTCGGTACTCCATGGGCCGCGGCTTCACAGAACACGATTCCATAGCAATCCGCCCGGGTCGGCAGCAGAAATAGATCCGCGTCCCGATAGAGTTGATCCAATCGGTTGCGCTGTTCGCGATCACACTTGTCGAGATAAGGGATGATCGTCAGGCCATCCTGAGCAACTGACTTCGGCGGAGTACATCCGCAGATCACGAGCTCCGCCTCCATGCCCCTCTTCCTCAGTTCAGCGAGGACGCCGACCGCGATGTCAGCGCCCTTCTCCTCCCAGTTGGCGCCGATGAAGAGGAGACGGCAGGGACCCGGCTTGCGGCACCCTAGCACGGAGGCACGATCCGGCGCTTCTTCGAGGTTGGCGCCCCAAGGAATGACATGCACCCGGCTACGGTCGGCACCGTAGTCCCTGATGGCAGATTCGGCTGCCCATTCCGACGGGTAGAGGATCAGATCCGCGCGCGCGATCGTGTCCCGCTCCACGCGTTCAGCGATGTCCCGAGCACCTCGCGACAAGTTTCGATAGTTAGGATGGTAGTTCTCAATGAGCCGAAAGGTCGCGTCGGACGCATAGACGAGCGGAACGCCGTTAGGCACACTCCATGCAAAGGTAGAGCCGGCCGGCGCGAAGACGATATCGGGCGACACCGCTCGGATTTTACGCGCAGAGTCCGCTGCATATTGTGCAACGACCGCCCCCGCATGCAACGGGGAACGGCCGCGTCTGCGAAAGGCACGGCAAAGCCTGGAATACGTCTTGTATAGGGGCAATATCGGTGCGCTCAACGGACCGATATGGACCACCTCGTGACCTTCACCTGCGAGCGATCTCGACATGTGAAACGGGGTACCGGACCAGAACCTGACCAGGCGCCCATCCCCGATCGTGGCGAATGCAATCCGCCGTGCCGCCGGCCTGTCGGAGATGTGGTTCTGAGTCATTCTATTCCCGCACACACGGACCATCGACCACTTCGCCGGAAAGATCTCTCATGGAGCGAGCGAGCGATCGCTGGATAGAAGTAGCTTTTTCAAACCCGCAGTAAGCGACAGAGGCATAAGAGCCACGCCGGCTCTCATAACGAGAGGTACGTGTCCCGTTTCGGCAAATCCGCGAGCGTAGGTTGAGATCGATTTCATTCGTCTTCCCGAGTGCAGATAGATCCATCCCAAATCCTTGCAATGCCGAGCGATTGCACGATTTGCCGCTTCGAGCGCTTCGCGATCTCGCCGAAGCCCCTTCTTCTCGCTCACTGCCAGCTGCAGCAAGGACGATTTATCCTCCTCCTGGAGTTTCGATAGGGTTGAATCCTCGAGCACCCGCATAACTGCGAGCTTGCGATCGACGTATCCAAATCCATGATGCTTCGAGATTCTCAGGTACAGTTCCCAGTCCTCGCCCGAACACCATGATTCATTATAACCTCTAAACTCATCCAGAACAGTGCGCCGGATCAATACCGCAGTCGGCTTGATAGGCACTTCTTCCAGCAAACACAGATACATCTCCCGGCTGCTGAAGAGAAAGACATCGAAATCAGAACGCGCGCGCGATGCGAGCAGTTTCGGAAATGCACGCATGCTTGAGACAATTGACGAGATGGATCTGCCACGGTCGACCTCAACGTCACAGAACACCGCGCCAATCTGACGATGACGCCGCAAAACATCGACGAGACTGCTGAGCATCTCCGGCTTCCACAGGTCATCCGAATCCAGATGAGCAACGATATCGCCGTTGGCGGCCTTTATACCCGTGTTGCCTGCCGCACTCACCCCGCGATTGCGATCATGCCTAATGTAACGCACTTTGTCGCTTCGAAACTTTTTCACCGTTGCGGCCGTGCCGTCTGTGGATCCATCATCAACGACGATTATCTCGAAATTCGCATACGTCTGATTCAAGGCACTCTCGATCGCTTCCCCGATGATGTACGCACGATTGTAAGTTCGTATGATAATGGAAACCTTCATGCTTTAGTCCTGCGCAGCGAGAAATCCTGATCGGCATCCCTGCCAGCCTAATGACCTCGCGGTCCCCCGTCTTCAAATGTCTCCGGTAATCGGGTCGCACCTCTTTCGCGCAATATGGCGGTCTCCGCGAGGTTCGCTCGCATCCCGGTAAACACAGCGATGAGGATCCAACAAATGCCCCAAAAGTGCACAATGAACCCTAGAAACGCGATCGTCGCTATTACAATTCCGAGCGCCACTGACAGCCGTCTCTCTTCGGGAGTAAGGTGAGGCGATTTGTCGATCGAGCCAAGCCAGCATGCGCTGGCAATTGTCAAAAGGATCAACGCGCTTCCCGGAATTCCATACGACATTGCGGTGGCAAGCCAAAAGGCATCCACGCTCGAACTCACGAGCGCGCCATGCGACTGCCAATTCCAGTCGCCATTCAAACCAATTCCGAAGATCGGCGAACCGAGGACCACAGGTCCTCCCGTGTCCCAAATCGCTTGACGGGCCCAGGCCGCCTCTGGGCTTACTCCGCTAAGTCGCACAAGGGTTGCGACCGGGCTGCCAGAGAAAGTGAAAACAACAAGGAGTAGAGCGGTCACACACAACCCGACCAACTTCCATCGGGCAGCGAAGCGAGGGCTTGCGGCATAGAAACTCGCCAGCGCAAATCCGATCAGATAGGCCAACAATGGACTGCGCGCCTGCGAAAACCACACACCGATGAGGGCGATGCCCGCCACACCCCAGCCGAGTACCTGGTGCCTGAACGTAGTGAAGGCCACGACCCCAAACCAAACGCAAACAGCACCGAACAATATCGAATGCTCGAGCGGCCCCATGGCGCGAACGACACCGTCCCGATAGAACGTGTCAGCCCTGATTGCTAATGGTCCATCGTAACTAAGCTTCGCATAGCCGGTAATACCTTTGATGAACTCATAGGTGAACAGTTTATCACTCAGCGGGTCAAGAAGCGCTATGCCGACGATCAAGATCATCAGCTTGCAGGAGAACCGTGCTATTCGAACGGAACTATCGACCGGCCCAAGAAGAAACCGGAACGTCAGGTATGCGCCCACAAACTCGAGCGCTTCGATTCCAGCCCCTTTAAAACCCGCAGGACCATCAGTGACTGTGGCAGCCAACATCATCCAAACGCCCGTGAGCGGGGCCAAGATATCCGATGGGACGCAGACGACGGTTCGCGCGCCTAGACGCTGTCCAAGCTGCTGTAGCGCGGCGATGAAGGAACAGAAAATTAGAACTCGAGCAACCGAGAGGCGAAAATCGCCGACGAAGAAAGACAATCCTTCGGGCAAGACAATCGCGACCAACAATAGCTTCAGATACAGTTCCGTCCCCCAACGCGGCGCCCCCGCGGCGCGACCAACTGGACTCCACTGCCGACCATACAGATACGTAAGCTGAGAACCCGATTCCAATTCTAAGCTTTTGCGGGTCAACGCGAGTACCTCAAATATCTGAGACGTTCTGCAAACAAGTAGCGCGCTCGAAGCCGAGGCGCCGCACAAAGCGACAATTCCTCCCTACGAGGCGCTTCATTTCGTGGTCTCCAGGGGAGTCGCCAGGAAGTCACGACGCAGGCGGCTCGCTACGCTGGGTGAAATCAAGGCGTAAACCAGCGCTTTGTAGTAGTGCGGATCCGCTGGGTGCAAACACGCACATTGCCAACCCGTCTTTAATGCCGACAACCGACGGTTCGACCTACGCCAATCCAGCACGCTCTTGATGAAATGGGCGGCGATGTTGTTGTCCAATAAACTGTTGTTAGATCCTCTGTAGCCGCACATCGCATCCGCGCAACCCTGCTCAAACCGCAAACCGCGCCGCTCGCATGCTCGCCTGAAGACATCGACCTCAAACTGCTTCCGCCAGGTTGGCGCCCGTCGGCTGAGGGAATTGGGAAGAATGCGGTAGGCATAAAGGCACTCCCCCAATACGATCATCGGATGCACCTCCCCGACTCTCCATATGTAATCGCAGGTCTCGGCAACCATTAACGACGGCTCGAACCGGATATCGCCAACCAATGACATTCGAAACATTCCCGTGGGATCGAGAGCCGGCATTTGAAAGGCCCTGATCTCGGACTGGCAGTCGCTCTCGCTTTTCGGCGAAAACACGGGTGCCATGAATCTCTCGTTGATGATGAGCTCGTTGCCGCAGAACACGGCAGCCAAATGCGGACTGTTGAGCAGCGCACGAACCTGCTTTTCGATTCTAGTTGGATAGCTGATGTCATCCGCGTCTTGAATTGCGTAAAACTCGCCGCGGATCCGATCGAGCGCTCGATTGATAGCAACAGGCTTGCCTGAGTTCGCTTGATGGATCACGCGAACACGCTCATCTACCAGCAAATCCTGAACTGAGCTGAAGCAGCCGTCCGAACTACCATCGTCGACAATGAGAATATCCAGATTCCTGTATGTCTGATTAATTATGCTAAACAGCGACGGTCGAAAATATTTACCAGCGTTGTACACGCACATCACGACCGTGACCAAGGGTTCTTCAGCCATTCCTCCAGCCTTGGGCGGATGTGCCTCGGACATCACGAAACGCTCCTAGTCAGTCGGGCCTGACACGCCGGCGCCATCTGCACGACCTCCCGGTTCGCTGGCCAGACTTTTGCAATTCTTCAGCGCGCAGACCAAGAATGGCCTTTCTCGGGTTCCGCCGGAGGCCCAGTCCGTAAGCACATGAAATTCCGCCTACTCACCGCTTTGTCTGCACTCAAGAATAAAACTCCGCGTCGTCTCAGGAGGCATGGCATACGCCTGTCAGCCCCGGAGCCCCTCGGAAGGCCCTCCGTATCCAAACATAATTAAATCGCTTTTAAATTTCAATCGCCATCCATTTAAATATTAGAGACGCGCTTTGGTTATGTTATAACATCGAGCCTCGACTGAAATATCGGCCTCGCGCCCTGACCAAGCTCCACGTTTACTGGTGCGGCCGGCAAAGCCCACGCCGGCGCAGCCTAATCCCGGCGACGCGGGCTTCGGTTGAACTTTAGAGGAAGCCCTCGGAATTAAAACATGCGATCTTTGCCTATTTAATTTGGACAGCCTTCAGTTTATTTATTATATTCATTGCAGATACACGAAGCTTCGCCAACCGAGTTCCGCTTGATTGCCGGCGGGCCGCGACCCGGCGAGAACGAAAGGCGGCGCATGCAAAGTGACAGCCCGATCAAGAAGGTTGGACAGAGCGATCAGCCGAAGGCATCGGCAAGCTCGTCAGTTTCGCGTCATAGTGAGGACACTGCACCTCTACGGCCTCACCGATCGCTTAGCCGGCAGTCGATCCGCCGTTGTGGCTAGGTACTCGATATGATTTGTAAAACTTGCTTGTCAGACAGCGAACATCGCCACCACGTCTTTATTGAGATGATGTTTGGCACAAAAGAGCGGTTTGAGTATCAGGAATGTAGTGATTGTGGGACGATCCAGCGCTTATCGGACGTAGCCGATGAGAGTCGCCTTTACCCCGATGGGTATTACTCATTCTCCAGACCGTCGCGAAATTCGCGTGTTACTGCCGTCAGGGACGCGCACGCACTCGGCACTAAGAGCATATTGGGAGCCGTGGCGTCCTTTGTGAGGTACGATCCCATCGTAGCGGTCATCGGATGCTTTGGAATTGATCCCAGTTCTCGAGTGCTGGACGTAGGCTGCGGGTCCGGGAAACTTCTTTACAGAATGTCTGCGGCAGGGTTCAAGAATCTTACAGGAGTCGATCCCTACATTGTCGAGCCAGCAGCAGGTGCCGTGACGATTCAAAAATCGGACCTTCAGAGTATGTCCGGCGAGTTTGACTTCATCATGTTCAATCATTCGTTAGAACACGTGCCCGAGCCGGACCAAAGTCTTAGCAATGCAAGAAGGTTGCTTGCGCCCGGCGGCCGCATTCTGGTTCGCATCCCAACCTCATCCTCGCATGCGTGGAGAGAGTACGGCCCGAATTGGGTGCAACTGGATGCGCCGCGCCACGTTGTGATACCCTCTCGCAAGGGAATGAATGCATTGGCGGAGCGCTGCGGTTTGCGTGTTAGGCAATCAATCGACGATTCGACTGCATTTCAGTTCTGGGGAAGCGAAATGTACAAGAGCTCCAAGCCGCTAGCATCATCCAGACCAGATGATGTGTTCAGCCGGCGGGAAATGAGAGGGTTTGCCAAGAGGGCGGCAAAGCTGAATACTGAACAGCAAGGCGATCAGGTAGCTTTCCTGCTGAACGCTGCCTAGGGCTGAATCACCGTAAGTCCAAGCCGAGGCTCACGCTTGAAGTGCAAGGGCATGAGAGCGATTGACTAAGAGATCGGCCAAGCCTGCGACATGCGGCGCGGACTGCAGGGTCCTCCCGGCCCCGCTCTGGACGGATGAGAATTCGTAGCTAATTGAAAGCTTCACCGGAAGGTTGCCCTGCGGGGGTGTGAGACCTCGGCGAGGACATTTTTGCCTTCCTTGAATCGATATGTGCAACCACCTTGCTCATTGAAGCAGAAAGAGCGCTGTTTGAATATCTTTCTAGAACCATGCTTTCAGCGCTTGCCACAAGCGCGTCATAGACCGTTTCGTTGCTTAAGGCCCTATACGCCTCGCAAAAGCTACGATCATCATCGAACTCCAAAAAATGAACGCCAGAGACGACATCCAGCCCTTCTACACCTTTCCTTGTAGAGATAATGGGCCTCTCCAAGAGTGCCGCCTCCAAGACCTTTAACCGCGTCCCGCTACCCTCGAGCAATGGCACAACAACCGCTCTACAGTCCTTGTAGTACTCGACGACATCAGGGACATCGGGATGCAACTCGACTCCCTTTGAGCGAGCGCAAGCTTCGATCACCTCTGGCAATGGGTCACGTCCAACAACCAAAAGAACGGCATCGGGGTACACATTCCTGTAGAGCGGATACACGTTTTCCAAAAACCAGAGCAAGCCGCTGACATTAGGCTGATAGTGAAGCGCACCAATAAACAGCAAAATGTGTCGGCCGGCGAACCCGCTCCCCATGGGGAGTTCTCCTGGACCTCTCATCCCCAACGTGTTTGGCACAACGAAGATACTTTCAGAGGCCATTTCACCCCACAGATCCAATTTATCCTTCTCGGAACATACCAAGCAGGCGCCAAAGGCGGTCACACAACGAGTTTGATAGTAAGTCAGGAGCACCTTGTTGATGGCACGGAACAGTTTCCTCAAGGCATTATTCGTCGGGGTAAACAGCGTATCATAGAGCGAAAGAGTCAGGACGTCATCAATATCAACGATGACCTTCATTTTCGCCGTCTGTGACAATCCAAAAAACCCGGCGGTATTCCTGAGGTATCGCACCAGCACAAAATCGTAGCCGCCAAACTCTATTAGCGCGACCAACTTCTCCATCGAGGCTTTGCTATACTCTCTAACGGGATACGGAAAGCCACGAACCGACATTCCGAACCGTCCCCGCAAGGTTCTAGGGTACTCCAGCTTCTGTAAACAATATATCCCAGAGAATACGTCATCCTTTTCGAGATGCCCCCCCGCTCCTGCCATCTGTCGCAGACCGGAGGGCAAATCCGAGAGATACGCAATATCGACGGGCCCAAGGCCGGCAAAGTACCGTGCGAGATTCATGGTTCTGATGTCAGCGCCAAACTTCTCAGGCAGAGGATACCTGTCGCTGATCACTAGGGTCTTCTTCATCGAACTTACAGCAAAAGAGTCGGTTAAACTCGGAATCTGATCCTTCAATCAGCCTCGCACCAAATGCTCTCGAGCGGTTCGCAGCAACTCGCGAACCTGCCGGCCTGGACCGCCGAATGAAAGAACGATCAATTTCAAGAACACCGGCAGCATGAAAGGCTTCAGCTTCAATCCCTTCAAATAATATGATCTCGCTGATATAGAATCGCCCTCTGAATAATAGATCTCAGCCAGCGCCACCATGATGCGTGAACGGATCCACGTCTTCTCCTGCTCAGTATAAGGGCTGCGATCGAGTGTCGCTTCCACCTGCTGAAGATCTATAGTGGACCAGGATGTCTGCCCCATCCACGAATAGGGTTTTGAGGCACAATGTTTGGCATAGAAGTTGGCGAGCGCACCCAAGCAAGCCTTGTATACTGTCAGGGCGCCTTTCTCCTTGGCAGCCTGCGATATCATCGTGATGACGGCCAACTCGGAGTGCCAGCAGATATCGATCTTCTCTTGAGTGATGGCGTTTGTCATACTGAGTTCATGTTCACGGTAACACACCATCGGCTCTGCAAAGTATGCGACGTGATAGTTCAAGGAGAACAATAACCACATGTACCAATCGCCGCCCCAAATGAAATCGACCGGAATTCCGGCCCATACCACGTCGACCGGATAGAGGCTCAGTTTCTCGTAACAGTCACGTCGAACAAGCACCGACGCAGCCAGAATCGCATTTCCTTTTACTTTCAATGAGTGCTTGATGATCTCCTCTCCCCTGACGATCGTATCGACGTCTCCATAGGTCGAGTAATCTATCACTGCACCTTCTTTTCCACGTCTCAGGCTAACCCCGGGGCAGAAGGCAAGACCGACCTCCGGATGATTTTCCAGGGTTTCGACGTATCTTTGCAGTATGTACGGTCGGCGCAAGCGATCATCGGCCGATATAAGCCAAACGTACTTCCCTCGACTTAAAAGTATTCCCTTGTTGTAATTCCGGAGCGCTCCCAGATTCTGCTCGTTCCTGACATAGGTAACTCGGCTATCTGTGAATGTTCTGGCAACTTCTTCCGTGTTGTCCGGAGAGCAATCATCCATGATGAGGATTTCGAAATCCTCAAAGGTCTGCGAGAGGATGCTGTCGACACATTCTGGCAAGAAAGCAGCCAGTCGGTAGCAAGGGACGACAAAGCTAACAAGCGGCTTTTGCATTTGGAATAACTCGCCTATTGTGGATCCGCACTTTGAAGAGCCTAAGCCGTAACTCGCCCGATGACGCGCCATGAAGAGCGCACAGGGCGTCTTGGGCCTTGAGGAACGCGGCCTATTACAATGCAGAGGCTTGGAGCTCCCTTCGCAACGAGCAGGCGACCCGCTCCTGATCTTCCTCGTTCATCTGCGCGTAAATTGGCAACAAAATCGAATTGTCCTGCGCGAACTCGGAGTGCCGCAGATCGTGGCGGTGCTTGTCCTTGGCGTAGGGCGCTTCCCGGTGCGAGCACATAATGCCGCGTCGAGTCGCGATGCCCTGATCGAGCAGGCTTTGCATGATCTTGAGCTGGTCGACGCGGTCCGGCAGCCCAACGCAATAGCTCTGCCAATTGGACCGCGCCCAATCGGGCTCGATCGGCAGTCTCAGGCCTGCGAAATTGCCGAGCATTTCTCGATAGCGGGCCGCGATCGCGCGGCGTCGAGACACCAGTGCAGGCAGCCGCTCGAGCTGCTCGCGTCCGACCGCGGCCTGTATATCGGTCATGCGGTAGTTGTAGCCGACTACCAGATAGTCCTCGAAGATCACCTGCTGTGAGCCGTGCCGCACGATGTCCGGAACGCTCATGCCATGCTGGCGCAACAGCCTGAACTTATGGTCGAGCTTCGCATCGGAGGTGGTGAGCATCCCACCCTCGCCGGTCGTGATGACCTTGCGGGGGTGAAAGGAGAAGCAGGCGATCCGCCCATGCGGCTTGCCGACGCGCTCCCAGCTGCCATCCACTCGGATCTGGCTGCCGGCTGCGCAGGCCGCATCCTCGATCAAGATGATGCCCTGGCGATCGGCCAGCGTGGCGAGGGCTGTCAGATCGCAGGGCATACCCATCTGGTGGACGGCGATCACCGCGCGTGTGCGCCGAGTGATCGCTTCGGCAACCCGGTTAGGGTCGATATTGTATGTACCGGGATCGATGTCGACAAAGACCGGAGTCGCGCCGCAATACCGGATGCAATTGGCCGTGGCGATAAACGAGTGGCTGGCCGTGATGACCTCGTCGCCAGGCCCAATCTCCAGGGCGACGAGCGCCAAATGCAGGGCGGTTGTGCAGTTGGAAACGGCGCAGGCATAAGGCGCACCGACCAGGGCCGCAAAATCGCGCTCGAAGGCTGCCACCTGTGGGCCCTGCGAGACCCAGCCGGAGAGTACAGCTGCGCGAGCTGCGTCGGCCTCCTCCTCAGCAAGCAACGGTAATGCGATCGGAATCACGGGATTATCGCCCTCCTGCTGGCGAGCCGCCCACACCAACCCCCCGCCCCCGGACCTGGCGCTACATCGATCTCAGAACTGGCCCGATGATCTTGAGCTTTCAAACCTGACAAGGGCATCAAGGACTATTCCTATCCTGGAGCGCGATGCGGTGTGGCGATTTATTTGTCATAGATTATTATAATTAAGTCAATTAACCAAACGATAATAATTAAATCTAATGTCGATCTCCGACACTGTCGGGGACAGCTTCAGGCGCCAACCTGGCTTCCTTGCAGCCGATGCGCACGACACTACGGTCGCGTAGCCGAACCTCACGCGACACAACCGCGTCAGCGCAGATGGTCGCCCGGGGGAAACCGCGATCGAGTCCCCCTCGAGGAGGCATGACTATCATCCACTTTCAAGCTCGAGGTAATCTTGCAAGCAATGCCGTCACGAGAAATCACGATGCGCGAAGACATGGAGCTGCTGGTCCAGCTGTGACGGCATTCCGACCGCCAGGATACTCATAGCACCGCGCCTGTGTAATGAGGTCCCTCAGGTCGCGCCAGATGGGGCCACTGCGTCAGCCAGAGGTCGGCGCAATGACCAATACGGTCGCCCGACATCGAAAGCTGCTCGATGTTGGCGATGCTGTCGAGCCAGATAGTGCGCGCACCCATCATTTGTCCAAACCGTAATGCCAAATATCCCGGAGCGGCACCCGTCGAAACGACGATGTCCGGCCTTTCATTCCAAACGATCCAGGCCATTCTGCGCGCCGCCTTCAACAGCGCGAGTTTGGTCAACCGGTTAGCATCATTGACAAGGTAGAATTTGTGGTCGGGCACCTGCGCTTGATAGGAGTCGTGGACGGTGACGAACGTGACTTCGCAATGCTCGAAGGCGGGTTTGATCCGCAACAGCTGCACCCAATGGCCCCCACCCGAAGAGACCGCCAGCAGTTTCGGCCGAGTGCCGGGTGACCGCGGCGTGTTATTCTTGAGCAACGTCTTGCGGTGAAAAACCGGGCTGAGAAGCATGGGCTGGCCTCCCTAGAACGCTGCAAGCTCGCAAGCTCCCATCAACGGATCGGGTCCTCGGTGCCTGCATTTAATGTTTTAATTTAAATTAACAGGCCGCCATTTAAAATCAAGCGATTTATATGCGGAGCACGTCCGATTTCCTGTCATGCCAGCCGCATTGGAATCTTACTTGATTGAATCTGATAGTACCGCACGGGAAGTGTCGTCGCGTTGCCAACGATGAGCTCCAAGTCGGGAACCCAGGGTAGCCTTACAGCGAGCGGCAATGTTGACCCCACAATAAATCAATAGTCCGGCCCATAAGCGAGGTTCCTTGAACAGCGCAATGAGCGCCCGGCCATTCGCCGGTCCTTTGTTGACGCGCAGTTCAGGAAAGCGCCGGGCGAGCTCGAATGTTCCCCTGTAGGCACGAGTTCTGACGGCGAGAAGCTGCAGCAGAGTGCGTGGGGCGAATACCGTGGACCTAACGCGGGGCAGTGTCTCCCGCTCTTCTGGTCTGAACTGAAGTCGAACAAAGGTGTCATCAGCGGTGATGTCTGGAAATTGGCCGAACCGCTTGCGTCCCGCCTCAGATAAGGCATAGACGCCAGAACCGCCGATACCCTCCCGCGAAGATGGCAGCCGTGACCGGATTCCGAAGTATTTACGGACGAGCCAGGAACAGCCTGCCAGATTGATGTCGGCTGTAGGCGCGACCGCCAAAACGCCACCTTCATCGAGGCGTCTTGCCAAAGCCAGAATGGCATCAACGGTAATCAGAATATCGGCATCAACATAAATCCGCGGAAAAACGTCCGCGATTTGATCGCCAAGGTTCAGAGCGTGGGTTTTCCTTGCGATGTTCGATTCCAAAACATTGACGGCTGGGCCGAAACGCCGGGCGACGTTCGCAGTGTCGTCTGAGCACCCGTTGCAGACGACGATCACACGGATCTGGTCCGAAGCTGAGTTGCCAACCCATTGCCTCAACGTCCGTGCGATCACAGAACTCTCATTGTGGGCTGGGACGACGATCGAAATCATGAATGGTCCGGTCGAGATCGATCAAATTTGCGTATCTGAGGCTGCCACAGGTTCGATCAGCCTCATGGGGTGGTTCAGCCTCACAGGCGATGGCTTTGCGCGGGCGCCCACAGGCATCGACCGAGCCGACTACAGGGGCGAACCCGTGCTTACCCCCGTCTGCGGACTCTACCGAACCTAGCCGGATGGCAGGGCCGCGCGTTCCGCCTCGGCGTCGAACGCTCCGACGCCCAAGCAGAGAGAGCGGCCGGGCGCGCCGCTTCGGTCTCTTGATCTGCAAGTAGCGACATTGCGATCGGAATCACGACGCCGCCGCCTGCCGCTGATGTTCCGAAGCGAGCTCGCGCTCGGATCGCCACCATTTCACGAGATCTGCGAGCCCTTGCTCCAGCGAAACCGTGGTGCGGAAGCCCAGCAAACGCTCTGCCTTACCCGTCGAGGCCAGCCGTCGCGGTACTGGGTTGACCGAGCGCTCCGGCGCGAATTCGGGCGTGAGGCCGCGGTGTCCCATCACCGACGCAAGTACCGTAGCCAGCTCGGTCAGGCTTGTTTCAGTGCCGCTCCCGACGTTAAAGACCTCATCGGTAATCTTTGCCCTGGCGGCAAGGATGTTGGCACGCGCGACGTCGCGGACGTGGACGAAATCCATGGTCTGACGGCCGTCGCCAAAGATAACGGGAGGCAATCCGGCTTCCAGCCGCTCCATCCAGCGGATCAAGACCTCGGTGTACCGTCCGTGGATGTCCATCCGGCTGCCATAGACGTTGAAATACCGGAATGCCACATAGTCGAGGCCGCATGCATCGTTGAAAGCCCGCAGTAGCCCTTCGTTAAACGCCTTGGCGGCCCCATAGAGGGTTCGGTTATTGTAGGCATTCTGCCGCTCTGTCGTCGGAAACTCCTCAGCCATGCCATATACCGATGCCGAAGAGGCCGCGATGACCTTCTCAATATCGTGCTTGATGCACAGCTCCAGCAGGTCGTAGGTGGCATCCACCATGACCTCCTTGGCCAGGCGCGGTTCGGCCGCACAATGAGTAATGCGGAGCGCGGCCTGGTGAAAGACGATGTCGGCAGCCTTGACCAACGCTTCCATCAGCTTGCGATCGCGAATGTCGCCGTGAACCAGCCTTACGGGTCCACGCCCGAGCGCCCGCCGGAGATTTTCCGGCCGGCCTCTGATCATGTTGTCGAGGGCAACAATCTCGATGCAGCCCTCGTTGCAGAGCAGATCAACGATGTGGGAGCCGATAAATCCCGCCCCGCCGGTGACCAGAACGCGTTTACCCTTGATATCGATCAAGACGCTCTCCTGTTGTGGGACCATGTCATGAAGCTTTGTGGATGCTCCGACCGGGTGCTGATGTCTGCGCTAGGCTGCAGCGCCGCACTCCTCAATATTCCGACAACCTCGGCCGTCCGTTCCGGCGGCAACTCGGGATAGATGGGAAGAGAGAGGAAGTCGTTCGCGAGCATCTCAGTGACGGGGAAATCACCGACCCGATAGCCGAGTTCTGCATATGCCCTCTGCAGATGCACTGGGACGGGATAGTGAATTCCGGCGCCAATCCCGGCATCACGCAATCGGTTCAGCGCGTCGTCGCGGCGCTCCGATCTGACCGCATAGACGTGATACACGTGGCGGGCGTACTGGGGCGGCTGGGGACGCGCGAATGGAAGACCAGAAAGCAGCGCATTGTATCGCTCAGCCAGCGACCGACGTGCATCCGTCCAATGCTCAATAAAGTCCAGCTTGACATTCAGTACCGCGCTCTGGATTTCGTCCATGCGATAGTTGTATCCGGCAATGACGTGGTCGTACTTCGCCTCCTGCCCCCAATCCCGCAACAGGGACACACGGCGTGCGAATTCAGGCCGGTCGGTGACGACCGCCCCACCCTCGCCAAACGCCCCGAGGTTCTTGCCCGGATAAAAGCTGAAACATCCCAGATCGCCGATCGAGCCTGCGCGACGTCCGCGATATTCCGCGCCGTGCGCCTGCGCGGCGTCCTCAATGACGACCAGCCCGTGACGACGCGCTATGGCCATTATCGGATCCATGTCGGCCATCAGCCCGTGGAGGTGAACTGGCAGAATCGCCTTGGTTCGCGGTGTGATCGCAGCTTCGATCAAGCTGGGATCCATCGTCCATGTTACCGGGTCAACGTCGACAAATACCGGCCTGGCGCCGCTGTAGAGAATAGCTGCGGTTGTTGCGACGAACGTCATGGAAACCGTGATGACTTCGTCACCGGATCCGACGCCGGCCGCCAGCAAGGCAAGGTGAAGCGCCGAGGTGCCACTGTTCACCGCGCGACAAGCGGTGGTCCTGCAATAGTTTGCAAAGCGTTCCTCGAAGGCTGTGACCTCGGGTCCGAGCACAAAGTGCCCGCTACTGACGACCCTCGCCACCGCGGCGTCGATTTCCGGCTTGATCTGGCTGTATTGCGCTTTCAGGTCCAGGAAGGGTATCAAGATTCAAAGCCTTGATTTGATCGACATTATATCGGCTATTTAAATCCGACTATTAAATTTAATCAAGCGTTAAATTCAAGCAGAATATATATTACCGGTGGTAGTCTTTCTGAAGCGGCTCTGCTGAGCTACGACCGCTTGGCACCCCGTCGTCAGCGGCGGACAGAATCCGAGCAGGCACGCCGGCCACGACGGCGCCGGGGGGAATGTCCTTTGTCACCACTGCTCCCGCACCTACGGAGGCCCCCTCTCCGATCGTCACGCCGCATAGAATGGTCGCATTCGAGCCGATGGAAGCTCTCCTACCAACGTGAGTGCGCTGAAGTGTCCAGTCCGAAGCCAGCTGAGGACGACCATCTGCGGTTGTCGCCTTCGGATATTTGTCGTTCGTGAACATCACACCGTGGCCGATGAAAACTTCGTCTTCGATCGTGACGCCCTCGCAGACGAAGGTATGCGACGAAATCTTACAACGCGCACCTATCTTTGCCCCCGTCTGAATCTCGACGAAGGCTCCAATCTTGCTCTCATCGCCAACGGCGCAACCATACAGGTTGACCAGCTCGGGATGAAATATCCTGACGTCGCGGCCTAGCTTCACATCCTTCGTTATAGGCACGGTTGTCCTCCAGATTATGCCGGACGTGATCGACGCAGCCTCGGCGCACTCCGGAAGAGCCCGTCTACAACGTGGCGAAGCTGATGCAGCAGCGGATGGCCGGTCATTATCAATCCGCACCACCAGCCGAGGCCGGCAATGGGGAACGACAGTATCAGGCCGGTCAGGGAAGTAAGCATGCCCGCTTCGATCAATGCGGCGCAAGCCAGTACACCGGGGGCCATAGCGAACGTCACCAGGCCGCTCTTCAGAGAGGCGCGGAAAAACTCCCCTGAACTGAAGGCCAGATGACGTTTGAGGAAATATATCACCACGGCTGTCTGGAACGGCAGTGTTGCGAGGGCCGCGCTTGCGACAGCCTCTACGCCGAAAAAGGATGCGCACAGAACGACCAGAAGCGAAGGTGGTAGCGAGATGAGCGAAGACACCAAGGCGTCGCGCACGCTTCCAACCGCGAGGAACACGGGATAGGTAAGGCAAGCGGCGAATAGCGCAAGATTTGCAATGCAGAGAATGCGGACCAAGGGAACTATCTCCAGCCACGTCTGCCCGAGCCAAATCAGAACGATCGGCTGAGCCATGAGCGCGACAAAAATCAAGAACGGCCACTGCACAGCCGAAAGTAGTTCAACGGCCTCGAGATAGACGGCCTTCAGATCCGCCCCTGCCCTGCGTTGTGCGACAATCGCCGGCATAATGACAGGATTTAGAGCCTGCGCGACGAGCCGGTCGAACATTTGTGTCAGATTGGTGGCCCGGGTGTACAGACCGACAGATCCAAAATCCAGGATCTTGGCGAGCAGCAGCTGCGGCGCCAGATTGTAGACGAGATTGATGACGCTGACCGCGCTGGAGTAAAGACCGAAGTTGACTACCTCGCGATGCCCAAGCAGCGATGGACGCAAGGCGCCCCAGTCCCGATGATTGGCAAGCAGCATCACGGTGAATACAATGCTCCCCGCCAATCCGCCCCAGATTGGCGCCATGTAGCTGAATCCCGCCATCGCAAGCACGATCGATGCGAGGGCCGTCGCCGCTCCGGTTGCCAGGTTGCACACGGCCAGCGTGCCGAATTTCATGTCGCGGCGGAGCAGAGCGGATGTTGTCCCGTGAAACGGGACTAGAACAAAATTCAGCGCCGACACCTGGATGCCCTTTCTGAGACTGTCCTGGGCAAAGAGCTCCGAGAGCGGGCCCGCAAGCACGAACAGCAGAAGCGCAATTGATACCGATATTCCGAGCGTGATGGTGAACGCGGAGCGAACGTCCGCCGTGGATAATTCACGCTTCTGAATCAGATAGTTTCCGCCCCCGAACTCAAAAAAGGATGCGCCAATCACCGTCGTGATGGCAGTGACGACTGCATAGACCCCGAATTCTGCCGGCGAAAGCAGACGAGCGAGGATAGCGGTGGCAACGAAGACCAGGATAAGGCTGCCATAGCGGTCGGCCGCTGAAAACAGGATGGAACGTTCTACCGAATTCATCGCGAGACCGTCGCGCTGTTCGCGGACAGCGTGTCGCCCGCCAATGCTTCAAACCGTCGCCGTCGCACGTTCCGGACTCCTGTACTCCTGCCGTTTCAGTAGGACCGGCTTGCCGTGTTCGGCGATCGACCGAGATGCAGCCTCCAGGACCTCGATCACCCGCAGTCCGGACATGCCACTCGAGATCGGTGGCGTCCCATTGCGCACACAAGCGATGAAATGCTCGACCTCGACCTGCAGCGCTTCCTTAGGGGCGACGTGGGGCGCCCACATATCTCCAGCCCGATAGCCGATCCGGAAATGATGGGCGTGATCGGAGGGGCCGTCCACGGTGATACCCTTGTCATACACCTTGATCTTTTCCGTCGGTTCAAGATCGTCATAGACGATCATCTTCTTGCTGCCTCCAATGAACGTCTGGCGGACCTTGATTGGCGAGAGCCAGTTGACGCTGATATGGGCAACGCATGCGCTATCGAAGAACAATGTGATATGGGCCATGCTTTCCGGCGAGCCGGCCACATGGCACGATCCCGTCGCCGAAACTGCAACAGGCCTCTCATCCAAGATATGGTGGATAATCGAAATGTCGTGCACCGCTAAGTCCCAGATCACGTTGACGTCGCTCTGGAACAGGCCAAGGCTGGCCCGCGTGCTGTCGTAGTAATAGACTTCACCGAGCTCCTTCTTAAGCAAGAGCTCGCGGATTTTCCGTACGGCCGGCGTATAGACGAAAGTATGATCCACGCTCAGTATCAGACCGCGCCGAGCTGCCTCATCGATCAGGCGTCGGGCCAGATCTGAACTTTGTGCCAGCGGCTTTTCAACCAGAACGTGCTTTCCCGCCTTGAGCGCGGATAGCGCCAATTCATAATGTGTATGAACCGGCGTAGCGATGGCCACGGCATCGATGGCCGGGTTCTTGAACAGTTCATCGTAACAGGACGTCGTTATCGCTCCCGGATATAGACGCTTGCTGGTCGCGAGCTTCTCCGGATCAAGGTCGCTTATACCAACTAGACGTACCGAAGGATGAGCAGCGAAATTGCGGACCAGGTTCGGTCCCCAATAGCCGTATCCGACAACCCCAATGCCAACTGTATCGTTCGACATAACTGCACCGTGATCAAAAACTCGCGTGAGGTTTTTTCAACTTGCTAGGTTAGTTCGGCAGCCCTGGCGATGGCCACACCGCTGACCTCGCGGCCAAATGAACACGGACACACGCGCAGTGTGTCTACGACATTCCAGCTCACGGTTGCCATGGCGACGTCGAGCAGGGCTGTGCGCTTTTGGCAATCTTCGTCGCTGGCTTAGGCGGAGGTCTCCGTCATCGTTACGGCACGACTGGACAGGAGAAAAGGCTCGGCCGTATCGCATTTTCATATCCACCGCCTAAGCTGAAGCGCTGTTAGGTCCGGAACGAACATGTCCCGTTTCGATGAAACTCCGAATTGCCATGATCAGCTGCGGCGATGCTTCACCACCGAGGCGTTCGCATCGATTGACGATGTCCAACTGATCCAATTTGTCCGTTAATTCCCGTTCTTCGAAAGCGACCTCAATACGGCCTTGCGCCGCGAACTGTTTTGCCGTTGCTATCTGATGATCGTTTCGGTGTTCACCCAGGCTCGCACGACGTGGCATGACAATAATTCGTTTTCCGAGCTCAAGGGCGGTGATAATGGAGCCCATGCCTGCATGAGCGATCACCACGCTTGCCGCCTCGACGCAACTTTTGAATCGACTTGGGTCAATGAATCGCTCGGTACGGATGTGCTTGAATGGACAGTTTGATGGCCCGATCTGAGCGAAAACATCGCTCCTTGCGCGTGCACCGGCCCATTCGTCGACCGTTCGGATCAGACGGTCGAATTGCACTTGCGTTCCGACTGTTACGAAAATCATAACGCGAGTCCTTCATAGATACGTTTGACATGCGAACAAGGTGACGCACCGCCACCACACGCGACTTGGCTCCTGACAAATGCGGTCCGGCCATTCGTGGTGGAACTACATACGAGGCGACGTCCACTGCGCATGCGAAGATGTCGAACGCCGGCCAGCCCACAACCGCGCTCGCGAGATCGACCGTGTCGGCCATACCTTGAGTATCGAAGGACCATCGCAACATCCACGCACGCACCGCAGCCCCTTGGAGAGAAATGTATTATTCAATTAAACGGCGTTTAATTATTATTCTATAATACCGCCCGAGCGGTTATTTTCAAGGAGATAATTAAATTAAACTTTTAGATCCATCCCTGTTTTCTCGCGATTTTTGTTCGCGACTTTGAAGCTTTCGGCCCCGCGGTTGACGATATGGAATGAAACAGCGTGCGGCGCTTGCCCTCAACCACCGCGACGCGCTCCGTCAGTTCGATGCAAGTTCCGACACGCGCACCCGACAGCGCGCGCAGCACTCTTCGACAATCGCCTGTAATACCACCCCGAAGGCATACTTCGGCCCTGAAGTGCAGTCAGCTGAGGGATGTTGGACGAAGTATCTGCTAAGGCCTAGTGCTCTCAGGCGGCAGGTGGACAGACAAGCAACACATTGAGCGTTCGGAGATCACGCATCCTGCGAGGGATTTTATTGGTCGGGAAACATCCATCCAGACGATGGGTGTGCGCCCGGCGGCCATGTTCGGGCTGCAGCACCAAGCCTCAAAGGGCGTAGCTCGACTCTCGCGAGCGCGCGCCCTCTCCGGATGAGGACTGATCTACCTGAACCGGCATCTACGCTGAATTACCTAGTACTCCCGGATGCTTTCATCCAGTCCGCGTAGCAATGGATAGAGGAAGTAGGAGATCACGGTGCGCTTGCCGACTTTCAGTTCGGCCGTCACCGCCATACCCGGAATCAGTTGAATGCGTTCAGCCGGCAGCCGAAGGTGCGTGTCCGACAAGTCGACCAGTACGCGGTAATAAGGAGCTGGCGCGCGGCGCGCACCTTCGGCCTTCGTATCCGGGGAGAACGTATCCTGACTGATGACGCGGACTTCTCCCGTTGCAGTTCCATACTTCTGGAAGGGAAACGCTTCGAACTTGATCCGAACCGACTGTCCGAGCGCCACCTGACCGATATCCCGCCCCTCGACGTTGACCTCCGCCTGAAGCGGCACGTCGCGCGGAACCAGAACAAACAACGTTTCGGCCTCGCGAACCACCGAGCCGACTGTCCGGTTCGCGATATCCAGCACTACGGCATCTGCCGGCGCCTGCAGGATGATCAACTGTCGACGAAGCTCGGCCTTCTTCAATTCCTCTGCTGCGCTATTGCGCTTCGGCAGCGTCTCCACCAGTTCCTGATAAGTGGTGCGACGCAACTCCTCGGCGAATACTTTTCGGTCGGCGCGGGCCTTCTCCAGCCGATGGGTACTATCGGCGATACTGCCGCGGACACGCGCCAGATTGCTTTCGACCTCGAGCCGAGCATCGCGAGACAGTAGGAAGTTCAGCCTCGAGCCGACCTCTTTATCCATCAGCGTGGTTCGCATCGCCTCAATCGAACGCATTGTGTCGAGCCGCTGAAGGAGAACCGCCTCTTCATTCTGTGCTGTCTTGAGATTGGCTTGCGCGGAAGCGATCTGTGCGTCGTAGTTCTGGATCTGCGCCTCGTAGGCGGCTCTCTTCTGCAAGAACAACTTGCCTTGCAGGATCTGATCCGCGTTCGTCAGCTCTTTGATGGCATACTCGATTCCGTTCAATTCAGCGCTCAGACGATCGATCGACGCATCGAATCCAGCCACTCTGCCGCGCAGTTGGTCGAAATCCGCCTGCGAAAACGTCGGATCGAGCGTCGCCAGAACGTCGCCGCGGTTGACGCGATCACCGGCCTTGACGTGGATCTCGCGTATGACCGACGTTTCCAACGGCTGCACGACCAGGTTGGGACGCGTCGTGGTAAGTTTTCCCTGCGCCGTGACGATCATCTCCACCTGCGAAACGGAAGCCCAGATGACCACGAAAGCAATTAGTGCAAGTACGCCGTAAAGGGTGAAGCGCGCGAGCCGCGGTGGCGCTTGCTGCTCGAGTTCGGTCGCATCGGACTGGAATTCGGCGATGATCGGCGCTCGCCTCGGCCCTTGCCTGAATAGCCTGCGGCGGCGCTCGACAGATCTGGCCGGAACGAGACCGTTCGGCTTCACATCCGCGCGTGATGGACCTGTCTCCCTCATGCAATCTGCTTCATCTGTTGATTCCACAAATGCCTGTAGATAGTGCATTTCGATAGGAGGTGATCGTGGCGATCCATATCGACGATCCGGCCGCGGTCCATCACCAGGATCTGGCTTGCTTCGGTCAGCATAGACAACCGATGCGAGACGACGATAACGGTACGTCCTGCCGCCAGACGGCGGAGATTGCGCCTGATGATCATTTCGCTTTCGGCATCGAGGGCACTCGTCGCTTCATCGAAAATCAAGATCCTTGGATTGACGATCAGAGCTCTCGCAATCGCGAGCCGCTGCTTCTGCCCGCCGGACAGGTTCGAGGCATCCTCCTCAAGCATGGTGTCGAAGCCACGCGGCAACCGTTCGATGAACTCGTCGGCGCCTGCGAGCTGCGCTGCAGCGACAACCTCGGCAAAGGTGGCATCACGCTTCACGCAGGCGATATTGTCGCGAATCGTTCCGCGAAACAGGAAATTGTCTTGCAGGACGATCCCAAGGTTTCGGCGCAGATGCGCGAGGTCGAGCTCCCTGGAGTCATATCCGTCGATGCGCAGCAGCCCCTGCTGCACCGGATACATGCCCGAAATCAGCCTGGTGAGAGTCGTCTTGCCTGAGCCGCTCCGTCCCACGATTCCGAAGATCGATCCTGGCTCGACGGTGAAGGAGACATCATCAAGCGCCGGCGATCCCTCGGATCCGTAGCGAAAAGAGACACTTTCGAACTCGATTTTGCCGGCAAGGTCGGGCCGCAGCCCATCTTTCCGACCGTCGCGCTCAGGCCTCTGATTCATCACCTCGCCGAGCATTTTCACGGCAAGAGCCACCTCCTGGTATTCGTGCACCATGGTCACGAGCTGGACCAGCGGTCCGGAGACCCTGCCGGCCAGCATATTGAAGGCGACCAACGCGCCGATTGTCATTTCGCCGGCGAAGACATCGAGTGCCCCGACGGAGATGATTCCGAGCGTCATGATCTTCTCGAGAAATCCGGTAAGCGCCTGGGCGCCTGCGGAGATCTTCTCGACACCGAATCGCATGGTCACGGACTGCGCGCAGCGGCTATCCCAAACCCTGCTCTGCGCTGGCTCCATCCCCAGCGATTTCACGGTGCGCATGCCGTGAACTGCTTCGACGAGGAGAGCCTGCCGCGCACCTTCTGCTTGATATAGATCATACAGTCGTCGTCGAAATGGACCCATGAGCAGGCCGACGACGGCGCCGCTCGCGGCGGTGAAGGCCAGGACCATCAAAGTCAATTTGACGCTATAAAGCGCAAGGACCGGCAGGAAGACGAATAGCGAAAGCGCATCGAGGGTCGTCAGAAACAAGCGCCCGGTCAGAAACTCACGGATCCTCGCCGCCTGCTGCATGTGCCTGACCAGGACCCCGGCGGCCATGTGTTCGAAAAACGTGACCGGTAGCCCGAGGAGATGACCGAACGTCTTCGTAGCGACGCGAATGTCGACCCTATTGGTCGCATATAGCAACAAGTAGCGCCGCAGAAAGCCGAATATCGCGTCAAAGACAAGCGCTACGGCCGCTCCTGTCGCGAGTACGTACAGAGTGGTGAAGCTTTCGTGAACCAAAACCTTGTCGATGACGAGCTGGAAAAATATCGGGATGACGAGGCCCAACGCATAGAGCAGGATGGCGGCAATGGCGACATCCCTGAACAGCCGCCATTGAAGAAGCAGTTCCGGCACAAACCACCGGAGGCCGAAACTCCCTCGACCATCCTGTGTCAACTGCTCGCGCTTGATCAGGATCGTGTCACCGGGCCACTGCGCACAGAATCGATCGCGCTCGACAACCAAGACCTCGTGCTTGCGATCGGCGAGCGGGTCGAAGATGCTGACGACCTCGGTGCCATCAGTTCGCCGTCCCGCGCCAAGGACAGCGATCCAGTTGCCATTGGCGAGCCTCGCCAGCGCCGGATAGGCCTCTCCAAGACGAATCAACGCGCCCCAATCCAGCTTCGTGCTCTTCGCGCGCAGGCCTGCATCCTTCGCCATGCGCAGCAGGAGATTCAACGAGAGCGGGTCGGCTACCGCATACGCATGCTTCAAGCGTTCGACCGGCAGATCTATGCCATGGTGACTGGAAACCTTGGACAGGCATTCCAATGCCGTCTGGGTCGACAATCCGGGCGCGGGCGCGTCCGCAACCCGGTCGTTCGCGCCGCCAGCGGCATCGACGTCAGCGGAAATTCGAGGAGACATTCAGAGACCGTGTGTTGGGCGGCAGCGCATCACGTACTCCCGACGCACCGTTGTGCGATTGAGCCGGCTGGTTCCGCCGGACCACGCCCGCATCAACCAGGCCCTGAAGCGCCTTCTGCATCACGTCGACCGAGTTGGCGAAAGATTCGACCGAAAAGATCAGACGCTGAGAAAATACGCGCTTCGGGGCGTTGTTGGCGTCACGCTCTGTCGGTGAAAGACTGACCAGATCGACGCGGACGATGGTTCCGCTGACGGTAATTTCTTCGATACCATCGGTATAAAGTTCGGCGTGCATCTTACGTCTCCTATGCTGCTAGCTGAGGTCTGAATAGAACGTCCACGGCGTAACTCGTCGCGTTGAAACTGCTCGTGGGGAACAAACTGTCGGTCCCGTACGCGTAAACGCCGTTGCCGCCGCTCGACGACGACGACGGAGCCGTTAGCGGTCCATTCGTGAGGGAGCTGGCGAAGAGGTTTGGATCCGCAGAATAGCCTCCCGCACTGTGGTAAGACGCAATATACGTGGTCCCCGCCGCGATCGTCACCGGAGTGCTGAAGTTGACCTGCTGCCAACCACTCGCCGTTTCGTTGGTGAACGTGGCCGTCGCCAGAAGCGGCAACGTGCGTACCCGTGTTGGACGGTCCCTTGTAGAAACGTAGCCCGATGATATCACCTGGGGCGGAGGCCTGGAATTTCATTCCAACCTCGATCGCCTGGCCATCGTTGGCCGATACAACACTCGGCGTGGGATTGGAGCTGAACAGGCTAACGACGTTGGACGATGGGGCATGCACCGTCACGTTGACGGAGGCGCTTGCAGTGCCGCCCCGGCCGTCTGAGATGGAGTAGTCGAAAGAAGTCGGCCCGGTAAAGCCGCTCGCTGACGTAAACGTTACCGAATTGTTCTGGGCGTTGAAGCTGGCGGTCCCATTGGCGGCACCGCTCACGCCAGTGATCGTCAGAGCGTCTCCGTTCGGATCGGTATCGTTGGCAAGCAGCGCCGCCCCGTCGATAGTAAAAGGGACGCCTTGAGTGGCGTGGAAGCCGTTGTCAGCCGTAGCCACCGGTTGCTGGTTGCTGCCGCTGGTTCCGTTGGAGACGACGTCGACCCAGTAATTGCTGGCGTTGTACGTGCTGGTCGGGAACAGATTGCCGGTGCCGTAGGTGTAGACGCCGTTGATGCTCGCAGGAGCCGTGAGCGGACCGCTGGTGCGCGCGGTGGTAAAGTAGTTGGTGGTGGACGCATAATGGCCATTGCTGTGAAAGCTCGCCACGTAGGTCGTGCCAGCCGAGATGGACACGGGATTGTTGAATGTGACGGTCTGCCAGCCACTGCTGCCCTCGTTGGTGAACGTCGCGCTCGCCAGCAGCGTGCCGGTACTGCTCGTTCCCCCGACATTAGTGCTGATTGCTGTCGCAAACCCTTCGGTCAGAGTTGAATTCTCACCCGGCTGAATCTGCCAGACACTCTTCGGCGTACCTGGCTTCTGGTTTTCCAGTACAATGGGATTCGTGGGCGGATCGGAAACAATGGTGCCTCCCTGCCCATCGCTTTCAAACTTCCAATTCAAGTCCATCCCCGAGAACAGCAAGGAGACATTGGCCGCACCGTTGCTGAAATCGACCGTGCTGATATTCGAGCTATTGTCGTAGTGGACGGTCGCCGACATCGACGATGTAAACGGGAGATCCTTCAAGTCGATGAGGTTGCCTGGCGCAAGCGGCGCTCCCGGCGACGAACCGGCGATCAAGCCGTGGAAGTTGGCCGACTGATCGAGGACAAGCGTGCCAGTTTCCGTTTCGAACGACACCGTTATGCCGGAGAACGATCCATTCAAGAACTGGCCGGAAACCGAACCTCCGATCTCCAGGATCGCCTTGTCTGCAATCTCGAAAGATCCAGTGCCGCTGACGTCACCCCTGAACTCCCCGGTCGGAATGCGATTGCCGAGGAACGCTCCAACCTCGACTGTCCCATTGTTCAGCACATCGCCTTCGACGATAAACGGCGAGCCGGCATTCAACGAAAGCGTCGCACCTGCATCGAGGATCAGACTCCCAATATCAACACCGGCCGAGCTCGTGACGACATACGTTCCTGCCGCATCGAGGAAGGCAGCGTCGATGGCGCCTGGGAGCCCGGCGCTCCAGTTCGCTGCGACATTCCAGGCGCCGTCAGTCGGATGGACCCAGTGAGTGGCGCCGGGAGTGGAAGCCGATTGTGATTTCTCCGCTGCTTCGCCCGCCACAGATGAGAACGTTGGCGCCAGGCCATTATGACCGCTCGTCAAAGACGTCGAAGATAGCAGCGCAGGCAATCGCGACCTGGAAGGTGCAGCGAAGAGAGCGGGCATAACGCCGCGCAAGCCCGCCGAGTCGGTCCGATGCGCCTGTTTGAGGAACGCGGCGTCACTCCCTGGAGCGAATGATCCGCTTACTGATCGATCAACAACCCGCGGAGCCCAGAGGCCAAGTGCGTCGAAACCCGCGAAAGCGCTCGCGAACGCCGATTCCTGCCAAAGGGCTGGAATATCCTGCTCCCAAAAAACGTGCCGAGTTCCCCGGCCGAAGGCGGTCGCCTTTTGAATCAGCATGAGCATACCGATTAAATGAATAATCGCCTCTTAATATTTTAATCGCATTTTAAACCACAGTCAATTCAATGCATATAATTTAAGCCGGCCTCGATATCGGCCGAGTGGTGCTAACGCGAGGCAAACTGCGGCAGTCGCGTGATTTCGCTCAGATATTTGCCGTAGCCGCTCTTCTCCAATGGTTGAGCCAACGCTAGGAGTTGATCGCGATCAATGAAGCCAAGTCTGAACGCGATCTCCTCGAGGCACGCAATCTTCATTCCCTGGCGCTTCTCCAGGGTCTGGACGAACGTCCCCGCGTCGATGAGAGATTCGACCGTGCCGGTATCCAACCACGCAAATCCCCGCCCCATGCGTTCAACGTGGAGCGCATTGGCCGAAAGGTAACGCATCTGAAGATCGGTAATCTCGAGCTCGCCGCGCGCCGATGGCTCGACACGGCGAGCGTAGCGGACGACGCGGTTGTCGAAAAAATACAGCCCCGTGATTGCCCAGTTCGAAGCCGGCCGTTTGGGTTTCTCTTCGATCGATACGGGGCGGTCCGCTTCATCAAACGCGACCACGCCGTATCGTTCTGGGTCTCGCACGTGATAGGCAAAGACGGTTGCGCCTTCCGAGCGACCTGCCGCCCTGGCAAGCAACTCGCTCAGGCCATCGCCGAAGAAAATATTATCCCCAAGCACCATCGCTACGCGATCGCTTCCGATGAAATCGGCTCCGACAATGAACGCGTCTGCCAGACCAGCGGGGCGGGTTTGTTCAGCATAGCTAAGCTTGATCCCCCATTGACTGCCGTCGCCTAGCAATCCCTCGAACTGACACCGATCCGAAGGCGTGGTGATGATCAGAATTTCGCGGATCCCTGCCAGCATCAGCGTCGACAGGGGATAGTAGATCATGGGCTTGTCATAGATCGGAAGCAACTGCTTGCTGACCACTCGTGTGATCGGATAGAGGCGCGTTCCGCTGCCGCCAGCCAGCACGATTCCCTTCAGCATCGGTTTCTCCTTCTCCGACCAGCTGGTCCAGACAAGCTTGGAGTGAATGGCGCCAAGGCGCCAGGCGAATCCCGAACACGCGTTCGGCCTTGGATGAGTCCAGGCGCGAGTTCCGAGGCCGACGCGCAGCGGTCGGAAACTCCTCAGTCGTGATCGCCTCGAGCGCCCGAATCCGCGCTCCACGACGGGAACACTCGTGGAAGATTGCCTGCGCAAAATCGTGCCAGCTTGCCTCGCCTTGGCCGCCGAGATGAAAGATCCCGGCCGTGGCCCTGCGGTCTTCCGTTGCTGACTGTTGTGCGATCCGGAGGACGGCTTCCGCGAGGTCGAACGCGTAAGTCGGGTTACCATGTTGGTCGCTGACAACCCTCACGACCTGCTGCGTCTCGCATAGCCGCAGCATCGTTCGGACGAAGTTGCTGCCATAGGGACTGTACAGCCAGGAGCATCTGATCACGGTCGCGAGCGGGTGCGCTGCCAATACAGCAGCCTCCCCGGCAAGCTTGGATGCGCCGTAGACGTTCAACGGCGCTGGAATGTCGCTTTCATCGTACGCATCGGGTTTAGCACCGTCGAATACATAGTCGGTCGAGATATGGATGAGCGGAATGTTCATTTGCCACGCGACATCCGCCAGCGCGGCCGCGCCATCGCGATTGATGCTGAAGGCCCTCGCCGCTTCAGATTCGGCCTGATCTACCGCCGTATAGGCGGCCGTGTTGATGATCGCAGACGGCCCGATCGACGCAATGAGCTTGTCGATACCTTCCCGATTCTCTAAATCGAGTTCTGGGCGCCCGAGAGCTACCGCAGGCAAACCGCGCGTTGTGGCAAGATCACGAAGGCACATTGCCAGCTGACCATTCCGTCCGGCAAAGAGGATTGGTCGATCTGTCATCTCCACCTCAGTTTTGGGCGGCCAGGAGACCCAGACGCGAGCCGTCATAAACGCCGCTGCGAGCACGCTCCCACCAGGCGCGGTTCTTGAGATACCATCCGACGGTTTCGAACAGGCCGTGTTCGAAGGTTCTGATCGGTTTCCAGCCGAGCTCGCGATGTGCTTTCGATGCGTCTATTGCATAGCGGGCATCATGCCCGGGACGATCCGGCACGAACGTAATGAGAGAACGTCTGCACCCCGCGCCCGGAGATAAGCGATCCACAACGTCGCAGATCCGGGTGACGACCTCCAGGTTGGATCGCTGGGCATCTCCGCCGAAATTGTACTTCTCGCCGGGCCTTCCTTCGTGCAAAAGTCGTATCAAGCCCGCAGCATGATCATCGACGTGAAGCCAGTCGCGGATATTCCTTCCGTCGCCATAGACCGGCAGAGGCTTCCGGTCGATCGCATTGAGAATCGTCAGCGGGATGAGCTTTTCCGGAAACTGATAGGGCCCGTAATTGTTCGAGCAGTTCGACACGATCACCGGCAGGCCGTAGGTCCGAAACCACGCGAGTGCGAGGTGGTCCGCGGCGGCCTTGCTCGCCGAATAGGGCGAGCTCGGCCTGTAGGGCGCATCCTCGCGAAATAGATCATCTGGTCCCAACGAGCCGTAGACTTCGTCTGTCGACACATGGATGAATCGGAAGTGCTTCCGCCTCGAAGCCGGTAGACGTTCGTAGTAGGCTCGGGCCGTCTCCAAGAGCGTGTAGGTGCCAACCACATTGGTATTGACGAAGGCGTCAGGTCCGTTGATGGAGCGGTCGACGTGGCTTTCGGCGGCCAGATGTATGATCGCGTCAGGCTCATAGTCGGCGAACGCAAGATCCATGGCCGCGCGATGGCAGATGTCGGATTGCAGGAACGCATAAGTCTCCAGCCTCTCGATGCTCGCGAGCGAAGCCAGATTGGCTGCATACGTCAACTTGTCTATGTTGATCACTGCGGCACCAGTCTGTAGCACCAAACGGCGACAGACCGCAGAACCGATAAAGCCCGCTCCGCCGGTCACCAAGATACGCATTCTACTCGTCTCCACTAGTCGAAAACGCAACCGAGCTGGCTGAGCGTAGGAAGAGTCTGATCCTTTGGCGACACGTGGGCTTCTGAGGGCGTCACGGGCCACTCGATTGCTAATGTTGAATCAGCCCAGTAAACGCCGCCGTCATGACTTGGGGCATAGACCTGGTCGACTTTGTATAAGACGACGGTTTTGGGCTGCAGCGTACAGAAGCCGTGCGCGAACCCCTTCGGGATGAACACCTGCTCGCCGGTTTCACTATCCAGCTGTATCGCGATGTGCTTGCCGAAGCTGGGCGATGAACGCCGGAGGTCAACTGCAATATCAAGAATCGCCCCGCTCAACACCCGTATCAACTTCGCCTGGGCGAAGGGCGGCCGCTGGAAGTGCAGGCCGCGCACCGTGCCGATCCGATCCGAGCTGGACTGATTGTCTTGAACAAAGTCATGGAGAATTCCCTTCTCTGCAAACGCTGATCGCTGGAAGGTCTCAGAGAAGTAACCGCGGGCGTCGGAAAACCGATCTGTGCGAATGATTTTGACATCAGGGATCGCCAAGGACCGCAGCTCCAACATTGGGTACCCTTCTGTCCGCTCTCAATTCGATGAGGCGGACCATAATCTCCGTCGAGATTAATCTTTCACGCTCACAAAACCACGAAACGGTCCCACGATTTCGGCGAAAGCCGTTAGATCAGCCTGCAAGTCACGGAAATCGCAGGGCATTAGCAAACGCCCTTTGAGCAAAACCGCCACACCTGCATTTTTCATCTCCGCTTCGATTAATATATTGTCTATTTAATTTGGCAAGCAGGTTTTTATAAGGTATATAATTTCATACCATCTCGCAGATCGCTTTAAATGCCGCCTGCGGGCGGGCGGGCGCAATGTGACCAATCGTCGGACAGGTACGTGATGCTTCAGAACAATCTTCAACATGCGGATAGAATGCGGCTGCCGGTGAACGGACCGGCTCAACCCGCCCAGGCGGACGGTGGAGGGATCACCGACGTCATCAATTTCGGCATCGGGCTTCTACGGCGTCAGTATCTCGTAATCCTTGTTACCGCCGTACTCGCCACTGCGGCCAGCTTGCTCTATCTCCGTTTGGCTTCCCCAACCTATACGGCGCAGGTTCAGATCCTGTTGGCCAATCCCAGGCCTCAATTTGTCCAGCAGCAATCACTCCTCGCCGAGCCGGCCTTCGATCTCAGTCAAATCGAGACACAGCTTCAGCTCCTGAGATCAAAGGCCAATGCGGTTGCAGTAATTGACAAGTTGAAACTGGGCGAGGATCCGGACTTTAGTGCATCCGGCCTCTCTTTGCAGGCGCTCTGGCAACGAATTTGGCCATGGCCCTCGACTAGATCGAAGAAGGATGCGCCACCCGAGACGAATGGCGAACCATCGGACACTCTCGTAGACGCATTTCTCAGTCGGCTTTCCGCTGGACGTGTCGGGTACAGCCGGGTCATTGAGATCAGCTACAGCTCGAGCAACGCAGCTCGGGCCGCGGAGATCGTAAATGCGATAGCCGACACTTATGTTGCAGACCAGCTCAATGCAAAATTTGACGCTAATCGCAAGGCAACCAGTTGGCTGCAGGAGAGGCTACGTGATTTGGGCGACCAAGCCCTCGCCGCGCAACGTGCTGTCGACGTCTACAAGGCTCAGCACAACATTGTTTCTCTGGGTGGAAAGCCCATCGACGAGCAGCAGATCACGGAGATCAACAATCGATTGGCCGCCGCACGGGCTCAGACATCTGAAGCCACCGCCAAGTTGGCTCGCTATGAAACTCTCCTTGCCGTCGACCCGAAAAAACCATCCTCGATAGACAATCTGGATGCTATCGGGACGGATGCGCTGAACAGCCAGATTATTACCGGGCTGCGCCAGCAATATCTGGAGCTCACAAGACGTGAGGCCGAGTTGGCCGCGAGGGTCGGTCGTGACCACTTGGCAGTCGTCAATATCCGGAACCGCGCGCGAGAGTTCCGGGCCTCCATTTTTGACGAGGTCAAGAGACTTGCCGAGGTCAGCCGAAGCGAATTCGAACTGGCCAAACAGCGCCAGGACGAAATCGAAAAGCAATTATCCAAAGCCGTTTCGCAATCCCGTTCGGTGAATTCTGCTGAGCTGACCATCAAGGACTTGGAAAGCAAGGCAAAGGGCCTGCATAGCTTGTACGAGACCTTCCTTCAGCGCTACATGGGCTCTACACAGCAGGAGACGTTTCCCACCTCGGATACGCGGGTACTTTTTCCGGCTTCGCCGCCGGCGAGCAAGAGCAAGCCGAAAGCAAGGTTGATCCTGGCGTTTGGCATTCTCGGCGGTCTCGCGCTGGGCATCGGCTTGGCGCTCCTCAGAGACCTCATGGACCGTGTCTTTCGGACCTCTTCACAGGTGGAAACCGTACTGGAGTTGCCTTGTCTATCTTTGGTCCCGTTGTTGCCGGCCCGCAAATCTTCCAAACCACCAATCCGCCTTCAGAAGACCGATGATGATGTTCAGCAACGGATAGCCTCGTCTCCAACTGCAATTCATCAGACCGTGGTGGGGATGCCACTATCTCGATATACGGAGGCCATTCGTTCCATCAAGCTAGCGATCGACCACAACCCGGCGAAAATCTCTTCCCAGGTCGTCGGCATTACCTCTGCGTTACCGAATGAGGGCAAGACCACGATTGCAGCCTCGCTCGCACAGTTGATCGGGCACACCGGCAGAAGAGCTATCATCGTCGATTGCGACCTCAGGAATCCCTCACTAACCGGCATCTTCGCGCCCAAGGCGGCCTGCGGGATCATCGAAGTTGCAAACGGTAGCCGGTCGCTCGCCGAAGCTGTCTGGAGGGACCCGACGACCAATCTTGCATTTCTGCCCGCCGTGCGTCGCGGACCTTTGCTCCACACCAGCGAAATTCTTTGCGCGGACTCGATAAGCAAACTCTTCGACCGTTTACGGGCCGAGTATGACTACATCATCGTCGACCTTCCGCCCCTGACGCCCTTGGTGGATGTTCGAGCCACTTCATCCCTGATTGACTGCTACATTCTCGTTGTTGAATGGGGCCGGACCAAGATTGATGTCGTGCAACACGCACTGCACACGGCACCAAACGTTCACGAATCTCTGATTGGGGCAGTTCTCAGCAAGACCGATACCAAGGCGATGGCTCGATATGACGGTCATCGAAGCTACTATTACCATGATAGCCATTACATCCGTTATGGTCTTTCTGGCTCTTGAGGCTGGCTCATAGCGGCCTGCCCCTTTAGCTGGCCTGAGGGACCAGCGGAGTGACCGCACAACACCACGGGTGTTCACATGATGGTCCGGCTTGTCATATTGGCCGAGTTGGTGGCGATTGCCGCGGCGTTTGCAATGCCAGAAAGCCTGCAGGCCTGGGTATTGATATCTGTGATACTCGCAACAGCGGCGCTAACGGTCGCGATCTTTCTACCTCCCTCCTCCGTCGGGCTTGCTAAACTGCTCCGCCCTAGTCTCGTCGTTGTACTCGCGGCTCCGGCGCTCTGGATGGCTTTGCAAGCGGTGCCGATGCCGATTGGCAAACTCGGCAATCCCATTTGGGCTACTGCATCGGCGACCTTAAACGAGCCCCTTGCCGAAAAAATCACAGTCGACACCACGGCGACCATGTTCTCGCTCGTGCAGTATTGCGCCGTGCTTGCTGCAGCTCTCACTGCAGCAGTCATCGCGCTTGACCGACATCGCGCAGCGCTACTGCTACATATTCTGCTGTCGATAGCTGCAATCGTTACCGCCTTGTGGTTCGGCAGGGAAATAACCGGTGTGGCTGGGCCCGATGGCTCAACCGTCGCGGTGCTCGGTATGTTGCTCTCCTGCGCAACGGCCATTCGTGCGGTCGATCAAATACTCCGACGCAGTCGGCCAGGAACAATTGCGCTAGGCCCTCTCCCTGCGTTGTCCGTCGCGACCATCGCATTGATTGTCTGTATGGCGGCGCTGCTCATTCGGGGCAACTCGACTGCACTCGTCTCGGCCCTCCTCGGCTCAGAAATCTTGCTCTCGGTGTTCGCGGTTCGCAGGTGGTTCCCGGGATTGTGGGGTACCGCTGGCGTCCTTGCGACTGCCACAATTGTCTTCATTGCCACGGCTACGGTCATTCCCTTCAGAACGAACACCGATCTGACGATCGTCCTGTCAACGAGCAGTCAGGCCGCAACAGAACGGATGCTGCAGGACGTCGCGCCGGCAGGATCCGGTGCGGGTGCTTCGACGGTACTTTTGCCGATTTACCAGGACGCTGGAGTTGGCGACACGCCGGAAAGGCCAACCGCCGCCGCCACGATCGTCATAGACATGGGGTGGGCTTTTCTCTGCGCGGTCGTGGTTGCTGCCTTGCTCTGCGCTTCTGTGCTGATCAGATGTGCTCTGTCGCGTGCTTACGATTACGTCTTCCCAGCGCTGGGCGCCGGTGCATTGATTGCAGTGACGATACTGGCGTTCTCCGATCATGGAATTCTGAGTTTAGGAGCATCGCTTCTGGTCGCTGCGCTTTTTGGGCTGGCGTTCGGTCAAAGCCTCTCCGACGCAGGACGTGACGCCATATCTTCTGAGCCGAAAGCGACGTCTGACCAAATTGCAGTTCAAGCACCTGCGCCTCGCCGAACGTTGACCCCAACGCTAGTCGCCATTTGGCCCCGCGTTAGCCTGATGGTACTTGGTATTGTGCTGATCGTGGAGGCAGCGTGGATGGCCCTTCCTGAGCGGTATCTCGGTGCAAGATCGTCTTTGCCGGCAGTTCTGCCGACTGCAGCAGCAGGGCCGAGCGCGATGTCGAAGACGATTTCCCTTGCGGCAGCGCGCAAAGATTTATTGATCCGAGGGGGATCAACATTCAACCGGGATTCAGCTCTGGCTGCCGACGAACAAAGGACAGCTCCTCCCATGACTTCGGACGAGTTTGCCCGTGCATTGCGCTCTTCGCCACTCCGCGGCGACATTTGGCTCTTGCTCGCGGCGACGTCGAAGCACAGTTCGCCCCAGCCCAACACGGCAGCGATGCTCAGAATGTCATACTATACTGCGCCGAATGATTTGGACCTGCTTCCGTTGCGCGTATCGGTCGCACTCGCCGCAGATGTCATGGTGCGGGAGCCCGACCTGCGGGAATTGATCAAACGGGACGTCAGCCTCGTCGTTAGGCATCGCCCTGCCCTCAAGCCAGCCCTTGTGACCGCGTACCGGTCAGCCTCGGCTGATGGTAAGATGTATTTCGAAGGCCTGATTTCGGAACTCGATCCGACGTTCCTCGACCAGGTGCACGCGCAGAGTTCCAAAAGGGGTTCTCGATAACCTCAAGAGCCGCGCCTTCAGCCCAAGCCACGATCGCAGATCGGCGACAAAGGGGCGCACGCCATTAAATGCGCGGAACCTGGGTTTTTGCTTGATAAGCGCGATTAATTAATAAATAATTAAATATTAAATCGCAGAGCCCCCGGCACATGAATTTCGTGAACCGATATTTCCCCAATCGGGAGGTTACGGATCGCCTCAGTCCCGAACCGACGGTATCCCGCGAGCCCAAATGGCCCCTCCGTTATGACGCGGTCGAGCACGTGGTGCTCGGTGCTGATGTTGCGACTATTCTGTTGGCCAGTCTCGTCTCTACATTGCTTTACCAAGCTCAGTATGGGGAAGCCGCGGCCAACTTGGCCAACGCCCTTGGCTTGGCGCTGGTTAGCGCAGCTTGTCTCGTTTGCCTGCTGAAGACCTACGGCCTTTATCAGCCGGTTGAGCTCCTCGTCCTCCGAAACCAGATGCGCGCGGTCTGTTTAGCTTGGATGTCTTCAGTACTTTTCATCTTGGCGGTGTACGGCTTCGCAATTCGCCCGGAGACCTCTCAGCACCCAGGCCTGCTCTTCGCCGTCTTGGGCCTGAGCTTACTTTTGGGCGAACGGTGGGGAGTCAAGGCGCTTCTCGGAAGGGCCCTGAGCGGCAGGAGGTTCGCCACTACAAACATTGTTCTGATCAGCGATCAACTATTGGCGAAGAATGTGGGATTGTCCGAGACCTTGTCGATGCACGGGTATCTCGTCAAGAAACGGTTCAGCTTGCCTCCGTTAGGCTTTGGTCCTGCCTGCCGAAGGCGGCTCACGACGCGCGTCATCGACTACATCCGCACCTGCCATCTTGATCAGGTGGTGGTGGAAGCTGAACCGGAGCGATGGCCCGAACTGCGAGCCTTTGTTGCCGATCTGCGCGTTTTGCCCTTCCCGATTATATTCGTGCCTGTTGGCACGACATCCGAATTGCTGCGGCACCCCAAGCGGAGTCTTGGAAGCGCCGTTTGTGTAGAGCTCCAGCGTGGCCCCCTCACACCGCTGGAGTGCGCGATCAAGCGGACGATTGACGTTATCGGTGCGGGCCTCGCATTGGCGATGCTCGCCCCGCTGCTTGCGCTCACCGCGGTGGCGATCAAGCTAGATTCCCCGGGCCCTGTATTCTTTCGGCAGCAACGCTGTGGCTTTAACGGCCGAATCTTCTTGATCCGTAAATTCCGGACCATGCGTGTGCTCGAGGACGGGCCCGTAATCCTTCAGGCCAACCGCGCCGATCGACGCGTTACCCGCGTCGGCAAATGGCTGCGCCGCTTGAGCTTCGATGAATTGCCGCAACTGCTAAACGTTCTCGATGGCAGCATGTCGCTCGTGGGCCCGCGTCCTCACGCCGTGGCTCACGACAGTGAATTTGACAAGCTTGTGCGAAACTACGCGCTTCGGCACCGGGTCAGGCCAGGATTGACTGGCTGGGCTCAAGTCCATGGCTGCCGGGGCGCCACTCCCACAGCAGTCATGGTCGAAACACGTGTCCAATATGATCTCTGGTACATCGACAACTGGAGTCTTGGGTTGGATCTCGCAATCCTCCTGCGAACTCCGGTAGAGGTCTTGCGAGGGCGCAATGCCTACTAGAGCACAGATCATGCGAGTAGCGCCTCTTATTGGCCCTTACACTCCTGCCAATTGCCGATTAGTCACGCACGCTGGCGAAGCTTCGGACTTGCTTCGCCAATGCGAAACTCTTCAATTCTCCGGCCAGACTTCATTGCGGCAACCAACCAGCGCGGCCGCTTACCACGTCCCGACCAGGTCTCGGCCGTCTGCGGATTCCGATATTTCGGCAGCACCCGAGGATATTTGCGTCTCGGCTTGCCGGTCGAAGACACGCCTGCCGGGCTCGAATCCGCCAAAACAGCCATCCCGCCCCCAAGTGCCGCTAAGCGCTTTTCCAGCTCGTTCTTTTCCGCCTTGATCCGGTCAGACAGGATCCCGCTGATTTCCTCATGAAGCGACCAGAGATCGTCAAGGGACATCGCTTCTAACTCAAGTTTCTTAGCCGCCATGATCTCACCGTGTAGTTGCGCCCAACCCAATATTGCCTCTGTCGATATATTAATCAAGACAGAGAGCCCCGATTATCCCAGAAGAATGTTTGGAACCGAACTGGAACTGGCGCTCCAGATAACTGGGTCCACGTTAATAATCAAGCCGAGAAAATGAGCGATCCGCACAATTCAACCGCGGACAGGACATACGCACATCTATTTGCTTAATCACCGCGCGGGAACTGCTCAAGCCCCATCAGAGATGGCAATGAGCCGATCCCGTCAGGGACCTGCCACGCCGCAGCATTAGATGCTGACGCGCCGGACTGCTTTTGTTAAGCCTCGGCTGGCCTACCGCCTTGCGGCCTCTCCAGAGACGCAAACGGCAGCTAATAATCCCAATATCCTTCAGCGCGCGCCGTCTGAGCTCGATTTGGAAGCTCAGGGCCCGGATATCGGACAACACCGTCGACGGAGCCGCAAACCGGCCGACTGAATCCTGAAGACGTTCAAGAGGATACTCTATCAAACCATGCCTTCTACGCATCTTCGCAAGATTCTTTGCCACCGAGATCAATTAATAAAATAATCGTCGCAATAATTATTAAATAATATATAATAGATTTATTGTATGGTCAATTTGAGCACTGATTTGGTCAAACATTCATTCGTCACTCGGACGAAGAATGGCTGGATGACGACGGGTCAGTCGAGAGATGCTAATGCGAAGGCAAGATCTCGAAGCCATGGATTTTGAGGAACTTTGGCTCCTTCACGAGGAGCTGACAAAGATTCTCGCCGAAAAGATCACCGCCGAAAAGCGAGAGCTAGAAAAGCGTCTTGCGCAGCTCAACCAGCCGGATCAACTCGGCGGAGCTGAAAGCGGGGCGACTGAGGCGGGAACGGGCCAGCCGCCCCGTCGCAAATACCCGAAGGTCGTGCCGAAATACTTCAATCCGCTTCAGCCAACAGAGACTTGGTCCGGACGTGGTAAGCAGCCCCGCTGGCTCGTTGCCGCCCTGCAATCGGGCCATACGCTCGAGGAGTTCAAGATCCCCGAGAACGGTGAATCGTCCGAACGGAATGCTGGTGGTCGAGAGCATTCCTAGATGCGCGAAAGTCGGACACACCGCATTGAGCTGGGAACTTCCACCGTGCGTCCCGAGCGGCGAATTCCACCTCGAACAGGCGGCGGATCGAAAACCCGCTTGGCCAACCGACGCCTCAATCGCGAAAGCGCTGACGTTCGCTGGCCTTAGACCTTGCCCGCACGAGCTGCGGTCGTCGCGTTCAAAAGAAGTCGTAAGGTGCTAGCTCTTGGCACAGTCCACAATCCCCGTCGGTTCGCCCCTGTTTTTGTCGAGAGGATAGTTGCCTCTCTACGGTAGTTTCTGAAGTCAAGAAGGCTCATCGCCAGGAGAGGCACGCGCGTAGCCGGAAAGCGTGCTTGCATCAACTGACGCATGAACTGCAGGCGAGGAATCAGTCGGGAGCGCAACGTGTGTGGAATATCGACGCCAAGCAGCTCGGCAACGGCGATCAGCTGGGTTTCAACCGCGTTCTTCATCAAGTCGCCCGAGACACGAGAGGTAAGCTGCTCCCAATCGACAGGCTCGGCTGAATGGCTTAGGTCGCGCAATTCAACAAGGTGCCGCAGGTCGAGGTCGCCGAGCCAATAACCATAGTCTTGAAACTGGTCATGGATGATCAACATCAGCGCTTGGAAGGTTGGCGTGGGGATATATACGCGTGCCCGTCCGAGCGGCGCAGGAATACAATGGTTCAGCGCATGCCCGAAGTTCTGGTAGAGGTACGCAGGACCTGGAGCTGCCTGCTGCAGGTCGATGGACCCGACATCCTGGGGGCGATTCAGATCGGCATACCATCTAGGGCTTTCGGGAGGGGTCTGGTTATGGATATCGTACCCAATGCCAGATAGCGCGGCGACTGCCGTTCTGGCGTCGTCCGGCATGACCATGATATCCAGATCCGACATTATCCGAACGCCTCTTCGCGTCTGGGGCGCGGTCGCCAGTGTCGAAGCCCCCTTGAGTAGGACCGGCGTAATGCCATGACCGTTCAGCGCAACGACGGCCTCTTCGAGTTGAGCGACGAGGCGGTCATTGCGCAGCGCGTTTCGGCGGTGGATATGGCGAATATAGGCGCAGACGTCCTCCGGCAGCACCGACGCGAATTTGTCGACAAAGTCGATGAGCGCCGGCGTCGTCAGGGTCTGATTTGCGAGCCCGATGACGGACGTCCACTCTACGTCGACGGGCGGCATGCCTCGCAAGCAATTGCAGAGGCTCCTGACCGCGCTGCTATGCCTTGCCATTGCACAGATCCACAAGCAGGCGCCGAGCCTCTCCGGCCTCGCAGTAGGTGAGTTGAAGCGATTGCGCACCCGCGACAATCCGCCTTAAAGCAAGAAAGCCAGTCTGCGACAGTCTACCATCGCCGGCGAATGCGTGCTCGATGAGCCGCTTCATCGAAGCCAAACGATCTATTTCGGTTAGTTCGGTCGGACCGCTCGCGACCCGGTTCAAGAAGATGATCCAGCCTGCGGAGAAGCTTTCGTTCTGCGCATCAGGAATGGGTACGTACCGCACCCGAACGCCGTCGGAGCGGCAATGCGTCGCATCGTAGCGGTCGCCATGTAGTCGCGAGAGCAAGTCCCACGATCCTTCCTTGAGGGTGAGCGCAAACGGGACTCCGCAGATCGTTCCGTCACCGCCAACCAGCGCGACGTCATCGCCAGCGTACCGAAATCCGGCGTCCACCAGCTGCAGTGTGAGGGTAGACTTTCCTGCTCCCGGATGGCCGCATAACAACAGGCCCATGCCGTCGTTCACGAGAGACGCGGCATGAAGGGAGAACACCCAACGAATGTTTCGAATAAGCCGCTCGGTGACGTGAGCTTTGATCGTAGGAGCTAGTGCATCGACTTCGCATCTGGAAATGCTGGAATCCCCTGCGCGCAAGAACACTTGCTCATCCAGCATCATTGCCTCGATCGCGATGTCGCCGTCGCCGCCGGCACTCTGGTCCGACACACTGAATGGCGACAGCAGCCGCCTCAAGAGGTCCGGATTTGCAGCCCGGATGTCTATTCTGTGGCGACCCAGATGAGCTGAGAAGGCGCAATCGGTCGGCATTCGCCAATCGACTTCGAGCAACGCACGATCGATCCAGACATCTACGACCTGTCGCGTGAACTGGCGTGCCGTGTGCTCGTCAATGCCTTGCGCCGCAAGCCCCCGATAAATGTCTCCAAGCGAGGAGCCTTCCCCTAACTTGCACCAGATGAATGCCCCTACTCGGTCGAGTTCAAAAATCTTCTGCCCCGCTTCGCTGAAGATCATTGGTCGACCATCCAACAGCGCGAATACTGCATGCGGAGCCGGTCTCAATACTATCTCTGCCGACGATCTTTCCAGCACGGCTTCCACCAATGTGAACCATTCTGCCTCGCCTGTACCGGCGAGGCGGCGACAGCCTCCGGGATGCGATGTTGTCGCGGCACCGGACAAGCGGACCCGCCGCCCCCTGCGAGACTCAATCTAGCCTGGCCTGCGGCGCCTGCGATTTCGTTCACCCGAACACACGCCACCGGTCCGGCTCGTTTGGACATGTCAATCCGGCTGGTCATGCCGCGAGCTGACCGTCCTTGCCCCCGTCTTGAGGAGAAATGTTCAACCCCTGCTCTCCCATGAGGCTCGGCCTGGCGATCGACCGATGAGCATCCAATAGGTACCGATAAGCTTCGCGATCGGCACTCCGTTCTCTTAGAATGCGCTCCTTCTCGCCAATGCTGACCAATTCTGCGCGCATCTGAGCCAGCTGCAGCGTCTCCGAGGTGAGGTTGCACTCGTTAAGAATTAATTCCCACATTGTCTCCTCCAGCCGAAGAAACCTGGACGAGTGTACCTTACGTGATCGGCAGCAATTAACCAACGAGATTTATAGATTTTGCTTATAATCAAAATTTGTTTCATATTTGAACTTCGGGTGAGCATTCAATATCGCGGACAAAGCGCAACCACGTGCCGAACCGACTCGAGAATAATAATGGCCTGCAGAAGCCTACGGAGAAAAAGGGACTGACGTTTTTCGGCAATGCATCGCGCCGCGCAAAAAAATAAATCAGCCGAGAGTCGTAAATCAGACCGACAAGGCGAGTTTTAATTTGCACAAATAATAAAAAAGAGAATAGTTAACGGACTGCACCGAGGGGAGTGACACCAGTGATGCGGTTGGCTGATCTGTCCGTCGAGAGGAAATTGATGGTTTCGTCGCAGGGGGAACGTTCGACACGAAGTCGCGGGTATTTCGACATGACGGTTATTAGGCGCCTCCCAGAAGCGTTCGGTTGAGGTCGGACATTATTTAGAGTTGCGGCGAAAGCCCGCAGCTATCCCAAGAATTCGCCAAGCAGGAATCCGGTCGGTTGGAGAAGCGTCGTCACGAGCAAGCTGCCCTTTTGCTCGAACAACGACCCCAGGTGCGATGCCCCCCAAGTCACGCGCACCGACGAGAGCGCACTCCAGCCGGCCGGCCCTTTTACCCGACAAATACGTGTTTCAGGGAGGCTCGTATGGGCATGATCATGGTCAAGTGTCCGCAATCCGGCCGCGCGATTCCGACCGGCATCAAATCCGATCGTGAGACTTTCCTGCGAAGCATCGTGTTTTTCGGCAATACTCTTTGTCCGGACTGTCGGGCCAATCACAACTGGTTTGCCCGCGAGGCCTGGGTCGAGGAGCCGATCGTCAGAACAGTAGAGGTAGCTCGTACAGCGCCAACGTGCTGATGCAAATGACGCGCGCGCTTCGGAGAGTGTGTTGATATTCCCCTTCCGATAGCGCGTTGCTGTTGCAACGCATTGCAACCATTTAGAATATTTTCGCGCATTGTCGTAAAACGAACCGACGCCCCCGGTGGCCATCGCTTAGACGTTGTTGGCACGTCGCCACAAATCCGAGCTTCCGTCACGAATTCGGCAAAGGCCTGTTTGGGGGTGTTGTAGTGAGTAGTGGGATTTCCAGCCTGGCTGTTCTGCGTGACACAAGAATCGAGCTCGTCAGCCTGCTGGCTCAATTGAGGCGGCTCCGCGAGAAAGTAAGAAGGGCGGAAGCACGGCGCTCGGGACAAAGACGACGGTCAACGTCGGCATCGCGCGCCCGAGGCCGCCGAGCATGAGACATCGCATGCAAGGCATCCGCAGTTCAGGGCATTTGTGACGACTATGCTCCCTGGAGTTGAAGGCCAGCATGGAATTGCAAGCGCTCTTCTGGATCTCCGTTAGTGTAGGACCGCTTCATCGATACCCAACGGGCGAGGAGAACATTGGTGGCCCCGGTCGATAACAAGCGACGGTATCGGCTCTTTCGTTCCTATTCTGTTCCAATTGGGTTTGTCTGACCGACCCGCGAGCTGGCGCATGCCCAACCCGCAACTGACAACCGTCCTCGCCAGGCACCTCCCGAGACCTGAACGTGTGCAACCTCTACTCGAGGACGAAGAACGTGGGCGCGATCCGCCGCTTGTTTGGCGAGCTCAACAGCAGCGTCGGCAACTTGCCGAGCATGCCAGGCATTTTCCCGGATTGCCCGGCCACCAATCGTCCGCAACGTGCCCGACGGGCGTGAGGTCATTGCGGCCAGCTGTCCGCCGAAACTCATCATTACTTAGGATGGGGGTGAAATTTTGAAGGCAACGAGCAAGCCACACAGTGAGCTTGCGTTCACTTTCGACGGCTCTGGTACACTCGTATTCACCGCCACGGTGGGCAACCCGCCAGCGATCTGCAAATTTGGTGCGCTCGGAGGGACTCGAACCCCCACGGTGTTACCCACTGCCACCTCAAGGCAGCGCGTCTACCAGTTCCGCCACGAGCGCTAGGAGATGCCGGCCTGAGGTCGTTCGGGCGGCCGGATCAGCGGCGCCGATCTAACAAATCCATCAGGGGGATACAAGCCTGCAAAAGCCCTGAATTCCACAAGCTTGGCAGGAAAAACGCCGCCCTTCCCCGGGAGATCGGCCTTATCGGATACCCAGGCCGCTACCGCTTGCCCGGTCCCGTGTGACCGGGACCGCTACCGCGTCCCCGGCGAGCGCGGCAGCATCTGCTTGACCTCGACCGCGATTCTGTTGCGGTCGACCAGCACGACCCCGGAGGCGACCGGCAGATTGTTGGCGAGCACCTTGACCTCGTCGGCCTCGGTTGCGTCCAGCTCGATGATGGCGCCGCGGGAAAGACGTAATACCTGATGGATCGGCATGGTGGTCGTTCCGAGGACGACCATGAGATCCACGGTGACTTTGTCGAGAGTGGGCACTGTCAGGACCGCTGCAACTTGGGACTTGGGCCAAAGGACTTGGCATTTGCACCTGCGATCATCACCACGTTATGGTTAGCCAATGGTTAATTCCCCTGAAAGCCACCGCCAAGACCTCGATTTGACGTCGTTTTCCGCCGCGGGCGGCGAAGTTGTCGAATGGCGGATTTCGGATGCCCCGGTGCCCTATCCGGAGGCCGTGGCCGCCATGGAGGCGCGTGTCGTGGCGATCGCCGCGGGCGAGGCCCCTGAACTGGTCTGGCTGCTGGAACATCCCCCGCTCTACACCTCCGGCACCTCGGGCAAGGAAAGCGACCTGCTCGATGCCCGATTCCCCACCTATGCTGCGGGGCGCGGCGGGCAGCTCACCTATCACGGGCCCGGCCAGCGCGTGGCCTACATCATGCTCGACCTCAAGCGCCGCCGGCCGGACGTGCGGGCCTATGTCGCGAGCCTGGAGGAGCTGATCCTGAAAACGCTCGCCGCCTTCAACGTCCGCGGCGAGCGGCGCGAGGACCGGGTCGGCGTCTGGGTCAGACGACCCGACAAGGGACCTGAGCATGAAGACAAGATCGCGGCGATCGGCGTCCGTCTGAAGCGCTGGGTCTCGTTTCACGGCATCGCCATCAATGTCGAGCCGGAGCTGTCGCATTTCGCCGGCATCGTGCCCTGCGGCGTCGTCGACCCCCGTTACGGCGTCACCTCGCTGGTCGATCTCGGCCAGCTCGTGACCATGGCCGACGTCGACATCGCGCTCAGGCAGGCGTTCGAAGAGCTGTTCGGACCGACCCGCGCGCTGCTGCCGGAAGCGGCAGTCTAATACTTTTTTTGTTTGAGCCGACCGCGCCGCTCTCCGCCCGCCGCGGAATCAGCTACGCTTCATTTCGGTGCCGCCCACGCCTCCCCCCTCCGCCGGGAAAGCAGACCTCATGCCGGGCGAGTTGATCATCGGCCGACTGTTCGAGCGCCAGGCATAAGGAGGGGTTGCGATCCATGCTCGCAATGGGAGGTTTTGACGATGAAACTGTCTGCGCCCATCTACCATCTGAAGCGCAAGGCCAGGCGCCTGTCCCGCGAGGCCGGCATTCCGCTCCACGACGCGCTTGACCGCATCGCTGCGACGGAGGGCTTTTCCGCCTGGAGCATGCTCGCGGCGAAAGCAGCCGCACTGACGCCGGCGAGCAAACTGTTCCCGCAATTCCGGCCGGGCGATTTGGTGCTGGTCGGGGCCCGTCCCGGCCAGGGCAAGACGTTGATGGGCCTCGAACTTGCCATCGAAGCCATGAAGTTCGGCCATCGCGCCGCGTTCTTCTCGCTCGAATATACCGAGAAGGATGTGTTGGACCGCCTCCGGCCGATCGGCGTGGAGCCGGCGCAGTTCGACAAGCTGTTCGAGGTGGATTGCTCCGACGGAATCAGCGCCGATTACGTCGTCAAGCAGATGGTGGCGGCGCCGCGCGGCACCTTCGTCGTGATCGACTACCTGCAACTGCTCGATCAGAGGCGGGAAAATCCCGACCTCGCCGTGCAGGTGCGCGCGCTGAAGTCGTTCGCGCGCGACACGGGACTGATCGTCGTCTTCATCTCGCAGATCGATCGATCCTATGATCCCGCAGCCAAGCCCTGCCCCGATCTCGGCGATGTCCGCTTGCCGAACCCGCTGGACCTGAAACTGTTCGACAAGACGTGCTTCATCAACAACGCCGATGTGCAGTTCCGCGCCGCAAGCTGATGGCCTCGGGCCGCGGGTGAGATCGCTCACCCGCGGCCTCCCGCATCACGCCGCCTGCAGCGACACCTCGAGCTTGCCGGCGATGTAGCGCCGCTCCTGAGACAGGCCGCCAAAGCCGTAGGCGTCGCCCTTGACCTCGTCGACATGCAGGTAAGTCTCGGGATGCAGCGGGCCCAGGATCTCGGCCATGCGCTTGAACATGGCAGCGAGATAGGCCGCCTTCTCGTCCTTGGTGTTGGTGCCCTCGGTGACGTGGATGTCGATCCAGTAGCTGGCGAGCTTCTGCTCGGCGAGCGACTTGCCGCCGGCGAACCAGTCGCCCGCATCCACGGACTTCACGATGATGGCGGTAACCTTGGGGTCCTTGCGCAGGATCTTTGCGGTGAGCTCGGATACCGCGCTCGCGATGTCGGCCTTCAGCGACGGCGACTGGCGGGACGTGGTGTAGGACACGGTGATCAGGGGCATGGTCGTTCTCCTCGATAAGCTGCGCAACTTGCGCCGCGTTGGGGAGAAACTAGACCTGCCGCCGTCATTTTGGTATCTTATCTATACTGATACCAGTGATAATTATTTGTAATGAACGCCACACTCGACATCGCCACCGTCCAGGCCTTCCTTCTGGTCGCCGACCTCCAGAGCTTCACCCGCGCCGCCGAAGCGCTCGGCACGACGCAGGCCGCGGTCAGTCTCAAGCTGCAGCGGCTGGAGGCCTTGCTGGACAAGCGCCTCGTCGAGCGCTCGCCGCGCGCAGTCCGCCTCACTGCCGATGGCGCCGCGTTCCTCGGTCGCGCCCGCGCGCTGATGACGGCGCACGATCTCGCATTGTCGGGTGACGCACCGGCCACGCAGTCGCTCTCGCTCGGCATCTCCGATCACGCCGCAGGCCCCGAATTGGTGCCGCTGCTGGAACGCCTGCACGCGATGTCGTCCAGCCTCACCCTTGCCGTCACCATCGGATTCTCGCGCGAGATGCAGGATGCTTATGACTCGGGCGAGTTCGATGCGGTGATCGTGCGCCAGGAAGGCAGCCGCCGCGGCGGCGAGAAGCTGGCTGAGGACGAGTTTGGCTGGTTCGCCGCACGCCGATTCACGTTGCCGAAAGGCGAACCATTGCCGCTTGCGACCCTCGCCCCACCCTGTGGCGTCCGCGCCGTGGCGGTGCGCGCGCTCGACAAGGCCGGCATCTCCTGGCGCGAGCGCTTCGTCGGTGGCGGCGTCACCGCGGTGGTCGCGGCCGCGCTAGCGGGGCTTGCGATCGCGCCGCTGGCGCGGCGGATCGCGCCGCCCGGGCTGATGGACATCGGTCCTGCGCACAAGCTGCCGAAGCTCGGCAGCTCGAAGGTGATGCTGCATTCGAAGGTCAGCGATCCCGCGAAACTTGCCGCGCTGCGTGCGGTGGCGGCGACATTCCGGAGCGTGGCGGCTTAGGGCGTCAAGCCAACCTCGCCTTGTTCGTGCGCAAGTCGCGCAAGACATATCATCACCTCACAGGATCGCCTCGAACGCGCTGCGCAGCGTCTCGTGGCGGAACACGAAGCCGCGGCTCAACGCCTTGTTCGGCAGCACGCGCTGGCCGCCGAGCAGAAGCTCGTCGGCAAAGCCGCCGCCGATCCGGCGCGACAGGCCGCCGGGAATGCGGAACACGACCGGCCGGTGCAGGCGGCGGCCGAGTTCTTTGGTGAATTTCGCGTTGGTGACGGGGATCGGCGCCGTGGCGTTGACGGGACCCGACAGATCCGGCGTCGCGATCAGATAGGCGATCAGCCGGATCAGATCGTCGCGTTCGATCCAGGACCTCCACTGCCGCCCGGTGCCGAGCGGGCCGCCGAGGCCGAACTCGAATGGCGTCAGCATGCGCGTGACGAAGCCGCCTTCCGTGCCGAGCACGAGGCCGATGCGCAAATACACCACGCGCACGCCGAGCTCCTCCGCCGGCCGCGCGCTGTCTCCCAGGCCGCGCACAGCTCGTGGCTGAAGCAGGCATGCGACTTTGCCGATTCCGTCAGCACCTGGTCGGCCCAAAGGCCGTACCAGCCGATCGCCGAGCCGCTGATCAGCACCTCTGGCTTGCGCGCGAGCCGCGCGATCAGCTTGACGACCTCTGTGGTCATGTCGATGCGCGAACCGATGATCTTCGCACGCTTCGCTGCGGTCCAGAGGCCGTTGCCGATCGGCTCACCCGCGAGATTGACGATGGCGTCGATTGGCGTGTCCGCGGCGAGCTGGTCGAGGCTGGTGATCAGCGTCACCGGCGGCGGCAGCATCTCGGCCTTCGCCGGATTGCGGATCAGCGCAATGACGTGATGTCCTGCCCCGCTGAGGCTTGCCGCAAGCCGGCTGCCGATGAATCCAGTGGCGCCGGTGATTAGCACGGTCTTGCGGCCACCAACTTTTTCGACAAGCCCGGCTGCGGGAACACCCTTCATCCGAGCGAGCCGCCGCACCGCCGCGAAATCCCTGAGGCCGCACAGTGCCGCGCCAAATGCGCAGGCGGTCGCGGCGATGCTGAGCAGGCCCTCATAGACGACGATCACGCCGGCGGGCTGCATCGCCCAGGCGATTAGCACGGGCATCAACAGCACCAGAATGGCGCCGTAATTGATCGCAAGCAGCGTGTGATTGATGCGCTCGCTCGGCGGCAGCTTGCGGCTGAGGTCCTCCTCGATGAAATCCATCAAGGTGATGACGATCTCGGCAACCAGCACCGCGACGATCAACAGCGCCAGCACGCCGTGAACCTCGAGCCAGCCGAGCACCAGGAACAGCAGCGCATAAAGCATGTTGCGGATGCCGTGCAGCTTCAGCTCGAAGCGCTGCGACGGCCGCCAGGCCAGGCGCTCGGTGAATTCGTGATGATAGAAGGTGTCGAACACGCCCATCACGATCTGGATTGCGATGAGTGTCCACAACAGCGGAGTCATGATACGGCCTCCCTGAACAGGACGGACTGATGGATCAGCGCACCGCGACGCGGGTGAGTGACATCGAGCGTGAAGCGGAAGGCGCCCTCGCCGAGATCTCGATGTGTCACGATCAGCTCGCCCGGCGTCAGCCAGCCCGGCAGCGGAATCCACAGCCGTCTAAGCTGGAGGCCGTAGCCGGCGCTGCGAAAGATCAGTACCTGATCCTCGACCGCAATGCGCAGCGCCATCGACACGCCGAAGCCGACATATTCCTCAAGCCCGGTCGGACCGGCGAAGCGCTTGGCGGAATGGATCACCTGCGGAAAGCCGCGCTTGCGCGCGCAGATGCGCGTCCAGGTCTGGCCGCCGGTCGCGCCGTCCTCGGTGACCGTGACGATCATGGGCACACCGATATCGCGGCCGGCCGGCAACGGTCCGCCGATCAGGCGCGCGGCCTGCGCGAACCACCAGCCGAAATCGCTGAAGGCGAGCTCGTCGACCACGCCGACATAGACGATACTGTCGCCGTCGGCGACGCGTTTCGAGAAGCGGCGCCAGGTGGCGAGCGGCAAGCGGCCCCAATCCTCGTCCGACAGCAGCGTGCGGAAACGTCGGTCGTCGAGCAGTCTTACGTGAGCGGAGGTCGATGCGTTGGAGCCCGATAGTCTTGCCGACGTCATCGCAACCTCCTCGATGCTATTTGACCTTGCCGATCGGCAGCAGGTTGGCGATCTTCTCGCCAAGTCGCATCAAGGCGACCAGCCGCGGCCGCGGCACCTTCAGCATCTGCATGAACCAGTGGTCGGCGAGCTCGGAGAACGCGAGCATCTCCTTGAGGCGCTTGGCTGCAACGGGACTGATGCCGGGATCGTCCGTGGCATCGGATACGCAGGCGCGAAGCGCCGCGATCGCCGGGTCGATCTCCCGCTCCTTGCGCCGCGCCGCGATCCTCGCGGCGATCTCCCAGATGTCGGTCTCGGCCTCGTAATGGTCGCGGCGGTCGCCCAGGATCGGCACCCGCCGGATCAGGTTCCAGGCGAGCAGCTCCTTCAGCGAGTTGGAGACGTTGGACCGTGCCAAGCCGAGCGTCTCGGCGATGTCCTCGGCCGTCATCGGCGCCTCGGCGAGATAAAGCAGCCCATGAATCTGGCTTACCGAACGGTTCACCCCCCACTCGTCGCCCATGTCGCCCCAGTGCAGGATGAAGCGCTCGACGGCCGCGGGCAGTTTCTTTTTTCCGGTTATTTCTGTCATGACAGAAATGTCAGACAAAACCGGTTTCGTGTCAAGGGGAAGGCTTGCATACGGCGCGCTTTCGCTGCCTAGAAATGTCCCAGAGGGCGGGAACCATCTCGCGGATGCCGCGTTTGTTCCCGTCGAGGCGGGGTCCGGGAATGGTCGAAAAGTTCAGTCAACAGAGAGACCTGTTCGAGAGCGAGCGCAGTTTCCGGCTGTTGGTTGAGGGGGTTGCCGACTACGCCCTCTACATGCTCGACCCCAACGGGATCATCACCAGCTGGAACATCGGCGGCGAACGCATCAAGGGTTACTCCCCCGAGGAGATCCTCGGCCAGCATTTTTCCCGTTTCTACACCGAGACCGACCGCGCCAATGGCAAGCCGGCGCGGGCGCTCGGCATCGCGCGGGAAAAAGGCCGATACGAGGAGGAAGGCTGGCGCGTCCGCAAGGACGGCACGTTCTTCTGGGCGAGCGTCGTGATCGACCCGATCTACGAGGACGGCAGGCTGATCGGCTTCGCCAAGATCACACGCGACATCACAGAGCGCCGCAATGCCCAGCTCAAGCTCGAGGCGATGCAGAAGCAGTTGGCCGAGTCGCAGAAATTCGATGCGCTGGGGCAGCTCACCGGAGGGGTCGCCCACGACTTCAACAATCTTCTGATGATCATCAGCGGCAGCCTGCACATCCTGAAGAAAGGCGCCGCAGACGATCCCAAGCTCGAGCGCGCCATCTCGGCGATCGACACCGCGACCAAGCGCGGCGCAGCGCTGACCAACCAGCTTCTCACCTTCGCGCGTCGGCAAAGCGTCAACCCGCAGGCGATCGATTTTGCCGACCGCGTCGCGGCGATCCGCGAGGTGCTCGACGCGGGCGTCGGCAGCTCCGTGCGTCTCGCTTTCGACATCCACTCCGACACCTGGCCGATCAAGGCCGACGTCTCCGAGCTCGAGACCGCGCTGCTCAATCTCGTCATCAATGCCCGCGACGCGATGCCGGACGGCGGCACGGTGACGATAGGTGCGCGCAATCTCGCGCTGAACGAGGCGCCCCTCGTCGGCGATTTCGTCGCAATCGACGTCCGCGATACCGGGCTCGGAATTCCTTCCGACGTTCTCGACAAGATCTTCGAGCCGTTCTTCACGACCAAGCCGATCGGAAAAGGCACGGGCCTCGGCCTTTCGCAGGTCCACGGCTTCGCCCACCAGGCCGGCGGCACGGTGAAGGTCGCGAGCGAGCTCGGCCAGGGCACGACATTCACCATCGTCCTGCCGCGCGGCAACGCTATGCCGTCGCGGGAGGTACCGGAAGCGGCGTTCCGCGGCAGCGGCACGGTGCTGCTGGTCGAGGACAATCCCGATGTCGCGCTGGTCAGCATCGGTCTTCTGGAGCAGCTCGGCTACCGGGTGCGCCGTGTCGCCGATGCAGAAGCGGCATTGCGTGAGATCGAGAGCGATGGCGTCGACTTCGTGTTCTCGGACATTGTCATGCCCGGCAAGATGGACGGCCTCAGCCTCGCCCATCACCTCCGTCAGATCCGTCCCGGCCTGCCGATCCTGCTCGCCACCGGCTACAGCGAGGTCGCCGCCGGCGTCCGCGGCGATTTCCCGATTCTGCGCAAGCCTTATGAGATCCACGAGCTGAGCGAGGCGATCGCGAAATTGCCGAGGTGAATGTTCACCGCTTACCAAGGCCAACTCGCCGTCATGGCCGGGCTTGTCCCGGCCATCCACGCCTGGACACGGGCACCAAGAACGTGGATGCCCGGGACAAGCCCGGGCATGACGATCTCTTGTGAACTATCACACCGTCGGCAGCACCGAAAACGCTTCCCCTGCCCTGCGCAAACTCAGTTCATCCACGCTTGCCGTCTCACTGGTGACACTGTCGACGCGCGAGGACGGCGGGCCGTGGCGGCACAGCGCGACCATGTCGGCAACGTGCGTCGGCGCGCCGGCGAACAGCGCTTCCACGCTGCCGTCACGGCGGTTGCGGACCCAGCCTTCGAGGGCATACGCGATGGCCTGAGACTCCACCCAGGCTCGATAACCGACGCCCTGCACGCGGCCGCGGATCATGACCTGGAGAATCGCCCGACTCATGTCTTCTTCCATCCGAGCAAATCGGAGCTGCGCGCCTTGACCGCGGCCTCGCGCGTAACGCGCGCCATCAGCTCCGACGATGCCAGGCCCTTGAGGCTTTTTGGCGCCATGCCCTCGCGCAACGCCTTCTGTGTCTCGTAGACGGCTTGCGTCGCGGCGGCGATCGGCGCATGGCCCTGCAGCGCGATGCGCACGCGCTGGCCCTGGAGATAATCGAGCCCACTCAATTCCTCGGACGCGCCGCCGAGCACGATCGGCAGCCGCGTGGCGGAGACGATGGCCTCGAGCTCGGCGCGCGACTTGATGCCGGTGAAAAACAGCGCATCGACGCCGGCGGCCTCATAAGCCTGGGCGCGGCGCACCGCATCCTCGATCGAGGTGATCGCGGCTGCGCCTGTGCGGCCCATGATGACCACCGAGGGATCGCTGCGGCCGCCAAGCGCCGCCTCCATCTTGCCGACGCCCTCCTCCAGCGAGATCAGCTGTGCCTTCGTCGCACCGAATGCGGCCGGCAACAGTGTGTCCTCGATGGTGAGGCCGGCCGCGCCCGACGTCTCCAGCTCCTGCACCGTGCGGCGCACGTTCAGCGCATTGCCATAGCCGTGATCGGCGTCGACGAGCACCGGCAGCGCCGAGGCCCGCGACATCCGCCGCATCTGCTCGGCAAGCTCGGTGAGCGTGATCAGCGTGACATCGGGATCGCCGAGCACGGCGAGCGAAGCCACCGATCCGCCGAACATGCCAAGCGGAAAGCCGAGATCCTCGGCAATCCGGATCGAGATCGCGTCATAGACCGAGCCGGGATGGACGCACGTCCCGCCCGACAGGATCGATCGCAGTTTCTCGCGGCGGGAACGAAAGGCCATGGTTGCCCTCCCAATTATTGCGACGCAGCCGCAACGTACTCCGTCATTGCGAGCGCAGCGAAGCAATCCAGTGTCTTTCCGCAGAGGCAGTCTGGATTGCTTCGCTGCGCTCGCAATGACGGTGAGCTTGGGGCCCGGCAAGACCCCCACTCACATCTTTTATCTTACGCAAACTCCAGGATCAGCGCGTCCACCGCGAGTGTCGCGCCGGCGCTGGCGTGGATCTTCTTCACGGTTCCGTCCTGTTCGGCGCGCAGCACGTTCTGCATCTTCATGGCTTCGACCACCGCCAGGGTCTCGCCGGCCTTGACCTCCTGCCCCTCGCTCACCGCGATCGAGATGACGAGGCCCGGCATCGGGCAGAGCAGCTTCTTGCCGCTGTCGGAGGCCGTGGTCACCGGCATCAGCCGCGCGGAGGCCGCCTCGGCCTCGGTCCAGACATAGACCGGCACCTCGACGCCCTGATGCGCGAGGCGGATGCCGTTGGCGATCGGGCGGGTCTGCACGGCGACGAACTGACCGTCGATGGTGCCCTGCCAGACCGGATCGCCCGGCTTCCACGGCGACTGCAACAGATGCGTGTTGCCGGCCTTGCCGTCGGCGTCGATGAAGCGGATCGTGATCGCTTCGCCTTCGCGCGCGACCTCGAGCAGTATCTCCTGGCGGTCGAGCCAAACCGCGCGACGCCGCTCGCGCTGCACGACGCGGCCGCCCATCTGGCCGGAGATCTGCCGTTTGCGCGCTCCGAGCACGTGATCGATCGCGGCGCCGACCGCGGCGATGCGACGCGCGACCTCACCCTCGGGCACACGCACCGCAAAACCCTTGGGGAATTCCTCGGCGATGAAGCCGGTCGAGAGCCGTCCCTCGCGCCAACGCGGATGATGCATCAAGGCCGACAGGAACGGGATGTTGTGGCGGATGCCATCGACATAGAACGAGTCCAGTGCAGTCGCCTGCGCCTCGATCGCCGCCGCGC
>NZ_JADYVY010000126.1:0-392 GCF_020194215.1 Bradyrhizobium sp. BRP20 | reverse complement strand
TATCGACACCTTGCCGCCCGAGCCGCCACAGACCCCCACCGACAAACGCAAGCAGGCCCGCGTGAGCGATCAGCTGGTTTCCGCTGTGGCCAAGGAAGCGGCGCTGGGCTGGGCGCTTTCGCAGGAGGCGAACGATCTGGCGCGCGCGTGGCTGCTGCAGCAATACACGCGCCGCATGACGCGGCCGGCCTATGCCGAGATCTCCATCGCCCTGGCCGAGCGCGATTTGCAGACGCTCAACCGGCTGCTGGACGACACGCCCGACCGCATTCCGCTCTACAACCGCATCGATGCCAACCTGATGACGGACCGCCTCGGCGAAGCGCAGCGGTTGTCGTTTGAAGGGCTGACCACCGCACCCGATGACGAGCAACTGCACGAACGTGTGCGGG
>NZ_JADYVY010000125.1:0-394 GCF_020194215.1 Bradyrhizobium sp. BRP20 | reverse complement strand
CTCCAGGGTGATGGTCAAAACTCCCTCAATGAGGCGGTAGCTGAAGAGTTTTCAAACGCTACCACCGACGTCTGCCCTATCTGTAGCGGCGCGGGCTGGCTAAGCACACTGGCGGAGCCAGGCGGGCGCTACGTCAACACGCTGGTTCCCTGCGACTGCACGAAGGCAAAGCGCCAGGAACGGCGCCGAGCGGAGCTTCTTCGACTCAGCAACCTCGGCGGCCTCGTCGACAAGACATTCGCCAGCCTGGCCTTCGTAGGCAACCGCTCCTTCGAGGTGGCGCGAGAGACATCGCGCCGCTTCGCGCAGCAACCACAAGACTGGCTGGTGCTCCTGGGAGCATATGGGTGCGGGAAAACTCACCTCGCGGCGGCGATCGCGAACGAGAGTATAG
>NZ_JADYVY010000124.1:0-396 GCF_020194215.1 Bradyrhizobium sp. BRP20 | reverse complement strand
GATCAGCTGTTTCGCCGCGCGTGTCTTGATGCCACTGCGTGGCCAAAGACGTTTTCGCTTGCCTTCAACATTTCGCCTGTTCAGTTGCGGGATTCCGCGCTTGGAGAGCGCATTATATCGCTCCTAGAGCAGACCGGCTTTAGTCCGCGCCACCTGGAGATTGAAATTACAGAGAGCGCGTTCGTGGAAAGAAACGGGGCTGCGAAGACCGTGATTGACGAACTTCGTCAAGCCGGCGTCCGTATTGCGCTCGATGATTTCGGGACAGGCGATGGCCCAGCGATGGCCTTCCACCGACACCAGCTTCTGCATGGACGTGCCTTTGGGGCACCATGTGGAGAAGAAGGCCAAGCTGCCGTCGGCGATGTTGCGGCGGATCAGAAGACCCCGCGTCCA
>NZ_JADYVY010000123.1:0-398 GCF_020194215.1 Bradyrhizobium sp. BRP20 | reverse complement strand
GATTCATCTGTGGACGGCCCCGGCAGGCCGGCCTTGCCGCGTCTGGCACGCGCGCCGCAATGTCGAAATGCTGCCAGCAATCATCCTGCGTGATCTTCTACGCATGAAGATCAGGATCGTCTTCACTTCCGCGTCGCAGCGGCGGCACACGGGATGGAGCAAGTTCCTTATCGGCCGGATGGACGCGGTGATTTCGACAAGCGGCAAGACGGCCGCCTATCTGCAGGTGCCGAATACCGTGATACTGCACGGCATAGATACCAAGCGCTTTCGACCGGCGACCGATAAAGCGGAAGCAAAACGTGCACTCGGACTGGACCCTAGCAAGAAGATTGCCGGCTGTTTTGGACGCGTGCGCCGTCAGAAGGGCACCGATCTTTTCGTAGACAGCATGATTG
>NZ_JADYVY010000122.1:0-398 GCF_020194215.1 Bradyrhizobium sp. BRP20 | reverse complement strand
TTAGTAGACAGTACTAAATTCGATCGATACGATTTCTTTAACTTCTACAATCTAGATCAACTCGATACCATCATTACAGATAACCAGATTAGCCCTCAACACTTAGAGGAATTTATCCAGTACACTACTATTTTAAAAGCGGACTAGAATTATGACTTATAAAAATATTGGACTACTCTTAAATAATTAGACATAAAAAAGCACCGTATGAATCAAACAATTCTACGGTGTTTTTTTGTTATTTCTAATGTATGGTTTGTCGAAAATATGTACACATTATTTAACTTTCCAAAAAATTGGAGTTTTCTTGATAATTGGATATCTCCTACTACGAACATATCTATTCCATTTTTATGGTATACTTTTTAGTGGCGTACCTTACCAATGCAGAAATGCCT
>NZ_JADYVY010000121.1:0-398 GCF_020194215.1 Bradyrhizobium sp. BRP20 | reverse complement strand
CATTAAAGCAGGATGTGGATATGTACCTGTAGACACTTCAATTCCTGAAGACCGTATTAAAATGATTATTAACAAGGTTCAACCAGAGTTTGTATTTAATACGACTGATGAATCATTTGAAAGTTTAGAAGGCGAAGTATTTACAATAGAAGATATTAAAACATCTCAAGACCCAGTAATTTTTGATAGTCAGATTAAAGATAACGACACAGTATACACAATCTTTACATCTGGTTCTACTGGGGAACCTAAAGGTGTTCAAATTGAATATGCAAGTTTAGTTCAATTTACTGAGTGGATGTTAGAACTTAATAAATCAGGAAATGAACAACAATGGCTTAACCAAGCGCCATTTTCATTTGATTTATCTGTAATGGCTATTTATCCATGTTTAGCAT
>NZ_JADYVY010000120.1:0-402 GCF_020194215.1 Bradyrhizobium sp. BRP20 | reverse complement strand
GTGATCTCCTCTCGCACGAAGACCGACCTCGACGCCGTCGCCGCGCGCGTGGCCGACGCCGGGCGGCGCGCGCACGTCGTGCCTGCCGACCTCAGCGATCCCGCCGCGGCCGCCGCGCTCGCGCAGGTCGCGGTCGGCGAGTTCGGCCGCGTGGACATCGTGGTCAACAACGTCGGCGGCACCTACCCCCGCCCGCTGCTGGAGACCACACCCGAGTTCCTGGAGGAAGCCTTCCGCTTCAACGTCTCCACCGCGCACGCCCTCACCACCGCGGCCGTGCCGTTGATGACCGACGGCGGCGCGGTCGTCAACATCTCGTCGAACATGGGCCGCGTCGCCGGGCGCGGGTTCGCCGCCTACGGCACCGCCAAGGCCGCGCTCGCCCACTACACGCGCCTGGCC
>NZ_JADYVY010000119.1:0-411 GCF_020194215.1 Bradyrhizobium sp. BRP20 | reverse complement strand
GGCGTGGACGGATTCCTGGCGATCTACCTCAACGACCAGCTCGCGCTCGGCGTGGGCTGGCGCGAACTGGCCCGGCGGGCCGCGGGCAACAACCGCGGCACCGCGGTGGGCGAAGCACTCGACCGGGTGGCGACGGAGATCGCCGAGGACGTCGACACCTTCCGGTCGATCATGGACCACCTCGGCATCCGCCAGAACCCGCTGAAGACGGCGGCGGTGTTCGGGGCGGAGCGGCTGGCCCGGTTCAAGCCGAACGGGCGGCTGCTGGGCTACTCGCCGTTGAGCCGCTTCCTGGAGCTGGAAGTGCTGACCATGGGGATCGACGGGAAGAAGCAGCTCTGGACGACGCTGCGCGACCTGGCCGGACTCGCCGACCAGGTGCCCGGGGTGGATTTCGACGCGTTGATCGAG
>NZ_JADYVY010000118.1:0-411 GCF_020194215.1 Bradyrhizobium sp. BRP20 | reverse complement strand
CCTATCGGGAGCTGTCTCCATGTTGACTCGAGTCAAGGACGTCGCGCTGCTGCTCGGCCGGATCGGCATCGCGGTGGTGTTCTTCGCCCACGGCCTGCAGAAATGGGACAGCGGCGTCGGGGCGACCGCCGACATGTTCAGCCAGATCGGCATTCCGCTGCCGAGCGTCTCCGCGTTCCTCGTGATCGTGCTCGAACTGCTCGGATCGATCGCGTTCGTGGTCGGCTTCCTGCTGCCGGTGGTCGCCATCGGCTACGCGATCAACATGGCCGGCGCGCTGATCTCGGTGCACGCGGCGCACGGCCTGACCGGCGAAGGCGGCTACGAACTGGTGCTGGTGCTCGGTCTCACCGCGCTGGCGCTGGGCTTCAACGGCGGCCGGCTTTCCCTGGACCACGTGCTGTTCCGGCG
>NZ_JADYVY010000117.1:0-414 GCF_020194215.1 Bradyrhizobium sp. BRP20 | reverse complement strand
AATTAGTTGCTGATAAACCAGCCGAATGTGAACCTGAAATGATGAATGCGGAAGATCCGCTCTTTATTCTTTATACCTCGGGCTCTACCGGTCAGCCGAAAGGGGTAGTGCATACTACGGGTGGATACCTAGTGTATGCATCAATGACCCATGAGTATGTATTCGACCTTCAAGAAGATGATATTTACTGGTGTAGCGCGGATGTGGGTTGGATCACGGGTCATAGTTATATTGCTTATGGTCCACTTGTGAATGGTTGTACTCAAGTTGTATTCGAAGGCGTGCCAACTTATCCAACGTCTGGTCGCATGGGTGAAATCGTTGATAAACATGGTGTTACTATCCTTTATACTGCGCCTACCGCGATCCGTGCTTTGATGGCGAAAGGTGACGAGCCGACAGCAACTTCTAAGC
>NZ_JADYVY010000012.1:0-230170 GCF_020194215.1 Bradyrhizobium sp. BRP20 | reverse complement strand
CCCCCGCCCCAGCCCAACACGCTGTCGTTTGAGGAGCTTTTGGAAGCCCACCGATTGTAAAGGGGTCATCGGACTTGGATTTTCCGTCCACCTCCGGAAGCAGCTTGAGCAACGGCAGAGCCCCCCAAGCCTCCCCCGACTGGAAACCAGGGCTTGCACCAACAATCGGGACGGCGAGAGTTGTGGTGGAAAAGCTCGTTACCTGCTGAGAGCCGCCTGAAACCGTTTGATGACGCGCTCGAACATGTCACGGACACTTCTAGTGTCTCCTTGGCACCCAATACGTATCCGTTTCGAACACGCTTGAAGGTCATAGTGCCTTTCGAATTCCAAGGCACGCAAGAGCCCGACAAGTTTAGTGATACTGACCTGGCAAATCTCTTTGCGCCGTTAGTTCACGGGCACAAATAGCCGTATCGCCGGAGGCCAGTTCCGTCCGTCTATCACGCATCTCCATCCACGAGCGAATAGGTCGTGCTACGGCCGCCAGCAGGGTCTTTCACGAGTATCCCCTTGGCAACGAGGTCTTCGATGTCGCGTAGGGCAGTGTCCTGTGAGGACTTGGTCAGCTTGGCCCACTTTGATGAGTTGAGCTTGCCCTCGAAGCCCTCAAACAGACGCTCGATCATGGTGCGCTGGCGGTCATTGAAGCTTTGATCGGCATGCTTCTTCCAGAAGCGGGCCTTCCTGAGAACCGATCCAAGAATGACGTCGGGGGGATCGAAGGCGCGATCAAGGCAATCGAGAAACCACTCTAGCCATTCCGTTATGTCGAGATCGCCCTTCTGCGTGGCTTCCAGGATAACGAGGCGCTGAGATATCCGTCATGGCCTCGACGACGCGCTATCGACGATTTTTGCGACGGTCCCGGTGGCCCAATTCAAGCGACGGGCCTTTAGCTTGGAAGGGTGTCGGCCGCGCAACAATTACAATGGCTATTCGGACATTTGTAGCCGACCTACACCATTGGACGCATGAGGTTTTCTCTCCTCGTCCGAACACCGCCCTCACTTTCGGCGTCGAAAACCGCGAACTTGTCGCTCCACCTCGCTCTTTGAGGAACCATTATCAACCGCGCAACGGCGCGGCCGAGGCGATTTTCCTCGCGAAACTCGATTTTCTTATTTTTGTAGCCGCCCCACACGCGACGGCCCCCAAACGCCGCCCAGCCGCTACGTCCGGCTAGCCTTCCACTCCCCGGATCAGCAAATTCGTAGACAGCCTCGATCACGATCGGCACGATCTCTTCGATTTGAGGTGCATGGTGACGAGCGCGTTTATCTGCCTTTTGCTGAAAGTCGCTACGTTTCGCTTTCGTGTCCAATTGCTGCATAGGACCAACTCTCCCCTTCGATTAAATCATTTCAAAAGCGACTATTGGCGCTGTCCGCCGCTTGTCTGCTCTAGAATTTCATACAGGAATGTGATCCTACGCTCGGCGACTTCCACCACGTCAACGCTCGTGCTGTCAACTTCAATGCGAGCTGCGCCCATTTCGAAAACCCCGTCCTGAAAAACGGCTTCTTCAAAAACAGCTCCGTAAATCGCCATCTGTTTGGAGTTTGTGACAATCCGCGATTTTCTGCCAGTTAACTGACCATGCTTAATTGCGAACGCGGCATCGCGAACGATGCGATAATCCTCATTTTGCGCTGCAAGAACGTCCCGAAACTCATCGTCTTTATCCGGTACGGACACGCCAGCGGCCACCAAGGCTGCATGAAGAATTCCGACAAATGCATCGAGCGTAAGCAAGATGTTCACGGCCGTGGCCAGCCGACCGGGTTTCTCCCTGAGCAAATCAATATTTCGGCCGACAACCACGCTCAGGAAATATTCTGGCTTCACAATTACTCCTTGCCGTTTCGGCGCTCATGAACCCGGCGCAACGACCAACTCCGCGATGTCCCGCAGCGACCCCATATCAAGCTTGAATGCTTGCATGGGAGCGGGAGTGGACCGCGTGATGACAACTCGGAATTCCCACTGATATGCAAACCGAAAGTGCTTCGCGCACTGGATTGCTTCATCTTGAACGGCAGCGAATTCGACCGGGTCATCTGAAACTGAAAGCGGGTCGTAGTAGTACGCCGGTATGAGACGCACGCGTTCCACGCCTGACACCTGTGCCGCCACTGCTTTCGCAAATCTCTCGATGAAGCTGTCGAGGTCATTTATTGCCACACAAGCGTCGCTCTGGAAATCCATAAACAAGCGATAGTCGTAAACGGAAGCGCAGCACCAACAATAATAATCGCTAGTAGAAAACTCTAGCTTTCGCCCGTCACGATACCAACTCATCGTCAGTTCATTGTCCTGACGTGCTAAGCCCTCGGCGCCTGCGAAATATGAGGCAGGCCGGACAAGCAGTTCGCCTCTTTCATACAGGGCGCGCATGTGCTCGGCCTTTCCAAATTTGAAGAGCATCTTTGGCGCATTAAAATAGCTTTCGCGAGAATACTGGGAAGCATCCACCCAATCCGCCCTACGACACCAGCTTTCGTCGGCTAAGCGCCTGATTTTTTCCGGCGGGTTAGCTGATTTCTCACCGTCAAGTAATCCGCGAATGAGAAATTCCTCGGCCAATTCAGTATAGAGAGACAGGAAATCAATATTGCGGGTCGGCGAATGCATTCCATCCCGCCTTGGCTTTATCAAGGTGTATTTCCCGTCATCACCGAGCGTGATAACGTTAGCTATTACATCATGCAGTCGTTGCTCCAATTCCTCTCGGCTGAGAGCCTGCATGTATCGATTGGCACGATAATGAAATCTCTTAATCTCCAGAATAGCAACCAAACTGATTGGTCGAGGGAAACGTAGAACGTGCTCGTGCCGTCCGACGCTTGCCTTCTTTGGAGTTGCGAACGCATCCAGCATCGTCGCAAGTACTCCACGCAGTTTGAGCGCCTCCTCCACCGGCATCATTACATCGGCCCACCCCGCCGTCGCGGTCGCGCATTGAACTATTACCTCACTGCCGTGAAGGACCATGCCGTGGGCTTTGGTGAGTTGAGCCAATAGCGGCATGTAATCGTACGTTACGAAATATTCGTTCGGGTCCAACGTGATCGAATAAGGAAGTCGCGAAAGCCATTCAAAGAGCTTCAGCGCATCCAAGACAGGCATCTTCAGATCGGCGCGCTGTACGGCATTCGTGGCGCACTGGATCACAAGGTCTTCGGCGTCCAAAATTGCGCCGTGGACCTTCGTCAGTTGAGCCAGTCGAGGCATCAATTCAAGGGTCATGAAGTGTCCTGACAAGGCAAAGACGACCGGACGCGCAGACTACCAGTTGCCTCGCTTCTGGCGTTCAGCGAAGCTCATAGTCGCTAACTGGGGGAAACGATTATGCACAACTTTGCAAGCTACATGGCAGAGAGCCAGCTCCTGACGCTGGCAACGCTTATTCTGATGGTCGTGCCCTTTTCTACCAACCTTGGTACTTTGCCGTTGCTATCTCGATTGGAGTGCTGGTCGCATCTTGGATCGTACGTGCCGCATTCATGTCCTTCGCGGCGAGAGGGACCGATCGCGGTACGGGTCCTGCCAGCTAGGCCCCTTCGTCCAGCAGTGAGTGGATAAGCTCGAACAGCCCGCACGCCAACCACGCCAAGAGCAGCGCCAGCGAAAGACAAAACCGTCCGTTTGCGCAGATGGACGTCAGCGAGGGTGAGTGCACCACCACGGTCTTAACTGCTCGTGGCTATGAGCCTGACATGGAAAGCAATCCGATGATCTGGCTTCATGTTGAAGTTGACCCGGTGATTTTCCTGCTGCTGCTTTCGGCAGTCAGGGTTCACCTTCGATAAGGTATACGGGGCCGGGAGACCGGCTCCGTTTCTTTTGACTTGCATTCGGCGAATGTGATTACGCGACCTCTTGAGCCTTCAAGGCCTCGCGCACCGCCACTCCGAGCGGGGTCGGAATGTATCGGATGCCCTTGTAGCTTCCTTCAAAAAAGTACTCGCGCCGTCGCACAACCAGCGCGTCAATGGGCGAGGCGAGATGTGGGAAGAGGGGTTTGAGCCTGCGCGAAAGGGCGATGGTCTCTGGCCGAATGCTGTACCGCGCGTCGCCGTGAGACATGCTGCATGAGTCGTCTCCGTACAGCAGGCCAAGTCGGATGTGCTTAGGCACGGTTTGAACGATCTTTACCAGCCGCTCAATCAACTGCGGATCGAAGTCGCCTGCCGCCGCCGGGGGCGCTTCAGGCTTCAGTCCGCCGGTAAAATGATGGATCGACGCGTTTGGAGCGGCGCTCTCGACAGCAATGCAGATCGAACTCGCTAAGGCGGGATCGTCAAAATGTACCGTTACCAGTTCCATGATGGCCCTCCAGTTCTTGGTAGGCCAACTGAATATCAAACGATGAATGCCTTCAAGCGATTTTTGGATCAATTTTGGCACTTCAGGGGGCGAGAAACGGCATCCTGTCTCGGCCAGCCAAGGTGCGGCGCGCGCCCCTATATTGATTTCTCGTTCCGACGCCCAATCTGCTCCAGTCATCCAGCCCCCGATCTGTTGCTCCACTTCCAGTTAATCCCTAAAGGGATTTAACTGGAGCGGAGCAGATCAGGTGCGCCAGTCGCTCCGGTTCTGCTCCGGTCAACTGGAGCAGCCAGCGCCCCTAGTCGTCGTCAGCCACCTCAATGAACCTCTTCGGCTTGCGGCGCTCATCAGGCCGCTCGACCTCGACCAAGGCGCCCGTCTCGCGCCATGTCTTGAGCAGCGCCACGACTTTAGCCCGGTCCTGCTTGTCGGTAAGGCTGAGACCCAGCGTTTTCGCGACTGCGATGCCAACCCAGCCGTCCGCCCGTTGGTCGGCCCGCCACTGGCCCTGCTTGATCGCCAGCGCGCACCGCTCAAAATCCGACGCCGTAACCCCGGCCAGCAGGTCAGGCCACTCCCAGCGCGTCGCAACGCCGATATCGTCGCCCTTCAGATGATCGAACGGATTGCCGCTGACCCGGCTCAACGGGTTGTTGTCGAGATCGACCGAAACCAGCTCAAACCAATCCCGCTTGTCGGCTGGCTCGGTTAGGTTGGCCTTGTCGGCATAGGCTGAGAAATACAATCCATGATGATCGACGCCTGCGTTCTTAGCTTCAGCTTCGGTCATGCTATTGAGCACGCGGGCGGAGCGGCAACCGTCCGTCAGCGCGACGCCGCCGCGCGCGCTCTGCACCGTAACCTCCTGCTCGCCCTTCCGAACGTGGTGGACCAACTCAACGGCGCAATTGCCCTTGTCGGCGACTTTGTCCCATTCCTTCACCACCATGTCGATGGCGTTATTGTCGTTCTCCGGAACCTTATGCGACGAAATGAACGGATCGACGATCACCACGTCGATGCCGCGCTCTTCGATCTCTGCAATCAGCGCGTCCACGACTGGCGTGCAGATCACGGTGTCGCGGCCTTCCGTTTTGGCGATGACGAGGGGGCGTTCGCGGCCGTGATCGACAAACAGCCGATCACCAAGATGATGTTCAGAGAGTTCAAACTGCTTAGCGGTGGCTTGTATGCGGCGCGTCGTTTCCATGGCAGGGTCTTCGAGGTTGAAGTGCCAGACGCGAAGCTGCTCTGAAGCCGTGCCGAGTAACGCCTGGCCTGAGACCATCGAGAGCATTTCGGTAATGATGAGCGACGATTTGCCGAGAGCGCCCGGCGCAACCGTGGCGCTGACATATTCACTTCGCCGCGCGACGAACCAACCATCACCGGGGTTTCGATGGATGATGCCTTGCGAGTGCATCAATTCAAGCCCCTCCTGGCGACCGCACATGTCGCACGTCGCGTCCTCCTTCAGATCGGTCGCAGCCGCAAAGGATTCCTGCACTGTCCGCACCGCGACACGCGCCAAGATGGCCGGGATTCGATTCACCCTCTGCCGCCAGAATTAAGACCTTCTTGGCAAGGCATGCCTTCATCGGAGGGGTCCGCCTCGGTTCGGGCACCATCCAGACGGCATCGTCCAGAACACTTCCCAGCTCAGTACACACTTTATATTGGCACGATTTTGTAGGCCCTATGATGCTACTCTACGAAATAGAATCTTTGGTGCCGGCTCCGACTCACCCAGCCAGTGTTTCGGAAAAATGCAATCCGGCAATCCTTGGCGCGTGCCTCGGGTGAGTGTGGCAGTCGGATTGGCCATTTTGGCTCACTCAAGTCTCCAAGCGCGTCAGCTTGTCGACAGCTGATCCTAATAGAGGGAGAACAGAGAGCGGATCTGCTCAGGATTGCGAACCGACCCAAAGGGAGGGGATATGGACCCATTTAACAGCATCAACCCATTCGACCGGGCTGCTTACAACGACGCGGTGACACAACCGCAACAGCAGCAAGCGGAGTTTGAGCCGTACTTGGATGAAGTCCCGCAGCTTGATACCACTGCCGTCGCAGGGGTTCCTGTTTCTCCAGATCGCTACTATCCTCATCTGCCTGACGAAGACCGTAGACTTACCGAGGCGTTGGAACTTGGGGCCAGCGGTCCTCATCCCGAAGACGCAGTCACCAGAGGCGTCGGGCACGTCGCTGCGCAGCACAACGCGCGGGAGGCTTCGAGTTGGCCGAGCGAGCTGACTGCGGAAGGTCACGATCAGGATTCGCTGCGAGGGATGATCGGCGAAGCCGTCCTAGCATCGTCTCTCAAGCCAACCGCGCACGATCACCAAGCACCGGATCTCGGAGAAGCCGTTCGTCACTTCAACTGGAGCGACGGCTACCAGCCGGCTCCGAACGAGCTGACCGGGAGCGCCCCCCTTTCAAGTCACGCGCCCCTCATGGGTGAGGATTACAGCGGGCAGTTGAGGCCTGCGAAGAGGCAGAGGACGCTAAGCCATGCGGAACTGGATGCCATTGAGCGCCAGCTGAGCGAGCCGGGCAATTCAATGGCTCGTGTGCTGATGGAAAACGCCGGCGCACCGTCGCCTTTCGGGCCAGCGGTCGGTTCACCATTGGTCCTTCCTGAGGAAGGTTACGATCAGGATCAGCTGTGGGCGATGGTGCAAGACGCCGGCCCATCATCGTCTCTCGAGCCAACCGCGCGCCATGAGCAGACCCTGAATTTAGGAGCGGTTGTCCATCCCTTCAACTTCCGGCAGGGCAACCAGCACGCGTCGGCTGCGCTTGACGGTAGCGGCATCCCGCCGAGTCAGGACAGCCGACCCAACAGCTTTATCGTTCACAATGACCGCTACACGGCGCTATTCGTGCCCGCGGCGGCGATGAGGCCAAGCACCCCACTCAATGCGCCAGGCCCTGCCATTCCTCTCGGATCTCGACAGGAATACGTTCCGCAGCCCAGCGCACAGCCAGCGAATCGAGTCTCACCAGCGCTGCTTGGACGTTCGATGGAGCAAGCCGCCCCGGCGTCCTCCAGGGCTGACAGGACATCCCCGGCGGCCCGCGAAATTTATGCTGCATCATTCGCTGTTCCCGAGAATTTTTCGCACGGCACCCAACCCGCCTCGGACACGATGCGTTCGAAGCTCGGCCGCTGGGGCCTCTTGCCGGACGCGGCGCAGCCGGAAAAGCAATACGACATTCGCGGCGAGCTCTACACCGCCCTCCTGGGGCCGGGGGGGCCCAATGACGTTCGGCTCATCCATCACCCACGAGAGTAGACGCCGCGCACACTCCCGACGCTAGCAGCCCGTCCACATAGGTCCGGTATTGGGCTTGTTAATGGACCATAGCTTGCTCCAGCGACGATTGCGTGCTTGGCTCGGGACCGGCTGTGCGGGAGAGCGCTACTCGGCCCGATTAACTTGCGCCATCATCGCTGTGCGGCTCCTCGGCGAGCCGCATAGCCATCGCCCTTTGATCTTTGCCAAGAGCCGGGACCAAGCTGCGAAGAACACCTACGGTGTTATTGCCGTTGCGTTTTACAGCATTGCCATTAATCAGGGCCTCCTCAAGTCCCGAGACAGGGGAAGCATCCTCGGAGTAAAGAGGCTGCTTCCGGCGCCCTGTTGAACACGCGTCGGTGTGGTCGTCCATTAGCCCCAAATGCACATCCTGGTCGCGGCCTTCCGCAGAATGCTCTTTGGCCAACGCTGCGCTGCGCTGCGGCGTCGTCGATCCGCCTCGAGTCTGTCAATGCCGTATCTTCGGGATCAGCAATGGTCGGATACCGATCTCCATCGTTTTAGCGCCGATCGACGACTTCCACAGCTGAGCCAGTGCTGCCCGACGTTGCCGCCACCGCTCGTGTCCTGGTTATAGCTCTTGACATCTGCATTCGGCGCCTCGGCGGAAAGCCGGCCAGCAATGCCTTTCTTGTTTTTTGACGCAGATGTCGCTGAACCTTCAAGATTAGTGCATAACCGTGGCGTTGTCTGTCGCAGCTCCGGCTTTGAACTCTTTGACATCAGGATCTCGGGGACCGAAGCGAGCTATCGCCAAATTTGGTGACGGCGATGCCGGTCAGCGGCGGCGATTATGGGCTGACGGTCGGTCGGTTTGGCGATGACCTCGATCCCGTCGTTGAATGTCACAGTGCTCGGCGGCGAAGTCTTAGAAGGCGAGCAGCGTGTGTTGGTCCTTGCTCAGGCAGTCGGCCACCTTCTCGTATTTCAGCGCGTAGCTCTCGATGAAGGCGTCGAACGCCAGCTCGGGGACGACCTTCGTTTCAGCCATCCAGATTTCCTGCCAACGCGCCCTTGGCTTTCGGCTGCGGGCTCTTTGACAGCTTGGCGGGCACGTTCGCGGGACTTGTGCACCCAGGAGCGCTGCTCGCGCGTTTTCGGCCAGACCCCGCCGGCCGCCTTCCCGAGCCCGAGTGCGCCATCGGTCAAGCCAACCAGTTCCTTGCGGCCTTCCGGCGTCGCGCCGATCAACACGAGGATGCACTGCTTTTCGTACTTGAGCCGGGCCTCGAGATGAAGGCCATCAGCGCGGATGTAGACGTAGCGTTTCGCCGAAGCGCTTCTGGCACGCGGTGTGCTCGTCGAGCTAGCCATCCCTAGGCGACCGATCGCCGAGGCCGACAATCCGGCAGCATCCTTGCCGAGCAGCGCAGCCAGCGCTTCCGAGACGTCGCCGGTCGAGATCCCCTTCAGGTAAAGGATAGGCAGCAGCGTCTCGATCAACTTCGAACGGCATATGTAGGGTGGAAGGATCATCGACGGTGAGAACCGGATGCGGTCGGAAATCGGAGGCGACCCCCTGGCGATCGCGCACACGCGGCTGGCGGATAGCGACCGGACCGATACCGGTCGTCACCTCCCCCTCTGGCAGGTGACCGTGCCGGGCGATGCGCTGGTGGCCGGCCGCGGTCCTTCAAATCGGGATGCTTGCCGAGATAGTCCGCGACCTCGGCTTCGATCGCCTGAGCGAGATGGACGTGCCCAGTTGCGCAAGACTTTTGTGAGTTGATCGGCGACGGTTCCTGCCGGAATCAACTTGATGATGTCATGTGTGAACGCCTTCACGTCGCACTTGATCCGAGACAAGTCGTAAGACCAAAGCTCGTTTACGCAAGCCGACGAGGCGTTTCGGACTTCCTGCCGGCCTAAATTGACGATCGCAGCACCAAATCTATGCCTTACTGATCCAAGCCTTCACGGCCGATCCGGCGACCCGGCCGGGGTCATAGGCCCGTCTGGCCTCGGGCGAGGGATCAATTTCACGAGGCGTTTGCTTGTCCCCGTCTGCGGCGGTGAGGATAGATGAACGCCGCATCGAAAGATGCCTCGGCCAGTGGCACAGGGCGTGCAGTGCGTTTGTTGCGTGGGAAATTTCAGTGTCCCGGCTCAGGCATAAAGGGCGCGGCGTATTTTCGTGACGAGTCTCGTCTTTCCTTTGGACACCCGACGCGATTTCGTAACAGGTCAATGTAGGAGGAACTGTTGATCCACGAATTACCTCCGCAACAGTCCAGGTTCCTCGTTCGAAGGGGGACCACCGGCTGGATGGTTTATGATCGAGAACGCAAGGGGCCGGCGCTGTTAAAGGACCACAGCTTGGCCGAGAAGCTGTCCAAGGAACGGGCCGAACAAATAAGGCAGGCACTGGTCGATGGTTCGATTAACTGCTGGCCGTGATCCCTTGAGGTGAGCCTTATTTAGGAAAATGAAAGTCTATCCTGCGTTCAGCTCCGCTCTGGGGTCTCCACGCGGAGAACATAGCCATTCGTTCATGCCCCCCAGCCGGGCCTGGTGAGTTTGGCGATGATCTTGAGAAAATCGGCCTGCGAACAGCTGGGGCGTCGGACAAACCCACAGGCTTGTCGTTGCTTTCTGGCAGCATCAGCCGTTTTGCAAAGGCCTGTCCGTCACCCGCTAAGCACCAGACCGAGATGCTGGACCATGGAGTCCAGCCGCGCCGTGCGTCGCGCGGATGACGCCAATATCCCGTCGGCGAAACGCTCAGTGAAGATCTGGCGTCCGCACGACGGCGTCGCAGCGGAAGCGTTCGATGATCACCACGAGCTCTACGAACGCGGCGCCAGCGACAGATCGGTCACGCGTCGGCGTTTTTGGATACGCCGTGGAATCGTCCCGCACCTGCCACTCAACTTTCATCCAGCAGCGCTTACAGTCTCGGGTTTATGCAGCGAGGCCGACCTTTGGACCATCCGGGCTGGATGCGCCGACGTGGTTTTGCAGCAAAATCGGCGATCTGCTGCCGATGGCGCCATGGGGCCGTTCTTCGTTGTAGTCTCCACTTTTTCTTGGGCGTCCGCAAGGCTGAGGAACCGGTGCGTGTTGAGGCATTCGACCCGGAAGGCGCAGTCTTCGATGAACGCGTTGTCGGTTGGCTTACCGGGCTGGAGAAGTCCAGCGTGACACCGCGTTGGTAGGTCCAGAGGTCCAGATCGCGCGACACGAACTCGCTGCCTTCATCGACGCGGATCGTTGCCGGGAACCCCAATTCCTTGCAGGCGCTTTCCAGGATCGCCACGACGTCGCTGCCGCGGAAGGTGAACCGTGGCGCCAGTCCTGCAGCATCTCCTCGTGGAACGACAGCCGAGATCCTCATCGGTAGCAGCCGCTACCGAAAGGGATGCACAGATTGAAAAAAAATCGAGGTTGTGACCGAGACGCGATTAAACGACCCCACCAATTTATGCAGGAGATTGCACGGCTCAGGTTAGTTAGCTTGCAGGGTGCTAGCGACTTTGGGGAGATATGTCAGTGTTGATCGTTGAAACTATTTTGAAGCCAGACCAGTTTGGCGGTATTGGACTTTTCTCCGCTACTCTTTTGCCTAAAGGTGCATTGATTTGGATTCATAACCCAATCGTTGACATTGCCGTGACACCTGAACAGTACGCAACTTTACCTCGAACATTTCAAGCTTTACTTGATAAGCACGCCTATCCAAGAGACCTCGACGTTGATGATGGTGTTTTAGAGTACAATGCTGACAACGCTCGTTTCATGAATCACAGCAATCAACCAAACACATACCAAGACGATCATTGCCGAATTTTCACAGCCCGAGACGTACAACCGGGTGAAGAACTAACTTGCGATTACTTGTCTTTCGATCCAAGGTGCGACTTATCGTGGGTTAAAGTGCTATCGCCGAATGTTGGTGCCGGAGCGGGCTAGGCGACAGTGGATTGAGTCGGGTCTGCGACTTCGATTCCCGTTGGCTAATTTAACGCGGGAGAGTTGCGTCAACTGGTTGTGGCCATCGACGCGACGCAGCTTTTCTCGGCGGCCTCGGCGAGCTTGAGGATCGTAGCGAGCCTTGTTCGAAAGACATCCCTTGAACGGTGCGCCGGAACGCGCTGGCCAACGCGCTTTCAATGAGGTTGGTAGTCCCCTCATGTGGAGTCCTCTAAATGTGTAGCGCCAGTCAAAGACTTCGTTACCGGCGCGCTTTTCCGCGAATGTCGGCAACGAGTCCTGGCAGTGACAACACTGGGCTGCTGTTATGTTCTCCTGTGATTTTCCGGGGTAATTGATGAGGCGCTTCATGAAGAAGTAGATCCTGGAAAGCGAACGCTTAGCCCGAATACTTCGATGACGCCATTGACGAGAGCGGCCCTGTTCGGGTGATCGACGTATTTCTCGATTCGCTCGGTTTGGCTGAGATGCGCTTGGAGGTTGCGGAGCCAGCGGGCAGCGTCGCGCCCCCACTTTGCTCCTCGAACTCTGCCAAGAGATGGATTTATTGGCAACGACGAGGCGCCGCCACCGATGGCAGCAAGTTCAATGCCGTGAACAGCCGGGACAGGAACTTCACGTGCACGAAGATGGAGCGACGGCGTGCTCAGTTGGAGGAGAGCGTCGCGCGCTGAGTCAATTCGACGCGACCAAGCGCCAGGAGCCGGTGGAGGCGCTGGCCGCGAAGGAGACAAGGCTTGCCCAGAAGCTGACAAAGCTGACAAGCTTGTTGGCTACGAGGAAGCGCCTGCTGCTTGGTGATCTTCGCGGTCAGGGCCAGACCTAAATCGTAGGCGGCAGTTCCGCTTATGGCAACAATTCTCGTGCCATCAGCAGATCTCTCAGCAACGATCTGCTGGCCCCACACGGGAATTCCTTTGCTGCTGCTCAAGGCGGAGAGTGGCGCCGGAACGGTTAGGCAGCGCCTTAAGCGACGAAGAAGTATCGAGCTCGAGCAATCCGGCAACGGAGGCCTCAGGTGATCTTCCTTGAGCTATTTCAGCTAGGGGACTGGTTTGAGGTACAACCTTGTTCACCTGACGGATCTCGGCGGCGGTAGCTGACCCTAAAATGCTCGATCCGCGTGGTCGGAATCATGGAATTGCTCCGGAAGCATTGCTGGAGCGGAGACACCACCGGGTGATGCAGCGGGAGAGGAAGTCACGGCCCTTATCGACGTGGTACCAAGTAAACGACCTCAATGGCGCCTAACGACAAACGCGCAGCCCCGCTGGAGTTCGGAGCCGCCGGCTCGCATCCTAACCCGACATAATCCGATCATCTGAACGATGCTTGGCAGCCTTGCCGCCGCCTCACGGGAGCACCCGATCACGCCTAAGCCTGATCAACGAAAGGTGTGATCTCTCGCTTGCGCAGAGCAAGCACCGCCCCCCGACCGGCCTTTCGAACCGGTTCACTGCTCCGTGGTATCTCCGCCTACGCACCTCTTGATGAAACTCCTCCTGGACTCCCCAACGACCTTCTGATCGATCGCCTGCTTCAGGCAGTCGCGTCGATCCGCGTTGCATCGAATCGTGCTTGCACTCCGAGGTAAGTCATTTCGCTTTGTGGTTGGAATTTTCGTCGCGGTCCGGCGCCCTTAAGTTGTTTGACGAAGTCTTGCTGAAACACAGTGCCGCTAAACTTCCTGTTAGGTAATTAGCCCTGTTCTTTTTTATCGCACAGACAATCAAGTCAACCAAACGGCCATTGAGCTTTGGAATTGGCGCAGTCTGTGAACGGGCTCATATAGAAGAGCCATCTGACGGGCTACGATCACCTCGAAAATCCGCGGTGGAATATCTGTCAATTCAAAGTCAATCGATGGGGGTGATCATGCCCATCATACTGGACTTGCTCTATCGCGAATATTGCCGCGCCCGTCTCGCTGAAATGCGCAAGCAGCTTCTGATCGCAGCTGAACGCTTTGAAGCACTCGAAGCGGACTACCTTATTTCGGATCAGAGTGACGACGAGAGGGCGGCGGCATACCGCAAGACCGGTCGCGGCGCGCCGCATTGAAGCAGCCAAGACCGGCAATCTCTCCCGCGTGGTAGTGGCCAAGCAATTCAACAGTCTGGGAGACAGCGATGAACACACCCGAATGCTATACCTTCACGGTGACCTGCGTCTCGTGCCTGACCATCATAGGAATGATGGTCGTTGGGGTGTGGTGAGCATGACTGTCTGCTGAAGCGGTAGCTTTAGCGAGTGCGAAACGAAGTTGGTCGGCACGCTTCGCTTTGCCCACCCGACGAGATCAGCGTCTGGAAAAACGCCGCTCGCGGGCCTTGTAGAGATGGTCGCTGATCAGTTGCCGCAGCTTGGCCCGGTCGTCGAATTCGAGCTGGACGGCGAATGGGACGATGCCGGTAGGGCACGCCATCGCTGCGATGCAGGCGCGCAAGATCATTTTCGTCGTCACCAGCGTGAGCTGCTCGCGCTGTGCCTCCGCTGCAAGCGCGGCGAGTTCCTCGCGCGAGAACATGTGATGATTGTCGAAGCGGCGCGTGCGCGCGACCTCGATGCCGCTGGCCTCCAATGTGCGGAGGAAGTGCTGGGGATCGCCGATTCCGGCGAAGGCGAAGACCCGCTCGCCGAGCAGCTGCGCGAGCGAGGCCGCATCCGGCTTCAGGCGCGCGCGCAGCTTGGGCTCGTTGCGTTTGGCGACCTCGGCGGCGACATCGTTGGCGGCGAGTCTGGCTCTCGTCTTGCCAAATTCATAAAAAGGTCAGGCCGCACCGACGTCCTCTCGAGAGGAAGCACTGCTTGAAGCCGGAAAACTCGCTTAGGGATTCCATCAACTCGCCACGCGGGAGTGTCGTCGGGACTGCCGTGCTCTACCCAATTTCGTTCGGAAATCTCGCGAATTTTCGTGCCACAAAAGCGCTCGCTGCCGACCCTCGAGACCCCGAGTCAGCCGTCATGACGTCATCGGGCACCGTATCCCAGAATGTGCGCAGCAGTTTCTGCTTGAGTGTGCCTTCGTCGTGCTCCGGCTTGAAGAACCAGCGCGGCATCTTCAGTCCAAGTCCTGGCGTTAGGCCGAGGGGCACCGTACCCGACCAAAGACCTCGGCGAATCTTGCTCAATCTCGCAGTTACTCACCCAGCAAACGCTCGACCAACTCCCAATCCCTGCAAAGATGGCCTGCGAACTGATTCTGATATTGTCTGATCATACGCAGATTGTGCCGCTTGACGTCGGAGCCGCAGATGTGCTGTTCACCAACGCACTTGATGACGATGGCCTGCGGCTCGATCTTTGCCCCTCGGTTCACTTTCGCACGTAACGAGGAGGTAGAAAGCCGCAATGTTGTGAGACCGCGCGCCGCAGCGTAATCGAGGGGCTCGTAATAGCATAAGACGAAATATCTGTAATCCTTGAGATCGCGACTGTAGTCTGCCCCGAAGTAGCGCAAGTGAAGTGCCGTTCCAAAGCGATAGAAAACAGCAAGCCCGGTTATCTCGTTGTTGCACTCGGAAATTGCTGCGGCACCGAACTTCGACACACCCGCCTTTCTCTGCCCGGCGAGTATCCTTTCCATCCAGTCGCGACCCTGGGTGCTTCCGTGTCGAGACCTGTTTTGGGTTATGAGATCAGCGACTATGGAGTCATCGAGTTCTTCGGCTGAGGCCCATCCGATCTTCCCCCCGGCTCGCCGGAACGCCGCGACTTCAGACTTGCTTTGATTACGATCATGCGCGCACGAGGCCGCCATCATCCCGGCCACCCCTGTATCCGGCACTTCTAGATACGCTTCGGCAGAATGCAAAACGACCGTACCCCCAATGTGCTCCGCGAATTCCACCGCCGCCGGGTAGGGCATGTACGGCACTACAACGCCGGCATATCCCCGCTCCTGAGCATAGTTTAGAGCGCTGCGTCCCAACTCGCCTAAAGCCTCATACCTTCGCCTGCCCTGAATGCAGGGTATCTCGTTGTGGGTGTTGCGCCGACCACCCAGCCAGAGAAAACTTTGTTGCCAACGGCCGGGAATTCCAGCCATGCAATCTGGCAGGAAGAACAAACCAGGTGATTGGTCACCCTCCCAAAGCGTGCACGCAGCCACGACTCCGGCCGCCCCGCGGACCGCAAGCACGTCCGTTGCGCCGAGCGAATGTTCGAGCGCTCGCAGCCACCGGTAGCTGTTATAGAAATTGTTATCACCGACGAGGGCATCCCATTCATGCTCGTCAAAGCCGCATAGACCTTCCGCGACCGCTGAGGAGAACGGGACTAACAACTTGCTCCTGAATGGTACAAACGTCATGGGTGTCGCCCCGCATGGCGTGGGACACGGACGCCTTCAATGATGATCGCGTGCGGGCTTTGGAGATATGCATGTAGCTCCTTGGGAAGCTGATCTATACGGGCGCATGTGGGCACAAACAGTTCTCTCCATTTCAATGATCGGAACCCGGCTTGTGCTAATGAACTCTCCAAAGAGGGAGCGGGCCAATGCCATGCAAATACGCCGCCTTGTTCTCCATTTTTGCAGAACTCGACCTTAATACGCCCACCTTCTAAATATGGGTTCTCAGGATCGTCTACGACGAGCCTGAAGCCACAGGGTTCGTACCAGTTTGGATGTGGATTGTAAGCTGGATGAGTGGACAACGATATCAAGCGCCCGCCAGGACGCAACAGTTCGGCCATTTCGGCGCACATGCTGTCCAGCTCACTTTTGGTGGCGGCATAGGGCAGCACATAGGATGCAAGTACCAAGTCGAATTGGGCTGCCATGTTGGCATGGAGATGAGTGACGAAGGAGAGATTGATCCCCTCTTTTTCTGCGCGACGCCGCGCGTAGTTTAGCATGCCTGGCGCCGGATCATATCCTACAACAGAGGCTGCTCCGCGTTGCTTAAGTATTCGCGAATATGCCCCCGCGCCGCACCCAAAATCGAGGATGGAGAAGCCATCAACGTCACCCATCACCTCTAGTACGCTCGGCACTTCGATGTATTTTTGAAGGGGCCATTCAGTCATATTCTCGTGCAGACTTGCAAATTCATCGAATTGGGCCGCGCTGTCGGACACGGACGCGCCTCTCGAGGCGCCGTCCCCGTGTTGGCACGAACCCAGTGTTTTTTCTTCGGGTGGCGGGCAAGAACCGCCGGACAACGCAACTTTGGCTGGGAACGGTGAGGATGCGAGACTCATGCTTCGATCCGTTCTGACCAGACCGAAACTGTCTTAGATCTGTCGAGATATTTTTCGTAGAGTTCTTCGAGCATTTTCTTGCCGACGACGGCGAGCTCAGCTTGATAGGCTTTGCGATCGGTCACCTCAATGCGCTCGATATAGTCCCACGGCCCGCCTGATATGCCGACGCCGGTTTCCGTGATGCGGTGCGTCGAATAGCTGACGATAGTCTTCAATTTACTGGCGACGACATAGTCGACCTCGCGTTCGAAGCGTTCATACTCCGCTGCGCTGACACCCGGCTTCAGTGCGGCAAATACAAATCGGACAACAGCCATTTTCGATCCTTCTCGTGTCGCGGCATATCAAAATCCAAGCGGCCAGCTCTGAGCCAAGAGAGTCGGCAACGATCGCCTCAGTGCATTCCAGGGCGCACTTGCGCTGGCCCCTTAGCTGATGGACATCGCTCGGCGAAAATGCTCACACCAAACGCGCAGAGCGCCTCGTGCCCTAAGGGAACACATCGGTGAGGGTGCTCCGAGAACATGAGCGATGGTGGGCACGCGTTCGATGATTGCCGATTGCCGTCCGTGATGCTCGGCGCACTCCTAAGCATCGCTACCACTCTCATGGCGTGAATAAGGGCCAAGTGCTGTACAGCACGAACGACAAAGGCAATCGCGCCGCACCCGGCGGGCTTTCAATTCACGGCCTGTCGATGGCCTTGATGTGATTGGCCGAGCAAGGGCCATATGAACTCCGGGCTGCGCTATCTGCCAGACGGCCACATTGAAACGAGTTTGCGCAGGACCTCAGCAAAGTGCGTGCCACAAACGGCTTATGCCACTTGCGTAGCAGGCGGACAAAACAACCACTTCACGCCGTACGGCGGAATACTTGCGGTCTTGTCGAATTTCGCACATGCACGTCTTGATCCACACACGGCTGAATATGATCAGCCGGCGACTGCGCGGCAGCGCCCTCTTCGCGGGCTTCCACCACGCCGATAAAATAACAAGGCGAAATGGGTGGACCGAATGTATCACACGATGAATGTGAATTCCTCTCGGCTACTCACCACACCGGAGCGATGTTAGATCGGGCAACGAGGTCGATGGGGAATGTCAGTATCTGGCCGAGTGAGCGAACATTCTGGGCCCCGCGGCTCCATTTAGGCGCCGAGGCCATCGTCAGCAGAAGTCCCCCGGAATGCTAGATCAGCGTGATGATATACGTCTAGCAGCGTGTCCGGGAACCGGCCCAAATAGCTTGTAAAGCCGTTCGGTACTGGCATGCAAATTGCCAGCTCCGTGGCTAGCCAAATGGGGGGATTCATTGACCTGCCAACCCCTCTAGCTTGCCGCCTGACTCGAAAGACGATGTGGTTCAACGCTAGTTGCGGAGCATATTGACCTGCATGTGCGGAATTGTCGGCATTGTGGGACGCCGTCCGGTCTCCGAGCAATTAATCGTTTCCCTGAAGCGGCTAGAATATTGTGGCTATGACTCTGCAGGCGTGGCAACGCTGGAAGGCGGTCATTTCTACCGACAGCGTGCCGAGGGCAAGCTCAAGGCGTTAGAGAACCGCCTGCGCGCCGCGCCGGTGTGGGGGCATACCGGCATCGGGCATACCCGCTGGACCAGCCACGGAAAGGCGAGCGCGAAGAACGCCCATCTGCATGCGACTGACAATGTGTCGGTCGTTCATAACGGCGTAATCGAAAATTATCCTGAGCTGCGCGCCGAGTTGGAACGAAAGGGTGCACAATTCGCCTCCGAGACGGACACAGAGGTAGTCGCTCACATAGTCGAATCCCATTTGATCAAGGGCTATTCGCCTAAGGACGCGGTGAAGGCTTCGCTGCCCAAACTGCGTGGTCCGTTCGCGCTGGTTTTTCTGTTCAAGGGCTACGACGATTTATTGATCGGGGCCTGCAATGGGTCGCCGCTTGCTATCGGCCACGGCGACGGAGAAATGTATCTGGCGTCGGATGAGATTGCACTCGCGCCTTTCACGGAGAGCATTACCCATTTGGAAGACGGCGACTGGGCCGTTCTGACCCGCAACTCCTTCACGATCTACGACATGCAAGGCGTCATTGCCCATCGCGAGGTGCTGAAATGCAGAGCCTCGCCGGCTCTCATCCGAAAGGCAAATTATCGTCCTTTCATGCTCAAGGAGATCCACAGGCAACCGAAAGTCGCCGGCCATACGCTGGCGCGCTATGTCGACGCGTCGGCCGATCGCGTCGCATTCCCTCAGACGCTGCCATTCGACTTCAATGACATTGGCCGAATATTGATCACCGGCTGCGGCACCGCACGCCATGCCGGCCACATCGGCAAATACTGGTTCGAGCGGCTGGCCCGCATCCCCGTCGAGGTCGATGTCGCTTCCGAATTACGCTACCGGGAACCGCCCTTGCGCGAGCGCGATCTCGCCATCCTCATTTCGCAATCCGGCGAGACGGCTGATACGCTGGCTGCGCTGCGTTTTGCCAAATCTCAGGGACTGCGCACGCTCTCCGTAGTCAACGTGCCGAGCTCGACAATTGCGCGAGAGAGCGAGACCGTGCTGCAGACGCTGGCCGGCCCCGAAATGGGCGTCCCCTCGACCAAAGCCTTCTCGTGCCAGTTGATCGTGCTCGCGGCTCTTGCGATCGCCAACGGGAGAGCGCGTGGTGAATTGTCCCGGGCCACCGAGGCCACGCTCGTACAGGAGTTGCTCGAAGTTCCTCGCCTGATGACAGCTGCACTTGCAACCGAACCGCAAATCGAGAAGCTCGCGCGGGAGGTCGCCAAGTCGCGTGGCGTGCTATGTCTCGGTCGCGGCAGCTCCTTTCCGCTGGCGCTGGAAGGAGCGCTGAAGCTGAAAGAAATCGCCTATATCCACGCCGACGGCTATGCTGCGGGTGAGCTTAAACACGGTCCGCTTGCGTTGATAAGCGATGGTGTGCCTGTCGTGGTGATCGCCCCTTCCGACTCGCTGTTCCAAAAGACGGTCTCAAACATGCAGGAAGTTGCAGCAAGAGGTGGCAACATCATCCTAATAACCGATCCAAAGGGGGCCGAGGCGGCCTCTGTGAACTCGCTCGCGACCATCGTATTGCCTGACATGGGGGCAAGCTTTACTCCGATAGTTTATGACATTCCGATGCAGCTCTTGGCGTATCATACTGGGTTGCTGATGGGCACAGATGTTGACCAGCCACGCAATCTCGCTAGGTCTAAGTCGGTCATTGTCGAATAGGTTGCCTTGATTTTCGCCGATCCGACGCTCACCACCAGAATATCGGCGTACTTCGAGCGGGTTGGTGACATCGGTCAAGTTGCGTCGAGCGCGCCGCAGCTTGACTCTCCCTTTGAACCTAAGCTGAACTGCAAGACGCCGGCCTTGGGCGATACCCCGCTCAGCACTTTACGTGACGCAATCAGCATCGCGCCAACCCTTCTTCGGGGCGTGACCATCCCGCATAACGACCAACGCTTCATGGCATCGGGGGCCGTCTTTCAAACGGCGCTCAAGATCTTCCGGTTTTCTTCCCAAATGCAGGAACTTGCCGGCGCCGCGGCTGTGGCGTGCTCATCTGGGCGGCGACGACCTCCCCGTCATTCATTGGCTGCACGATCGACCTGTTTGTAAGTGTGAGGAGCAGCCAGAGCGCAAGTTCAAGAAGACAGAATTGACGTGCCGACTGGCGTCAATGAGATTGTCGATCACGTCAGCTGCGCCGGACCCTTTCGCTTCATTCTGCGTGTGCAGTGTTTTGCGAAAAGATCATGCTCAAACAATTACCTAAATCGCGATGACGATTTCTTCCTAATCTCATCGCCCTTTCAGGCGGTGTTCCTAAATAACCATGCAGCGAGCGTTGTGGCCGCAAGGGCCCCAATCAGTTGCGCGATGATGAAGGGAACAACGCTACTCGGAGCGATACCGGCAAAGGTGTCGGACAGCGATCGTGCGATCGTCACCGCCGGATTGGCGAACGAAGTGGATGCGGTGAACCAGTAGGCGGACGTTACGTACAAGCCAACGGCGTAAGGAACCACAGCGGGAGTTCGGCTCGCGCAGCCGAAGATCGTGACGAGCAAACCGAACGTTGCGGCGGCTTCTGCGATCCACTGTCCTGCTCCGGTTCGTTGTGTGAGCGAGACTTGCCAGAGCGGAATATCGAACATCAAATGTGCCGCAAAGACCCCCGCGAGCGACCCAGCAATCTGCGCGAGAATATAGGCCCACAGGGCTCGCCACGTCAGTTCGCCTCGCAAGGTCAAGGCCAGACTGAGCGCGGGATTGAAGTGCGCTCCCGACAGCGGCCCGAAGACCAGGATCAGGACCACCAGGATCGCACCAGTGGAGATGGTGTTGCAGAGAAGCGCGAGCGCGACGTTGCCGCCGGCGAGCCGCTGCGCCATGATACCGGACCCGACCACGGCGGCGAGAAGGAACGCCGTGCCGAGCCCCTCCGACACAATGCGTCGTCCCATGGACGGCATCAGAATTGTCCGAGCGGCGCCTTTCGTAGGACCGATCTCCTCAAGTCCGCTCTTTCGCGCCATTTCATCTCGCTGGTCATCGGGTTGCATTGAGTGTTCCTGCACAAGGGACATTTTGGCTGCTCGACCGCTTGGGCCGCTCACGCTCGTCGCAAGGATGCAATGAAGCGGCTCAATTCAGCGGTCAACTCAGAACTGCTCTTGGACAGCGCCTGCGCCGACTGCAGGACGCCGCTTGCCGCTGTATCCGTGGTTGCGGCGCCATGGGCGACCTGGCTCATTCCGCTCGCAACCTCCGAGGTTCGCGCGGCGGTCTGCTGGATGTTGTGCACAATCTCGCGCGTTGCCAAGAGCTGCTGTTCAACAGACTCCGACACAGCACCCGAAATCTGCGAGATGCGGTCGATCGTTGCGCTAATGGAAACGATTTCAATCACCGATTTGCGGGCGACCGACTGCATCGCGCCGATTTGCGCAGCAATCTGCGAGGTTGCATCAGAAGTCTGATCCGCCAAAGCCTTGACTTCCTGCGCGACCACCGCAAAGCCGGTGCCGTATTCGCCCGCACGTGCGGCTTCAATCGTGGCGTTGAGGGCAAGCAAGTTGGTCTGGCGTGCCACTTGCGCAATGAGCCGAACGACGTCGCCGATCCGTTCGGCCGCATCAGTGAGCTCGGAGATCTGCCTGTCAGTCTGCGCCGCCTGGCGGACCGCCTCCAGCGCAATCTTCGAGGATTCCTGCACCTGCCGCCCAATTTCGGAGGCAGAGGTCATCATCTGTTCCGTCGCGGCAGCAATGAGCTGGATATTGGAAGAGGCGCTGTCGGATGCTGCCGAGACGTGGCTCGAAACGCCGGTCGTGTGCTTGGCCGACTGAGTAAGGCCAAGAGCCGCGCTTTCAAGCTGGCGGGAGGCGTTAGCCACCGTCTGAATGACGTTACCGACGGCCGCCTCGAACGCATCAGCAAGCCGCTCTAGCTCCGCGCGGCTTCGCTCGCCCTGCAGGCGGTCGCGTTCCAACTGTTCGGCAAGGTCGCGCTCAGCCTTCAGGCGCATGCCCTGCTTGAAGTCCTCGACCGCCCGTCCCATGTCCCCGATCTCATCTTTACGATCAAGACCCGGCAGAACAATCTCGAACTGACCGGCACCAAGCTGACGCATCGCCACCGTCATCCGTGAAATGGCACCGCCAATGCGATGGCCGAACAGCAGCGCAAACGTCGCGACCAGGCCCATCGCCCCAACCACCAGCCAAAACAGGAGATCGCGGGCATTTGCCGCGCGCAAGCCAGCCGCGGCGCTTCGGCGATCGGCTTCTGCAATTGCCTGTGCCAATGCCGGTCGATGGCTGCCATAAACCTTGGCAATATCCTCCATCTCGTCGTTCAGCGACTGCTGGACCAACATGAAGGCAGAAAATGCGGCTTGATAGGACTTGAGAAGCCTCTCAAGTTCGGGGCGAATACCCGGTGAGAGATCTGAGGTGGCCAGCAGCCCGGCGAATTCGGCGCCAGACTTGTCAAAATCCTGGCCGTATTTTTCTTCGCCGTGCAGCATGAAATCCTTTTCATACCCGCGCATCCTCTCCATGAGAACGGTCAACCTTGGCTGGTCGAGCTCGGCAAGCCGCCCTTCCAGCTGAAGCTCGGCCGTGCGCAGCCCGCCCTGGAGCCCCTCCTCGGCGTTAAAACCAAGCGCGCGCTCGGCCGAGACGATGTTCTGAAAGCGAGCGGCGTAGAGGTCGATCCCGCTCCGCAGTCCGGAAGAGCTCTTGAGAGGATCGCCCTCAGGCAATCGCGCCGCAATGCCTTCGATGTCGCCGAGCATCGCCATTTCGTGCTTGAGCAGCTCGGCATGGCGCTCAATCATTGCCTCGTCGCGCCGACGCAGGAATTCGGTCGTCACATGTTGCGATTCCAGAAAGCTCTGGGAGAGCGCCGCAAACCGGTCACGGACGCGAGCTGCCTCGTCCGCATCACCCTGGACCTGCGCTGCGTGGTTCAGCCCGACCAGGCAGATCGCGCCGGTCGCAATGACCGCGATAATGCCAAGCAGGCCGATCTTTAATCGCAAGGAGGCACTGAATGTTCGGCTGGCCGGAATCTGCAGCTTGAGCAAGCGCCACAATGGGGTGCGTTTGAACGAGAGCGCGCGAAGTGCGAGAGCTGAGAACAATGCTTTCTTTCCTTAAATGGCGCATGGCTTGCCAATCCTGCGGCCGATGAAAAACTGTAAGACGTGAGACTATCACTCAACGCTAAACATGCCGCTGCCTTTGTCGGCGACGGCCCAGCCAAGTCTAGGACGAACTGGCAGACAGACCGATCTGCCAGTGGATTGGGTGCATCTGTGCTCGCCAATAAGACCATCAGGACGAGCGCACAGGTCAGTTGGGGCTCATCATTCAAGTGGCTCGTTAGCGGCAGCATAGGGGGCCCACGGCGGCTCCACGCGAGGGAAAAACTAGGTTTTTACGGGAACAGGCCGCGTGTTTCCTTGGCACCGCGAACACGCTCGACGCCTATTGCCATGGCCGCGGTGCGATTGAACAGATTTTCGCCTTTGCTTCGCGCCAGGACACGCTCGAAAGCACGATCCAGGAGTTGATACTCCCGGCGCATGACTTCCTCCTCCTCCCAGAACAATCGCTGAAGGTCCTGCACCCATTCAAAGTAACTGACGACAACACCTCCCGAATTGCAGAGAATATCGGGAATGACGAACACCTCGTCCTGGCGTCCTTCCAGAATTCGGTCAGCTTCCGGCGTGGTCGGTCCGTTGGCGCCTTCGGCAAGGATCCGGCAGCGCAGTTTAGCGGCCATTCCAGCGTCGATGACCCGTTCGACGGCAGCCGGAACAAGCACGTCGCACGGCACGGTCAGGATCTCCGCAGGATCCAGAGCGAGCTCATTGGAGTAGCCATCAAGGCTTCCTTGCGAGGCTGCGTGCCGGACCAGTTGTGGTATGTCGAGCCCACGAGGGCGGTAGAGCGCGCCGGTGTGATCGCTGACCGCGATTACTTTCACTCCCATGTTATGCAGCTCAAGCGCGGCGATCGAACCGACGTTTCCAAATCCTTGAACAACGGCCGTTGAGCCATTGAGACGGATTTTGAGCTCGTCTGCAGCGCGCCTGACCAGATGAGCCACACCCCGGCCTGTCGCTTCACGACGGCCGAGCGTTCCACCAGCGCTGACGGGCTTGCCCGTCACGATCTCGGTGACGGTTTGGCCCTGGTACATCGAATAAGTATCCATGAACCAGGCCATGATCTGCTCGTTCGTACCGAGGTCAGGAGCCATAACATCGGTGTGTGGCCCAACGAAGGGGATCATTTCCTGCATATAACGGCGCGAAAGCGCCTCAAGCTCGCGCTTCGACAAGGTCGAGGGGTCGACATTGATGCCGCCCTTGGCCCCGCCATACGGCAATCCGACCAGGGCACATTTCCAGCTCATCCAAATGGCGAGCGCTGCAACTTCGCCGAGGTCGACTGTGGGCGCGAACCTGGTGCCCCCTTTTGTCGGGCCAAGCGTCAAATGATGCTGTACCCGGTAGCCCTCGAACACCGCGGTGGTGCCATCATCCCGGTGAATTGGACACGATACTGTGACAGATCGCTTCGGCAACAACAGGCGCGGTCTCGCATCATCCGGTATGCTCAGGTAATTCGCGATCACCTCGAATTGCTTTACGGCCATCTCAAACACTGGCCCACGATATGCAGTCACGCTAGCTCCTCAAGCTGGATATGAAAAATTGAACGCTCATGCGTCGGGACGCTTCGGGCCCTGAACAGGTGATGCGATTTCGGGACGTGGAGATGGTCGCCGTTACCGCAAGAGCGCAGCTTGCGCTCACGCCGAATAGAGGACCAATGCCACGAAAGCGAGATTGACGAGGGCGGCCACGATCGCCAGCAACCAAGTGGTCGCAGGCGAAATGTCTGGAGTATCTTGCGAGTCTGGGATCCAAAGGGGCGGCGGCGGCATCTCAATGTCTCCGAAAGCTTGCATTGCAGCGGATCGAGCAAGCAAGATGAAATTGCCTCGTGGCCATCAGGCGAGCCAGTTGTTCAAATCTATGGCGCGGCCGCGCTGATCTTGATCAAGAGTAGAGAGGCTCTGAACCATGTTTAGCTCGTGGCGTTCACATCGCCTTGACGATGTTCTCGGTGACCTTCTTGGCGTCGCCGAGCAGCATCATGGTGTTGTCCCGGTAGAACAGCGGATTGTCGATGCCCGCGTAGCCCGACGCCAGCGAGCGCTTGATGAACATCACCGTGCCGGCCTTCCAGACCTGGAGCACCGGCATGCCGTAGATCGGCGAGGTCTTGTCCTCTTCGGCCGCGGGGTTGGTGACGTCGTTGGCGCCGATCACGAAGGCGATGTCGGCCTGCGCGAATTCGGAGTTGATGTCCTCGAGCTCGAACACCTCGTCATAGGGCACGTTGGCTTCGGCGAGGAGCACGTTCATGTGGCCGGGCATGCGGCCCGCGACCGGGTGAATGGCGTATTTCACCTCGACGCCTTCCTTCTTCAGCATGTCTGCCATCTCGCGCAGCGCATGCTGGGCCTGCGCCACCGCCATGCCGTAGCCGGGCACGATGATGACCTTCGAGGCGTTCTTCATGATGAAGGCGGCATCGTCCGCCGAACCGAGCTTGGCGGGCTTCTGTTCGCCGGTACCGCCGCCGGCCGCAGCGGTCTCGCCGCCGAAGCCGCCGAGGATGACCGAGATGAAGGACCGGTTCATTGCGTGGCACATGATGTAGGACAGGATCGCGCCCGACGAGCCGACCAGCGCACCGGTGATGATCAGCGCGGAATTGCCGAGTGTGAAGCCGATGCCGGCCGCGGCCCAGCCCGAATAGGAGTTCAGCATCGAGATCACGACCGGCATGTCGGCGCCGCCGATCGGGATGATCATGAGCACGCCGAGGGCCAGCGCCAGGATGACGATCATCCAGAAGTCGAACGCGCCGCCGGTGAGCACGAGCCGGACGATGAAGAACACCAGCGCCAATGCGAGCGCGATGTTGATGCCGTGGCGGAACGGCAGGATGATCGGCGCGCCGCTCATGCGCGCGGACAGCTTCAGGAACGCGATCACCGAACCGGTGAAGGTCAGCGCGCCGATGGCGACGCCGAGCGACATCTCGACCAGGCTCTGCGGGTGGATGTTGCCCGGCGTACCGATGTCGAAAGCCTCGGGCGCGTAGAACGCGCCGGCGGCGACCAGCACCGCGGCCATGCCGACCAGCGAGTGGAAGGCCGCGACGAGCTCCGGCATCGAGGTCATCGGCACGCGGCGGGCGATCACCGCGCCGATCGCAGCGCCGATCGCGATGCCGACGATCACCAGCACCCAGGCGAGGCCGTCTGCCGGCGGGTGGTTGGCAAGCGTGGTGGCGACCGCGATCGCCATGCCGATCATGCCGAACAGATTGCCCTGGCGCGACGAAGCCGGGCTCGACAACCCGCGCAGCGACAGGATGAACAGCACTCCCGCCACGAGATACAGAAATGCAGAGAGGTTGGCGCTCATCTCAGGTCCCCATTGATCCCATCAGCCCGAGGTGGCCGCTTACTTCGACTTCTTCTTGTACATCGCCAGCATGCGCTGGGTGACAAGGAAGCCGCCGAAGATGTTGATGCAGGCAAAGATCAGCGCAACGAAGCCGAAGGCGCGCGCCCAGCCCGAGCCGCTCGAAACATTGGAGACGCCGCCGGCAAGCAGCGCGCCGACCACGATCACCGAGGAGATCGCGTTGGTCACGCTCATCAGCGGCGTGTGCAGCGCGGGCGTCACCGACCACACCACGAAATAGCCGACGAAGACGGCGAGAACGAAGATCGACAGCCGGAAGATGAAGGGGTCGACGACCTGTGCAGCATGCTCCATGGCGGCTCTCCTTAAACCCGATTTAAGATGATTTGGGCTGGAAATTCGGGTGGATGACGGCACCGTCTTTGGTCAGCGCGGTGGCCTTGACCAGTTCGTCGCCCCAGTTCACGGCGAGCTTCTTCTCTTTCTTGTCGACCATGGTCTCGATGAAGGAGAACAGATTGCGCGCATAGAGGCTGGAGGCCGAAGCCGCGACGCGGCCGGCGACGTTGGTGTAGCCGACGATCTTGATGCCATCGAGGTCGACGACCTCTCCGGCCCTGGCGCCCTCGACATTGCCGCCGCGCTCGACCGCGAGATCGACCAGCACCGAGCCCGGCTTCATCGACTTGACCATTTCGGCACTGACAAGCTTCGGCGCGGGCCGGCCCGGAATCAGCGCCGTCGTGATCACGATGTCCTGCTTCTTGATGTGCTCGGCGGTGAGAGCAGCCTGCTTGGCCTGGTACTCTTTCGACATCTCCTTGGCGTAGCCGCCGGCGGTCTGCGCGTTCTTGAACTCCTCGTCCTCGACGGCAAGGAATTTCGCACCGAGCGATCCGACCTGCTCCTTGGTCGCGGGTCGCACGTCGGTCGCGGTAACGACGGCGCCGAGACGGCGCGCGGTCGCGATCGCCTGGAGGCCGGCGACACCGACGCCCATCACGAACACCTTGGCCGCGGGCACGGTGCCGGCCGCGGTCATCATCATCGGGAAGGCGCGGCCAAAGGCCTCGGCGCCCTCGATCACGGCGCGGTAGCCGGCGAGGTTGGCCTGCGAGGACAGCACGTCCATCACCTGCGCACGGGTGATGCGCGGCATCAGTTCCATCGCGAAGGCGGAGACGCCGGCATCGGCCATCGTCTTCAACGCGGCCTCGTTGCCGTAGGGGTCCATGATGGCGATGACGAGTGCGCCGCGCTTGTACTGTGCAAGCTCGGAGGCCTCGGGGCGCTTCACCTTGATGATGATGTCGGCGTCCTTCAGCGCATCGGTGCTGACGGTGGCACCCACGGCGGTGAATTCGGAATCCGGCAGGCCCGACTTGATGCCCGCGCCCGGCTCCACGGCGATTTCGGCGCCCAACGCCCTAAACTTCTTCACCGTATCAGGCGAAGCGGCGACACGCGGCTCCGACGGATCGATTTCCTTGGCAACGGCGATCTTCATGACACCTCCCGGCGAGCGCCGCCTGTCTTCGTACAGCAGTATTCCGAGCGCACCGGCCTGCAGAACGCCCGAATTGGTTCGTAGTGATGACTTGTTCGCACTGGATATAAGGCTCGTTTGGCAGACTCTATCAGATGCCCTGCGCCGTTCTTTGGGGGGGGGGGGCGCCGAGCCTTTCAAGCTCTCTCGACCAAGATCGACTTTGTGCCGCTCTCCCAGTCAGCCCGATCCGCCGACCGCAATCAATCCGCTGGTCCGAATGATTAGGCAATGTTGCCCGCGCGTCATTCCATGACATCCCGCCTTGCGCCGCGCTGAGATACGGTCCTTCGTGTCACCCGTGCAACGAAAGCTAGCTCACACTTGCCGCGGATGAGGCTCAAGGTCAGGCGCCAGTACTGCGGCCAGCTGCCGATTGGCCTCACATAGGATCCCGCCCCATTGCATTTCCCCTCGGGTCTACGGGCAAACTAGCACCGGGAAGACGTCGTTTCTCGGCGATCTGACTGCCTTCGCTGGAAACTAGCGGTGAAACTCCACGAAAGACTGGAGGTAAGTGAATGATTCCTGCAAGATACGATGGATTTTGACGCGCGAACGAATCAGCATCGGAAAGCACCCGCACCGAATGTCGCGCGCTCTGGCGCAGCCGGAGACCTAACTGGTCGTCGTGAGGTTGAGTTTCAGCGTGCGCGGCAGCGATCGTCCGCCATCCATGACGATTGATTGTCCCGTCACCGCGGAAAACTCCGATGTACAGAGAAACGCCACCATCCGGGCGACCTCCTGTTCGGTGACCAGTCGCGCCATCGGTGTTTCCATGACGACGCTGGCCTTGTAGTCGGCCATCATATTGGTACGCTCGCTGGCGATCTGGCCGGGTACGATCGCGTTGACCGTAACGAGCGGCGCAAATTCGAGCGCGAGGCACTGCGTCAAATGGATCAAAGCCTCTTTGGCAAGCCCGTATACCGAATGCGACCTCGCATAGGCCGAGGTTGCGCTCACATTGATGATCCGGCCCCAGCCCATTCGCTCCATGCCTGTGATCGCGCTTTGAGCAAGCTGGTACGGGGTCCTTAGATTCACCGCCATGACCGTCTCCCACTCCGACAAGGATAGCGACCGAAACGGTGTATCTGAATAGGGACCCGCATTGTTGACTAGGATGCCTAAGGCTCCCAGTCGCTCTGTGACCCGGCATACAAGCGCTGCCGCCGCCTCTGGGTCTCTTAGGTCAACCGGAAACAGCATCGCTTTTCCACCGATCGCGGCGATGCGAGCGACAATGCTTTCGCCCTCGCTCAAAGCACGCCGGCAATGCACCGCGACACGCGCCCCACGCCGCGCGAGCTCGACTGCGATTGCAGCGCCGGTGCCTGATGAGGAGCCGGTGACAAGGGCGACCTTGCCGTTGAGATCACATTCGCCCGCACTCATGGATCGATTCTCCTAGACCAGATCAACTTCAGCTTCGACTCGTCCAGATATTTGTTGTGTATCAGGTCGATCAGATCCTTGGCGGATGTGGCGAGCTCCGCCTCATAGGCGGCGCGATCGGTCACCTCGATGCGCTCGATGTAATCCCAGGGGCCGCCGTCGAACGGCACCGGCTCCGTCAGGCGATGAATCCGATAGCTGATGATCGTCTTCAGCTTTGCTGTAAACGGATAGTCAACCTCGCGCTCGAAGCGTTCATATTCGTCCGGGTCGACACCGGTTTTCAAGGCGGTCAGGATATAGACGACCGTCGTCATCATTTGCTCCTTATGAATATTGCTCAGAGAGGACGAACGAGCTTTGATAGCCTGAAGGCCAAGCTTCGGCAGATCCTTATGTTTGGGATCATCGGGCGCCGATAAGTACCGCTGTCCGCCAAGCACGAGCCACTCGTCTTCACCATCCCGCTCGTCTCCGACGCCAAGCTACACGCGTCATCCGACACATCCCTGGCAGGGCTTCGATCAGCGCGGCGCAAAGAGCCCGCGAGGAGACTGCCAGTCCTCTTTTGGGAAAAAAGTTGGCTCGAGGCTTATGCCTGCCGATCGCTCGACGCCTTCGCGAAAGCCGCCTCGACGGCCGGCCAGACTTGCGTTCCGAAGCGCATGATGACGTCTTCGTAACTGACGCCAGGAGCCGGAACCGGAAAGATGTTGAAGCCGGTGACGCCGGCGCGGCGGAGGTCAATGACGTGCTGGGTCACCTCTTCGACAGTCCCGCAGAGGGTGAGAGCATCGACATGGCGGTCGGTGACGAGAGGAAATAATGCGGCGAACGGGGCGACGCCGGCAGCATAAGGGACTGGACCAATGGCATCGACGACCTCTTTTGGCAATGTAAGTCCCTGTGTCTGAAGCGTGTAGAACCGCGAAGTGGCTTGCGCAATGATCCGCGTCACTGAAGGGCGCAATATATCGCGCGCCTGCTTACCGTCATTGGCGATACAGCAATCAAGGCGCGCGACAAGCTTGATCTCGCCCGGAGAACGGCCGGCCTTTGTCGCCCCCTCAGCGACGGCCGACGCGAAGGCCTTTGCTTCGTCGACAGAGCCGCACCCTTCCATCATCACGCCATCGGCGACTGCGCCGCCCATTTTCTGACCGAGCGGACCATTGCTTGCGACGCGAACAGGGACGCGCGCGCGCGGCGGCGTGAAATTCAATCGGCCGCGGTGAAATCGAATGATCTCGCCCTGGTAGTCGACCTCCTGCCCGGCCATGAGCTGACGAATCAGATCGACGGCTTCGCGAATGGCGAGAGGCGGCTTGCGCGATTGGATCCCGAGCTCGGCGAAGCCGGAGACACCCGCGCCGATGCCGAGAATGGTGCGCCCCTTCGAGATTTCATCGAGGGTGCCCAGGGCCATGGCGGTCAAAGCCGGGTGGCGCGCGAACGGATCGGTCACGCAGGGACCAAGCTTGACGCGTGAGGTTTGCCCGGCCAGATAGGACAGACACGAGTAGGTTTCGCGGTAGAAGCGCTCATCCGCAAGCCAGACGGTTTCAAATCCGCTCTCTTCGGCAAGCCTGGTACGAGCGGCAAGGCGGGACACCGGTTGGTCGCCGAGCATCAACAGTTCTATCGACATGAACGTCTCCGACAGTTGCCTCCCTCCGCGCTCAAGCGAGCTGACCCGGCCGAGAGGTGATGAAGAAAAAGGGCTTGACTTGCCGCCTCGCCGGTCCGCGGCCAGGTCCCTAACCAGCCGAGGCATCCGATCCTTGAGGGCGAATGCGCGATGACGCCGAGCCACGTATTCGGGCGTCGCCATGGCGCCGGCCTTCACGAGGGTGGATTACCGGGCAACAGATAGACGAAGAAAGCCGGTCACGCTGACGCCGAATAGGGTCGGCGTCAGCAAAGAGTGACTGGCGAAGCACGAAAGCGAAGAACGACATGATCTTGTCAGCGCGTCCAGGCCGCTCTCAACTCAGCTTCATCTTGTTGAAGCGCTCGAAGGAATCCCAGTACTTCGCAACGCCCGCGAGCTCGGAACGAGTCACCCTCGCCCAATTGTCATACCAAAGCAGACCCCAGGCCGCGTCATCCAGAAGAATCTTCTGCGCATCCTTGACTGCGGCCATGCGCCTGGCTGGATCAGCCTCTCGGATATTCTCGTCGATGATCTTGTCGAGGGCAGGATTGGCGTAGCCCCCCTTGTTGGTCGCGCTGGCTTTGCTGTGAAAATTCCAATAGAGGTGATAGAATGGGTCGTTGATCCAGGACTGCCACGATTCAATCGACAGCTCGTGCCCGCCGGTCGATGACAGTTGGCGGAAGGTCGCGTCAGTCTCCTTCTCGATGCTGACCCGGAATCCGATTTTCTCCAGTTCGCGCTGAATCCATATCGCTGCTTGCTCATGCGGCGCATATCCAACACGCACCGCGAGCTTGACCGGGATCGGCTCCGAGCCGAGCCCAGCTTCCGCCATCAGTGATTTTGCTTTGGCGACATCGTAATTGTACGGCGAGAGCGAACCATCATGGCCGGGCGTTTGAGCTGCGATCGGGCTTTTCATCTGTTCGCCATAACCGTAGAGGACGTTCGGGATGATTGCGTGGATCGGCATCGCGTAATTGATCGCCTGGCGAACTTTCACGTTATCGAACGGTTTTTTCTTCAGATTCATGCAGAGAAAATTGCAATTGGTGTCGGGCAGCGACACGACATTGAGACCCGGCTCGCCCTCAAGGCTCTTGAGATTCTTCGGCGACATCGAGTTGGGTCCGATCACCATGTCGATGGCTTTGCGCTTAAGCAGGAGAATCCGGTCAGCCTCATTCGCCGTTGATTTGATGACGATGCGCTTGAAATAGGGTGACGCCCCCCAATAGCCTTGTGTGGCTTCCAGAACCACCTCGACGCCTGGCTCGTTTCTGACGGCTTTATAGGGCCCGAGCCCGGCCGTGTTGCGCTTAAGCCATTGAGAGGCCCAAGGATCGTCGGCGGTCGCGTGCAGCTTGATCTCTTCGGGATCAAGAAGTGCGTTGTTGGACAAGGACAGCACGTCGAGCAACATGGCACTCGGCGCCGGCAGGTTGATCGCAAAGGTACTATCGTCGCGCACCTCGAATTGATCTGCCTCCGTCACCCCGATCATGGTTGGAAAGATGAGCCGCATGTAGCCGGAAGATTGCAGCCCACGGTCGAAGAGATATTTCACCGCGTTCGCATTCACCGGCCGGCCGCTCGGAAATTTCAGGCCACGACGGATGTTGACGACAAGGGTTTTGTTGTCGTTCTCATACGTCCAGCTTTCGCCGATGCCGCTTGCGAAAACAGCGGGCTTGGAAATCGCAAGGTTAGGCGATCCGGCGACTGGCTCTGCACCCCAGCTCAGCACCGTGTCGTAGATGTTTGCCTGAACGATATAAGCGCCGTCGGACTTGAATTGCGCCGGATCGAAGGAATCGATATCCGTGCCCCAGGCCACCGTGAGCGTCGGACCAGCCTGTGCATTTGCAGACCCGGTAAAAAGGCCCGGCGTGAACATCGCACTGCCGCTCGCCGCCAGCTTGAGAAAGCTGCGGCGTGATTGATTTCCCAACATTCAAGTCCCCTGCGTAGGTTCTGGATTTGCGTGAACAAGCTCGAATGACGTGGATAGCTCTGTCTCGTGCGCACGAGTCTTCGAAGGCGCTCCCGCAAAGGAGCGACCCAGGAAGTTCCGCTTGCGTCCGCACAATCGACGATCGCGGAGATAAAGATGCGCCTGACGTGTTCAGACACACAGCTCGGGATAAGGCATGAACCGCTGCAGGATCCTCAGGCAGAGGCGTTTCCGCGCCTGCCTTTCGGAGCGGCCGCCGATCGCTTCTTTACGGGTTTGTCGATAACGCGCGAGAGGCAATTGGCCGCCTGCATGATGTCATCGGTCACAGCCGCGCGGGCGGCGGGGCCGTCGCGATGCGTCAGCGCATCAAGGATGCGGCGATGAGCATCCATGGAGCGGCGCAGGTGCGCGGCGTCGGGCGCAACGAGCACGAAGCACGGGCCAATCAGAACCCAGAAATTCTCGACCGCACCAAGGATGATGGGTGCTTGAGCGATCTCATAGATCCGCCTATGAAAGGCGAAATTCGCCGATAGATAAGCGGGCACATCGACTGCATCGGCCGCCGCCTGGAGACGATCATAGAGCTCAGCGACCTCACTATCGTCAACGCCCGTCATGCGGATTGCCGCGCGCTCGGCAAGAAGCCCCTCAAGCGCCACCCGTGCATCGCGCACGTCGCGCAATTGCGCGCCTGACAGATGAACGACGCTCAGGCGCGCCGTGTCGCTGAACTCGAATGCACCTTCAGCCTGCAGGCGGCGGAGCGCCTCGCGCACCGGCATCGGGCTCGAACCCAACGCCTCGGCAAGTCCTCGAATTGTCAGCCTCTGGCCCGGCGCGAAGCGGCCGGCCATTACGCCGTCACGCAAATGCCGGTAAACCTGATCCGCCATCGAGTCCCGGGCAACGGACGGCAGTAGCGGCAGCGGTTTCTTGTCCTTCACCTTCGCGGGTCCCCCCAAGTCTTAATTTCGGATATGTGATCACAAATTCGCGTCTACGTCAAGTTTGCTCAGCCCATTCTTGATTTTGGACTTAAGGTTGCAGACTTGTCGGGTCGTTCGGTCAACGTGAGACTTCAGATGGGACGCGAGCGGCGGAGCACCGTTCGTCCCGCGGATCATGGGCCTGAAAAACCGGTTCTTGGAAAGGCCTCCGGCGGGCATGCCGGAGGCCTTCTGGAGGTCAAACTCGATTCTAAAAGCCTCTTCCTTTCTCCTTCGTGCTAGTTGCCAAAACAGATCACCAATTGCGCTGAGCTCGCAGGAGCAAGCTCACCGTGCTCTGGTCCTTCAGCTCGTAGGTAACTCCGGGCTTGGCAATACCCGTCTGCGCCGGCAACACCACAGTGCCGCCGGCCGCATACTTCTGGTCGAGCACGCTGTATGCCAGATCGGCCGAGAAGGTCAGGTTCTTGACCGGAGTCCAGCGAGTGATCACGCCTGCGACCGCATAGTTGAAGTCGGGGTTGCAGCCGGCCGCGCCGCTCGAGAGCGCAAGGCCCGCGACGAATGCACCGCAGATGTAGCCTTTCGCTGCACTATTATATCGCGCAGCAGCCCACGCACCGTAGATGCCAGTGTTCCAGTAAGGATCCCAGTTGTGGGTATAGCCGCCACGGAAGCCGTAGGTGGTGGTCAGTTCCTGACCGGAGCCCGCCACGAAGACCGAGTCGGCGAGACCGGCAAGGCCGACGCTCTGGTAGACCCCCGCAAGTCCCGCCCCCCCGTACATCGCGTAGGTGGTGGGTACGAGGTCCTGGAAATTATAGCGGCTTGCGCCATACGTATAAACGCCTTGGACGTTGATTGTGTCACCCGGACCGGTCGGGAGATTCTTGATTGACAAGGCCAGTTGACCCGCCCAGCCCCACTTGTCGCCGGGATGACCGGTCGTCTCGTCGGCGCCGTAGTAAGCGGCATGATTGTCATGCATCGCGACTGACGCCTGGAAGAGGCCCCAAGCCTGATCGACTCGAAGCATAGCGACAAGGTCAGGAGAGCTTGCACCGGCAATGTCGCTCGCGCCGTACGCGCCTGTCGCAAGACCAGCCACTGTCGCGCCGCTGATGTTCCAGATGTTGGTCGTGTAGTATTGGACCTGATCCTGCGCCGAGAATGATGCCGTGATACCCTGGCCGAAGTCAGCGGTGTACGTAAACTGATTCACACCCGTAACCGCACCGCCGCCGCCCGGCAGACCGTCAAAGTTGTTCGCGGGGTAATTGATCCAGGGCGTTGAGAACTGGGAGATGGTTTTGCCTATCGTGAACCCTGCGAACTGGATGAAGGCCAGATAGACACCAACCGATCCACCAGCGACGCCAGTTCCGCCGTAAACCGTCGAGCCGTTAACACCGCTGGTCCCAACACCGGTATAGCCGCCCGACCCCCAGTCGAACACACCATCGAAGAAGGTGCGGAGCATACCGTATTGTGTTGCGGTGCGCGTATCGATCGTCAGATCTTCACGGGCATTGGTGGAATAGGAGTTGCGCAGGCGATTGCCCGCTCCAGGCGCACCATTCACCGCGCCCTGCGTGTAGATCGAGTTGGTGTTGAAGGCCGCATCAACGCGCAGATAACCTCCGAGCTTGATGCATGTGTCGGTGCCGGGGATATAATAGAACCCGGCGCCATAGAGAGAGCAGACCTTCACGTATTCAATCGGCCCTGCCTTGGCCGGCAGGTCGGCCGCCTGTGCACCACCCATCAAGCTGAGCGCAGCGGCCGAACCGCAGAGCATTCGGTTAAACGTCTTCATAAAAGCCCTCCAACATCTTCTGCGGCCCTTATGGGCGGTTGCCGAAGAATGATCCCAAGTTCACGACTGTTGCTTCTCGTTTCGCGCACCTCGACGTCTTCGCCACGCGCGAATGGATCGATTTGCTTGACGTGCGACCGAGGGGCCGCTCCGTCACGGGATGGACATTATATAAGCTACTTATATATGCAACTGATATAAGTTAGCGAAGTGTCGATTCGGGAAAGAGTCGTGGTATTCGAGCAACACACCACCGCACCCGCATTGTTGCTGCGTGTTGCAAACCGGGTTAGGTAAGTTGGCGAAATAATGAAGAGGAGGTCTCGGATCATGTCCCGAGATACGACCCGGCAGCAGCCCTCGCTGAGCGCGAAAGGTCACAGGACAAGCAAACAAACCGCTCCGTCGGACCGAATCATAGGAGAAGTCGGTTGGGACATTGCGGCCATCAATGTGCATCTGGAGGACATTCGGCGGACCTGGGCAAAGGCACTTGGCGTCAGCGGCCCCCAATGGCTGATCCTAATGGCGATTGCCGATCTGGATCAGGGTGCAGGCGTGTCCGTCGGAGATGTTTCGGCGAAGATCAACGTCCGCTCCCCGTTCGTGACCGCAGAGACCAAAATGCTGGAAAAGGGGGGCTTCGTATCTCGCACTGCCTCTCCGGCGGATGGCAGGGTCGTTTTGATGTCGCTGACCGAAAAGGCTCGTAAGGCAATTACGAGCCTTGCAGCCAAGCGCAGAAAACTGGATGAGACGATTTTTGCAGATCTTGGGCACGAAAGGCTGCAAGATTTCAGAGAAGTGCTTTCGACCATCAAGCGCAGAATGGAGAAAGTGGCCCTTCAGCTCGAGCTGGATGCAAGCAAGCCGGACGTGTGAGTGGCTATATTACAGGAGCCAGTCGGCTCCGAAGGATTTATGAGCAGATTGTGCGCACCGGACGCCGAGCGCGAGAGCGATTGATCCCAATTGAATTCGCGCCCTAGGCCCTCGACGCCGTGCGGGTATCATTGAGCGCCAGCGGCCGAGCGTTCTTTACGCAATTCTTTCGCGTTGGAATGCTAGGCGCCTGGTCGTTTCGGTCGATGCGCAGTTTGTCTCTGAGCCAATCGAAGATAAACTGCCGCCCAATGCTCGGATTGTCGAGTTGCCGGTGCGATGAACCGGTCTCCTCGCCATTGAAGATCTTGAGATCCATGGGTACGCCGGCGGCGCGGCAGTGCTCATGCAAGGCAGTGATATCCTCCAGGCTGACATAGTCGTGCTCTCCCACAACGACCAAGGATGGACATTTGATCTGACGGGCAAGCTTACAGAACGGGGATAGTTTTATATCTGGACCGAAGAGGCTGGCGGTGACATATCTGTGCTCGAGATCATCCCAAAATCCGCCGTCGCAAACGGCAGCAGCCCACCTCGTTTCGGTTGCCGCCACGCGTGTGGCAAGGGCCCCTCCAAGACCATCGCCTATCAAGGCGATTCGCCTCTGATCGACGTCATCGCGGCTGAGTAGATAATCCAACCAGCGACGTAGAGCCACGCATTGATAATGGTGGACCGGTCGATCCTGGAAGCGCTCGATCTCTCGCGGCAGGTCGGTAACGAGCAATGACAGGCCGTTTGCAATGGCATGAGACTGAAATCTCACCAATAGGTCTTCTTTGGTATCTCTTTCCTCGCCGATGGCCACGACCACCGGGGATTTGCGCGGCGCGGCCGATGAACGAATGAGATAGCCTTGGAGCAAATTGGTACCGAAGCGGATCTCGAGCACCTCTCCACGCGGAGACAGCACTTCCAGGAAGGCCTCGGCACATGAGTTGGCAATGCGAGACAGTTCGGGAATTCTCGGATCGCTGCGAACAAGAAAGGCGGAAGCTGTGCGATAATAGTTCAAGGCGCGCAGCCATTCGTTCCTTGCCGTCGTAAAGTGGCCTTCTGCGCTTGAGAGGCGCGCGCGCCTTGCGATCCGGTCGGCCAGGGCACGCCACTCCTCGAGCCAGCTCTCGTCGTCGCCGACAACGATCTTGCCGGCAATCATGAGGCACTCGGACACGAAGCTTGCGCCCTCTTGAGCATCTCCCAGCAGGCGTCTCAGCTGGGTGCTCTCGACCTCATGATCCGGCCAGTGGGTCCAGCCGTCAGCGTCATATCTGGGCGAGCGGTGGACATTTTTCGCCTGTTCTCGCATCATCCTGCCCTCCCTATTAAGCCGCGTAGAACGCCTCTGTTCTTTGCGGTCGATCACCTTTTTTTCGTCCAAGCGCCGAATTGACACGTGGCGATATGTCGTATGGTGCGGCGCGCGCATGCAATGCTATTTGAACTCATGCTCGAACCCGAAAACGCGACGATTAGGCCGGCTGGTCACATTGAACCGCCATCGGCTCGTCCTGCGGAACGTGTGACCATTTCGTGTTCGCCTATGCCCAGCGGAGTCTAGGCGACGACAACGCACGCGCTCACGGCAGAGAGCCAGACGCTATTCACAGCTCACCGAGTTCTCCTGTCTTCGCCCCGAACGCTGATCGGTGGCCCTTGGCTGCCTTGCTGAGCTGGCGCCGGTCTCATTCGCAAAAGGTCGCCACAAGATCGCACTCAGAAGCCGACATCGCTCGTCCCTTTCAACTTCAGCATGACACGAGCCTCGTCCGGGGTTGCTGCCTCTAATCCGAGTCCTTTCAGGATCGAGCGGGCTAGCCTCACTTGCTCGGCGCTGGAGGTGGCGAGCTTGCCAGGCCCCGCCCAAAGGCTGTCCTCGAGTCCCACGCGGATATTGCCGCCCATTGCCGCAGCCATGGCGCCTATGCGCATCTGCGCGGCGCCCGCGCCGAGTACCGACCAGACATAGTCGTCGCCGAACAGCCGCTCGGCCGTGCGGCGCATGGTGACGATGTCCTCATGATGCGCCCCGATCCCGCCGAGCAAACCGAAGACGGACTGGATGAAGAACGGCGGCCGCACCACTCCGCGGTCGACAAAGTGCTTAAGATTATAGAGGTGGCCGACATCGTAGCATTCGAATTCAAATCGCGTGCCACTGGGCGCGCACAATGCGAGGACCTGCTCGATCTCGGCAAAGGTGTTACGGAAAACGAGGTCGCGTGAAGACTCCAGGTGCTCGCGTTCCCACTGATGGGTGAACTCGTGATAACGCTCGAGCATCGGAAACAGGCCGAAATTGAAGGAGCCCATGTTGAGCGAGGCCAGCTCAGGCCGGAAATGCCGGGCGGGCTCCACGCGTTCGGCGACCGTCATGAATGGGCTGCCGCCGGTCGTGATGTTGATCACGGCCCCCGATCTGCGGCTCAACTCCGGGAGAATCTTCGCAAATCCTTCGACCGATTGGTCCGGCTGACCAGTTTTCGGGTTGCGTGCATGCACATGCAGAATCGCAGCTCCCGCTTCCGCAGCCCGCACGCCCTCTTCGATGATCTCCTCCGGTGTCACCGGCAGGTGCGCGGACATTGAGGGCGTGTGGATCGCGCCGGTTAAGGCGCAAGTGAGAATGACCTTGCCAGGCCTGGCCATGTGAAACCTCAAGAGCTAATCGGTAGTGGGTAAGCGGCGGCGGCCGCGGAATTTTCGGCTTTTATGGCAGGACAGCCGGATCAGGAGTGCCCATCGCGCTTGCGCACGATGGATCTCCTCGCCTGCCAATTGATGACGAGGCAGCTTTTCGCGAGGTCAGCTGGCGAACCGCGGCTCCGGTATGCCCCGGACGCCGAGCCCCTTGATTGCAAATAGGGCCCCGCGCTGCTGTCCGTCATCGGGAAATCGCGGCAAGGGCGGCTTCGCCATGGAGGTCACATAGAGAATGTCGAGGTTGGGACCACCGAACATCACGCTCGTGACCTTGCGCACCGGCATCTGAATAACGCGCTCAACGCTGCCGTCGGGCGCGTAGCGTACGAGCTTTCCATCATAAACAAGCGCTTGCCAAAGAAATCCTTCTGCATCGACCGTAGCGCCATCGGCAGCACCGCCGTTTGAGCGATCTACTGGCGCGAAACGGCGCCGCTTGGTCGCAGCGCCGGTCTCGATGTCATAGTCGTAGGCCCAGATTTCTCCAGTCCAGGTGTCGGCGAAATAGAAGGTCTGGTCGTCCGGGCTCCAGCACGGGCCATTGGACACGATGATCTTCTCGTCCAGGACGTGCAGCGAGAGATCGGGATCGAGCCGGTAGAGACGGCCAGAGGCCTGATCCTCCAGCGTATCCATGGAACCGAACACGAAACGCCCGCGGCGATCGACTTTGCCGTCATTCAATCGATTGCGCGGCAAATGTGCCTCGGGGGCCGCGATCAGCTTCAGCTCCCCGCTCTCCAGATCGAGATCATGCAGGCCCGATTGCAGCGCGACGAGCGCATGCGTACCGTCGCGACGAAGCGCCATCGAGCCGATTTTCGCTCCAACATCCCAGGCGCGAAGCTCGCGTCCATCTGCGGTCGCACGAAAAACGCGACCATCGATGCTGTCTATCCAGTACAGACGCTGCTGCTCGGTGTCCCAAAGCGGGCCTTCGCCAAGCGTCGTCTTCAGATCCGCCACGATCTCGATCTGCAAAGTCATCCCCCCATTCTCACGTTTCACAGGTATTCCACATTCCCGTCAACGCTGATCGCCTGGCCAGTCACATTGCGTGCACCTGGCGAGCAGAGGAATAAGGCCATGGCCGCAACGTCCTCAGCCGTCACCATGCGACGCAGCGAGATCTTCTTGAGGTATTCCTGGCGCATCGCCTCGTAGCTGGTATGGAGCTGCTCGGCGCGCGCGCGGATTACGCCCTCCATGCGCGGGCCCTCGACGATACCGGGCAAAAGCGCATTGACGCGGATGTCGTCAGGACCGAGTTCGGCAGCAAGCGATTTGACGAGCCCAACAATAGCCCATTTCGTTGCCGCGTACGGGGTACGCCAGGCATAACCGAGGCGGCCGGCAACGGAGGCCATGCAGAGGATTTGTCCATAGCGAGATTGGCGAAGCATCGGGACCGCATGACGGGCGAAGCGGTACTGTGCATTGAGATTGATATCGATCGTTTGCTGCCAATCGAACTCTGCAATGGCATCGATTCCGCCCGTCGGTCCGGCAATGCCTGCATTGTTGATGAGCACGTCGAGCCCACCCCAACGCGCAGCCTGCGCGCGAAAGACGGCCGCGACCGCACCGCGGTCCGATACGTCGGCCTTTGTGGCAAGGACCTGCGGATGTTGATTGCAGAAGCTTGCAAGCGCATCGTCGTTGACGTCGCAGATATGCACATACGCACCAGCCTCAACGAAGGCACCCGCAAGTGCGGCGCCAATGCCGGATGCGCCCGCCGAGATCAGGACGCGCAGCTCGGGATGAGGCACAAGACGCTGCAGCACGCTCATGCCGGTGCACCTCCCCGGCCGCGTCTCGGAACGGCCACGGAGCGCCCAATGCCCGCATTGTCGAGAAAGCGGGACAGACAATTGGCGGCCTGCATGATGTCGTCTGTCACAGCGGCACGAGCGGCGGGCGCATCGCGGCTCAACAGCGCATCGAGGATCTGGCGGTGCGCGTCCATAGAACGCTGCAGGTGGGCAGCGTCGGGAGCAACGAGCACGAAGCACGGACCAATGAGCAGCCAAAAATGCTCGACGGCGCCGAGAATCGCCGGTGCCTGTGCAATTTGGTAGATCCGCCGATGAAAGGCGAAGTTGGTCCAGAGATAAGCGGGTCCATTGACTGCATCAGCGGCGCTCTGCAGCCGGCCGTAGAGTTGCGCCACCTCGGCATCGTCGACACGCGTCATACGCGAAGCCGCGCGCTCGGCCAGCAGCCCCTCGAGCGCCACGCGCGCATCGCGCACATCCCGCAGCTGCGCCTCGGACAGGCTCCCAACGCTCAGTCGCGCCGAATCGCGGAATTCGAAGGCGCCCTCGGCTTGCAGGCGGCGGAGCGCCTCCCGTACCGACGTCGGGCTTGAGCCCAGCGCCTCGGCAAGGCCCCGGATTGTCAACTTCTGACCCGGCGCAAAGCGTCCGGCCATCAGACCATCTCTCAAATGCCGGTAAACCTGATCCGCCATCGAGTCCCGGACGAGGGACGGCAACGGCAGCAGGGCAATGAGGTTGCGCGATTCCAAGTTCCCTCTCCTATATGAGATATGTGATCACATTATGAAAAACCCGTCAAGCTTCGTCGGCGGGGATTCCCGAATCGCGCGTTGAGGCAATTGCCGCCCGGCTGGCGGCGGCAGAATGCCTCGCAGAGGAGGCAAGAGGATTGAGCTTTTCACGCACCGAGGAGTTCGTTCGATGACAGCTGAAGGATGCCGACTGCGTAGAGCCCATCCACGAAGGCCCGATACTGCGGTCGCGCCGCAACGATGGCGGCAACGAGTCTCCTCCCTGAAGCGATCTCGCCGGCGCGGATCAGCAGCACGCCCTTCCAGAAGGTTGGCTCTGGATCAAAGCCGATCAATCCCTGGGCGTCCGTGAGCATGCGCAGCGCCTCTGCAAGCTGCGGACCTGTCGCTGCCGTCTCGCCCGAGAGCAGCCCGGGTGTGAAGACAGATGCGCCGAAGATCGTGTGGGCCTGAGAGAGCTTGGTGAGCCTGCGCAATTCGGCAAGCGGCTCCGGATGGTCGTCAACTCGCACATCGATGAGCCGGTTAGCCCAGGGCGCTGGAGCGATTTCGGCGGACACAACGAGGAGCGCGGCCGACATCCGGCCGCGGGCGTCACCTCCAGCGGCTTCAGCTGCATCCATCGCCGCGAGCATGCGGTCGAGAAGTGGGCCGGCAGTATCCTCGTAAGCTGCCAGCATGGCGGGAACCACGGCGTCGCTGGCCAGCATGTTTCCCAGCACCACAACGTTGCTGGCCTCGAGCTGAGCGCGGTGGGGAACGCAGCGATCGCCAGTGAACATGGCTTTGCCGCCAGCGGCATCGAGAAAGGCGACTTGGCGCAGCTCTCGGTCCTCGTCCTTCGCAAGCAGGCTCGTGAGCGCCATCGGCGCCGACACGCCGGAGGCCATGAGATCCAGCCCGTTCGGCCCGTAAGCTGGATCAACGAACGATTGGGTCGCAACAACACCAACGCCGGCTCGCGCAAACGGCACAACGCGCCCGAGGGCGAAATAATGCGATTGGCTCGCAACACCCAACTCACCCGTAACCGAATCCCGGGCGACAATCGAGTACGTCATCATCAAGACTCCACACGCTCGAGGTGCGCCTTGATCGCCGCGATCAAAGCCAGCGGATCCTCCAGCATCGGCAAATGACCGATACCTGGCAGGAGAACGTGCGGAGCATGCAGCGAGGCTGCCATTTCTGCGCCGGCTGCGGGAGGGCAAGTCAGGTCGAACTCCCCGGTCAGAACCGTCACAGGGCAATTGACGCTGGCCACATGGGCGCGGATATCGGCCGCGCAGGCGGCTCTCCACACGCGACGGATGTCGTCCTTTCCGTTTGGATTGCGCAGCGCAATGGTCTTGGCCACCACTTCGGCAGACGCGTGTGGACCCAGCGCATATTTCGGCAAGATAAGCTCAAACATTTCGGTGACGGTGTGATACTCGAGGGTGGCTAGAACAGCTGCATTGTCAGAATCTCGCGAGTAGAGCTGACTGCCTACCGCAACAACCGAGAGGACCCGTTTGGGCTCTGCAGCGGCGAGATAGACCGAAATTGCTCCACCAAGCGAACCGCCGATGGCGTGGAAGCGATCGATGCCTGCCCGGTCCACGGCATCGATGCAGTCCTGCGCCCACCGCGCAAGGTCGTACTGTTCGGCCGGCGGCGAGTCACCGAATCCACGCATGTCGGGGACAATCGTAAATCGGTCGGCGAATGCCGGAACAATTTCGGCCCACGCCGCGCCCTTGAGATTGATAGGATGCACGAACAGGATTGGCGGCCTGCTCGCGTCGGTCTCGCCATGGTAAGAAACGGCGATCGGACCGACCGGTCGCTTGATAGTGAGCCGCCTCATGAGTCCTCCACGGTCACGACGTTCCGAACGGCCGAAGGGACGCTCGATTGCGTGTGCTCTCCCTTTCCAGTGAGGCTCGCGCACTACGGTCCATCCGCTTCTCGGCGGTCACATCGGGCGGCAAGTTCAGCTGGAAAATCTTCTTTGGACGTTCTTCGCCCCGGCGGGATCAGCCTGTCCGCCGGATGTAGGCGGCGCGGCCAGCCCGGCGGGGCGCTCGCTTTGATTACAGCTTTTGGTCGTCCGTAACCGAGAAGCTCTTGCCGAAGCCTGGCGGCAGATAACCCACGCCGCGGCTGGCGTAGCTATCGCCGAACGGCTGCCGGATCTTGTCTTTGGGCGCCATCTCCGAGCAGTGGAAGTGCCAGATCTTCCACTCCGGCTTTCCCTCTCCGTCGTTGCGCACGTAAATTTCGGTGCTGCGCAGGTACTGGTCCGGTTTGTCGGCTTCCTCGAAATTGCCTTCGCAAAGCAGGTAGGCCATGTCGCCATGGAGATCCAGACGCCAGATGTGCATGACCGCAGGCTTCGATCGCGGCCTGTCCTTGAACGACTCCCAAAAAGCGGTCAGTTCCTCCCGCCCAAAGTACGGATCGCCGCTAAGGTTGAAATTCAAGAACGCGGTGCCACTCGGGAAGCAGGTTCGCATCAAGGGGATATCCCACTTGTGATTGGCAACCCACCAGTCGCGGTGCACTTTCAAAATGGCTGCTCGGTCCTCATTTAAAGTCGGCATGAATGCTCCTGATTGGTGTGATCGTTAAATTGGCCGCCGGGAAAATCCCCCTCAGATTGGCGACCTCATCGGCCTTCGGGTCAAAGACCAAGGCAGATTCTTGTGCTTACGCCTCGGCCACTAGCAGTCGCTCTGGACAGCAGTTCTGAGCGGTTCAGCTGAGCGCGCGCCAGAAACGCGAAATTTCGAGCGCTGAAGCAGGGCGTTGCCGCTGCTCGTCGTGATCCACTGACGCGGACGGCGCCAAGAATGCACTTGGATGGCCTGCAACGCTGAGCCAACTCATAGGCCGCGGAATAGTTGATCCAATGACTCTTGCGGCACAGCGCATTGCGCGCCCACAACAAGCTTGAGCTGAGAGCAACACGAAGAGATGGCGCGAAGCGCCGGCCGATCGAAGCTGGATGCGCGATCAATGCCCGGCCGAAAGCGTGCGCTGGCGCGATAATGCGGCTCACTTTAGGGTCCCTCCGTTCTCGATATGTGATCACAAATCAAATTCAGCGTCAAGCATTCCCGGCCGACGCCTTTCGGCATCGTCTCAGGCTCGCGCGGGACGCGCTCCCATTACGTCATTTCAAGCGCGCGGGACCGAGGGATGTTTCGCACCTCGCGATGGTCGTCCAGTCCCGTAACAATCGGAGTGAGCGCCGGAGGGTTCAGCGACGCGAGATAACGATCGTCAGCAACTTCGCCATAGAGCGTCGTACGTTGGCGCGGCAGGCGTGCCATGGCCCGGATGAGCTCTTCCATTTGTTTTGGAGCCATCTCGTGGCCATGCTGAGCACCGGCTGAACGCGAGATCGTTTCGTCCATCAGCGTGCCGCCGAGATCGTTCACACCAGCCTCAAGGCAGGCGCGAATGCCTTGTTCGCCGAGTTTCACCCAAGAGGTTTGGATGTTGGAGATTTTCGTGTGGAAGACGAGCCGCCCGATCGCATGCATGAGAACGACTTCGCGGAAGGTCGGCCCCTTGCGCGAGCGCCCTTTCAAGTAGATCGGGGCCTCCATGTGCACGAACGGCAATGGGACAAATTCAGTGAAGCCGCCGGTCTCGGTCTGAAGATCCCGGATGCGCAACAGATGCTTTGCCCAATGCTCGTAACGGTCGACATGACCGAACATGATCGTTGCGGTGCTGCGCAATCCGGCTCTATGGGCCGCTGCCATGACCTGCAGCCATTGCGCGGTGTTGATCTTGTCGGGACACAGAATCGCGCGGACCTCGTCGTCCAGGATTTCTGCGGCGGTCCCGGGCAATGTACCAAGACCGGCGTCCTTCAACTCGCGCAGAAACTCATCGACCGAAACTCCGAGCGTCTTGGCCCCCTGAAACACCTCCAAGGGCGAGAAAGCATGGATATGCATTTCGGGCGTGAACTGCTTTACGGTCCGACAAATCTCAAGATACTTTGCGCCGGTGTAGGCGGGATGGATGCCGCCCTGCATGCAGACTTCGGTCGCGCCACGCTCCCAGGCTTCGCGCGCGCGCCGCCCGATCTCATCCATGGAAATATCGTACGGCCGCCCGCGCAAGTTCTCGGCGAGCTTTCCTTTCGAGAACGCGCAGAACTGGCACCTGAAGTAGCAGATATTAGTGTAGTTTATGTTGCGGTTGACGACATAACTAACGCAATCCCCATTGACGGAGCGGCGCAGCTCGTCAGCAGCGCGGCACACGGCCGTGAAATCGCACTCCTCGGCTTCGAACAGCGACACGATCTCTGCCTCGTCGAGTCGTGCCCCAGAATGAGCCTTTGCGACGATTCTCCGAAAGCTGCCGGTTAGGACGGCGGGCGAGCTGGCATCTTCACGCAGCATCGCGAGGTCCCCGGCAGGCGGCTCGCACCTCGCTCCAGGGCACCATTCGTCTCGGCGCGGCCAGCCATGTCCGTCGACAAGACCGAGCAGGTTCTTCTGCAGCGACATGTCAGTCCAGCGAGCATATTGACGCGCATAGGGCGGATAAACTGCGAGGCGTTCGACGAGCGTCTTGCCGCATTGAACGGTGGCCTCGGAGAGACGTGCCAGATGCGGCCATGGCGCCTCCGGATTGACATGGTCCGGTGTAACCGGGGATACGCCGCCCCAGTCATTGATGCCAGCGGCCAGAATCTTGTCCAGTACGCCCGGGCTGAGATTGGGGGGAGCCTGGATGTTCATGTCGGGCCGGAACAGCAATCGCGCGAGCGCAATGGTCCACAGATGCTCTTCCATTGTTGGGGCCGCCGCGCCCCTCATGCGGGTATCCGGCTTCGGCTTGAAGTTCTGGATAATGACTTCCTGAATGTGCCCGTAGCTTTCGTCTAAATTGCGCAATGCAAGCAATGAGGAGATGCGCTCAAGCGGCGTCTCGCCGATACCGATGAGCAATCCGCTCGTGAATGGGACCGAGAGCTGGCCTGCCAGTTCAATTGTCCGCAACCGACTTCCAGGCTCCTTGTCAGGTGAGCCGAAATGTGGCCCCCCGGGCTCGCACAGTCGTGCCGAGGCGCTCTCGAGCATGATCCCTTGCGAGATGGAGACCTTGCGCAAAGCTGCGATATCGTCGGCCTCCATCAAGCCTGGATTGAGGTGCGGCAACAAGCCAGTCTCGCAGAAAACCACGCGCGCGGCTTCCTGGAGGTAGGCGAGCGTCGATGCAAAGCCCATCTCGTGCAGCTCTCGCTCGGCCTGGCGGTAGCGCAGCTCAGGCTTGTCGCCCAGCGTAAACAGCGCCTCCTTGCAGCCGGCCTCACGACCGGCACGCGCGATCGCCAGCACCTCATCGATGGTGAGGTAGGCACGCTGCCCTTTTTGGGGCGGATGGGCGAATGTGCAGTAGTGGCAGACATCCCGGCATAACTGGGTCAGCGGAATGAAGACTTTTCGCGAGTAGGAGATCTTTCTGCCGTGAGCCTCATCCCGCTTTGATGCCGCCATCCGCATGAGATCGGGAAGGGACACGTCGCTGACGAGAGACATGGCCTCGGAAGCGGAAATGTCACTTCGCCTCAAGGATTCCAGAAGCATCCGATCCACCATTCTCAGAACTCCTCACGCTCCGCGAAAAACGTCGGAGCTCTCTGCATTTTGGGCAACCAACCCCGAGCTCACTTCGGCCGCCGCATCGACGCTTGCGCGCCCCGTCCGTCCGTTCCCATCCCCAGCCGCCTTTGGCCGAGATTAATCGAACGCAAATAGCGATCGGTGGCTGTGGACGTGTTCAGGTCAAGAAAATCAAAGACATCGGCGGGAGCATCGAGATCAAGCCCAATCCTTGCATTGCGGCACACGATAGGCTGAATGCCGAGCCTATCGGCTGCGGCGATGTGGCGGGCGAAGCTATCGGGGCCGAAACACGGCTGCAAGGCTCGCGCTACGGTGAATGCAACCGCGTTGGTGCCGCCATCGCGCGGCGCCGGCACGATCACGGCGTTGCCTTGCGCGGCTTGGAGGAGCGTCGAAACGTCCTCGCTCAAGATAGCCGGCACATCGCTCGGCAGAACAAGGATGAGTTCGTCCCCACGATTTTCGACCGCGGCGAGCCCGGCTGCCACTGCCGCATTGGTTCCGTCCGCACCGCCGTCACCAATCACGACAGTCCCCAGACGAGCCGCCTCTTGAGCGACATCCTCAGCATTTGTTACCACAGCGATATGATTTAGTTTTATCACGCCACATGCCGCGCTCAGAACATCGCACAGCATAGACCGGGCCAACAGGGCGCGCTCGGATGCCGTCAGCAATGGGGAGAGCCGCTGCTTCGCGCACGAGAACGATTTTGCCGGGATGACTACCCATGCATCACGTGTCGTCATGATGCGCCTCCCTTTGAAGGGGCCCTGCCCCGCCGCTCGTGCGTTGCGCGAAGGTTTTCGCCGAAGGCAAGCGCATGCTCTGCGAGCATGAACTTCGACTGCATGTCTGTCATGAGCGTAGGCGCCGGGTGTACATCGACCCCCAGGTCGCCTGCCCCTGCCGCATCGGCAATATCTATGATCAGGCCATCGAGCAGCCCCGCATAATGCCTGGAAATCTCTGCATTTGACGGCTCAAGGCCGAGTTCGTCCATGATCTTGCGCGTCGGTCCTTTGATTGCCTGACCGCCGATAATCGGGGAAATGGCCACAACGGGAACGCTGGTCGCGCGCAGTTTTTCAGCCATCCCTGGAACAGCCAGGATTGGATCGATGCTGAGATAAGGATTGGAAGGACATAGGATGATGAGGCGGAGATCCTCGGCATCGAATGACGCAAGCACCTCCTCGCTCAGGCGAGCGTTTTGCGCCCCGCTGAACCGGATCTGCTTGACAACCGGTTCGCAGCGACGCTCGACGAAATAGCGCTGGAATTCGAGCTCGCCTTCCGTGGTGTCGAGGATGGTCGAAAGCCTGTCATTGGTGACGGGCAGCACAGCTGAAGCGATCCCGAGCCGTCGTGCAATGTCGCTGGCAATCGCTGTGAGACTTTCTCCCCTTAAGCGGCGGCGGGTCCGCTCGATATGCATCGCCATATCGCGATCCCCGAGCAAGAACCAGGTCTCGCCGCCGATCTGCTTCAAGGCCTCCATGAAGTTCCAGGTCTCATCGGATCGGCCCCAGCCGCGCTCGGGATCGCTGAGACCGGCGAGCGTATAAAGGACTGTATCGAGGTCCGGCGAGATATGGAGTCCGAGATGCTCGAAATCGTCGGCCACATTGATGACCACGGTCAATCGTTCTCCGAGAACGTGCTGTAATCCAACAGCGAGCTTTGCTCCTCCGACGCCCCCGCAGAGCGCCACAACACGCCCTTTTCCCGGCAAATGTGACCGCCCGTTCATCTGAACATATCCCGTTCTTTCGCACGCACGAGCGCGGACGCCGAATTGATAGGCGCACGAGAGGAGAATCCACGAACATGGATTACTGGTTGGCCTTCGGCCGCCTGTCCCATCAAGAGCGAGGCGGCGGCCGCCAGCTCATCCGCGACCGCGATCTCTGTTACCTGCATGGGCCGGCCGAACAGATCGGGCTTGCCGATCATGCTCTGAAGGGCAGGAATTCCAGCACTTCCAAGCGCCACACCTACGACGCCGTTGCGCCATGGACGGCCGAAGCTATCGTTTATGATGACGCCGACATCGACCCCGAATTGTCGATCGAGGCCGCGCTTGAGGTGCCGGCAACTGTCATCCGGATCTTCAGGCAGCAACAACACGCGATGGCCGCGATCCTGCTCGATATTGGATTCATCTATGCCGGCGTTCGCCATCACGAAGCCGAGGCGGTGAACAACGATGATCACATTCTGTCTTGCGCGAAGGACCTCGGTGGATTCTGAGAGTACCACCTCGATGTGCCGGGGATCTTTGCCGACCGTTTTTGCAAGCTCCACAGCGCGGTCGGAAGGCCTCACATCATCGAGATAGACGTACCTGTTTTCGGCCTTCGACACGATCTTTTGTGCGACGACAAAAATATCGCCGGATGCCACGGCGATCTCTCCGGTCTTCGCGCCATCCGCGATGACACCAACCAGATCGTCGCCAGGCCCCACCAGAGGGATCCCGGGAAGGGCGCTGTATGTGATGCTCCTCGTCATCGCGACTTTTTCCTCCTTCGCCGCTGCCGACACGTCTTGTTGTTTCTGGCGCGGGGCATCTCTCCTCGAATACGATCTCTACGCGCCGTACCCGAAATCAGTTCTGTATCCTATCTGCTTCTCCCTTAAGCAGACTAGCTGGCACACCTCCTGGATAAGTCTTCGACGTTCGCATCCTTCAAGCGTGCTGACGCGCGTTTCCGTGCTATCTCTTGCCCTTATTCCGAACTCCGCTTCGCAACGGAGAGGCTAGCCATGAAGCGCCGCCGGAGAAATTGACCGCTTTATGACAGTGCGCATTGCGAAACTCGATTGCAGTCTTGCCACCCCCGGCAGGCGTGACAGGTGCTGCTTATGAATGCGTTCGTAGTCCTCCATGTCGCGCGCCAGTACCGAAAGCCGATAATCGTCCGTACCGGACATCAAATGGCAGGCGATCACGTCGGGGCATTTCTGAATTTCGGCTTCGAAAGCCCTGAGCGCGCCCTCGCTTTGGCGGTCAAGCGTGATGTGGACGATCACGGTGAGGGGAAAGCCAAGCGAGTTTGCATCGATCTCGGCCGAGTAGCCTTTGATGATCCCGGCTTTCTCCATTTGCAGCACGCGCCTTGCGCAAGACGTTGCCGAGAGGCCGACCCGTTCGGCCAACGCCAGCTGGCTTATGCGGGCATCCCGAATGAGTTCGCTTAGGATTTTGCGGTCTAGAGGATCGAGGGCTGTGAGCATCGTTGCGAACGCCCGTGTGGCTTTCCATTCAGGTCAGGCCGGAAATCGTGATGCCGGCACCCTTCACCTTGTATTTGCGGTTGATCGCGATCAGGACGGAGGTGAGGGCCTCGGCTGCAGCGGAGTTCGCGAGCGCACCGCCATCGATCCCGCGATTGCTCACCGCATCCGCCAGCAACATCACCTCCTTGCGGGCCTCAGGATCATCGCTGAACACCAGAACGTCGCAGTCCGCCTTTCCTCCGGCATGGAGCTTCTGTGAGCCGACATTGTGAAACGCTCCGACCACCCGCGAACTCGGATCAAGCTGCGATTGGGCGATCAGCGCAGCCGACCCGGCGCTCGGGAGTTGAACAACAGAGACCTTCGGCGGCACGAGCGGCACGACCGCGGTGACAACAATCTTGCCCTTGGCCGCGTCCTTGATCTCGGCCAGGCTTGTCTCATAACTGGAGAATGGCACCGCAACGACAACAATATCGCTCTTCGCCGCGGCGGCAGCGTTGGCCTCGCCAGTCACATTGGCGAACCCGTCGGATTTTAAGAGCGCGACTGCATCCTGAGCGCGCTCAATCGAGCGCGATCCAAGAATGACGGAATATCCGGCGCGACTCCAGCTGCGGGCAAGGCCGGATCCGAGATCTCCAGTGCCGCCGACGATCGACAAAGTCGGAAGGGGCGCGTTCGACATTTGGCTTACACTCCTTTGCTTGCGGCATGACGCCTTGACAGTGAAACTCTGCTTCGCTCGAGCGTGCTTGACCGTATTCACACCAGGCCGAACACTCAATAGATCAGTCGCACCGCTCCTTCACGTGAACGAATTAGTTCAAAGACGGCTCGATCGCGGGTCAACACTTCTCGGTCCGTCGCCGAACAAAGAAGTTCATACTAGCCGCCTTCAAGATAGGGAAAGCAATTGAGCTCGGCTCCGTCTTTGACTTCAGCTGACAACGGCACGACCATGTCACCAATCGAGGCCAGCCAGACATCATGCTCGGCGCTCAACGAGCCGATCACGTTGAGAACCGTCGCTCCCTCGGGGAGGTCAAGCTGAATGGATCCAACCCCGCCGGGCAAGAACCGACGGAGATTTCCATGCATATTGACCTCGACGCGGATCATGAGTGCGGGGCTCGCATTGTGGCGGCAATCTTTTCAGCGGTCATCGGCAGCGAGTTCGGCCAGCAGCCAGTCGCCGCCGCGATCGCATTGCCGATTGCAGCCGGTGGTTCGATGCATGGTGGCTCTCCAACGCCCTTGGCACCGTAAGGACCGGCAGCGGATCGGCATTCGACGATAATGCTCTCGATCTCCGGGACATCCATCGCCGTCGGCATCTTGTAATCTGTCAGGTTCGCATTCATGACGCGACCGTCCTGATAGACGATCTCTTCCGACAGGGCCTGGCCTATACCTTGCGCCACGCCACCCTCGATCTGTCCCTCAATATAGGTCGGATTGATCGCATATCCGACGTCCTGGGCCACGACATAGCGATTGATCGTCACTTTGCCCGTGGCTTGATCGACCGAAAGGTCGACGGCGTGGGCATGGTAGCTCGGCGTATTCCAGACCGGGAGCGGATGGTTCTTGACGCGTGTCGGATCGTAGGCTGGTGCCGGTGAAATGGCTGTGCCATGCGCAATGAGCCCGCCACCGGCAAGACGCGAGATGCGTGCCAGCTCCGCAATCGAAATCGACTTGTTGCCGACGACCACGTGCTTGTCCTGCAGCTTCATATCCTCAATCGGTGCTTCCAGCTGCTTGGCCGCGAGTTCGAACATCTGACGCCGCAGCTCTTTAGCTGCCGCAAGGCACGCATTGCCCACAGAAAAGGTCGTACGGCTGCCTTGAGCGCCGTAGTCGAACGGCGCGGCCTGAGTGTCCACCCCGGTGACGTTGATGTCCGTCAAGTCCAGAGACAGCTCCTCGGCGAGCACTTGAGCGGCTCCCGTGATCGCGCCGGTGCCGATTTCAACGGCGCCGCTGACGAGCGTCGCACTCCCATCGGGATTGATCTTGACATAGACACCAGACGAGCCACCCGTCGTCATCCACCAGCTGCAGGCGATGCCCTTGCCCCGTCCTGGCTCGGGATTACGATCTTGCCAGCCGATCGCATCGGCTGCCTTGCGCAGACATTCCTCGATGCTCACAGAGGTGTGCGTCTCGCCCGAAGGGCCTGGATCCCCCTCCTTGACGATATTGCGCAGGCGCATTTCGAGAGGATCCAGGCCGAGATCCTTTGCGATCATGTCGATCTGGCTTTCCATCGCGAAATTCGCCATCGGTCCCGCCGGAGCACGGAAGGAGCCAGAATGGACCTTGTTCGTGTAGACAGCGATGCTTTCGAACGCGAGCGCTCCTGTCTTGTACGGACCTGCCATGACCTGAAGTGCGATAGCAGCCGTGCCTGGACCTGAGCCGGCATAAGCGCCACAATCCACGATGACCCGGCCGCTTCGGGCAAGAAGATGCCCATCCTTGTCAACGGCAGTTTTGAGCAGAACCACGGAAGCCTGACGCGGAAGCGCGGCTGTAAGCTCCTCTTCGCTCGTCGACATCACTTTGACCGGGCGGGCAGTCTTGCGCGCCAGGAGAGCTGCGAAGTGCTCGACACCGATCCTCAGCTTGCCACCGAAGCCACCACCAATTCCCGGCACGGTGACGCGCACCCGCGCGGCCGGCAAATCGAGGATTTCGGCCAATGTCGTTTGCGTGTCGAACGGCAATTGGGTGTTGCACCAGACCGTCACTATCCCGTTCGCATCCCAATCCGCGGTCGCAACGCGCGGCTCGGTGTATCCTGGATGCTGAAGCGAGGTCGTGAACCGATGCTCATAGACCTTATGAGCCTTTGCGAAGGCTCCTTCGACATCGCCGACGTGAATACGGGCGTGACCTGCGATGTTGTCCTTGCGCGAAATGATCGGGAGCGCCTTGTAGGTTTCCCAATCAGGATGGATGCGGATATCGCTTGTGAGCGCCTCTTCCGGATCGTACAGTGCCGGTAGATCCTGATATTCAACCTTGATGGCTTCAATCGCGCGCTCGGCGATCTCGCATGACGTGGCAGCGACCGCGGCGATCGCATGTCCCATGAACAGGACGCGATCGGTTGCAAACACGGTCGTGTCGCGCACCGCCGTTCCATAGCGGACCTGCGGGATGTCAGCGGCGGTGATGATGCCACGCACGCCTGCGATCGCAGCCGCGCGCGAGATGTCGATGTTCTTGATCAGAGCGTGCGCGCGAGCACTGCGCAGGATCTTGCCGTAGAGCATACCGGGCAGCTTGAAATCCGCAGCGTAAACGTGCTTTCCGGTAACCTTGCCGACGCCATCCCGCCGGGGCAGGCGGAGACCGGCAACGCGATGGGTTTGAGCGTTCATTGCTTGGCTCCCGAAAGTGCGATGCGCTCTGCCGCGGTTTCCACGGCATCGATGATCTTGCGATAGCCGGTACAGCGGCAAAGGGTACCTGCGATAGCTTCCCTGATCTCGTCGCGCGAGGGGCGGCAGCCCGGATTTTCGTCCAGGAATGACTTTGCCGTCAGGATCATGCCCGGGATGCAGTAGCCGCACTGAACGGCGCCGCATTCGATGAATGCTTCCTGAAGGGGATGCAGATGCTCGGGATCGCCGATCCCCTCGATCGTGGTGATCGAGCATCCCTCAGCTTGCCCCGCGAGCAGGATGCAGGAATTGACGGCCCTTCCATCGAGCAGCACCGTGCAGACCCCGCACTCTGCTTCCAGGCAGTTCTCCTTGGTGCCCATCATGCCGATCCCGTTGCGCAGGACCTGTAGCAGCGTCCAATGAGGCTCAATGAGCAGCTGATGGCTCTCGCCATTGACAACGATATTGAGAATTTTCCGGTTCATTGATCCTGTTCCCGAATTCGTTGCAAACATGTCCCGAGCGCGCGCTCGACCATGACCGCGACAAGACCGCGGCGGTAGCCGGCCGACGCGCGAACATCAGAAATGGGACTGGAAGCCTCTGCCGCGATCCTGCCCGCCTCCACAAAGCTTTCCTTTCCGGCAGATCTGCCGATGAGATAACTCTCCGCCTGTTCGGGCCGGAACGCCTTTGGGCTTGCGGCTCCGATTGCCAGGCGCACTGAAGCGCAACGCGAGGTGGAGGCATCCAGCGTCAAGCAAGCTGCAACACAAACCACCGATATCTCCATGGCCCGCCGGCGCCCTTCTTTCAGGAAGGCGGTTGCGGATCCGGCCGGAAGCTTGGCAAATCGGATGCTGGTCACGATCTCGGCGGGCAAGAGATCAGTCTTTCCCGGGCCGACGATGAAGTCGCGCAAGGGGACGGAGCGCCGTCCATTGGGACCTGTCATGTCGAGGCTTGCATCGAGCGCGAGCAGTGGCGGCACAAAGTCGGCGGCAGGAGAAGCATTGACGATGTTGCCGCCGATGGTTGCGATGTTTCGTACTTGATGGCCACCGACGACGCTGGCAGCTTCGACCAACGCTCGCAGATTACCCCGAAACGCAGAATGCGTTTCGATCGTGCGGTACCTCGTTAACGCGCCAAGGGTGAATGCTTCGGTAGTCTCGGTGATTTCGCTCATTCCGGCCAGGCAGGCGACATCGATCAGATGTACGGGATCGATCTTCTTCCGATTGATCTGGATAACCGTATCGGTCCCGCCGGCGACATAGCGCGCGGTCGGCGCAAAGCGTTGAGCAAGGTCGATAGCTTCAGTGACCGTGGCCGGCCGATGGAGATCAAAGCTCATGGCTTGCTCCCTTCCAGCGCCTGGGCGGCAGGCCACACCTCGGAGCCCATCTTGGCGATCGTATCCTCGATCGTACCTCCTTCGGGAGCGAAGGGCATGATGATAATCCCGTCGACGCCGGCCTGGCGCAGTTCGATCACACGCGCGGTCACCTCCTCCACCTTGCCGGCCAAAGTGAAGGCGTTGATATGGCGATCGGTCACGTATGGCAGCAGAGGAAGGTAAGGCGTCACCCCGGCGGCGTAATGGGCGCCCTGGACAGAGGCGAGCACGTCCTCCGGCAAGGTCAGCCCCTGCTCTTCGGCTGTTTCAAACTTGAGACGCCCTGCCCCGAGCAGTCTTGCAACCGTCGGCCGAAGCGCGTCACGGGCGGCCTGACCGTCTGAGGCAACACAGGCATTGAGCCGAACGATCAGCCTGACGGATTTGGGATCGCGGCCCGCCTTCCTGGCCCCATCGTCCAGTCTCGCGCGGAAGGCCTTGATTTCCGGAGCATTGCCGCCGGCCTCCATGAACGCGGCATCGGCGCAAGCGCCTGCCGTCCGTTGGCCGAGCGGACCATTGCTGGCCACATAGATTGGGATATCGGCGCGAACAGGGGTGAAATTCAGCTTGCCCTCCTTGAACCGAATGACCTCTCCCTCGTAGGTGACGGTCTCGCCGCGCAGGAGCATCCGAATGACCTCGATCGCTTCGCTGATAGCGCGCGCCGGCTTCTTCCGATCGATGCCAAGCTCAGCAAAACCGGAAATACCGGCGCCGAGGCCGAGAATTGCGCGCTTGTTGGAAATCTCGTCGAGCGTCGCAATCGCCATGGCCGTCAGCGCCGGATGTCTGGCGTAGGGATCTGTCACGCAAGGTCCGAGCCTGACCCGAGACGTATTTTGTGCAAAATATCCAAGACACGAATAGACCTCCCGATAGAACCGTTCATCGGCAAGCCAGACCGTGTCGTATCCGCTCGCTTCGGCGAGCTTCACGCGATCAAGCATCTTGGCCATTGGCGCGTTGCCGAGAATCAGCAGGTCGAGGGTCATCTTGTTGGTGTCCTGTTTGCGCTTACGTTCTTGGACTAGGCAGAGCTCAACGCGGAGCACAGATCATTCTATCTCGTCGCTGACGAAATAGATGTTCTTCGAGCGATCGAGAAACTTGCCATAGAGCTCCTCTCGCAGCGCAACACCAGCCGGTGAGGCAAGGTCCCTGTCGTGTTGCTCCAGGCTTTTGACCTCGATCCTTTCGATGTATTGCCACGTCGAGTTTTCGGCGCCCTGGATGGGGCGGCGAATGCGATGAACCTTGTAGCTCACGTAATTGTCGAGGCTCCGCACGAGAGCGTAGTCGCGCTCGCGGACCCAGGCCTCATATTCCGCTGGGTCGACCCCTTCCTTGAGCGTGCTGATCAGGAAACGGACTGGCATGTGACTTTCTCCTTGGCTGTTTGCCCAATTCGGGTTGATCGGATATTGCCGACGACTTTGACGCGCACGCGCATGGCATTTCCGGGCAGATAGGCGATCGGCGTATCCTCTGCCTCGACCAGGGCAAGCGATTCCGAATCCGCGCCGGCCTCCACTGCCCGGGAATCGGCAAGCTTGCGTGCTGAAGCAACCGCCTCGTCTCGCGTCAGCCCCTGGAACACCTGATCGACTTCACCACTGACCTGCGCAATGGCTGCGCCAACCGCATTCGCGCAGCCCCCGTGTTGAACCCGAACGACACGCCCGACGCCCTGCAATTCTTCCGGAACAAGAAACGCGCCGCCCCCGACCGCAATCAGCGTGACGTCTGAAGCGCTTGTCTTCATCCGGTCGACGTTCTCTTCCAGCATCTCCTTGCAGCGGCGCAGAACCCTCTTCACGTCATCGGCAGTGATGTGTGCCACACGCTTGCGATCGCCAAGGTCGATCAGTCCGGCGGCAACGCCGATGTCGGTCGAGGTCACGCGATTGCCGCCAAACACCAGCGCTTCCGTGGACAGGCGATACCCAACGCTGAGCGGCCCGATGGCTGCCGCTCCAAGGTCGATATGGCTGCCGCCACCAAGTCCGATGGAAACGAGGTCCGGCATGCGGAATAGGGTCCTGACGCCTCCAATATGAACGACCGTGTTGGCTTCACGGGGAAAGCCGTTCCGCAAGTAGCCAAAGTCCGCCGTCGTTCCGCCGACGTCAACCACCACCGCATCTTTGAGCCCGGAAAGATAGGCCGCACCGCGCATCGAGTTGGTCGCACCGGAGGCGAAGCTGAACACAGGGTATGCGGCGGCACGCGAGGCCTCCGCGACGGTGCCGTCGTTTTGCGTGACAAAAAGCGGCGCGTTCAGCCCGACCTTTGACTTGGCTTGCTCAAAAGCCGTGATGGTCTCCCGAGCAAGCGCAATGAGAGAGGCATTGAGAATTGCGGCGTTCTCACGTTCGAGCAATCCGATCCCGCCGAGCAAATGTGCGCAGGTCACCGACACATCGGGGATTTCTTCGCGCAGGATGGCGGCGACCGCTTCTTCGTCGGACGGATCAAGCGGAGAGAACAGTGCGTTGACCACGACGTATTTGAGGCCGAGATTGCCGATTTCGCGCGCAATTCGCTTGGCTGCCGCGATATCCAGAGGGGCGAACCTGCGCCCGTCGTAATCGTGGCCGCCTTCGATTTGAAAGACCCCGCCATTGGCGAGCTCGGCAAGCCCAGCCGGCCAGTCGGTAAAGGGCGGCAGGGAGCTCGTGGCGGGGAGAGCAACTCGGATTACTGCCACTTTCGTCAGATGACGGCGCTGAACGACCGCATTGATGAAGTGGGTCGTACCTATCATCAGCGCGTCGAGACCGCTCGCATGCTCGGCACTCAGATCGAGCGCCCCGATGGCCGCAGCCACACCACTGGTGACGTCGGCCGTGGTGGCGACCTTCACGCCTTGAACGACTTTTCCGCCGTCGATCAGCACGGCATCCGTATTGGTGCCACCTACGTCAATCCCAATGCGTCTCATGAGCAGAATACCGACTTGAAATCGATGCCATAACCAAAAGCGCGGGGGCCGACATGGTCGAGCCCGCGCGGCGAGAGGAAGACCGGAGCCGCCGGCAGCGCGATCACGGTTGTCCGCTGGCCGTAGCGAATGGTTTCCGTTCCGATCGCTTCGCCGGATTCACTGTCGAGAACGCAAATGAGGTCGGGCGTCGAGACGAGCGCCCGCCCATTGCGCCACACGACGATCCACTCGTTCTGGAAATCGATCCGGATCTGGCTGCCGTGATCATCGCCAAGCCCCTCCACGACTGTGCGGCCGCGCAGGAAGCCCTCCGTTGTCCGCCGCTCGACTTCAACGACCTTGCCGGAGAACAGGAACCTGCCGGATTCCGCTTTCAGAATGGCTGCAATCGGGTCAGCGTGCTGCCGGTTGGCCTCGGCAACCGCCCGCCCGAGATTGATGGCTTTGGATGTGGTACGGGGAATGGCCCATTTCTTCACCTCAGCACCGGTGCGCGGCGCCTTGCAGGTCGCGACGATGGACCCGAACTCGGTACAAAGCTTTCGGCTCACACGTTCCATCCATTTCCAGGAGGAGGTTTTGCCAACGATCGCCTCATTACCGCGCGGGTCTACGGAGGTCAGCGGATAGGGAGCGAGACCGCCCACCGCAAAGCTCGTCATTTGCGCCTCAGGATAGGCACGCCCCATCGCATCGGCGTCGACAACTGGAATTTTCAGGTGGACGGCAGCGAGCAAGGACTGCATGCCGTTGCCGCCACCGATTTCGACTGCCATCACCGCCCTGAACTTGCGACCAAGATGCTCCTCCATGGCCGACACGGCGCGCGCGATGAGCCTGCTGTCGACCAGACGCTCCTGGAAAACAAGCGGCGCGCCCATAATGGAGACAACCGCGATCGCATCATCATCGTCCAGCTCGTCGGGATCGATCAGATCTACGCGAACGCCTTCATTGTAGTAACTCCGCATGCTCAAGAGCGCGTGATACGGACTCCCGCCGCCACCCGTTCCGAGAATCCAGGCGCCGACGGAGAGCGCCTCGATATCCTCCGGACTCAATTGTCTCATCTATAGCCTCCGAGCCGCGTCAATTGCGGCGACAAAAAACCGGATAAAGCAGCAACCGGGCCGCCACCACCAAGGGCGCGCTGCGCACGCTGCATGAGAAACTGATCGCCGAAGCGGTGCGCGATACGCTCAGCGGCAGTCGTAAGCAGCGTGATCGCACGATTCCTCTCCTCATCGCTCATGTGCGAGGCTGGATAGGAAATACAGAAGCCCACCGTCTCGCGGATTTCTGGATCGGAGACGCTCACGGAGATTGAGCCGACCCCGGGGATCGCTTCATCGAGGGCCTCGGCCCAGCCGAACCGGCGCGGCTGATCCAGCGCCGCCACCAGCTCGTCGACATTTTGAGGGGCGCGCGGCGAAGGCGGCGTGACGCCTTCAGGATGAAGGGAGCGCACCACATTATCTGGAAAGCGCGAGAGCAGACTGCGCCCAATCGCAGTCGCAAATGCAGGAGCACGCTGGCCCAGCGGCGTGAATACGCGCAAGGCATGAGACCCCTGGTGCATCCGGATGACCAGAACATCCGCACCATCAAGGATCGAGACATAACCGGTATGCCCAGTCTCCCGGGTGATCTCCTTTACGGCCTCATCGACCGCGTCGATCAAGGAGGAGTTCAGCTTGTAGAGGCGCGAAATCTCAAAAAGCAAATTTCCAACCTTGTAGCGCGGAGGATTTTCCGAGCGCGACAGGAGCCCCTCAACCAGCATCGTCTTCAGCAAACGAGATGCTGAACTTTTGGGCATACTCAATAACTGCGAGACTTCTGTCACGGAGACTTCAAGCCTGCCGGGCCCAAAAAGTCTAAGGATTTGCGCGGCATTTTCAATTGCGCCCATTTTTTGATCACCTAGTTTCGTATATTGAAACTTAGTTGACAATAGCAGGACGATGACAATAATGCAAGCCATCGCGCACCGGACGACCGGCAAATCTTTCGCGCAGAGTCAGGAGGGGAATGAGATGAACAGGGACACGCGCCGTCGGGATTTCTTGAAGTTCGCCGCAACCAGCGTCGCGGCGCTCACATTCACGGGCACAGCTCGTTTAGCTGCCGCACAAGAAAAGCGAACGCTGACAGTCGCCTGGGATGCCGACATCGACACGCTCGATCCGGCCTCGTTCAAGACGTCGGCCGGCTACACGGTGCAGGCAAACGTTTACGACAGTCCGCTGATGTGGAAGGTGCAGCCGGTCGAGGGAAAGCCGGGAGTGTCGCAAGCAAAGCCTGGCGAGATCGAGGGCGGCATCGCTCAGTCCTGGTCCTTCGAAAATGGCAACGCCACGCTGGTGCTGAACATCCGCAAAGGCCTGAAATTACCGAGCGGCCGCGACGTCAACGCCACGACCGTGAAGTATCTCCTCGACCGCGGGCTGCAGTCGCCGGGTTATATGCGCCTCCTGTTTCCGCGCCTTCTTGGGGTAACCAAGCCCGAGCAGTTCAAGGTGCGCGACGACTTCACGATCGAGATCAATATGCCCTCGCCAAGCCCGATGGCGCTGGACATGATGGCGCTTATGAACAACGCGCTGCTTGATCCGGATGAGGTCAAGGCGAATGCGAACGCAGACGATCCCTGGGCCGCCAACTGGTTGAAGCGAAATACGGCCGGCGTCGGGCCGTATCAACTAGTCAAGAACCAGCCGGGCGTCGAAGTCGTCCTGGAAGCGCAGGCTGATCACTGGCGTGGTCACCCCTATTTCGATCGGATCGTTCTCAAATATGTGCCGAACGAAGCCGATCGCGTGCTGCTGCTCAAGCGCAAAGCCATCGACATGGTCGTCGGCAGATCAACGCTGTCTCCGCGCAATGTGAAGAGCCTCGAGGCGGAGCCAGGTTTGAAGACAGTCTCCGTGCCGGACACCCTGTGTCACTGGCTTTGCATGAACACGCAGAAGGCTCCGCTTAACAATGTCAAAGTGAGGCAGGCCATCAACTACGCCATCCCGGTCCAGGCGATCATCCCGAGCGTGCTGTATGGTTTCGGCACCGAGATGAAGAGCCCTGTACCTAGTTTGACGCCCGGTTACGACAACACGATCAGTCCCTACAAGTACGACATCGCAAAGGCCAAGGAGTTGATGCGCGAGGCGGGCTTCGGCAAGGATCCGGTTCCGATAGACCTTGCGGTACGCGCTGGATGGCAGCCGCACGAGCAGGCCTCGATCTGGCTCCAGACCGAGCTGGAGAAGATCGGCTTCAAGGTGAACATCGTCAAGGAAACCGAAGCCACCTTCCGCCAAATCGCAACCAAAGGCGATCACCAGCTTTCGATCGAGTCCTGGCAGTCCTGGATCAACGATCCCTTCTATCACCTGTTCTTCAACTTCCACAGCACAGCGAAGGGCACGAACACCTCGTTCTATTCCAATCCAGAAGTCGACAAGCTGATCGATGAGAACATGCATGAAACCGACACCAGCAAGCGTCTGGCGGCGGCAAAACGCCTGCAGGAGATCATCATCGGCGACGCCGTTTGGGGGCACCTCTGGTACGAGAACTGGACCCGCGTCATGCGATCCGACCTCGTTGGCATTGAGAAGCGTTGGGATAGTTATGAGCGCTTTTTCAGCATGAAGCTCGCCTGAGCACGTCATCTTCGTATTAAACGGGAGAGCGCTCCAATGGGTTTCTTCAATTATGTCATGCGACGGTTTGCGCTGGCTCTGCCGACCTTGTTCGGGGTCAGCGTGATCTGCTTTACCCTCACCTACCTACTCCCGGGCAATCCGGCCATGGTCAAGGCGGGCCCGTTTGCCACGCCCGAACATCTCGCTGAAATGGAGCACCAAATGGGCCTGGATCGCCCGTTTCCAGAGCAATACTACCGCTACGTCTCGGGCATCTTCAAAGGCGATCTTGGCGAGAGTGCCTCGACGGGACGGCCGGTGTCTCAGGACTTTCTGCAGCGCCTGCCCGCCACTCTCGAGCTCAATCTGGCGAGTCTTCTCATCGCGATCGTGATCGGACTGCCTCTTGGGGTCTTGTCAGCGGTGCATCGCGACACATTGATCGACCATATCGGACGAGTGGTCGGCATCATGGGTGTCGCCATGCCGAGCTTCCTGACCGGGCTCCTGTTCGTTTACGTCTTTTTCTACATGCTCAACATGGCCCCCTCACCGCTGGGGCGCCTCGGATCCGGCATAGAACCTCCCGCACACATAACCGGACTTTATGTGATCGACTCCCTGCTTACCGGCAATTGGACCACCTTACGATCAAGTCTGCATCAGCTCATGCTGCCTGCAGCGACCCTCGGGCTCAGCGCGATCGCGCCAGTCGCACGCATGGTGCGGTCCACCATGCTTGAGATCCTCGAGTCCGACTACATCAAGGCGGCCTGGGCGGCCGGATTGCCGCGAAGAACGGTGATTTATCGGGATGCGCTGCGAAATGCGCTGATACCTGTCATCACTATTTCCGGAATCGTTTTTGGATTCTTGATGGCCGGAAATGCGGTCGTCGAAAGCGTGTTCTCATGGCCCGGCATTGGCAATTACGCGGTGACTGCATTGCTTACGAAGGACTCGGCTCCGATCCAGTCTTTCATCCTCTTCGTCGCAGTGACGTGTGTCATGGTCAATTTGGCAGTCGATATCGCGTACGGCCTCGTTGACCCCCGGATTAGGTTCAGCTGATGTCCTCATCATTCTCCTCTTCGATTTCGCAACCGGCTTCATCTCTGGTGTGGCAGCGGCTTCAGCGCAATCCTGTTTCCTTTGCGGCACTGTGCGTGATCGTGCTGATCGCGGCGGCTGCGATATTGGCGCCGATTGTGGCGCCCTACCCGCCCGATGCCACCGACCCTGCAGCTTCTTTGCAGCCGCCTTCCTGGCAGCATGCGCTTGGAACTGACGAGTTCGGCCGCGATCAACTCTCGCGAATCATTTTTGCGGCCCGGGTCGACCTGCTGGTTGCCTTTGCCGCAACGTTTGTTGCCGTTTCAATCGGAGGGTTGCTTGGAGCAGTCGTCGGATACAGCCGGGGGTGGGCTGATACGATCGCGATGCGCGTCGTCGACGCTCTGATGGCCTTCCCGGCCTTCGTACTGGCCATGGGCATCACGGCAGGGCTTGGCAATTCCACCACCAATGTCGCAATTGCCATCTCGATCACACAAATCCCGGCTTATCTGCGGCTGACCCGTGGAGAGATGCTTCGGCTCCGGGAGATGGAATATGCCGATGCTGCTCGCACGCTCGGCAATCCGACCTGGAGGATTGTGTTCATTCACCTGCTGCCGAACTGCCTTCCCCCGCTGATTGTGCAGGCGACCCTCTCGACGGGTTTTGCGCTTCTGACGATGGCCTCGCTCTCCTTCATTGGCCTTGGAATTCAGCCGCCACAGAGCGAATGGGGCGTGATGACCGCGGAAGGTGCCTCACAGATCGTCACGGGAGAATGGTGGCTGTTCCTGTTTCCTGGCCTTGCCATCATGATTTCCGTTCTCGCATTCAACCTTATCGGCGACGGACTCCGTGACTTGCTTGACCCGCGCATGAGGGGATTGAGATGACCGAGCTGCTTGAGATTTCTGATCTGACCGTCCACTTTCAGATAAACCAGCGTGCCATTGAAGCAGTCGACCACATCAACCTGACGATCCGCCGGGGCGAGGTTCTCGGGCTGGTCGGCGAGTCCGGGTCGGGAAAGTCAGTCACGTCTTTCGCCATTCTGCGCCTGATCCGTCCCCCAGGGCGCGTCGTCTCCGGAAGCGTTCACTTTGACGGAGTTGATCTGGGTACGCTCCCTGAGGAACAGATGCGGCGCATGCGCGGCGCAAAGATCGCGATGGTATCGCAGACGCCGCGAACCGCCCTCAACCCGCTTCTGACCGTTGGAAAGCAGATCTCACGCTTGCTGATGGTCCACGCCGGCTTGTCGGCACGAGAGGCGGACAAGAAAATGCTCGAGATGCTGCGCCTTGTGCGCATTCCGGCGCCGGAAAAGCGAGCCAAGCAATACCCGCATCAGCTCTCGGGAGGGATGTGTCAGCGGATCATGATCGCTATGGCTCTTGCAACCTCACCTCAGCTCCTGCTCGCGGACGAGCCAACGACCGGGCTCGACGTTTCAATCGCGGCCAAGATTCTCGATCTGCTGCGCGAATTGAGCGCGAAAACAGGTGCGGCGATCATGCTGGTCACGCACGATCTCGGCGTCGTTGCCGAGATATGCGACCGCGTTGCCGTTATGCATGCGGGCCAAGTGGTGGAATGCGCCCCCGTGCGGGAGCTGTTCCATAATCCCGCCCATCCCTATACCAAGGCGCTCGTCCGATCGATACCGAGGGTCGATCGGGACGTCGTCCTAGAGCCCATACCGGGGTCGGTTCCTTCCCTGGTCAACCCGCCGAGCGGATGCCGTTACGCAGGACGCTGTGAGTGGGTAATGGATCGCTGTCGCGCGGCACGCCCTGCGATGATCGAGGCCGCCCCCGGCCATGTTGTAGCATGTTATGGATTCGAGGAACGCCGTGGCACTTGTTGAGATACGTGATCTGCAAATGCACTTTCCGCTCGGCGGGATGGCCGGGACGCTCGCACGCCTGCGAGGTCAGGATCAGCCCGTCGTGCGGGCAGTTGACTCTGTCTCCTTCGATATAGAAGCCGGCGAGACGGTTGGATTGGTCGGCGAATCCGGCTGTGGAAAATCGACAGTCGCGCGGTGCCTGGTCCGGCTAATCGAGCCGACGGCGGGATCTGTCTGCTATGATGGCACGGACATAGCGAGGCTTGATGCGCATGCCATGAAGCCTTTGCGCCGCGACATCCAGATGGTGTTTCAGGATCCTACTGCCTCGCTCAATCCCAGACTATCGGTGAGACGGATGGTGGAGGAGGCGCTCACGCTTCATACCAAGCTTCCGGCGAAGGAGCGGCGCGACCGCATCGAGGAGCTCATGCAGGAGGTGGGGCTCGGCCGCGATCTATTGGACCGCTATCCGCACGAGCTTTCGGGCGGTCAACGCCAGCGGGTCAATATAGCCAGGGCCATTGCAACGAATCCCCGCTTCGTTGTTCTTGACGAGCCAACCTCCGCACTGGACGTATCACTACGCTCGCGGGCAATTCTTCTGTTGGAGAAGCTGCGTGAACAACTCGGGTTGTCCTACCTCTTTATTTCCCACGACCTGGCCACTGTGAAGTACCTGGCGAGCCGCGTTGCGGTGATGTATCTCGGCAGCATTGTGGAGATGTCGGGCACAAAGGATCTGTTTGCAAAGCCCTTGCATCCCTACTCGCGCGCTTTGCTGGCGGCCATTCCAGTTCCGGATCCCGACGCAAAGCGCGACGATTTCGCTTTGTCCGGGGAAATTCCAAACCCTATCGATATCGCGCCTGGATGCAAGCTGAGAGGGCGTTGTCCTTTAGCCAAGCCTGTCTGCGCGGAAAGACCGCCTTTGAAGGAGGTTGCGCCCGGCCGGTTCGTCGCCTGCCACCTGGTCTGAGACGGATGTCTTTACGTTAGAGCCGCGATACTGAGGAGCCCGTGGGACTATATCGAGCGTATCGAGGTGACTGATCGCGCGGTCTACGAAGCTGAACTCGCCCTCGCCGGCAAGGAACTGATCGACCAGCGAGAAGTATCGGGGTAAATCGAAGACGATATCGCTCTGGTCGGAACGTATCGAGCCGTAACACCCCCGGCGAAGCGTGGGCTTGGTCTGAGTGCGTCTCCTTCGGATCTTTGGGTTGTAATGCATTTACTAGTCATCCGCGCGAGTTCGCTCAGGGGATGATTCACGTTGATTCGATCCCGTGGGGGATTTCATAGCTATCCAAAAGTAGAGGGCTTCCACCTCCAAGCTGCCGAACATGCCGGGCACAAAAAAAGGGCCACTCCAAGGAGCGGCCCTTAAGTGAGGGAGGAAACGTCCCATTGGGACTTCTGGGATCAGGCCGCAGCCTGTTCGATCGGGGAGAATGGCAGGCCGAGGCTCTCGGCTACAGCCTTGTAAGTAAGCCGGCCGCGATACGCATTGAGGCCTGCCCGCAGATGCGGATTCTCGAGCACCGCCGCGAAACCCTCGTTGGCGAGCGCCAGCCCGAAGGGCAGTGTGGCATTGTTCAGTGCCTGGCTCGATGTGAGCGGGACGGCTCCGGGCATATTGGCGACGCAATAGTGAATGACGCCATCCACCTCGTAAGTTGGATCGGCGTGCGTGGTCGGGCGCGATGTCTCGAAGCAGCCGCCTTGATCGATGGCGACGTCAACGATGACGGTTCCCTTGCGCATTGAGCCTAGCATGCTGCGGCTCACGAGTTTCGGTGCGCTTGCACCGGGGACGAGGACCGCGCCGATGACAACGTCGGCTGCAAAGACCTCCTCTTCGAGGGCATCTATGGTCGAGAATCTGGTACGAACGCGGCTTTCGAACAGTTCATCCAGCTCGCGAAGGCGGGGGATCGAACGGTCGAGGATCGTGACCTCGGCGCCCAGGCCAGCGGCCATTCGGGCCGCATGTGTCCCAACAACGCCGCCTCCGATCACGACGATGCGGGCCGGCTGCACGCCAGGAACGCCGCCGATCAACAGCCCTCGCCCGCCGCTATAGCGCTTCAGGGCGCTGCCTGCCGCTTCGACCGCAAGCCTTCCCGCGACTTCGCTCATCGGCGCAAGCAGCGGAAGCCCGCTATGCGCATCCGTCACGGTCTCATAGGCGATAGCGGTGCATCCAGACTTGAGGAGTCCCCGCGCCTGTTCCGGGTCTGGCGCCAGATGCAGGTACGTGAAAAGGATCTGCTCCTCGCGCAGCTGAGTCCATTCAGAAGGTTGCGGCTCCTTCACCTTTACGATCATCTCGCTGGATGCGAAGACCTCACGAGCTGAGCCGACAATCGTCGCGCCGGCCTTGCGATAAGTGTCATCGCTCGCGCCAATGCCGGCACCCGCATTGGTCTCGACCAGTACATTGTGACCGGCAGCCACATATTCGCGGACGGCGCCAGGGGTCAGACCCACGCGGTATTCGTGCGTCTTGATTTCCTTAGGGACCCCGACCTTCATATGCAATCTCCTGTTTGGCCCCTCCTTTTAATCGAAAGGCCAGGTTGTTTCTCTGCAAAATCGCGAAGAATGGGCGACATAACGGCGACAATATGCGCTGACCGAGATCGTTCTGCAGAATTCCAAACAAACGCGGCCAGCCCGGCAAAGTCACACGATCCACTGCACGGGGGCGACACGATCAGTAAAAGCTCTCTCATCATTGTTGGAAGGCGTCCTGCAAGCGGACCGCTGGGCGTCCGCTCGGCTGGCGGAGGTTCCATGTATGGAGACAGCGGTCAACCTCATGCGGCTGGGTCTCGTCACTGAGAACGGTTTAACCTCGGCCGGGCTTGAGGTCTTCGTCGTCGCTTTCAAAGCGCAACGTGACGCGCCTCAGCGGGAGTTGCTGCCGTAAATCACGCAGCGTTACCAGAACGCCAAGCCGGCTGAGAGATCTATGTTCGGTTAGACGGGTCGGTGCGCTGCTGCGCCGGACCCGATGCCAAGCCAAAAGTGGTTGGCGGCTTGCAAGCCCAGCAGCATGGTGCCTGATTCGGCAAATATCGCGATCATTTTGAGCAAGCTTTCGCACGGCGACGGAAACTGTCGCGGCATTGCGCGGTGACGAAGTCGGATTAGACTTTGCTTAAGTCAGATCGGCTGCCTGCACTGGATCTGGTACTGTCTGTCAGCGCGAAGCGGTCGCTGGCCATGGAATTGCTACCATTGAACTAGACGCCTTCCGTGCCGGTAACTCTACTCAGGCGCTATAGGTGATTGAATCATCGTCCCTTCGGCCGCTGGCCGCAAACGCGCCACCTAATTGCCTCGTCGCCCATCCCGCATCCTCCGCAACGTCAAACTATTTTTCAAATCGCTCGAGATCATACTCAGAAAATAAAAGCCCTATTTTATATCACGATGCTAGCTTCCGCGCGCTGGCGATATGCCGGTCACTCTGGAGAAAGTGGATGAATACAACCGCTATCAATGAAACCGCTATCAATGACACGGTGCAGGACCTCGGGGACGCCACCGAGCTCACAAAAGGCTTTGGGGGCTCGTGGCGCGCAGAACACACGACCGGCGATTATTATTTCGTGGATGAGTCCGATTGACGCGGACCGTCTTGATGGGATGGGCTTCGGCCCATCCCATCAGTTTGAGGCGGTGGCCAAGGGATCGCTGCTGTGAGCGACATATTTCATGCGTGGTCTAACGGGCGTTGGATCAGCCTCGACCTGCAATCCAATCGTTACAGCATGGCGAGCACTTCTGCAGCTTGTCCGGAGGAGCGTGAACGGCTAACCGAGACGACGGCCAAGTTGCGCGATTGCCTGAGTTCACCGCCAGCCTTTCTCCCACCCCTCCATCTGGTGTGGCACTATGCGCGTGCGGCTCATGCTGCTCGCTTCGTTCGCAGCCAGACCATCGCTCGTCAACTCGACTTTTTACGTGCCTCGCGTCGGGGAACAGCACCGGCGTCAATGGGAGTCGAAACAATCGATTACTACGCCAGCGTATTCCAACATCTGCGCAATCTTCGGTTCCGCCGCCCGCGCTGCCTTGAGGATTCCGTAGGGGGGTATCTGTTTTTCTATCCCTACATCGCATCGCTCGAGCTCCTCGTTGGTGTGAAGCAGCCCCCTTTCAGAGCCCACGCCTGGCTGCAATCTGGTGACCTCATTTTGAACGACGCGAAGCGTGCTGTGGAGGACTACAGCGTCATCTTGAGCTTCGCGAAATGAGACTCAATGTAGATGGGCTCTTGGATTCAGCGAAGGAGCTTGCCACCATCATTGTAGACGGCCGCGTGGAAATCACGGTGCTCAACGATATTGTTGACGCCGAGACCGGCATGCCGACTGAATTGGAACCAACACACTTCAAAGACACGTCTCTGCCGGAGATTGTCGCCTTGCTGCAGGAGCGGTACGCTGGCGATGCGGCGTTCATTGTTCGCGCGCCAAGTGGCATCGCGATCGTACGCCCACCTTTCTCGGAGATCTCCATCTTCTACCAGGTCAGAAATGATGAGATTGAGTGCTGGGCAGGACTGAAGCTGCCAGATGCCGCCTTGGCGCAACGCCACGCCTTCAACTTTGGCTATTTGACTGGCCTGATACGCAACGCGTCTTGGTTGACCCCGGAAACAGGGTTGTGTGGGATTTTTGAGCTACTGAGTGGCGCGGCGCTCATCGTCTCAAGGGGGACTTTTCGGCAAGTCGATTTTCTGGCGGGCGCCGTAGCCAGGCTCAACACCTCGACGTTCTCTTTCAAGGATGACGTGGCCAGTTTTCGCCAATTGATCTCAGCGAGCGTCGCTCACAAAACCCGCCACTATGGCGGTGCTTTCAGTATTCAATGTTCCGGGGGCCTTGATTCGTCGGTAGTGGCGCTGGCTGCGGCCGACCTCCATCGAGGCAGGCCCCTTTCCCTCCTGAACAGCTACTCAGAGACGGACGTCAATGGTGACGAACGCTTCTTTTTTGCCGCGCTAGCCGAGCAGGTGGGCGGCGCGCCAACCTATGTCGAAACGAATGCTCGCTCGTCGATGACCCATCTATCGTCAGAATTGCTGGCTCCAACGCCGCGGCCTTGTAAGCTAGCGGCCACGATCGCCACAACGGCTCAACTTCACGAGGCTGCGCAGGCCGCAGGATCGCGCCTGGTGCTCACAGGAGACGGAGGCGATCAACTATTTCTCAGAATGCGCCGCTTGACGATGGCCAGAGAGCTGCTTGCCGAATCCCGATCGCCACAAGATGCATTGCGCGAGCTCGCCGGCCTTGCGATTCAGGCTCGAACGTCTGTCTGGCGTGTTCTTCGCGAGGTGATCACCGGTCGGAGCGGCCGGGACTTACGCCGCCATATGCTCGGTGATCATCGGCCGCAGTCGCCTGTCGCGTCAGTGCGGCCGGATTTCGGTGCAGAGCTCGTACCAGGCGCCAGGTCCCTACGCCACCTGCCGACGACGCGACTGTTTCAGTTCTTCGGCATGCGTCATGCGGAGCTCAATCGCATCGCACTACGAGACATTGCGGTAGAAGAGCGAAAGGCGTTTGTGTTCTGGCCGCTCATCAAGGCAAGTCTCGTCACGGCTCGCCGACATCATCACTCAAATGGAATTGATCGTGCACTTGAGCGCGAGGCCTTCCGGGAACATTTGCCCGACGTGATCTACTATCGGGTTGGCAAAGGTGCCGGGCGCGACATGCTAATGCGGTACGAATATGGCGCCTTAGTGTCACGTGTCGAGCGTAGTGCATTGTATCGGCAAGGCTTGATCTCCCGCGATCTCCTCCGTTCAGCTATCGACAATTTGTCATACGACGCAGCGTTTGCACTCGTTCGTCTCTGCGCTGTTGCCGATTGGATGGACCTTCATGAACTGGGGTAAGCCGCTCTTGCCCCCGCTCCAATGGGACATCATCAAGACGAGCCTGCAATCTTCCCGCGTTCTTGTCGCGGGCTTCTTGCTCACGACCATTGCAGCGTCTGCCTGCACGGTCGCCGGGCCGCTCTTGTTCTCACGGGCCGTCGCCCGGCTGGCCAGCGCGCCGCCGCTTCTTACGCTCAGTTTGTTGTTGCTGTTTGCCGTTACGACCGCACTTGCTCGGTGCTTGCAGGAGGTCAAGGCGGTTCTGTCGAACAGGCTGGAACAGGACGTTCGTAATCTCTCCAGCAAGAAGATCATGGCCGCTCTGGTGAGCGCCGAGGGCTCGCTGTTTGCTCAAAACAATCCGAGCAAGATTTCGGCAATGGTAGAGAGTTGGCACCAGTCCAATAAGATCTACATTCAGCTCTATTTGATGGTGCTGATGGGCGGGGTCGCCGATGTTGCGTTCTCGTTCCTTGCCGTCGGTGGAGCAGCAAATTGGTTTGTGGCGCTGTTCGTTCTAGCCTACGGCGCCGTCCTCGTGTTGATAACGTGGAAGAGCAATAGAGTTACAAAGGTGTATCAGGCTGAGGCGCAGGCCTCAAGTAACGAGGGCTCGAACGTTTTAGGAAATGCAATCGAGAACATCATTTCGATCAGGGTGTTCCGCGCTCAACCCTGGATAGCTGAGTTGTATGACCGCCAGGCCGCCGCCACGCGCCGAGCCTGGCTCTCGTTCTATGGCGCCCGGTTGCGCTATGGCGCTTTGCAAGCGACCCTCTTGTTCGTTCAGTATGCCTCGATCTTGGGGCTTTCGCTGTGGCTCTATGACCGATCAGGCGAGATAGGTGGGCTCGTCATGGTGAGCATGATCCTGGTTCAACTGAACCGGCCCTTCGAGCTTATTGGCATGTCAATTCGAGACATCATCATTGCGCGTGGCATGGCCCGGCCGCTGCAGGCGCTGCTTGATGCCCATGCCCCAGCGGCACGACCCGCTATGCTCAAGCGTACTATGCCGATATCGGGCTCACTCGCCATTTCCATCAGCGCGCTTTCGTTTGGTTATGAGCGCGCCGCCTCGCCGCTTCTCTCTGGGATAACGGGCGAGTTCAAGCCCGGCGTCATCAACTTCATCATCGGACGCTCGGGCGCTGGCAAATCGACGCTTATGCAGCTCCTGCTAAAAATGCATCAAGGCTACAGCGGCCTGGTACGCGTTGGCTCTCTGGACCTGGCCACGATCGATCCGGAAGATTACTTGGCGCACGTAGGTTACGTGCCCCAAGAGCCTATGATGATGAATCTGAGTATCCGCGAAAACGTTCTGCTGGGCCGCCCGTTTCCCGATGCGGACGTGTTCCACGCCCTAGAATGCGTCCATCTGGCTGATAAGGTGACCTCCTTGCGGGACGGTTTGGACTACCGCGTCGGCGAGCGGGGCCAATTGCTAAGCGGCGGCGAGAGGCAGCGCCTTGCGATCGCCCGTGCCCTCATCGCAAGGCCTCGGCTGTTGCTCCTCGACGAGGCCAGTTCCGGGTTGGACGAGCAGACCGAGCGCGGAATCTTCGACGAACTTCGGCAACTCGCGTCGGACACGACGATCATAGCAATCACGCATCGCCGGGGCGTGATAAGTCCACGTGACTACGTGCTAGATTTGTCGTGGTCGGCATCCGCGAGAGCCTCGCTTGTGCTCGCATAACTTCCGTGACCCGGCGCCTGAAAAAGTCCTGGATGGCACGGGCTGCGCCTTTGTGCTGCCCTTCGACCATCAACGCACTGATACTTTGACTTTCGACAAGCAACTCGCTGTAGTACGTACGTGTTCCCATTGCGCGTGAAAGGTAGACATAAACGACGTCCGCGACGTGATCCGCAATGTGGCGATGCTGTTTGACCAGCAACGCGCGCCGATAGCACTCGCCTGCTTTCAAGAAGAGTTTGGCGGGATCCTCATTGCTTGCGTAGATGGGCTTAATTTCACCGCAGAAGCTTGCCGCCACTTCATCAATCAGCTTCGCCTTGGTGAAATCGCTGATGCTATCGACATACATTTGCGACAGCATGTTGCAGAACAGGATGGCTTGATGTGGGTCGATCGGCCTGGCGTTGAACCCCTTGTGGTCGACATTTTGCACCACATCGCGCTCAGTCAGCCGTATCAAAGCCTCTCGTACGGGCGAAATTCCGACGCGAAGCTCATCGGCAATGTCGGCAGGCTTCAAGGCTGTGCCGGGTAGCCAATGGCCCAGTAATAGACGCTCGCGCAAGGCCTGGAATACTGGATGCTGTGTCTCAAAAGCCATGATTACTCGCCCGTTCAAGCGGCCTGACTGAGGCGGTCAAGGGAGCCTCACCTCTTGGCATAGCTCATGCCGCCCCGGAAACCATGCGCGGTCCGGTCCGCGGCGAAATGGCTGCTAGCATAGGCCGCCATGGCAGGCCGTCCGCTAGGGCCACGAAGCTCTGCTGCCGAGTAGGAGGTGGGTATGTCCAAAGCGGAATAGGCGGTCGCAACGGGTAGAGGCGATGATCGAGCGGCATTTCTGCCATTGTGCAACCCGCCCAAGAAACAGCGTCGCTGCCACTGGTGCCGACGTCGGCGCCAACATGTTGGTTTCGCTGTTCACGATATTGCGTCCGCACTCGCGGTCCGCCGCCCAAAATCAGGATAGATTCGCCGGTCATCATGGCTCCCATTTCGTTCATCAAAATGTTAGTCGTTTGTTGGATCGGTGGAGAGCTCCAGCTCCGCTCGTCGCGCAGCCGCGTTCGTAACGAGATCAGCATCGGCGATTCGTAAGCCGCCACTTGCGCAATGGCGTGTTGGTGCTCCGAGGTGCATCCGAAGGGGAACGGGCCTGCATCGGGTGAACAACACCGCCACCATCGCTAAAGAAGAGCGTGCCGTTCAAACCGCCCTGCTTTCGCTGATCACGGAAGTCCTGCGGCGTGAGTCTAAGAATTGAAACATTCGCAATCCTTTTCGCTCGTTGGATAGCCTTGGCGTGGTCGGGGGCCGTCCCACCCATCTGAGATACAACTTGACGCTACGTACGATTCAAGGGATCTGAGGCCGTCAAACTGGACCATTTTTGGCTAGAGTTTTCGCCGCCGAATCCTCTCGGCTCGGAGCTTAACAACGGACTTAATCCCTCGATCTTCGAAATTTGCACTCGGCACGAATGCAGGTCGTCCCCGTGATGCCGTGTCTTTCGTTCTACCCGGAGACGTAGATTTTCCTTACGGCGTGCATGCCGCTTGGCCTCGCGGTAGTTGAGTACACACAATCGAAACAGAGCGCCCACAGCCGGGAATATCGCTCCGAAGGCGTCTTTGCGTTCTCAGACTGCAAGCCGCAAATTCCGGCTGCCTATCTTGCCTCACTATGAGCGACACGACACTGAAGGGCGGTCGGATTTCAGCCACGGATGTAGCTTCCTCATGATCGGTCTCTCTTATCCTTGGCTTGAGCTCGAGTGCTCGCCAAGACTAGGCGCGACGTCGACCTCGCCGCGCTGCGCCACCCGCGCACGACGTTCGACGGCTTTGCCTTCATCGCAATCGCAGCGATATAGACCGATACATAGCGACTCGCTCTTGCACATCACACTTAATTTTGGAGCCATCCCGTCGCCGGCCATGCAGGCTTAAATGCCGGCTCCGATGATCAGATCAAAGAGCACTTTCGATTCCAGGCTGAACGTGTCGGCCGCATCGCCTGAGCTCAACGAACTGACGGCGCATGATAAACAGTGCAATCATCCCGGCGCCTAGCTCCGCGATGGCTTGACTGGCCAATACTCCGCTGAAGCCAGAGATGGCAGGGAAGAACAGTACAGCCGGAATGAAGAGATAATGTCTCGCGAAACACACAACCGCGCTGAGACGCGCTCTCCCGAGCGATTGAAGCATCGCCGTGACGACAGTCTCAATACCATACAGTCCAAAAAAGAGATGGAAGACGGTGCAGGCAGAAACGGCAATTTCCCTGACGCTATCGCTATCGCTGAACAGCCCGACCAAAGGACGGACAAAAACCATAACGGTCGCGGAATACGCAAAGGAAAGCGCAACCGTGATAGAGAGCATGACCTTTGCAGCCCTCAGTACGCGAGCAAAATCGCGTGCGCCCCAGCCAAAACCCAGGATAGCTTGAGACCCCATACAGAAACCGCTGATAAGCAGTGCGCCAATCGTTAAGAGTCGCACGGCTATTCCCACGGCCGCGATGGACTCTTCGCCGAAGGGCGCAGCTGCTCCGTACAAGAGCACGACAGTAATAGCAGATAAGATGCTGGTCATGGTCGCTGGCGCCCCCACGAACGCTATCTGTCTGATGCGATCTGCTCGCAACGAGATGTGAGACATCCTGACGACGACCATTCCGCGTCGCTTGGTAAAATACGCGATATAGAGGCTAATAGCCGCAGTCTGAGACACAAGCGTTGCGAGAGCGGCGCCTCGCACACCGAGGTCCAGCACGGATATGAGCACTGGATCAAGGCCAGCGTTCAGTATGAAGGCGGTCATCATCGTCCACATGCTAAATCGTGTATCGCCTTCGGCTCGGACGATGAAGCCGTTGACGATATTCAGAAGCATCAGGGTGCATCCGAACAAAAGTGTGGTCGCGTAGTCGAGCGCCAGGGGCATGATGGTTGGAGTTGCGCCGAGCGCTAGGAAGATCTCTCGCATGTTTAGAAACAGAGCGACTGTGACCGTGATGCCGACTGGCGCGGCGAGCGCGAGAGCAGTACTGGCGCCTCGACTCGCCTCTAGGTACTCACCAGCACCAAGATGACGAGATATGAACGACGCTGCTCCAACTCCTATCCCCTGTCCGGCCGCCGCGAGCAGGACCACGATCGGCAAGGTCATGCTGACGGCTGCGATCGCCGGCGCGCCGAGTGCGCCAACAAAGATTGCGTTGACGACCTGCTGCAACGCGTTGATCGACAAGCCAACAACAGACGGAATGGCGAGCCGTAGGATAAGTCTGAACAGACCGGGGTCTGATAGATCGATGCGCGCGTTCTTGTTCGGCATCACATCGTGATCGGCCTCGGCGGCGAATTCCGCATCGGGCTCATTCATGGATGAAGGTGTCCCGAGATCTTCCGAATTTCATTGATCGTCTGCAACAGCTCCTGTTGCAAGACCGTGCAAAGATGGCGGGTCACCTCATAATCGACCATGCTCGGATCATACGTGGTGTCAATCTGTAGATCGCCCGATTGATATCCGACATCGAACCAGAAGACGTGGATCGCCGCCGCTTGATGCATGTGTTCGCCGATCCAAAGTGGAGAAGGTTCTGTGTCTAGAAAACGGCGTGGGAAATGGCGCTGCAAGCGGGCGCGATAATTCACCCCAATTCTGGGCAGTGGCAGGCGATCGAGCCGACGCCGCATGGCTGGATCTCGGTTTAGGAATTTCAGGGCCCGAAAGCCTATTCCCCCGCGCGGCAGCGCATTGCGCTGCCGGTATATCAAACGAGCACGGTCGGAACGCGACTCCCTTCCTGTGACATTCAGTGAAAGCGGAACGAGCTCGCTGAGAAGACCAATGATCTGAGATGAATCGAAATCGTCAAACAGCCGGCCTCGTGTCGAGGTCAGGCTATCAATCCAGAGCGAATAGTTTCCGAACAGGGCGCCAAACGCACCCGACAGGGCAGCAAGAAACACATCAAAGTCCTGACAATTCGCTGATCTGGCTCCAATACTGAGGAGACTCGCTGTCCCTTCCCGGTCGATCTCAAGATGATACTTGGCCCGATCTACCCGAAGCGAACGGCCATCCGCATCCTCGCGACGACCTTTAAGACTTGCATCGTGAAGCTCTCTCGCGCTTCCTTCGGCAACACTCGTGCGGCCCGATGACGCGTCGCTGACACGGAAGTTGAATTGATCGTAGTCAATGCCTTCCCAGTGCTTGAGTTCGTCTGGTGCTTCGCTGTTCGCGTAGTGCTCGAGCCGCTTCAACCAGGGAGAGAGCCTTTGTACGGCCTCGGCACCATTCACATCATGGCCTGCAGCAAGAGCGTTGTATGCGTCCTCCAATGCTTCCAGGAATAGCCGATAGCCCATCCCATCCACTACGAAATGATGCACCAGTACCAGCAGATAATAATCGCCGCTTTCCGAAGCACGGAAGGCCACGACGTGAACAAGAGGCGTGTGGCCGTCAAACCGAAACATGTGTTGACGTCTTGCCGAGACGCTCTCGATTGTCCTGCGCTGGTCTGGGCCGGTCATCCGGACGAGATCGATCTCCTCCACGATGCGCTCGGCCGGACAAGGGCCAATCCCCAGCCGTAGTCCATCTTGGGTTCGGGCAACGCGGAGCCTGAGGCCTTCGTGCCTCTCGATGACATGGGCCAGAGCGCGGTCCAGGATCTTGATGTCCAGGATGCCGCCGCGCAAGAAGAACAGATCGCCTAGGTTAAAATGCTCGTCAAAGCCGACAAGAGAATTCCAAAACGATATTACGGGGGGCACAGGCAGTAGGCCGTCCGCGGAAGCCGCGTTGTGGGGTGCCGCCTCCGCTTCCCCGGCCGCCAACTCCCTGATGGTCGGTGTTCGATAGAGCAGGTTGACAGTGAGATTCAGCCCGGCTTTGCGCGCCAGCGTGACGCAACGTACGCTCAGAAGAGAATCGCCGCCGATATCAAAGAAACTGCTGTCGATTCCCACCCCCTCGGCGCCTAATAGATCCTCCCAGATCCGAGCAAGAACCCGCTCGTTCCTGGTGCGGGGCTCAGCAGATGGACTAGTTTCTATCTCGCGGTAAGGAACGGAGGAAAGGCGAGCACGGTCTATCTTTCCGCTTGTCGTCAGGGGAACACTGTCAACCAATCTGAAGGCTGTGGGAACCATGGGAGATGGCAATCTGTTGCGCAGGTGGGCGAGAATCTCTCGAGAGCTTAGATTCTCCCGAGCGGGCTCCAGGCTCGCCGTCAAGCGGCGATCCTCATCGATGCCTTCTGCGAAGACCGCGGCCTTTGCGATTGCCGGATGAGACTCAAGGGCAACTTCGACCTCCTCCGGCTCGATGCGAAAGCCCCTCACCTTGATCTGGTTGTCCGATCGGCCGCAAATCTCGAGAAGGCCGCTGATTGAGATGCGTGCGATGTCCCCACTTCGATAAAGCACATCGTATTGTCCGCCATCATACGGATTCGGCAGGAAACAGCGGTCAGTCCGATCTTGATCCTGCCAATACCCAGCGCTCAGACAGCGGCCCGCGATGCACAGTTCGCCGGAGGCTCCAACAGGCACTCTCTTCAATCGTGCATCGAGCACGTAGAGTTTTACGTTGTCGATTGGCCGTCCCACTGGGATAAGCGCCGAGTTGCCATCCGCATCCGATGTTTCGTGCACGGCTGCATTGGACGCACATTCCGTCGCACCATAGAAGTTCCACAAGGGCACGCCCGGAAAAGACCCGCGCCAGCGAGCAGGCAGCGAGGAAGGCATCGGTTCGGCGCTGCTTGTGACCAATCTCAAGGCGGTCCTTTGCGGTTGCCGTTCCTGGGACCCAATGATACCGGACAGGAGTGGCGGAGAGGCAAAAAAGCGTGTCACACGATGTTTTGCCAAACTGCACAACAACAGATCCGGATCTAGCACCTGCCCTTGGGTGAGGATCAGCGTGGGTACACCTCTCAGAAGCCCACCAAAATACTCCCAAGCGGACGCAACAAGGGAAGCGGACTTCTGGACAACCATCACGTCGGTACTATTGAAGGGAAAGCGTCGCCACATCCAGTTCAGCCGATTGAGAATGGCCGATTCCGGAATAAGAACCCCCTTCGCCCGCCCTGTTGAGGACGACGTGTATATAAGATTCGCAATTTGGTGATCTGAGGGTGAGTCGCTGGATTCGAAATTATCCGTCAGCGCCCTGCACCTGTCTAACGTCAATAGAGAAATCGAAGGTATGTCAAAGCCAGTCTCCGTGGTATTTGCGTGAACCAACACCTTTGCCTGACTATCTCGCAGGATATGTTGGATCCGATCAGGGGGATAATCTGGCGGTATCGGCACGACAATAGAGTGCAAAGCTCGCGCCGCCAGCATAACAGCGGCAACGTCAGGCGACCGGTCGACAAGCATGGCGACCATATCGCCAGCGCCCACGTCCAAATCCAGCAGGAAGGACCTGATAGCTGCTACGCGCTCACGCAGCTGGCTGAATGTGACTTCCCCGAACTCGCCAAAATATGCTACCTTGCTGTGATTGGAGACACTGATCTGCTCGAAGGCTTCTACAAGCAGACATTCACACTCATATGGCTGCCTGGATCCCTCCAGTGAGTTCAGTAGAGTGACGTCTGACGCGCTGAGGCAGCTCAGCTCCTCAATGGGCGCAAGCGGTCCGTCAACGCAGGCGGCAATCAGACACCGCAGATTGTTGGCCATGCGGACAGCCAGATCACTCGAGATTATGTCTTCCGCATACGCGAGCTGGAGCGCAATCTCGTCGCCGTCATCTTGCGCGTACAGTGTTAAGTCGAATTTGACATAGCCTGTGTCGTATTCGCGGAATGTCAGATCCAACTCGTCCCGACCAACGGGTTCGGCGGCTTCGGAGTACATGTTGAACATGACCTGGAAGATCGGTGATCGCCCCGGTTCGCGACATAACCTTGTATCCCTGACCATCCATCCGAATGGATAGGCCGAATTTGCGATGGCATCGCTGACCAGGCCCTGGATGCGCGTGGCATGAGCAGAAAAGGACTGACCGGCATCGATCGCGGCACGGATCGGTAGCATATTCAGGAAAAAGCCGACGATGTCGGCGCTGCCAGGTTGATCCCGTACAGCGTGTGGTATGCCGACGACAATGTCGTCCTGACCGCTATACATTCGTAGCAGCAGCTTGAAGCACGCCAGCAGTGTTGTCGACGTGGTGCAGCTGTTTCGGCGCGCAAATTCTCTTACACGACTGGAAAGATCGCCGCCAAGCAGCACTGGATGCGAGGCGCCGCGGTATGAATTTGTCTGCGGGCGCGCTCGTCCCGTTCCAAGCGAAAGCACCGGCGGATCATCACCAATCTGACGACGCCAATAGTGACGTTGGCTCTCCAGCGCCTCTGGAGAAACGTGTCGTTTTTCCCACGCCGCGTAGCCCGAGAGTGACGCACGGTTCTCTGGGCAAAACGCCACGGCATCTACGTACCTTTGCTGAAGATCTCTGAGCAGCACAGAGATGGACCAGGCATCGACGATGATTTCATGAGCGGTGATCAATATGAGATGATTGTCAGGACCAAGCCGGACCATGCGCGCGCGAAACAAGTGGCCCTGTCCGAGATCGAAATTGTCTTTCAGCTCCGTTCGCCGAAACTGTGCGATGAGCTCCTCAGCCTCGGAGGAGGTGAGATGAGATACATCGATCAATTCAAGATTGGTGCATGGCGGAGCATCAAAGCATTGAACCGGACCGTCTTTGTCGATAAAGCGCGCCGAAAGTGCCTGGTGGGAATGAATGACCTCGGTCCAGGCGCGATTGAACCGAGCTAAACTGATGTTTCCCTTAATGCGCAGCCCGCCTTGAATGATGTAGTTCCTGGCAGATGGATCGAGCTGCGCCAAAAACCAAAGGTGCTCCTGGAGGTGCGTCAGAGGTGATCGGTTTAGCTTTCGGCATGTCAAAGCCGTACACGGATTGAGCTCAGTGCGCCCCTCGATCGAAGCGGCAAGAGATCGAATTGTGCCATTCAGGACCAGTCTGAAATCCGCTCTCACTCCTAGCAAGGTCTGCAACTGTCCCAATATAAGCATTGCGCGGAGCGAGTCTCCGCCAAGGCTTATGAATTGGTCATTTACACCTATGTTCTCGATGCGCAAAATGCCGGACCAGATTTGACGTAGCCGGACTTCGAGGTCTGATTGCGGCTCCGCGAAGGGCGTTGACAATAACGGCCGAACACTGGCCGGGTCAGGCAACGCTGCAAAATCGACCTTTCCGTTCCTGGTCAGTGGAATATCGTCCACATGGACGATTCTTTCCGGAAGCATGTAGCTGGGGAGTGCCTCAGCAAGAAACTTCCGAAGATCGCTTTCCGCCAGTTCAGCTGGAGCCGACACATACGCGACCAGACGCCGCGATTCGGCTTGCGCCTCCGACCCAGCTATATCTCGCGCCGTAAGCTTTACACCTGCGCAGACAGATGCGACTGCGACGGCGCCATGCACCGAGGGATGAGCGGACAAACGAGCTTCGATTTCTCCCAGCTCGATTCTGTGCCCGCGAATTTTAACCTGACGATCCCGTCGACCGAGACATTCCAGAAGCCCGTCGGAACGAACGCGCCCAAGATCACCTGTCCGGTATAGGCGCCCGAACGACGGGTCGTTTGAGAACGGGTTCGGCCCAAACGCATTCTTGGTGCGGACATGGTCATTGACGTAACCGGCAGCGACACCGACGCCGCTAACACAGATTTCGCCGACTTCTCCTACACTGCAGAGCCGTGGTCCGTCCGCGACATAAACCTCAACGTTTTGAATTGGCCTGCCGATCGGCACATAAGGCTCAGCCAGCGCAGGCGGAACGGAAACCAGATGATGCGTCACGCCGTCGGCGCACTCGGTCGGCCCGTAATGATTGAGAATGGAAACGTGGGGATACAAGGCAAGCCACGCACGCGCCAATCCGGGCGTTAAAGGTTCTCCGACCGTAGAAATAATCCGCAAGCCGTCCATGGCTCGCTCTGCCGCGGCAAGCGATTGCAGATATTCAACAAACACTGCCAGCATCGACGGAACGAGTTGGACGATCGTAGCGCCGCATCGTTGAATTGCTTGAAGGAGCGATGAGGGCGATCTCAGTGTCGAATCATCGATGATTGATGTAGAGGCTCCGACGCAAAGCCCAGAAAGAAGCTGCCAAAGCGAGATGTCAAAGCAGTGCGATGCCGTTTGCGCGACGCAATCCGTCCGAGTGAGACTTAGGGCATCGATCTTTGCCGCCAAATGATTGTTTAGGCCGTCGCGCTCGATCATTGCGCCCTTAGGCTGGCCCGTCGAACCAGACGTAAACAGAATATAGGCAAGTCCATCCGCGTTCGGGGATGGCACAACAGACGAGGTCTGCACCCGGCGCAGAGCCGCCTCTATAGCTACGAATTGCGGAGCTGCTTTGCTGCTCTTCTGGAATAGGCTGAGCGAATCCGGCCGGTCTCGGCCCATCAACAAAGCGCAGCGGCTCTGCTCGATCATGAATGATGTACGGGAAGCCGGCAGCGATGGATCGAGCGGTAGGTACGTTGATCCAGCTTTCAAAATTGCGATGACCGCCGTCGCCCAGTCGAGGTCCCGCCCTCCCCAATAGCCGACAACCGCGCCGCGAGCACCCTGCTCTCGTAAGGTCCTTGCAAGGGCATCCGATCTTGATCGTAGCGCCTCATATGTGAGTTCGTCTGCGCCGTGCCTCAGCGCAACTCTCTCCGGATCCGAATCTGCAAGCCGATCGATCGCCGTGACCGCGTCAACCGGTTGACGTTCCATAGACTGCTTCTTGCCTGATTGATTTTCCGTAGGCACGCGCCCCGCCATTCGTCGCCTTCTTCGGCGCCCAAATCGGAACGCCGGAGCTCGTCATCGAGGTGACATGCGCAGCCACCCTGATTCCGCACGTCGGTTTTGTCCGTATGACCTTCTCGCTGTTCGCTTCTGGCTCGATGATCGGCAGAGGAACAGGAGGACGCTAGGACCCCGCGTCCACTTTGGCACCTACCCACTCTTGTAGTGGACCTGCCATCGTCTGCATGGCACTCGCGATCGACGCGCCCACAGGCTCGTTACGGCTTGTGATTAGCGTAATTGTCCGATTTCGCGGCACTTGAGCCGGCACCACCAACCCATCGAGAGCGTGTAGGCCACCCCGGCGATACAGCTTGTACGGACGAAAGGCTTCTTACCGTAACCACCGCCAGACCGATGGTGTTCAAGCCGGTGATCGTCGCCACAGGGACCCGGCGGCGCCTCAACATTCCAACGAGTTATCGAAGCTCGCAGCAGCAGTCCCAAGCACGGCCTTGAGGTCATCCAAGTGCTGGCACCGGCAAACAAAGCGCCCGATCACCTCGTCACCTAAATCCGAATAGCTCCGCTTATTTGGCCGTTAGTCAACGGAGATTTATTTATGACGATGACAACGCGAGCTGGAAATTGAGGCGTCGTGTCATCGCCCAAACTGGTGTGGATAGGCGCCGAGGGCACATTTTCCGGGCGGCGAACGGTTGAACGGCTGGCCGTCCGCAGCGACGAATGGCTCACAGAGACTTCGATCGACAGAGACGCAGCCTGCCCACGGGCCCTCTGCGTGAGGATTAATCCATCGCAATGCGCTCGCCAGACTTGCTTGATGAGCTACTCGACCATTTTCCACGACCTTTGCGGTTTCGGGCGCGGCAAATTCCTTTCCGCTTAAGATCATCTGGTGAAATGCGAGCGTCGCGTCCTTGCTCCCGATCGGCAGACTTTACCAATCAAGCACTCCGATTTTGCGCTCTCCGCTCAGCTATTCGGGCCCGTCAATTGATGATGTTGGGCTGCATGAGCAGCATCATCCACGCCACAAATCTCATCCTGCTGATGCTGCTAACGGCGAGCACTAGTTCGGCTTGTGCGGTCTGCTCAGCGTATTTCCAGGCGCCATTTGTGCCCCCCGGGCAGTCCGCGGTACTAGATGTGATTGCGACCTTAGTGGCCTGGGGGAGACTTGAGACGTTTGGCGTTAGACTGAGATTTTTTGTCCGCCAGCCAACACAACGTGGTGGCAGGTTTGGTGGGGCAGTGCCAGCGCTCGCATGAACGGTGACCGATGTCACGAGGCCTAAATGCCGCAGCGGGACCTCTCCTGAGCGATCGTGACCGCGGCAAGGCCGAACATCACGTCGCGGTTGATGCCGAAATGGAGGCGATAGAGCCACCAGATTGCGCAGCACCGGTCGAGATCGGAGAGTGCCCGAGCGCGGTTTATTGCTGCTGCGACCCGCGCTATTGGCTTCATGACACGTCTCGTCTGAAAACCTGAACGTCTCGGGACCAGTGCTCTAAATTTGGTGAGTTCTTGATCGGTGACGGTCGGCTGTCGCGCGCATGCGTCGGCAAAGGATTGGAAGCTTAGATTCATGTTTGCCATGGCATTGCGCGTCTCGAAGCTTGATGGGAACACGCATATGCGTATCCGGCCTTTCCGTAACCTTACGAGGCAAGTACTGCTTCCCCCAACACCCAGATCTGGTAGCGACAATTGACAGCACTCTTATGCGGTAGTTACGCGGTGGCGCGCGTTAGTTCGCAGACCCGATGCTGTCGCATCGAAGCGATCGGAGTCGATGGCGTTGGCTGCACCTCGGAAAACGGGGCGGCGCGGCCCGGAGCCATGTGATATTGCCTCGACTCATCGATGGCAGGTAGAGCTCCTGAGAGAGACGGTGATGCACTGCGACTTCCTGCCGCTGTGGGGATGCAGTCAACGAATGTGAATTCGTCATTTGAACAACTCGCCAGCCGACCACCTAACGGATTGACACGCGACATAGCCAGGGTAGCAAAGCTGCCCGCCCACAACACTAGTTCGGTACGGTCGACAGCACGTTGCGCAGCCTGTTGCGGCCTTCTCGAATATGAGGCCGAGCGAATACAAATTTGGCGCGCACCACCCACTCTCTGAGGACGATCCTTCAACTGAACAGACTACCAATGCATTATCATGCTGTGGGCACACGCATGCTCTAAGACCAATTTCCCGGTCGCGATGACCGGGTTTGTTGAAGTCTGTACTTGCCCGCCTACTTCATTCTTCTCCATGTCAGCCAGCTCGAAGAAGCCCCGCCGCGCATGGGCAATGCAAAACGCCAGTGTAATCGGCCGCACCTTCTTCTGCGGGTCGAACAGCGGTTCGAACCCGCTGTAGCACCGGCGTACAGCATGCCGGCGAACGCGGCCAGCTTCTTCTGGAGATGCTCGCCTCGTCGGTTGCTCGAGGCGTACTAGACTGCCGCCGCCGGCGCAGGCCCGGTGGCCGGCCACCGCACACAAGCGCAGAACCGCCCGGTTGTACCTTGCCCTTCGCCGGGATACGGATGGTGTGGTGAAAAGGCCGGCGGGATTTCACCTCCAGCCTCTCGCAGAACCGGGCGTATTGGACGGAATGCGCGCCGTTTCTAATCCGCAAGCAGACGCTGCTGAGCACGGTTCTGACCGAGCTTTTGTCGATGGTAACCGCTTGCTGCTGGGTTAGCTACCCACAACGAGCTTTCATCCCGCTCGACTGAGCGCTTGTTATGTTCGAGACCAATGTCGGAAAGTTGACGATACGCACGCTCAGACAAAGCGCAAAAGCAGCGATGTCAGTTTGGCATGCGGATTGCTGTGTCATCACCGATCGCTTCCAAGGCGACGGCTAGGTAGAAACATTTAGCAGAGGCCGGGCTATGTCGCAGGCTGAGGTAGAACGGTCAAGAATCTAGCGAAAGAGGGTAGTCTGCTCGAAAACGTTAAGCAGAGTGCTACAGGTCTTCGCGATCGGAAAGAGCCACGGCTACGATTTCACGCTTGATGAGGTTAGGAGCAGCATCCGAGTGCCACGCCGACATGCGTTGATGCAGCTCGACGCGATTGTCGGCGGCAAGCAGGATTTGAGCGGTGTAGGCTTGAGGAGGATTGTGCATACCACTGCGTTGGCTAGTTCCACGTCGGAGGCACCTACGACGCCGTGCAAGCCGCGGAAGCGGGCCGTGACCTAGTCGCTGTCGTTTTGCTTATTGTAGTTTTTGTCGCTGTCGCGGCCTGACGTATTTTCACTCTGATCGCATTGGCTCGTCCTGAAGGAAACGATCCGGTGCGAACAGAACTGAAAGCACGCCTCGTCAGGAGTGAGATCATTGCTTTCAGGCCTAGAGATGCGGCTTCAGGGCGTACCCGTACCTTATGACGCACACTGCGACCGAACACTGCCGACGGATTTTTGACCGGCGTACCCCCGAGCAACTGCGCACGTTGTCACACGTCAAGCGCTTCATGGAGCGGCTGGCCGGTGACTTGGAGTTCCGCAGGGCGCTTTCGGAGAACGTTCATTCTCCTCGAGCGGTAACAGAGCGCTACGGCATCGAAGTTGCCCCAATGAAGATGCTTCCTCTCTGGCGCGGCGGCTACCTGAAATACCGCTTCAAGCCGGAGTCTACGCCCTGGCCCCTGGCTATGATGTGGGACGAGTTTATCTGCGACATGTTGCGCGATCGCGACCTCCTGCGCGAAGAGGGCGAAATGTCGACGATCAACCCTCGCTTTCATGCCTGGCGTGAGCGCCAAATCCGGCGCTGCAACGACGAATTGGGCGGAACGGCGGCCTCGGTCACGTACCCCATCATCGCTTTCGAGCTGAGCGACGGCTGCACCATCGGTTGCTGGTTCTGCGGCCTCTCGGCCGACCGCTTCAAAGGCTATTACGAATATAGCGAAGAGCATGCAGCGCTTTGGCGCGCCGCGGTCGGTATTGCGAGCGAGATGTTTGGTTCGGCAGCCCGTACTGGTTTCTGCTACTGGGCCACAGAGCCTATGGACAACCCCCATTACGACCGCTTTCTATTCGACTATTATCAGATCACGGGCGCATTGCCACAAACAACGACGGCGGCCCCGCTCAGGGATCGCGCACTCACCACGCGCGTGCTCGAACTGTTCCAGCGCTATCGCACCGTGACGAACCGTTTCTCCGTGCTGAGCACAACACATCTCGACCAGATTCACATGGCGTTTTCGCCTGAGGAGCTGATCGGTGTCGAACTCGTCCTGCAGGGCAAGGAGGCGCTGACTGCAAAGGCTTTTGCCGGGCGCGCGCGCGGAGCGAGAAACTTAGGGCTGCCAACAAAGATGATGCAATCGCCTTGCTGGAGAGCGATCACACGACCATCGCCTGTGTTTCCGGCTTTCTCGTGAATATGCTGCAGGGACGTTTACAATTGGTGACGCCGGTGCCCGGTAGCGAACGCTGGCCTCTTGGCTACCGCGTCTTGAGTGAACGCTTCTTTAGGAGGTCTGACGAGTTCCGCGAGGGGCTGCAGCGCATGATCGACCAGCATGTGCTCGAGAGTCCAGCTCCCAAATTGCCGATCCGCTTCCGCAGGGACTTGCAATACGAGGCTGGGAACCGATGCTTTCATCTCCGGTCCCGCAACATGGAACACCGGGTGCTGGACGACATCGCTCCGACTTCCGTTGGCCATCTAATCGCCTATGGCAACTGCACAGCGTCGGAGCTGGTTAGGCAGGTCACGACTGACGGAACGAGCGTGCTCGCAGTAGCCGACCTGCTCGATCAGTTATGCACGGCCGGGGTGATTGAAGAGGACTTAGACGACAGCTTCGCCTGGCAGACCAGCTCACCTGTTACTGCGCTTTCATCGGGCAGCGGTTAGAGTTTCGGATTTTGTACGCCAGTGAGTCCGCCGGAAGAATTTCATTCTCGAGTTGCCCAGGCGAACGGTGCGTGATGCCCCTGCAGTTCCACCGCGCTGTCGAAAACATGGAAATTTGGAGTGCGCGCAGCGGCGGCTACTCGTTCGTTATAAGCTTGCAGAGCCCGACCGGTCCTGGCTTCCGCGGAAGGTTCGGCTACGTCGCTTCGTGGCGTCCGCTTGACCAGAGCCGTGGCGCGATCAGGGTGCTCGGCTCGCCCCTGCAGAGCTTGGCTGAGGCCGAGGACGCCTGCAATAGTATGCTCAATTACCTGAGAGACTGAACTGATTCCTGGTCGCGGAAAATGGAAGCAGCTTAAAGATGCTGCAGTCGCGTCGGGTGCTACCCAGGATGTTCACGGGGTCGAGACGTACTTTGTAGCGGCTGAGATTATCGCGCCCGATTTGAGCGGGCGCTACACGTTCTATCCGTCGGACGGGCTTGCTTCCAAATCGAGCTCATCTGGATTATCTTGAAGATCATCTGCCGTCCCTCACGCCGGTCGGAGCAAACATGTTCGTCGAAGGCTCGACAGATTTGTTCGCGTTTCCCAATCCGGTAGCTAAGCCGTACATCAGGATCGTGATCCACAAGACGCCCCTAGCGAACGGCTGCGCCCTACCGGATCTATTCACGAAATGATCATCACGATCCGTACACGGATGCGAGCCAGAACAGCTTGATGACAAGGGCGGGACAGGTCGTAACACCGTAGTCCCAATGACTTCACTGATTTTGCCGTCCTGCCACGCCTGTTTGCAGCGGCTGCGGTAGTCGCTCCTCAATCGCGGTAGCGCTGACAATGCTGCTAAAAAATACCGTCGCGCTTAAAAATGCTTTCAGCACAGCCAGGACCCTTTAGATTAGGAATAATCAAGCGGTACAAAGGCGATATTACCCTCGGGCCCAGACGATCGCCGTAAAGCGCCCCGGCCATTTCCGGAAACCGCGAAGTGAAGATTGAGCCGCCCATTCATTTCTTGCACAGAATATGTCAAGTTCGGGTGACCTGCCACTGCATTTTCATCCAGCGGCAGTTAGAGTCTCGGGTTTTGTAGCGAGACCGGACTTTGGACCACCCAGAACTAGAGTTTTGCGCTCTTATCACGTTGGCGGGCTGGTGGCGCCGGCGTGATTTTGCAGCAAAATCGGCGGCCGATTGCCGATGGCTCCATGGGGCCGCTCCTCGTTGTAGTATCTGCGCCAAGTCTCCACCTTTTCCCGGGCGTCCGCAAGCGACAGGAACCAATGGGCATTGAGGCATTCGACCCGGAAGCGGCCATTGAACGCTTCGATAAAGGCGTTGTCGGTCGGTTTGCCCGGGCGTGAGAAGTCCAGCGTGACGCTGCGTTGGTAGGCCCAGAGGTCGACGTCACGCGACACGAACTCGCTGCCTTGGTCGACGCGGATTGTCGCCGGGAAGCCCACTTCGTTGCAAACCCTTTCCAACACCTCCACAACATCGGTGCCGCGGAAAGTGAGCCGCGGCTCCAGGGCGGGCGAGAAGCGGGAGAAGATATCGATAATCGTGAGCACCCGGAGCTTGCCACCATTTGCCAGCTGGTCATGAACAAAGTCCATCGCCCAGGTCTCGTTGGCGCGCGTCGCTGGCCTGCGGTCATCGCGCAGCTTGGCCTTGACCCTCCGCTTCGGCGACTTGTTACGCAATTGCAGGCCCAATTCGCGATAGATGCGACGGGTCTTGTTCTGCCCACCGACTGGTCATTGCTCGGGTTGCAAAACGGCATACCGGCGGCGCCGCAGGTGCACGCACGGGTGCCAAGCCACGGTTGATCCGAATCGTTCTCGCAAATCTGCCTTCCGCGATTCGTTCCTCGTTCATTCGCTCTCTCATCGGCTATTCGCCAAGGAGAGGGTAATCCTTTTCGCCGACGGGGGCTCATTGCGCGAGCTTGTATTCACCCCCGACTTTCATGGCGAGTTTGATCTTGCGCTGATCGCAATTCGAGACAGGAACGCCTCAAGCTAGACCAGGCGACACTGGCCAAGCGGATCGGCGTCAGCCGTCGCCAATCAAAATACTTGCAGCCGCAGCGAATTATCTATCTGAAACCCGGGCGAAAAATCCGCCTCGCTGTAAGTAGGATGACGCTCAGTCAACAACTTCGTCCAGAGTCCATTGGAGATCCAAGCTATTTGGAGTTAAAATGACGAGGTCCAGATCGATTATTTCCGCCGCGGCTCAGGCCGCGGCGGAATTTTTGGCCTGAAACCGATACAGGAAGTCCGCCGCCCGCTGGACGAAGTTTGAAGATCGCGCGTTTGTCGTTCTTCAGCACCTTGATCTAAGAGGGCATATAGGAGGCGTGCCCCTCCCTCACCTCCGGTATCAGGCCCAATCGGCGGACAGGAAGGCCGCGCCAAGCTCTGCGACCAACTTTTCCATGGCATAGCCTTCATCGCCGAAGCGCTTGCGGCCGAACTCGCGACTCAGGCGGCTCTCGTGGCGGTATGTAGTGTCCAACGCCACTCATTGCGCGCGTCGCGGCAGAATGGAAGTACGTGGCCCTCACCTTTTCAGGTGATGTACCGACCTTCGCCAGAGTACCTGCGAAGCTTGTCGGAGATAGCAGCGGGATTGGTCGGGGCAAGATGTAGAAACAGTGCGGGCGCGGCTCGGTGCTAACCAACCCGGGGGCTGAAGCCAGGCCAACTAGTCCCTACCACATCCGCACTGCCGTTGAGACTAGCGGAAAAGTGACTCGGCGCCGATCGATCTGGAGCGATAACGCTGTCCCTGTCACATCCCGTTAACCCCAAGGGCTCTGTATCTGTCATAGCTTACCGCAAGCTGACAGGCCTTTTGCGCAGTCGGTCAATAATAATGGGGTATCAACACCCCTCAATCCGCCACGGAAATTCCTGCAACCACTCAGACATGCTCTCTGTGCTGTCAGTCGTCACGACTTCAGGATCACCCGGACGGTTCAGGCTGCTGATCAGTGAGACATTGTCGGTTGAGGACCACACCATCGTAGATACTCCGCCCCGTTAGAGGGCAGGTCTCCTGTGGAGTCAAATTGCGAATTCGGTGCTTTGCGCCCCGCCCATCCCTCTGCCGTGCATATTGTACTGCCATGTTCGTCGCACTCCGCATATCGGTCGATTGTCGGAGTGCATTTGTAGAATTCCAGTAAGCCTAAACCGGGGAATCCTGCGGATGACGAAAAGCGGGCCAGATCATGATTGCACACGAAATTGTAGGCTCTGGGATGTGAGAGAAATACAGCATCGCACGACTGAGCAATATAGGCGGGTCAGCAATAGATGGAACGCAGCGCCGCCTATCGAGGCTGCCAATGATGTTAGCCAGGAGATCGAGAGGCTAACGCACCGGCTTTGCCTTGAGGGCTGTTCACACGAAATGCCTGGTGGGTATTAACGAGAAATCGGCCTTGGACTGATAGGGTAGACTGAGGGCGTAGGTGATCGCTCAGATTCATCCCCGGGGAGATACCATCGTCCGCCGAGAATGAGCAAAGACGGGCTTGCTGACGCCGCTGCCTGCTCCGGACGAACTCGATTCAAAGTCGATTGCGCGCGCCATCGGGCTGGGATGCGCTCGATGCACGATTTCTAAATTCCGCAGCGGGATCTCTCGTGGGCAACCGAGACCGCGGCGAGCCCCAACATCACGTCGCCGGTGAATCCGAAATGGAGACAATAGAGCCACCAGATTGCGCAGCACCGGTCGAGATCGTACATGGCGAGTGCGCGCCTCGTTGCTGCGACCATCCGCGCCATCGGGTTCATTCCGCGTATCATCTGGAAACCTCGGCGTCTCGGGGCCAGCGCTCTCCGTTCAATGACTTTTAGGGCGGTGATGGCCCGCTGTCCGGCGCGTGCACCTGCAAGAGATTCGGAATTAAGATTGATGTTCGCCATGGCATTCTTTTCCGCGTTTCGAAGCTGCATGCGATCTGTGTCGTAATCCTACGGTTCAGGTGCTGCTTGCAAAACGCCCAGATCTGGTAGTGCCAACTGATAGGATTTCCATCCGATAAATACCGCTCACGCGATTGCACTGCCACGCAAAGCCACTTGCGACCGTCGTTCTCGGTTACGCGACCTTTGCTGCCAGCTCCTTGAGAATACCTCCGCGTCCGCGAGTTATTGACGCTCGCACAGGCAGGGCCTACGCCGTTTCCGAGTAAGCCCTCCACGGTCACCGGTTTCGCTGCCCAATTTGCGCGAATCCAGCCGACGTCGAGCGCTGGTTGGCGGCCGAGCCCCGTCTGAGGGCGCTGGCAATTCTCGGTCGCCTCGCTGAGCAACGCCCCAAACAGTTCGGCCCGCAGCACACCATCGTGCAGCGCTTGTTGGGATGGCTCCGACGCAAATCAGCCGAAACGATCATCCCGCACGGCGCAAAGCTGCGACGCTGGCCGCGTGTAATGGGCATTCCGCGACGTCTCCAGTCCCTCCGATTCTGCGCGCCATCGTGGAATCTCGGACTGGCCCACAGCGGGAGCTACATCGTTTAAGCGAAAGTCACACCGGCAGGGGAGGCAATACGGGCGCAATATGGCAGGCCGGATGACAGGCCGGCACCACGCAGATGAAATGGCAAGGATGACCGTGCATCTCGTGGGCTGCCAGGGGGTCCAATGATGCGTACCCACTGGCGGCGCGAACAGTCCACTGTTAAGCGGCGAATGTCTCTCCAGGTAAGGACAACCGAAGTGATCGCAGGCCTCCAGTCCGGCGCGATCGCTTCACCGTCGGGTTGCGTCTCATACCCTTGTAAGCCTAACGAACCCTCCTTCCACTAATTCGGCTTTGTAGGCCCGATTGTTAAGTAGGATTGTGGCGGGGTTATCTGCGGTCGGCATGAAACCTTCTTCGCGCAGCTTGTCCATTAGGGCAGGTGTGGCCCATTGCTGTCCTAGCGGCATTCCGTAGCGCCATTTCTCCGCAAAGAAGGCTCCGAAGTCCGGTACTCCCGCCCGGCCGGCCCCAACCACTTGGTCCTCCGCGGGGTTATGAACAAGACGAACGCGATTGGACTCATCCAAACCGGCCGTGTAGCGGTGACCTTGGATTTCATAGGTCATCGTCGGCTGGTCCGAGTCCGGCAAGAGACCGTGGTGGAATAGCCTCTCAACCATGGCGTCAGGGGCGATTTGCGAACCGTGTGAAAATCTCTGTGGAGCGGCGAATGAGACATCTACCGCTTCCTCAGGTGCGGCAGGTGATGATGGTCCAGCTTCATTCATGATCTGACTGAACAAATCATGATCTTCCTGTGTCCAGATGTGCGCCGTTGGCGATTCCGGTGAACGGGCATTATCGATCGGGTTCGGATCCATAAAGCTCTCCTTTCTGTTATAAGAACAAAGGCCTCTTGAAGATCTGCCCCCAGGGAATGAGCTGAAGTTCGTCACGAATTCAGAGATGGGTGGCTTCGTCATCGAGAGGCCAAGTTCGAATGTTAAAGAGGCTGGCTTTCGAGAAGCTGACAAAGGTCGAAAAAGGAGACAAACCCGCGGCCGCATCTGCCCCCTCTCATGCGATCATCTCCGGGCCAAGTCTCATTCCGCCTGGCCTCGCAGTCGGCGCGCGGGTCTGCGTCGTGCATTGCGTTCACCTGAGCGTAAAGCTGGTTAGGAGGTCCAGGTGATGCGGACCGCGACCAGACTCAGTCTTGCACCGAACATGTGCATTTCGACCTCTGCCCTCGACCCGTCGTTCTGGCTGACGCTTCGAGCCTATGCTCGGGGCCGCTAACCAGAATGGCCACGATAGTCGCGCGAGCGCGAGAACAGACGAGAGCGAGACCTACGTGAGAGTCCGGCAAGCGCGGAGCGAAGTGTTCACCTGAGATAACGAAATCGCTGAGACGCAAACCAGCCGAGACGATCATCCCGAGCACGGCTAAAGGTGCGGCGGTGCCGGTGATCCGGGGACTGCGGCCGCCGCTGCGTGTAGTGGGTAGTCCGCGAAGTCCCCAGTGCCTCGAACCCTGCGCGCCATGATACAACATCCGAGTGACAGCCGGAGCTACATCGGTCAAGCGGAACGCTACGTCCTCAGGTGAGGCAATACGAACCGCCAACTTTGTCCCGGCTGCTATCGACGCTCTGCGTCATGCAGATGGCACTCGTGTCAGGGCGTTGGAAAGAGATTCACTGGTGTCCTGAATAAGGAAAATCGTCGTAATTCGTGCGCGCGGTGGCGAGGTCGCCGCTGAAATGTCCGCTTCCTCCAAGCGTCCGTTGGCGAAGAACCGTAGGCCACATTCGTGCTCGCCCGTTGCGGGCGCACGAACAGTAGCTCCTGGGGATGCGTCACTGGTTTGCCTTAACAGCTCTCTAAGTGGTTGACCAAGATGTACGCCCCCTGAACCTTTGGCAGCGCTCCCCGAACGACTTGAGATCGGCCTCGTCGGCGTCGGGGCCGAATAGCCGGGCCTTCTCCCCGTCCCGGCTGATGCCCTCGCGCAGGAGATAGCCAAGATGCGCGGGCGAGCGGCGCCGAACGCACGTTATGACTGGACGACCTAGGTCTTGATGGTCGCCAGACGCGAGCGTCCCGCGAGCAGGCGTTCGCCCACTCGCCGGCGACCCGGCCGGGACGCAAAGGTGGAGCACTGATGATTGGTGGATCTTGTCCGCCGCGCGAGAGAGAGCGGCAGGAGCGCTGAGCGGCGGCAAGCGCCTTGGCGACGAAGGGCGTGGCACGCTGACTCCTTAAGGAGCGGACGCAACCTGGCCGAGGCTGAAAGGGCGCGAGACATCGCCAATCGTGTTCGGCGCCCGCCAATTTGTCCCAAACTCGCCAAAGCAGCGCGATGTCTGGGTGCCCGACAACTATAGCAGGTCTCATATTTGTCTTGCCGGGAAGGCCAGCGATCAGATCAAGGGTAAAATGGGCCACGAAAGGCGGGCATTTTTATTGCAGAGCTTACCGTGAGGTTCGTCGTGACACGCTTCAGCCTACATGTGAACAGGCGATGGCCGTGAGGACGAGCTCGGGCAAGTGGAATGCAACTTTGCGCGACCTGTCTGGTCGAAATGTTCGGGCCATGGATCGCGCTCCAGATCAGGTCGAGGATGGCGAGGCAATTTACTCCAGAGGGGCTGGAGCCGGTCCTCGGTCCGGCAGACGAACGCTTGACACGCCGCGCGGTGTTGGGCGCAACCATCGGCAACATTATCGAATTCTACGACTTCGGGACCTATAGCTTTTTCGCAATACAGATCGGTCAGGCGTTCTTCCCGGCAACTGACCAGTTCGTCAGCCTCATGCTGTCACTCGGAACCTTCGGCGCAGGTTTTGTAACCAGGCCGATCGGAGCCATCGTGCTCGGCTCGTATTCGGATCGGGCCGGCCGCCGACCCGCGATGACCGCCAGCTTTGCCATGATGAGCGCCGCGGTCCTGTTATTGGCTATCACGCCATCGTACGAGACAATAGGACTTGCCGCTCCGTTGCTAGCCATTTTCGCACGCTTGCTGCAGGGCTTTGCTCTCGGAGGTGAAGTCGGTCCAACGACAGCCTACTTGATGGAAGCGGCCCCCACCAAAGCCCGCGGTCTTGCGGTCTCCTTTCAGCCCGCGAGCCAACAGGTAGCTGCGACGGCCGGAGCGTTGGTTGGAGAAATACTCTCGCTCACCATGACAAGCGAAGCGCTCAATGCGTACGGATGGCGGGTCGCGCTGTTGCTCGGCGCGGCTACGTTGCCGTTTGGACTTTGGTTGCGGAGCGTCCTGCCCGAAACGCTGCACCGCCCCGAGGCGCCGGTTCTTGTCACCCAGCCCGAGGGGCGACCACCTACCGATCGCCGCATCATGAGCTTGGGATTTGTCATCTTGGCCAGCTGCACGATCACGACTTATGTTACGGGATACATGACGACCTACGCGTTGAACACCCTCCGCGTTTCCACGCCTCTCGCCTTTGCTACTACGCTCATCAGCAACACGGTCGGAATTTCTGCAGCACTGCTGGGCGGCCTGCTCGCCGACCGCGTAGGCCGTCGGCGTATCATGATATGGCCGCAGGTCACTGCATTACTGATGACCTATCCGGTATTCTTGTGGATTGCAGAGAGCCGCAGTGCCTTGGCACTTCTAGGAGGTCTCGGCGTCCTCACCCTGATCGGAACGATTCCGTATAGCGCCTTCTACGTGAGCATGGCCGAAGGTTTGCCCAAGTACATTCGTGGTCGCGCGTTCGCGACGATCTACGCTTTTGCGATAGCGATTTTTGGAGGCACAGCTCAACCGATCGTCACCTGGCTCATCCACCTTACCGGGAGTGCACTCGTGCCCGCCTGGTACATGCTCTTCGCGGGCGCGGCCGCGCTTTGTGCCATGCTTATGATGCCGGAGACGGCGCCACTCAATTATGTGCCCGACCATAGACGAATGGCCGTAACGCCACGACCGCTGCCCTAGTCATGCCCGAACAGGTAAGGATGACATCTATGATGTCCGAAATGCGAAACATCGACCCGGAGGACGGGTATGGGGCCACCACGTAAAAGCAATCTATCCTGAAAATTCGAGCAGCTTTACATCGAGCAGGAGCTCCTGTCGGAGCGCAGCGTCTCCGTCTGAAATGACTTTTCCCCATTTACCCGATCTTGGCCGATGCGGCAGTTGCACGATCGGCGGACGTCACCGAAAGGCTGTAAGTGAGCCGTCACTCTGATCGTCGTTTAGAGAACAAGAAGGCCCGGCTTGTACTATCTACTAGCGCAAGTACGGCATGAGGATGCGGCCGCTGTCGGAGCAGCGGCCGCACGAGGGTCAATCCTCATCTCTGCTTGATATGTTTCCCGCTGTCAGTGCTGGACGCACGAGGGATCCGTCAAGCAAAAAAACAGATCGCAGATACCATTCAACGGGTCATCCACGCACTCAGGATATGATGTATCGGCTACCGGCGCACTCGCCGCAACCGGCTGCGCGGCAACGTTTGCAGCAAAAGGAGGCATTACCGCCGTTGCAAGCGCGAGGGCGCTCGCGGTCACTAACACAGACTTTTTCATTCGAGATATAGCTTCCCTAGGTTAGCCCCAGCCGCCCTCGAGGGTCTATATGACCACGCTGCAAGCGGTAAAATTGATTTTCTTGATCAGATCTATTGACCGAATGGATAAGTACGCAGCAATCGACGATCGGCTCATCGATGCGATGGGCGACGAGTTTCAAATTTGGCTGAAGCAACGGCTGGCCGAAGCGGGTCTGACGGACGATGCCGAGGTTAAATCGTCAACGAGATCGCCTGCGAGATCAAAAGCGAGATGACGCACCGGGTGCTTAGGGAGCACGGCATCCAGCTGTAAAAGCTCGGCCAGGCCCGTCTTACGGATTGCTGTCGCGAGCTCGCGCCATGACTCGATGAACAGTCCCACCAAGCTGATCGTGCGGCGCAGCCTGCTCTTCCGACGGTGCCACCGTTGCTCACTCGTGGCGGCGAGTGAAAAAAGCAGGGAAATGACTGACCATACGCCGGTGTACTGAAATTGTCTCCGCGGCGCCCGGCGCCATTGCAGTTGAAACGAAGAAGCTCCGACTTACTCGGATTGAGACGCTCAACGAAGAACGACAAGCCCAGCATCCTTTTGGGGGGCCAAGGAGGCGTGATGCTGGGGCCGTCGTAGGCTGATGCTAGAGTAGCAAACAGGCGGCGTTGTTGTGCACCGCCCGGCTTGATTCGTCAAAGCGGCCGGGACGCTCAGCTCCCGTACATCCGGACCATCCGCGATCCGTTGAAGCTCGCCCGAAGAGTTTGCGCGCCAGTTCGCCGCGGGCAGGCTGGTGAAAGCACTGTGACACCGGGCGTATCGCCGCCAGCATCTGGTATATCTCCCGCCTGCAATAGTCAGCGGCCCAGCTTCTCGTCCGAGCGCCGATGTTCGCCACAGCAGAGAATGGCAGCTTGCTTGTACGACGACCGACCTCCGGATCGCCAGCCGATACCCCTCCGTAAGCAGTGTTCTCTCCCAGGCTCCAGCCTTCTGTGAGCTGGAGCCCGACGACGCTCAGCGCAGCTCAGGCAATCCGCCGAGCCGGTCCAAAAGGCATGAACTCACGCCGACGGCTCACCGCCGCAAGACAACCAGCTCACTAGATCCCCAGTCGAGCCATCTGAGCTGAAGCGTGCTCCGGGTCGGGAAGGGGCTGCCACGGCTGGCCAGCGGCGGTGCTCAACAAGGACCTACAGAACGCAGGAGTAAGCTTGCCGCGGTGGATCACGACGTTCTCGTGCCCCTCGGCGGCTCGAGCGTTCTGCCAGTGCTGATTGTAGCCGCGCTGTTCGTCAGACTTCACGTGGCAAGCGGCGAATTCGCGATCGCCCAGCGTTGCCAATTGCCAGGCATGTACCGGCCGCTTGGTATGGATGTGTACCCACATCGGCCTTGGCGTCCCGCCATTGCTCAGCGCCATGGGCTGTAGCTTGATTTCGAACAGCGTCCCTGGCTCTCCCTTCAAGGCGCGAGGTGGATCCACTGACGCCAGTTCCCCCGCTGCCCGCAACTGTGCAAGGTATTTCTGCGATGGAAACGCATAGGTCTTCATGCAATCGCTCGTGATTGCTGCCTTTCGCGCGCTCAATGACTTTGCCTGCCCCTGAACCTCGGACCCCATCCTTTGAAGCCGGACTATCTTTTCGTGCACTTCGGGCACCTGCGCAGCCGTGAGCAGGCCCCGTCGGCGAGGCTCCTCCAGCGCGACTACACAGGCCTCAATCTCGGAGGACTGCGTCTGCAAGCGCTTGATCACGCGATTCAGGACATGTTCGGCGTCCTCGGGCTTCATCTGGCGCGCTTGCGAGACGGCGCTTTGCTGAGCCCGCAGATCGAACTGCAGCAGCTCGTCCAATCGCTCAAGTAATCCCGGCAGTGCCTTCCTGGAGGGCGGAGCCTGCCACATCTGGAGGTGATCGGTCGCAGAGGATGACGCAGCTGCCTCCTCCGGCGTGGCGAGTTTCTTTGTACCGAGATCCGAGAGCACGATGACCTTGCCCGTCGCGGCCCCGGCAGCATCGGACCTTCCCAGTTGCGGCGCGGGCGGGCTGGCCGTCGAACTCCCTTCGCCCGCGGCTGCTCCGCGCCTTGCTTTGCCCTTTCTGCGCACTCGAGTGCCTTCACCCACCAGCGCAGTGTTTTCTGGCAGCGCAGCCCAAGCCGGCGGTTCAATCGTCACTTCCGTCTTTGGCTGCAATGCCAGCAGCCGCATGACATCGTTCGCCGTCACCCACGCACCGTCCACGATCTCGCCAAGCAACTGCAAAGGAAGGTCAGCTTCCGTTCCAGCCTCCCTCAGGGGCTCAAGCATGCCCCTCAGTTGGGATGCAAATTCCGAAAGCCGTTCCATGACTCCTTCCAGAACGGCGCGGTGCTCGGCGTCGAGCACCGCTCCTCCGCGAACGGCCTCGCTCGTCGAAATAAATGCCGGAAAAACATCTTCAACAAAGGTCCCGAGCAGACGCACCTGCCCGCTCTCGTCCATGAGGGCGGCTCGCACGTCTGGTGCTAACGTGCTCGCTCGCGACTGAATCAAGAGCTGCGCGAGAGCGATCCGCGATTGCAGATACATGCACCTGGTATTGAGCGCCCAGCCCGTATTGAGCCTGAGTTGGGCCTCTTCGGCCTTGCGCATCTCGGGCGTGCTGCTTGGCAAATGGGCGGTAGCCGCACAGACTGACTGCATCCGCTCGAAGCGCAACGCCTTCTTTCCCCACCAGTCCATGCAGGCAACATACTGGTTCGCGACGCCCGCAACGATGCGGCTCAGCTGGTCGGGCGGAGCGGTGTCTTTGACCTTGTCGAGCAGGGCTTCTGCTTTCTTTCTCCTGTTCTCAAGTGGGTACAGAATCTGGGTGGCTACTTCGTTACATTGGTTGCCCGCATCCAGCGTGTCGTCGCGGAGCCGGCGAGCCTGATCGTCGGGCAGGATACGACGCGCCAAATGGGACGGCAGATTCGCGTAATACTCCAGAACTGTTGAGCCTGCTTCGACCACTCGATCGATCAGCTCTTGCGCCTTTTCCAAGTTGCAGCGTTGCGTGGCCGCTCGACGGCAAGCTTCAAACTTCTCAAGCAGGCTGTCCAAATTTCGCTTTGCCGCCTTGATCTCGTTGCGCGTTGGCGCCGCCATATCTGAAGCCGCAGTTCTGTCTTGAGGCCCGGAGCGCATCCGCTCCAGGACGGCATCGAAGGATTGACCGCGTTCCCCAGGGAAGAGACCAGGCTCCAGGCTCGAACGGCTCAATTCCCCGGCGCTGTTGGCTCCCGCCGCCTCACCCTGTGATGAATCAGCTCGGCCAATACCTTTCATACTTCATCTCCGAATAGTCGAGAGTGCGCAGCCTGTCTGGATAGGCCCCCCAGCTGACGACTAGCTGACCAAGAGCATTCATCTGGATGCACAAGAAAGAAGATCTCGCCTTGTGTTCGACTTCCATCGCAGCTCCTCGTGTTGCTGAACTAGCCGCATCAGTGCCGGTGTGATCAGCTGGGACGTGACCGGGGCCCGACCTGCCCTGCCCGCGAGATAGTCCCGCCCCAATGCGGTGCCTCGGTGCACGCGAACTGGGCCAAGTCATCCCCAACCGCCTCCTGGACGGCAATTTTGGCCAAGCAGGAATGGCTAGCGTATGTCTATCGGCAGACCTGCGCTCGCAACACGCGTCCCGCTATCCAGCAAACAGACTTCGACCGAAGAGCTTACCAAGTCACCAGCCATACACGGGCGTGGCGAGACGCCGGAGGCCATCAGCAACAACATTCTCCAGGTCCGAACTGAGCAGAATCGACGTTGCGCAGCCTTCAAACTACATCTCGCCAAAGCCGGGCCGCGCCGAGGCCGGTTAAATCACACTCATAGAAATATGGCAGCGAGCGTACCAATCGCACCGAACATCAACCCTATCAACGAACCGGCTGTCGGCACGTCTCTAAAGAGCAGGAGGGTGAGCATCGGTTCCACTACCAGAATCGCTCCCATCGATATCGCGACAATGATCCAGATATTCTTCAGATGCATGTAGCCCAGCGCGTATCCGAACACGAGGAGGATGCCGCCGAACGATATCAGGAGAAACATCGGCAACAGCATTGCCAGATCACCGCCGGCCTTTCCAGATTGCCGTGAGGCAATCAGCTCGGCGAATATCGAAAGCGCTTCTCCAAGGAAAATCGCTGCCACCGCTACAATCTTCAACATCAAATTCATCAGCGTCTGCGGTCCCGGCTACCCAAGGCAGCCCGGAGACGCGGCATCGGAGTTACCGTGGCGGTTGGCTTTTCGGCGTCAGGCGCTTTGCAAGTCGTCCGCGCGCTACACTATCGCTCTTCACGTGTACTTCGAACATCTGCCCGGCTGATATAGATTCCTACATGCAGCCATTGTTTCGCGCCGACCAAACCATCTTCGCTGCTTGCAGAAGCGAAGATGGTTCAGGACGGCCCACCCCACCGCGTGCCGGCTGCCAGACCGGAGCGATCAGGGCCTAGGCTGCAATCCGCACGGGGAGAGCGGAATAGCCGTGCACGAAGTTGGACGCAATTCGCTCGGGTTCGCCGACAACCTTGACCTCCAGTCCCGCACCCAAAATCTCTTCCCAGAGGACTCTCAACTGCAGTTCCGCAAGATGTCGACCAAGACAGCGATGGATACCAAATCCGAACGAGAGATGCTGCCGTACATTCTTGCGGTCGATGACGAAACTGTTGGCGTTCTCAATGATCTCTTGGTCCCGGTTGCCGGAGATGTACCACATGACGACCTTGTCGCCCTTCCTGATCTGCTTCCCGCCTACGATGCTATCGGTCGCGGCGGTGCGGCGCATATGTGCGATCGGCGTCTGGTATCGAATAATCTCGGACACGGCGCTCGAGACCAGCTTGGGATTGTCGGTTAGTTTTCTCAGTTCGGAGGGGTGCTGACTCATGAACAGGAGGCCGCCGGTAATCGAGTTGCGCGTGGTGTCATTCCCCCCAACGATCAGCAGAATCAGATTCCCGAGAAACTCATTCGGCTCCATATGGCGTGTGGCGGGCGAATGCGCCATCAAGGAAATCAGATCGAGGCGCGGCTCGGCATTGATGCGCTCGTTCCAAAGCCGTGTGAAATAATCCAGGCACTCGGACAAGATTGTGCTTCGCTTATCCCAGCTGTCGATCGCATGCCCTGCTTTCGGAGTTCCAACAGCTACGTCTGACCAATAGGTCAGGAGTCGCCGATCCTCAAATGGAAAGTCGAACAACGTGGCGAGCATCTGCGTCGTCAACTCGATGGAGACCATCTCCACCCAATTGAAGGCATCATTGCGCGGCAAGCCGTCTAGAATCGCCCTGACCCGAGAGCGGATCAAGATTTCGAGTTTCGCCAAGCTTTCCGGTCCGACTATCGGACTCACGGTATTACGCTGCTCGGCGTGCTGAGGAGGTCCCATCTTGATGAAACTCTGGGTCCAGTGCTCGGCAGGCACGTCGACAATAGTGACACCTTGCTCTGACGAGAATGCTTTGTGGTTTGTGTCTACCGCTACGATATCCCGGTATTTCGTCAGGGACCAATATGGGCCATGAGGGCTGTCTTGACAGTAGTGAACGGGATCTTCCCTTCGCAACCGCTCGAAGCACCCCCATATGCTGTCGTCTTGAAAGCGCTTGGCCTCGCTTACATCCAGATTTCTTAGCGGGATAACACAAGCGTCGTCAGCTCTATAATCTTCCAATCGCCTTTCCATATCATCTCCGCAGATTCTGCTCTCGAGAGCTTTACGGATCCAAAGGTCGCGATTCACCGTTTTCGAGCTGCCGTGACGTTTGGCTGCGACGGGCCGCTCGAGCAGACTATCTCAACGTGCGGCTAGCCGACCCTACCATATTGGGCAGTTCGGTTTGGATTGACTTTTTCAAGTCGATCTACTCAGTGGATCGTGAGAGCTTCACCGCTGGTGGGACGATGGCTGTGCGCTTGGGCAGCGCAAAGCGGAATGCACAGTCATAACGTAGGCGCTGCGTTCAGGCGCGGCCGGGTGGCTACTTTTGTCAAAATCACGACATTCATAATCGTCTGGCTAGGACTTTTCAGGTAGATCGATCCAGATATCCGGAGCGCCATTCAGGAGTGTATCCTGATCCGGAACGTAGATATTATCGAAGACCCTGAGGCCATGAGCCGTTGCCGCTGCAACAATTATGAAGGGGAGCTTGACCTGCTCCAGGTCTTCGAAGCTATCAGCGCCAACAATGCGAACAAAATCGAGTTTAAACTGTCGGAACGCTATTTGAGTTGTAGCCGACGCGACAAGATCCTTGACGCTCGACGCCCCTTGGGCGATCTCTTTCCTCGAATGGTTGAGGGCCGTGAAGAGGCACGAAAGCTCATCAAGCTCGGATCGGCTAAATCTTCGCAAGCGCGACGAAATGGGCACTCCGTTCCTGTATCTCACGGTCGGCACAAATCGTATCTCACAATCAAGAAGCAAGTCTGCGACAGCGCGCTTCACCAGGATCGCCTGACCGATATCCTTGAGACCGAAGTAGCTGCGAGTTGGTCGCGCATAACAAATCCAGCGGATTGCCCCCGTAACGGCTTCCTTCAAGTACGCCTCAGGCCCATCTAAACGCAAATGATAGTCGCCTTGCGATACGAACGTTCGATAGCCAGGCGGGAACATTTCGGTGTCGTTCGAGGAAATCACGGCAGTTGCTCCCGCACGTAGGGCAAGTCCAATATCAGCGTCCAAATCGAAATCGTAGCTCCCACCTGGTCTAAGCTGAGTCTTGTTCGGGTAGACTGTGACAATCGCGACGTCATTCTCCGATGCCGCTCTTCTGATCAGTTCTGCATGCCCATGATGCAGGGCGCCTAGGGTGTGTACCGTCCCAATACTCTGACCTGTTCTCGCCACCTCCCGGATGAACGCTTTGCCTGCGGAAAGACATCCCAGATGCATTTTCTTACTCCAGTTCTTTTAGACGCCGAAAGAGTGGTCTGATCGGTCGGATCGCAGAAGGTAGGCCCTGGGTGTCGTATTGGCCGCGCACGCCACCGAGCCCCAAAGAGCTTTAACGCCCGCTCACAGCTCGGACCACCGCACCAAGCTGCTCTAAGCTCACCGACATTGTACGCCATTCTATTTTGCGATTTCCAAAGCCGTCAGGTCGAGCCTTCTCGACCACGTCTGATCAACGATGAGAATTCAGCCAGATAGCTTGATGGCTCGCGCGGCTGATCAGCCTTCAAAGCGGTCTGCAGTCCCGGACATCGGTCGGCAAAAAACGGTGGCTCGAATGTGGTTATCTTAGCGCCCGAAAAGTCGACCTTTACGAAGCTGGCCTGGAACGGCGATATCCCACTCAGATTCGCGTCGCGCAAGGACGATTGGTTCATGCGAACGTATGCGACGCGCGTTGCCTCCAGGTTGGTGTCGGTCATTCCCGCGGCGAGATATGCCTGAACGAGATTGGATCCTTCGAGATTTGCGTGATCCAATGCCATTGATTGCGGGGGATCACCGGTCATCATCGACCTGTAGAGGTAAGCCTGGGATAAGTCTGCATATTCAAGATCGCAGTCGCGCACAAAGGCACAGCGGCCACGAAAGCCCGTCAATTTGGAGGCTCGCATTGTGCTCTCTGTAATTGAAATGCTTTCGCCTGATGCCCGAGACAGGTCCGCTCCATCGAGCTGACAGGAATGAATAGAGGCACCGTCCAACACAGCACCGATTAGGTTCGCGTTGGACAAGCTTACGGACAGAAGCCGCGCCTTGGTCAAGTCTGCCTGCTCAAGCTCCGCACTTGAAAGATTTGACAGGTGAACATCAGCGAAGGGAGCGCTCAGGGCCCTCGCCGCAATGCGGCCGCTCACCTTTGAGAGTCTCAGATACGGAAGATGAGCGCCTTCTAGGGCGAGACCGTCGACCGAGGTGGGACGCAAGATCGATAAACAGTCCCCCTTTGACTGGAAGAACGAGCAAGCCGCCAGGTGCGCTTTCGTGATCGTGACTTGGCTCAGCTTGGCAAAGCGGAAGGAAGCGGAAGGAAGGAAGCATTCATTAATGGTCGAACCCTGTAATTCCGCGCCATCAAATACAGCATCACTCGCGTCGCACTGGTAAATGAGAAGTCCGCTTAGCATCGCGTTGTCAAAGCGTGTCCTTTTCATGCTGCAACCGTGAAACAGACTGCCGGTTGCATCAATTACACTGCGCAGACTGGCATCATCGAAATTGCAGACCTGCGCTGCAATCGCGTGCATATACGCAAAATCGAGCTTGGCCCCGCGGAAACTTGCCCTCTCTAGCCCTGGGCAGATAAGGTTTGCCCCAGAAAGGTCTGCCCGATCCAACTTTGCTCCGTAGAGCTGCGCACGATTGAGGGTACAGCGTCGCAACGGGAAATCTGACAGGTCGTGACCGTTAAAGTTCTCGGAGGATAGCTGCAAACCAATCCCAGTCCTTCTGATCGCCTCCTCGGTTCGCCTCCCGACAGCGGCCACTGCGCGCAGCCGATCGGCAGCTCGGCTCCAGTACCGAACAAACTCGCCATCTGATGAAAGTTTGTTTTTCGACTCTGACCAGTGCTCTGCCCCTTCATTTGTGGTGCACTCGCTATCAGCGCCGATTGTTTGCGACATGTCGACGATTCCGTATTGCCCGGATTACGAGGGGGCCTGTTATTGACCTCTTTTTGGTAGTCCTTGGAGTTACGCTATGCGATTTGTGGCGAACTCGTCGGCGAAATGGCGACAAGATGCGTCGATGAGACACCTATTGTGTCGGTGGCCTCCGCAGCCGGCACGCTTGAGCACGTCAGCCGAATTCTCGTCATGCGTGCCCACTGCCGCTCGCTGCCATTGTTTATCGAGACCGGCAACGCTGGCAGCGCAACGGTCGTTTGACAGTGCCGATATGTCCAGAAGTTGCGATTTGGCTCGTCAGCTCTTATAGGCAAATCCACATCGCTCTCCATCAAACCGAATGCGAAGAATTCAAGGTCTTGCTTCTTTTTCAGAAATGGACCCACGGCTTGCCGGCGGAAACGTGACCATTCACAGCGCTGCTCTCAGCCTTTCCTCGGCATTACATCAATTTGATAGCAATGACCGTGCCAGCCGCATCAGTCGTATTAATGGCTGAGTAGGCGTCATGAAATCGATATTGACGCCGAATGTTTAGAACCTGACAAACACGGTCTCATTGTCAGAGACCGCACCATCATCGCAAGGCTATCGTGAACGCGACAATTCCGAGCTCTTTTGCCAGAGAGCAAGAGCCGTAATCCTTGCGGGCACCCATCGATGACTTGCAATCCAACACTTGCGGATCGCCGACCTCACGGTTAGCGAGTGTTCGAACTCGGCTAGTCCTGCTCCGCGCGCCCGCCGGTCCATCTAAATGGGAGCCCGGGCCACAGCTGTCCTGGTCGAGCGATGATCGAGCGCGCAATCGTCACCAAATCGGCGCGCAAGGCGAATGCCCGCGATCGGAGATAGACATTTTTATGATAGAGGATCGAATTCGAAGGCATTCACGCGATGCCTTCTTCGAGGATCGTAGATAACTGACCTATCTCTTGCTCGCGCACAAGACGCGGCATGGCGGCGACAAGGCTCTTGGTATATTCAGACAGTGGATTACGAAATATCTCTTCAGTGGGGCCACCATCGACGATTCTCCCCCGGCGCATAACTATGACGCGATCGCTGATATGACGAACAACAACTAAGATCATGCGAGATAAAGAGATAACTTATGACCTCGCCTCGTTGCATGACGAGGATCTCATCCGCCACGCGGGAGACCACTGCCAGATCATGACTGATCAGGATCAGAGCCTTGCCCCGTTTTTTGGTCTCCTCGAGCAGTGCCAGCACATGAGCTTGCGCCACGTTCCGATTGTCTTGGGGGGTCGTTTGATGGTGAAGCCTGACGCCGAAATCACTCATACCTCGGGTCCGCGCGGACGTAACGAAGGGCTGCTCGAGCACGCGCGTGAACTCGTTCAGAACGACTTGTCCGAAAAAGCCGGACAGTTCGAGAGCCAGAGCAAATGTCGGGAGAACGAGTCCCATCGGCGAGCTTTCTCCGACAACTGGAAAAATGCGCAAGTTTACCGCGAACACGACGGGCATAGTTGTAGCTAGCCAGTAAGGCGGCGCGGTTGCCAAGAAGATTTGCGCGCCGCTGAGCAGCTTCGACCATATGTTGTCTCTGCCGGCGATCAACAGAGTAGTCAAGATCGCAATAACCCAAGCCATCAGCAGCGCGGCGATCGCCAGAACAATGGTGGGGCCAATCTGTTCTGCGATGATCGCCGCGACGGGTCGATGCTGCTGGTATGATTCACCAAGATCTCCATGCAGGACGTAATATGTATTTGCCGTATTGAACGGCGAGCGGTTGATCAAAGCCATATTTCGCATTGATCGTTGCGAGCTCGGCCGCAGGTGCCGGCCCGACGTCGCCACTCCTCACATTGATGACATCTGCGCGCGATCGCCGGGCATCAAGCACTGAACTAGGAACGTAAATGTTGCTGCAGCCCACACGACGGCCACACCGGATAAAATACGGCGCGCGAACCAAACAAGCAGGTTGTGGGATACGACCTTCACGGTGTCATTTCTTCTCGTCGAAATGAGCGTCATAGAAGACGGGCTCGCCCACTGACCCGTGGTCCAGCCACACGTCTTTCAGGCGCGGGGTGGTGGCCAAAGTCACGTCCAGCACCGTAAGGCCTATCACAGGAGCCTCATCCACGATCTTCCGTTCCGCCTGCTGATAGAGGCCGGTACGTTCAGCGCTGTTGAAATCCTGCTCCGCCTTTTGGATCAGCTCCCAAAGTGTCGGATCCTGGAAGCGCGATGGATTGAAGCGATTGGGCTCGCCATTCTGGTCCGGCTTCCAGGAAATTCGGAATATCTCAGCGCCGGGTGCAACCCAATAAAGAAGCACGATCTCATAATCGTTGGGCCCTAGGTTTTTTCCGGCGAAGAAATCAGCAGGATTGGTGGGTTGAAGACGTACGTCAAAACCGGCTGCTCTTGCCTGCTGCTGGATAACTTGCAAGGCTTGCTCGCCATCGAGCTTCAGAAACGCGTACGAATAGGAAATGTGCACGATGAGCAAATTGCCGTTCTTGACACGAACGCCGTTAAGGTTGCGCTCGGTCCAACCCGCCTGATCAAGCAGCTGATCGGCTTTCCGAATATCGTACGCATAGGACTGCCCGAGCTCACGCAGGTATTCCGGCGAACTCTGACTTAGCGCACCGTTGCCTTCAAATGGCAAAGAGCCGAGGAAGGATGTGTCGACCGCGACCTTTCGGTCAGTAGGTTAGGCAAAGGCCTTGCGGACGAGCACGTCGTCAAATGGGGGCCGAGCCGTATACAACGCCAGGCGCAGAGGGGTGCCGCCGGTAACGTGTCGCAATACTGGAAAGCGGGAATTGGCGTCCTTCCATGCGATGGCCGAGACATCGTATATAGCATCGGGAGCCGTATCGGACAGTCTGATCTGGCAGAAACTTCCAGCTGATCCCCTCAACGTAAGCCGGCCCTTGATGTTTCGCGGTGGCCGGCGCCGAATTGTAGTCGGGATTGCGGCGGAAGGTGACTTCCCGCCCATGGCGCCACTTGTCGACAATGAATCGACCTGAGCCGACAGGGTTCTCGCAATTCACCGCAAGGCCACGTTTGAGTGCCGATGGCGAGAGAATGCCTTGTGAGGATTGGGCGAAGACGTTCAGCAAGGGCTGGAACGGCACCTTCAAGTTTACCTGCAAGCTCAGAGGAGCGATTGCCCTTGCCGATTCGAAGCTATCGCCGAGATAAGGAGCAGCAGTCGGATTGCGACGATCGGGGTCATTGCTGAGCCATCCGTTGATATTGTCAGCGATGGCCTGCGCGTCGAGGGCAGTCCCGTCGGTGAACTTCACATTCGGCTTTATCTCGAATGTGTACACCTTTTTGTCCTCGGAGATGGTCCAAGACTCGGCCAGCCATGGCAAAATCTTGCCGTCCTCGTTGCGCGCAACCAGATTATCGCTGTACTGGCGTTGCAGATACCATTGTTGGACCCATCCTCCGAACAGGCAGGCAGGCTCTTGAAAATGCCCGTAACGAATGACGCATCCTCGCTTTACGCTGCCGGCTACCCCTTCCTGAGCATGAACGCTGGGCGACAATTGCGACAGGCCCAAGAGCACGACAAGGATAGCCGCCACTGTTCTTGCTTGACGGTTGGATTTGCCAGTGAAGAGCCTCGCTGACCACGCATTCGATAAATGCATATCCGGGCTCCCGAGATTTGGTGTTGAGGATGCGTCAGAGCGGTGAGCTAGCTGTGGCTCGTGCCGCCTCGAAAGGAATAGAAGTGCCGAAATGCTCTCTCAGTGTCTGTCCCAAATATTCTTTGCGAAACAGCCCGCGCTTCTGCAGGATGGGAACCACATTGTCGACAAACGCTGAAGTGCCATCGGTCAGAACATCCGGAATGATGTTGAAACCATCGACCGCGCCGGCGCGGAACCATGTCTCAATCGAGTCCGCGATCTGCTCGGGTGCACCCACAAGCAAGCGGTGGCCAAAAGCTTGAACGCTGCTGATGATCTCGCGAACCGTCCGACCTTGACGCGCCAGAGCTTCAATCGTGCGATGGTGACCGACAGAAAACGGAACATGATCTGCATCAGGCAAAATCTCCTCCGGAATTGGCCGCTCGAGGCTGAGCTTCTCGACCGCCACACCCATGCTTCGTGCAAGGGCGCCGATGGCGCGCTCCAGATCGATCAGTCCATCAAGCTTTTCTTTGCGACGAGCCGCTTCTTCCTCGGTGCCCCCGATACAGGTGACAAGACCCGGCAGGATGAGCGGAGCCGCAGGGCGGCCGAATTGCCGAGAGAGCGCACGCAGGCGCTCTGCCTCCCGCAGAGCCGTCGTCAAGTCCCCGGCTGCCGCAAACACGACATCTGCACTGCGGGCACCAAGCCGTAGTCCGGGATCCGAACCGCCCGCCTGAACGATGACTGGGTGACCTTGGGGCGAAGCGGGATGCGTCAGTGGCCTCGGATGCCGAAACTATTGGTATCGGGATCGAGCAGGCGGAATTGACTCTGATCTGCGTAAACTCCCGCGGCCTGATCGGCGATGACCATCTCGTCGCTCCAGCTCAGCCAGAGAGCACGGACGGTTTCAACGAAGTCCTCGGCCCGTCTGTAGCGATCCGCTCGCCCGACTTCTCGACCGCCGAAGTTTGCTACCGTCGCCGGGCTCGACGTCGTGACTGCGTTCCACGCAACGCGGCCACGGCTGATAACATCGAGCGATTGGAAACGCCGAGCGAGATTGTATGGTTCATTGTAGGTCGTCGACGCTGTCGCGATCAGGCCAATCCGCTGCGTTTCGCGTGCAATCACCGCAAGAACGAGGGTAGATTCGAGCCCATTCAGCGGTGGCTGGTGCGTAATGTCGAAGTTTATCGCGGGAGTATCGGCGAGGAATACAGCATCCAGCAGACCACGCTCCGCAACCTTCGCAGCCCGGACGTAGTGCTCGATATCGAAAAAGGCGCTTGGATTTGTACCCGGCCAGCGCCACGCGGCGGAATGGCCACCAGCGCCATGAACATTTAGACCAAGATGAAGCATGGAGTTAACCGAAGACATCACAACCCCTAATGCGGCGCCCTCTGAGCCACTTGGTGGGCCTTGAGGACAAGTCAATGTCGGCGACCACCCTGCCCTTTCGCGCAAGCCACGCTGAATGTGCGCCGGGCAGCCGATTTGAGCATGGATAACAAGCCGTCGGCTGATGTTAGAGGACTCTCACCGAAGAAGATTCCGCTACGTGCTGTGACGTTCTGCGCACGGGCGCAGCCCAAAAGAGCTTCGACCGCGGTGGTTGGCGATTGACGCCGTCGTGACAGCCAATTTCCAGCGGCTAGTTGATCCCACACGAGTACACTCACATCGGCGCTCCAGAATTCATCAACAAGCCAGCTGCTTCTCAGGAAGGAGTTCTGATGCCCATTCGCGATCGGAACGTTTGGACTCGCGACCGAGCGAGCAAGGAGCGATAGAGGATCTTTAGAGGTCGAAACCACACAAACGCAATAGTTGAGTATTTCAATCTACTATTGTCTGTCGGCATCCCCTTCTATTGCGACGTCTATCTGTCCATCGCTTAGCCCAAATGGTCTCTGATCAGGTTCCCGAACACGCGCTGCGTGATCGCCAAATTAAAGTCGCTGCGCCGGCTCAAAGCGAGGAACATGAATTGATGCGCTCGAGAACACACGACAGATTTGGGAGACATTGTTGATCAACCGCATGCTGCCCCGTTGCAAAGCGACATCCGATCAATAATGCCGCGCCAAGACAACACATCTAATAATGCGATGAAAAATTCTGGATTATAGATGCCTCGTTAAGGCAATGCTTGGACGCTGAGCTTTCTTCTGCACCACCGTGGCGCCTGCTGCATTCAAGGATGCTGCGGATCTTCGCTTGATTGTCTTGCAGGCGCCGCATGTTCTCGCTTTTTCTATCGGTATGATGACCGACCGCGACTTTGCAAGAATGCCCGTCCTCGAGGCCCAGTTGCTTTTTGAAGACAAACGCCTTGGAGCGTCAAACATCGGGAGCATCAACGTTCACGACACTCAGTTGGGTATCTGCGTCACTTACCGGCAGATGAGGCCGGGCGCGCCTCTCGCGATGATGAATCGCGGCTTCATCAATGCCAGCTCGAACCGTTCTGGCTAGCCTCGAGGTCTGCGGCCATCTCCGGCGAGAAAGATCACGGAGGACACGCTGCGCGCCAGCATGGTGGACGACCGCAGCCCCGGCGTTCTGACCTAAGCCATCACCGTCCTGCCATTAGCAACAGGAGTGCAACCCGCGAGCGCCAAGAGCCGCTTCCTTCGGCCGTCCCGGCTTTGGATCAACCCAGGAAGACTGATGCTTGTCAAATTTTCATGCGTCGGTGCCTGGTATCTATCGCTACTTTGACCGGAAACGCGCCGGGCTCGGAGGAAGGAGGGGCCGATACGACCGACCGCGGAGATTGCCCTAGGTCTTTTTGTTCAGCTGCGCCTGCAGGTCACACCAACGGCTTGCGCGGCGAGATGTTTATAAGGCGCGACTAACGTTGTGGTGCATTGTGTGGCGCATCGGCTGCAAGCGTCAACGGCCCATTTTTCTTTTCCGAACTGAGGCGCCCGAGCGCCAGTCCTTGCCGCCACGTTCTTTATACACCCGAATCGTTTGTGGCCCCAGCCACGGTTCAACGTCTCGCGGCCGCACAGCCTGTTAACGTTGCGAGTTAAGCCATTAACCGCGTGTTGCGGATGCCTGGATCGGAGCCGCACGCCCGGCTCTTGTTTTACGGCCAGCGCCCCGCGCACCGACGCAAGGCCCTGCATCAGCGGTCCCGACAGAGGACAATGAGCTTCAGCCACCCCAGCCCGGACACGAGCCCGACGGCTGCGGCCAGGCTAAGCTGTTCGGACCACAGCTAGCATCTTGACGAGCATTTAAAGGAGCTCCACTGGGAGCCGATGCAAGCTGGCCCAGGCATACTTCTCCACGCCGCTCAAGCCCACCGATAGCCGCGCTTCCGCCGCGCTGCTTCTCCCGGACCTTCACACGGCGCTGCCGTGGAGCGGATACCGACGATGGTCCCATCTCCCAAACTCCGCTCTGCAATGAACAACAGGCTCGCTGGCATACTCGGAAGGGCCCCGAATTTCTTCAATGAGGCTGGTCAGGTGTTCGACAGCTAACCCTTCTAGCATGGCAAGACTTTGTCCGGACAGGAGGCCGACTTGATGGCCCAAACTCTGGAACAGAAGAATGACTTGGATCCCCGGTCAGTCCAGCCCGCACGCCCTCAACACACCGATCCGCTCGAGAACAGCCTCGGTGTGTTTTATCGACATTGCGCGGGTCTCGGTTTCTGATCCTTATCGGATCAACTTCGTACGAATGATATTGACAAGGCTACCAAAGGGAGAAGGGTATGGACCCATTTGAGGACGTCAACCGATCCGAGGCTCGGATGCATCACCTCGAGCCGCGACAGGAAGAGACAGCGCAAGCAGACTTTGAGCAGCGGCTTAAAGAGTCTCAGCCAATTCCTCGCAGCATCGGCTTCACCCGTGGCTGGATCGAACCGGACGGTAACGGATGGTAACAAGAGAGCGCAAGCTATACTGGAGAATGAACGGTGCACGGCTCCATCCTTTGTCAGAACGCGCGCTCAACTTGCCGCAACGCTGACGTGCGCGAACATTGCGGAACTCAGAAGAGAAATCGAACTCGCTGCGCAAAGATCAGCAAAATGGTCACGAGTGAGTGGATCGTCAGTCGACCGCGTCGATAGTGGCCGCGTTTACGACGACGTGATGGCATCGTCATACCTGGAGCTGCAGCGCTTTCAAAACCACGCCAGTCATTGCAAACCACATGCGCTTGGACCGTCTAAGCGCGATGGCCCATTTGCGTTCCATGGCGGCTTTGCGTTACGACGCCGCCCCTTGGAATATCTGGGGAGGCCAACGACTTGATCTGGGTCGCGCAGCGGCAGAGCACGTGAGGGGCGATACCAGTTGTTCGCCTTTTGTGTCGCTGTCAGAGGAGGCCTCACAACTGCTCCTTTCGCCGGACGATGACAACGAGTATGGCGCCAAAGTCATCGCGGAAAACGCGAATGAGTTGCACACCTACACGGTGCCGAGGGTCACAACTTGGACGGCGGAAGAGATCGTCAGTATTCTCTAGGACGGGACTGAGAATGATGAACCCGCTGTGGCATGGATGACTGATACCCCGACTGAGGAGCGTGAGGTACTATTTCTGGGCGGAAACCTGGACGACTATCGGACCGCTAGCGCATCTAATCCATATAGAAAGTCAGGAACAAAAGGCTGAGTGGTACAGGCTACGGAAAGGGTGATTTGCCTTTTCCGGCGCTCGGAAACATCGAACGCAGCGTTTCGCGCTACCAATAATACTCCGGTCCAACTGGCCAGCGCGGGCGACCGGCCGCGTTCCGCGCTTGGAATGAGAGTTTCAGCCCAAACCTGTATGGTCTCTAAAGTTCGCCCACTTATCCTCGGGTTGGAAGGGCCCGTGCCGATCATTATTCACTTTAGCTTTCCGTCTGGCCAGGTCAGGTTTTGCGAAGCTAACATGAGTAGCGATAGAACGAGGTAGTTATGCCCGCCGACCGCAGCATGGATCGATACAACGAAATCAGCCCAACCGATGGCCGCGCTCTTCTCTTCCGTTGGCCGCAATTTGGCTGAACGAGGTGCTCGTCGGCACCTCGGGCGGATGCTCAAGCTTTCGAAACCACGGATCGTTTGCTCAGAGAGCTTAGATCTGCGCCCGAACGCAGTTTACGAGCGGTGAGCAAACCCATAGCAGCCAGCCCAGATGATCTTAAGCGGGATCGTTCATTCACCTTGTGGCTGCATTCGGCAGTACTGAGATTTCAGGTGAAAGGATCCCAAAAAGAGGCGGATGAAAGATAAGAGCGCACCCGGGCCTAAGGTCGTCATCATTGCGGGCCCGCGGCTGGAGCGACTTGGGAATAATGTTCTTACGATAACCGCAGCGTGAGGACGTCCTTCGAACTCATCTGAAGCGTTCAACTGAGAGCCTTGGGTCCGCCCATAAGACGACTACCTGAACCGCCGACCTTCCAATCCCTGAGATGGAATGGAGATCGGCGGCCCTCATGAGTTACCTGAGCAGCAAGTTCGTACAACTTGATCCTCGTCCGACGAAACGACCGTCAGAAACACTCTGATCTTTCCTGACGATCGAAAGGATTGGTATCCGTGCGAAGGTGTCCGCACGAAAGGATTAAGTCTTCGAAGCGCCCCCTGCTCTGTGCTCTTCGTTACCAGATGAACTTTGCGCCATCCGGCAGTTCGCAGATGAATTCTCCCTGGTTCACGAGTTCGGTGGTCCCGACGACAAGTTTCGAGGCTCGCACCGTCAGCTTGCCTTCGCGGCTAAGGCTATGGCGGATGTACTCGGTCACGGCATGCCCGGAGCTGTCGACCGTTTGATGAGCATTGGCGAAGCTGATGCCGTTATGGACGGTCACCCTGAAGGCAGTGATGACCAGACCGGCTTGCGTCGCGGACGCAGGCTTGCCACCCTCCGCTGTGGTACAGCGGCTCATGTCCAGTATGAGCTTTACATTCTTCCCCGCCTGGAGGGCACTGAGCACCTCAGTGTATTTCGGCGAGGGCTCATCGGCTCTCGCCGGCGCGCTCACGCTCGCGGCCGAAAGCAAGGACAATAGGATCGGTAGTGCTCGGCCAGTAAACTTCATATGCTCTTCTCCCTCGATAAGTACCGCAGATTGCGCTTTTAAGGACGTCGTGCTCGCAAGCCGTTTGTCTGCTTCCAGACACACGCGCGCTCGCGCCGGTACAAAAGCAGCCTGTCGCAACGAGGCGCAAGTCGCCGTGATGGCTATTCCGACATCACAACCTCGTAGGTCAGGTTTGCTGGAGTGACTTAGCTTCGCGCGCCGACTTGAACGATTTGATGCAGCGTCTCCTCCGCTTGGAAACCACAAAACGGCAGCCGGTTGCGCTTGTCCGTCGCAGTCCTAACGGGCGAGAGAATGCAGTTCTCACATCTGCATAAGGAGACGATCCAGGAAAGAAATTCGACCAGCCGCAAGCGCCAGTTCGTCCGCCTTGCTGTGCACCGTCTCCCTAGATGACGCGTCCGCAATGAGGTGGTGGAGCGAACCTGACGCGGCGGTCCGAAAAAGCTCAATCAGGGGACCCGATCTCGGCCTGATCGAACACCAATGTCGGAAGGCACAAGGTAGCACCCTATTATGATCCGTCGCTTCGCGCGGCTTCCGTCCAGCTGACCGTTCGCGTCGTTGACGGAATCTATTCGACTCATTCCAAAGCTATTCGCTACCTGGATGCGTTCCATCAAAACAATCGATTTTGTCGATCGCGCCTAAAGCCCCATAATCTCTCGTGATGTATGGAGGCAGCATTCAAGAATGTCCCTTGGCAATCGATTCCTTCTTCAGTCCCTTTCCGGTCAAATCGGCTTGCGCGCTCCGGCGTCTGCATCCCAGAAGTTAGCTGTCCCTGTGCGTCACATAGAGGCATCTCGCCACCGTCTCCTTGCTAGATTGACACGCATGAGATCTCTGACGACCGTGAGGTCACGCCTTAAGGCCTAGCAAAGACGACTGCCTTCACACACTGTCATCGGCTTTGGCTCAAGCTACGCCTTATTGGACCGACGAAACGCTCATGACCCTGGCGAGAGGGCCGAGCGTTCCGCAGGTCGATAGTCTGGCTTCAGAGGTCGCCATCGTTTCAGAATGCTTGCGAGGTCGAGAGCACTGCTACGACCAGCGGTCAAAGCACTTGAATCTCACCTAGCGTCAGATTGTAGGATTTCCGACAGCCCCGCGACACAGACCAGCTCGCGTGTACCCTTCCTGACAGGTAGCAAGAATTGCGAACGTCTCAAAAGCACAATGCTAAGCCGCTCCGTCCCTCACGCTGCTGGACTGCTCCTCTCCGGAACGCTGGCGGTCGCCATCTGGCCCTTACTGGGCGAGACCCGAACATTCTGGCGCCGTGCACCCCGAAAGACGAAATGGTGCTGGTGTAGTCACCTGGATCTATGCGCGATGACAACCACGAGGAGCTCGATTGGATCGTTCGCAGCTTCCGCTGGGCTGCGGCGGACGAGGGGACCTCGGGCGCGACGGAACTTCAGGGCGGTCGACGTCTTGCGTGCAAAGAGTCGGCTGCGAGAGGGTGTTCTTCAAACCGGGAGGGGCATTGATCGTTTCGTCGAGCATCTCAGCCTGTGAAGCCATTGGCCAGGTGCGTCGCGTGATGTGGCTTCGAATGCGGAAAGACTTGCATTGTCGTGACTTCACGACACGACAGGCTCAACAGCCCAGCAAGACTGACCGCAGACCAAGACGAATTGGGGAAGTTTCCAAATGTCGGTTTCGCTCATCTGTTCAGTCACAAATCCGATCGTCTCCCGCGCTTTGGTTACGATTGCGCGTCCTGGCGCTATTCGCACTGCAGGCGTTGGCTCAGTGCACGCAAGAACGGCTGTGATCGGCCTGCGAACGCGTCAGCGAGCTGCCGCGGTTCAAACAGAATCAGCTCTCTTGCTCGCATGAGCGGCATGTTGAGCGGCGCCGAGGTCGTAAGCAGCCCCGAGGGGTCCGTGGTCCATCTGACGACAATGGACCGGCAGAGACGGATCGACTGTCAACATGTTCCGCCCTCTCGTTTCGGGCTGTTCAAATTCACACCAATCCAGCCGCCTCTCAGTTCCATCGAGCCCATGGTCAATCGTGACGCGCTCAGGTCTTGACGTGGATGGACGAGAGGCGATGAAATGCGAATTCTCCTGGTTGATCATCATGCGGACTTTGCCCGCGCCGTGAAGGAAGCGCTCTTAAATTGCGGCTTCGCCGTCGACGTGACACGCACGCTGGATGAGGCGGCGGCCGCGCTCGATTGCGCGAACTACCACATGGTCCTGGTCGAAACGGATTTGCCCGATGGAGACGGATTGGACTGGCTGAAGCAGCTGCGGCGCGAGGGACGGTCAATGCCGGCGGTGATGATGAGCAGTCTCAATGATCTCGGACGGCGGATTGCAATTTTCAATGCGGGCGCGGATGATTTTCTGCCCAAGCCCGTGTCTATCGACGAACTCATTGCTCGCATGCGGGCCATTTTGCGACGGTCAACGCAGATGATGGCGCCGGTAGTGACATTCGGGAATCTGCATTTCGATCCGATCGCGCGACAGGTCTCGGTCGGTGGTCGAATACTGAGAATTGCGCGCCGCGAAGTGTGCATTCTTGAACATCTGCTCAACCGCGCCGGCCGTACCGTGCCGCGCGCATCGCTCGAAGATAGCTTGTATGCATTTGACGACGAGGTCTCGACCAATGCGCTGGAAGTCGGGATTTATCGCTTACGCACGCATTTGAGCCAGGCCGGTGCAACGCTAAGGATCAAGACCGCGCGCGGTGTCGGTTACACTCTTGAACTCATTGGCGCAGCATCGGCTGCCTAAGCCGATCCAACTTGAAAGCTACACTCCCTTGAACGTCATTAACAATGCCGCCGGCGCTGATGAGCCGTCGATGGTCGCCAGCGGGTTGCAGTGTGCCGCTTTTCCCCGCCTCTGCTACGTGCTGTGCGCAGTCGCTCTGCTATTTCCGCTTGCAGTCACAGCTCAGACAAAGCGGGATGGCAAGGGAGAACCGCCACGCGCGGCGCCAGGCAGCACCACCGGCACGCTCAACCTAACCTCCTCACAGGGTAAAACAGTTCATCTGACCGGACCGGCTGCGAGCATTTTTATAGCCGACCCGGCGATTGCGGATTATCAGGCGCCATCGAACACCACGATTTTCGTGTTTGGCAAAAAGGCCGGACGGACGAGCCTGTTTGCCCTGAACGACAACGGAGAGGCTCTCGCCGAGCTGCGTGTTGTCGTTACCCAACCGATCGAGGATCTGCGGGCCGCGCTTAAGGCCGAGGTCGGCGACTATCCAATTCAGGTCAGCTATACCCCGCGCGGCGCGATCCTTAGCGGTACGGCGCCTAATGCCGATGTCGTCGAGACCGCCAGGAAGGTCACCGAGCAGTTTCTTGGTTCGGGCGCGCTGGTTGTCAACAAGATCCAGGTCGCCGGCTCATTGCAAGTGAATCTCAGCGTACGGGTGGCAGAAGTCTCCCGCAGCGCCGTCAAGGATCTCAACATCAACTTCACGGCCTCGAGCCCAAACGGCGCTTTCCTTGTGACTGGCAAAGGGGGCGGGTCCGGCGCGGCCGGCGGCGGCGGCACGATCGGGATTGGGTTTAGCGCCGGCAATACCAACCTGAGCGCTGTTCTCGACGCTCTCGCGAGCGAGCACCTCGCCTCAATCCTGGCTGAGCCGAATCTAACGGCCATGTCCGGCGAAGCCGCAAGCTTCCTCGCCGGCGGCGAATTCCCCATTCCGGTGATGCAGGACAACCGGCAGGTGTCCGTCCAATTTCGCCAGTTCGGCGTGAGCCTCGAGTTCGTTCCGACGGTTCTCAACAATAATCAGATCATTGTCCGTGTGAAGCCCGAAGTCAGCGAATTGTCGAGCGAAGGCGAGGTCAAAATCAATGGCATGGCGGTCCCTGCCCTCTCGACTCGGCGGGCCAGCACCGTGGTCGAGCTCGCCAGCGGTCAGAGCTTTGCAATCGGCGGCCTCATCAGGCGCAACTTCAACACTGATATCGGCGAGTTTCCCTGGCTCGGCGATGTGCCGATCCTGGGCGCGCTTTTTCGCTCCTCATCGTTTCAAAAACGTGAAACCGAGCTGGTCATTATTGTCACGCCCTACATCGTACGGCCCGCATCGAACCCGAACAAGATGAGTGCGCCAAGCGACCGCATCGCACCGTCCTCAGATGCGGGGCGGATTTTGACAAACACGGTGGCCCGGCCGCCGCGAGGTCGCGATGCGCCTCGCGCCAGCACACCAGGATTGACCGGCAGCGCCGGCTTTATTATCGAATGAGGATCGCCAAATGACTTTGCGACATCTGTGCTACCCGATCGTTATTGGAGCAACATTGGGGGGCTGCGCAAATACTGCCTCGATCCAGCCCGCGCCGGCTGACCAAGAGATCCGGGTCGAGCAGAAGAGTAGCGTGCTGTTCCTGCAGAGCCTTCGTGGCCCCGAACGGCATCGGCTGCGAAGCTTTATTGCAGCGACCAGTCGCGGCCGGCGGGATGCCCTCCATGTGCGTGTCATCGGCCCACCCAGACTCATTGCACAGGTGGCCCACGAGGCTCGCGCCATGGGCGTTGCCACCTACAACATCCACCTGTCCGCTTCTCGTGTGGATTTGCCGGCTCGTTCCGGGGTGAGGATTGAAGCGATCACTTTCGAAGCCCATCCTCCGGTCTGTCCCTCGCTCTCCATCGTCGCTCCTACAGTGAACGACAATTCGTTCAATCCAACCCTTGGCTGCTCAGTCCGGAATAACCTTGCGGTTATGGTCAATGAACCTGGCGACTTGTTAGGCAATGGCGCTGTCATGTCGACCAGTGGTGATCGTGCAGTGCTTCCCTTCACCGCACTTGGGGCCACGTCGGCGGGCAACAGGAGCAATTTGGAGAATGAAACGCATAGCAGGGTTGCGCCAGAAATCCAATAAGCGGCTCGTAAGACCCGAGCAGCATGAACATCGGTTGGCCATTCTTGTCCATATCAGTCTTGGAATCGGCCGACGAGCCTCCTGGAATCCAATCTTTGCCCGGTCCTTTTCTTGGGATCGTGCAGCTTGCCGATCAGGTTCTGGGACAGTTGGGTCGTTGACCAGAGATTTGAGCGCATCGCTGTTTTGCGCGACGCTAAACTAGGCCGGCGGCAAAGACTGCCTTTGCAACCCTCTCGAAACACTCCATCGGAACGGCCTTGCCCATCGCACCCTTCCGGATCAGCTGACGCGCCAACACATGATCCTCGACAATGCTCAGACGTTGGGCGCGCGCCTCCGCCAGTAACTGTGAAGCCGTTTCGCCCTCGCCGCGGCACACCAGTACCGGGACGCCGGTCTCGCCCCGAACGTAGCGCAGTCCAATCAATGTCGCTCGCCCCGTCAGTATCACTGTCGCCCGATGAATGCCGAGTGGAGACTCGTTCGCCGACTCCCGGCGGAGCCTGCGGTGTTCACCCTTGATCTGCGGATTACCATCCTGTTCCTTGGACTCGCGCTTGGCTTCACTCTGCGTCATGCGCATGTCGCGCAAGAACAACCAACGCTGAATGAGCAGATCGGCCAAGCCGCCAATCAGAAGAGCGCCGGCAGCAATCGCGATCAGCACTTTGAGCTCTTTAAAGACAAAACCAAAGCAGCTCAAATCGCACACGGGCAAGTATACCAGTGCCCTCCAACTTGCGAGCACAGTGAAAACGAACGTAGCGCCAAGAACCAAAACTTTGACGATAGACTTTCCAAGCTCGACAACCGACCGCTGGGAGACAATCCGCTTCAGCCCTTTGACGGGGTCCAATTTCTCAAAGCTGGGTTTAAGCGGCTCAACCGAAATCGTCAGCCCGCCGCCGGCCAAGACACCGGCCACAATCGCCGCAGCAACCGCCGCACCTAGGATGGGAGCCGCGGCTGTTATAGAAAGGTCCATCAATCCGACCAACGCCTGCCGGGCCGCACTGTTGAAGGGCTGTTCCTGCAGCTTGTCGGTGAACCGCACGGCTTCGCGCCATCCGTCTTCGATCGGGCCCGCCCTGAAGCACAGGCAGCCGAAACCAGCGCAAAGGCTTGCCGCGGTAACAAAGTCGGCGCTGCGCGGGCTCTGTCCTTTCTTCCGCGCGTCCCTCAGCTTCTTGTGACTTGGTGGAAGGTTTTTCTCTTCGCTCGTGTCGTTCATTTCAAGAACTTCTCGAGCCACTCCAGCACGCCGTTAAACCGAATGATCTCTGCTCCCATATATTCGATCAGGAAGACGGCGTAGCTGGCCATAATGATGCCAAAGGCGGCATTCTTGATGGTCGAAGAGAGATCGTTCAGCTTGACTTGCGGCGCAAAGCGCCCGAGCAGCATGAGGGATACGTCGATCAGAAGCAGCAGAGCCAGCACGGGCCCGGCGACCACGAGGGTCGTATGCATGATATGGTCGAGAAGCCCGATAAACTCCATTGCCCCGTGGTGGGTCAGGGGCGGTAGCAGCCGATATACGGGCCAGATCAGATAACTTCCATAGAGGCATCTGACCATGGTCTGCAGACCTCCTGATACAACGAAGATCGTAACCGCGGCAGTCCCGAGAAAGAGCCCCATCGGGGCGGCTTGACTGCGTGTGGCAGGATCGTCCACCTGGTTGGAGATGCCGCGCTGGGTATCAATGATGTCACCAACGGCCTGGATGCTCCAGAGTGGTATACTAAGCAGAAAACCGAACAGCAGGCCGATAAATATCTCCTTCAAGCCGAGGAGCGAGACCGCAACCATACGGGTACCCGGATCTAGTGTCTGCAAGCCGTTCCTGATCTGCATCAAGCAAGGCAATCCAATCACAACCGTCGCGCTTGCGCGGATAATCCCGCTAATGTGCGGTCGCGTGAATACCGGAAGAACCAGCATAATGCCGAGGGCCCGGGCCCCACCAAGTCCGGCCGCAACGACGAACTCGACAGCAGTCTGAATCAGAGTTTGCGTCTCGGTAGGTGACAAGGCATCCATTTGAGCTCAGCTCGGCGTTCCTTCAGCCAATGCAACCGTCGCACTCACGTCGCCATGATGTGAGACGTCAAGAACTCTGCAGATCTCGTGTCCGAGCGGTTGCAGAGCGACAGGTCTCCCACAAGGCAGATGACTTCGGCTTCAACCATCCATATGACTACAGCCATCCGGCGCAGAGGTATGACCATTCGATGAGAGCACCGGCGAAAGCCGCTGCGCGCCTACAAGCCACGCTTCTTCCGCTCTCACCGGCCGCAGCGCGGTTTGGAGATCTGAGGGCCTCAAAGCTTCCATCAATTTCGCAGTCTATGGAGATCGGCTCGAGCGGCACCTTCATTCGCAGGCTCATTCACCAGAACGCCAGAATCGTGGGGCCGCTTGCAATCAAAGCAGTTCGCCCGTTCACTGCGTCGACAACTCGCCAGGCAATGCATCGAGGACCAGGTCTCAGCAGGTAATTCCGTCACGTCGTAAGCAAAACCCAAATCGAATGGATAGAACTTCCAAATAGGGTCATTCTTCCTCCGAATAAGGCAGGCTCACGGAGCCGAACAGGACAGTTCGGATACCTATCCGTCGCATGCTAGTGAGGCGAGCTTTCGATAAGCTGACGAACTCGCCCTTTTGTGGTTCACGATCAAGGCCGACAAACGCGCGCTATAGCTAAAACTCAGACAGCCGTGCGTTCCGCGCTCTAATACCTCGCTGTGAGCGCGGGGAACTCAGTGAAGATCTGCTGGGCTTGCTCGATCAGCGGCGCGCTCAGCACCGGAGCAAACAGAACGAGCACGGCGACGACGACGAGGAGCTTCACGGTAAGCGGCAAGGTTTGATCCTGGAGCTGGGTTGCTGCCTGCACGATGCCGATACCCAATCCCGCCACGAGGGCTGCCAGGAGCGGCGGTAGAACCCAGATCATGAACAGGACTAGTGATCGGCTCAGGTGGGTGAGGATGCTGGCCTCGTGCATCTCAACTCCCCGCAGATGCGTAGCTTAAGACCAATCCGTGCATGAGCCGTGACCAGCCGTCGATTGTGACGAACAGAAAAAGCTTGAAAGGAACGGATATCATTGTTGGTGACACCATTGACATGCCCATGGCCATCAGAATTGTCGTCACAATCAGGTCAATTGTGATGAACGGAAGATAGAGAAGGAAACCGATTTCAAACGCGCGCTTAAGCTCCGAGATCAAAAAGGACGGCACGAGGATCGCAAAATCATCGGCTGTTGCGTTGCCGCGCATCTCCTCCGACCAGATATGTTCCGTCGACGACAGGAAGAACGTGCGCTGCTCCTCAGTGGTGAACTTCTTGAGATGGGCGCGCAGCGGCTCGCTGCCCTCCTTGGCGGCGGTCAACCAGTCGTCGGCGGTTTGGTAACGAAGTTGCATATCGGTCACGCGGTTGTATGTTTGCTCGAATACCGGGGCGTCTATGAACACGGTGAGGATCAATGCAGCGCCATACAGAACGATGTTCGGTGGTATGGACTGAGTGCCGAGCGCGTTGCGGATCAGGAAGAGAACAACGGAAACCTTGATGAACGCCGTCGTTGTGACGACTGCGAACGTCAACAGGCCAAGGCCGACGGTCGTCGCAACAAGCGCGAGGATGCTCGGTTGAATGTCAACCATTGACCGCCAACCTGCTACGTAACCGGATGCCCAACGCTTCACCGACACGTACGATGTCGCCGCGGCCGATCAATTGACCGTTGGCGACAATGTCGACCGGACCGTCCAGCTGCCGGCCAAGCTCGAACACGTGCCCCTCGCTGATGCTTCTCAACGTACCCAGCGGGATGGGCCAGCGGCCGCATTCGAACACAAGCGTGATCTCAACACTGTCGATGTCGGCTTCCGAGGGCGGGATTGCTTGCTCCGCTTGGGGTCGTATCGTCATATTTGCATACCTTAGAGGATGGGACTGCAGGCGGAATGGTCCCCGAAGGATAAGTCTGTCGCCCGCGACCTGCGCCGGCGCCCACAACTTGTCCGCAACGAGGATGAGCTGGCCATGGGCAAATGGAATGACGTCGGGCAGCAGTGCGTCGCCGGCCTGTGCTTGACGAAGAAGCCTGACGGGCGCCCGCAGCGAGCCGATCTCTCTCGCAATCACGACCGGCAATTCCGAAGAAATCTTGCCTAAGTCTCGCGGTAATTGGCCGATCAACTCGCCTAACACACGAAACGCAGACGGAACCAGACCGTCAAGTGGCGCGAACAAGAACAGGCGGGCCTTGGCTGCCAGCGGTCCGAAAGTAACGTCGAACTCCAAATAGGGATCTTTGGCCGTCGCGTCTTCGATGCGGATCAGCTGCAAATTCCGCGCGAGCATGATCTCTAATCGAGCGAGCCAAGGTTCCAGAGCAAGTTCTAGAAGCAGCGAGCGGGTTGGGTCGGAAGGTAAAGTAAGGCCATACTGGACCATTGAAATCAGCGCCTCGACGAGAAGGCGGGGCAAGGACAAGACAGCGGTCTCGCCTCCGGCGCAAAATACGCAGTCGAGCATCGACATGGCATATGGCTCGGCCTGCCAAACAAGCCGGCTTATACGGATCGATAGCGGCTTATCGCCAAGGCGGCTCTGCAGAACCGTGCGTGGTGCGGCGACCTCGTTGAGCCACGAGACCACGCCATGCGACAACTTTACCGCTGGCTGAAATAATGCGGGTTCACCCACGGCATTTACCGACAGGTTCCACGGCAGCTCGCGACGTCATAAGAGAACAAGCCATCAGTTCGAGCCACCGACCGCTTGGCTGCGCGAACCACCCTGATATCGGAGCAAAACCTCGTCGTCGGCATCGATTTCGGCTGCACACTCCGAACGGACAGCGGTGGTGCGCTGGACATCGCCCTCAATCTCCTCCCATTTCTGGCTCGCCGCCGAACGCTTGGCCCATATGGTCCGCGCCTCATTCACTGACCGCTGAGCCTGGTCATGCGCGACGCGCGCCTGCTCACGCGCCTGGCGTGCCGATTCGATCTGTGCTGCCAGTCGCCCAAGGACGAGTTGACAGCGACGATCGAGCTCGGTCACGGACATCGTCTTGAGCGACGCCAGCTCCTGATAAAGTTCAGCTTCGACCTTGGCGCGACGATTCTCCGCGCCTTCAAGATTCTCAGACGCTCGCTGCAGCGCTTCGACCGCAATTCGGCGCCTGGCTTCCATGTTGGACAATTCACGAAGCGCGCTTCGCTCTCTCATGTCTTTCACCAGCCGCAATTTCGACGCTTGCACGAGATTTAGGCCGTCAGACGCGACATCCATGAAACGGTCTCCTCAAAGCTAGACGGCTCGTCCTGTCCTTGGCGCAAGAATGCGCGCAGTTCCTCGATCGAATCGATTGCCCGATCGGTCAGTGGATCGCTGCCCGACTTGTATTCACCGACCTTGATCAGGAACTCAGCCTCATTGTAGCGCGAGAGCAGATCGCGGAAGACGGATGCCGCCTTGCGATGTGGACCAGAGACGACCGCATCCATGACACGACTTCGGCTCGACAGCACATCGATGGCGGGAAAATGCTCTCGCGAGGCCAGCGCGCGCGAAAGCATGATATGACCATCGAGAATGCCGCGCGACTCTTCGGCGATCGGATCGCCCGTGCCGTCACCTTCGACCAGCACGGTATAGAATGCCGTGATCGAGCCCCGCTCGCCCATACCGGCACGCTCCAACAGACCAGGCAGCAGCGCAAAGACGGAAGGAGGAAAGCCGCGCCGGGTAGGAGGTTCTCCTGCGGCAAGGCCGATTTCGCGCATCGCACGGCTAAAGCGCGTCAGCGAATCCATCATCAGAACGACCTGCAGCCCTTGATCACGAAAATACTCGGCGAGTGCGGTCGCCATATGAGCGCATTGCGCCCGCTCCATTGCCGATCGATCGGATGTCTCAACGACAACGATCGTGCGAGCGAGGGCATCTCCAATATGACGTTCGATGAATTCGCGTACCTCGCGTCCACGCTCTCCTATGAGCGCAACCACGGTGATATCTGCGGCCGCGCCTTTTACGATTTGCGACATCAGCGTCGACTTACCGCAACCGGCATCTCCATAGATTCCGATCCGCTGCCCTTCGCCACACGTCAGAAGTCCATCCAGCACGCGAACGCCGAGCGGAAACGGCTGCTCGATGCCACGCCGCCTCATCGGGTTGGGCGCCTTGCCGCGGAGCGGACGCGTGTGGATCGTCTTTATCGGCCCCTTGCCATCGAGTGGACGGCCGAAGCTATCGATTACGCGGCCGAGCAGGTCGGGCCCGACTGACACCTCCTGCATGCGCCCGGTCGGGAGCACTTCCGCGCGGTGGGACAAGCCTACCAGATCGCCAATGGGCGTCAGCAATACCCCGTCCGGCAGCAAACCGATGACTTCCGCTTGAAGTGACCATCCGGAAGCGTGATCCTGCAACAGGCAAAGTTCTCCAACACGGGCCCCCGGCAACACGGCATGGAGCAAGGTGCCGATCGCACGCGTGATCCGTCCCCGCACGGCACGCGTATCGACATCCTTTGCTGCGAATCTTAGAGATGCTATCGCCGCATGCACATCTCCTTCTCCGGCCGATTGATCATGGCCTGATCGTTGCGTCGTCACGGATCGCTTTCCTGAGAAGATGGATTAAGGCTGAGACGCAATGTGCGGAGCTGCGCGGCAAGTCCTAAATCGACACTGCCGAACTCACTCCACAGGACGCACTGGTCAGGCCCCACGGCCGGGTCCGGATCAATTCTGACTTTCGGCCGACTATCCGTTCCGTCGAACGCCACGAATTCACGCCTTAGTGCATCAGCATTCACAGGAGACACGTGAAGGCATACTTCTGCGCTGCCATACCTTTGCTCGATGGCGTGACGAACGGTCCTTACCAACATCTCACCCGGATCAAAGGAGCCCAACAAACCGGTCAATATCTCAATCACGAGCTGTGGCAACTCCTGTTGCAGAACGGCTTTTCGCCGGGCCACATCGGAAGCAGCTCGGGCGACCAGCTGTGCCATTTCGTCCGAGCCTGACCTAAGACCTTCGCAATGGCCGCGCTCCCGCTCCTGCTGATAGGCTCTCCTTGCCCAACTGCGAACCTGCCGCAGATATCGCTCGGCTAGCGCGAGCGTCTGCACCGCATCGTACCAGATACCAAGTTCCGCGCATGGTATCAGCAGACCAAGCGGCCGTATCCGCGGGCTATCTGGCAAGTCTGTTTCGTTGGCCGTCATGCCGCTGGCTCCTCCGTGGCCAAGTGGGCCACCACCAAAGACAGTAACTGACCCGCTGAATTGTGGTGTTCGGCTGTTGGGGATTCGGCGGTGGTCCCCACAGGTAAGCGGAAAAGAACGCGCACACGGTCAAGCTCTGATGCGTCCTTGAGCCAAGCACCAAGGCAGGCACATCCGTCATGTTCAATCTGGCTCGCGAGCTTCTGCGGATCGTCAATCGATGTGGTTGCGACGGCGATGGATGAGTGTCGGATTGCGAAAGCATGAGCTTCCGCACCAATATTTTCGATCAGAATCGCTACATCGTGCTTTGACACAAGCTTGAGCACCGAACGGGCATGCCAGATACTGCCGGCGAGCAGGGCCGCCCGACGCGGATCATGCCCGAGCAGAACGTCCCTACCCCAGTCGGTTCCGTTCGAGACCAGCTCACTGCCCATTAGCAATTCGACCAGTCTTTGCTGCAGTCTCGGAGTCTTCTGCAGCTGCAGCACTGTGGCGGCCGACAGGAGCTCATCAAGATGGCCGGCAAACCGGCCGGGATGAATCAAAGCGGCAAGCTCGCGCAGGCGATCGGGATGCGGGTTGAGTGAATGATTTGGGTCAGTGGATGCCATCGATACGGACCTGCTTGCCGCCTATTTCGAATCGGAGGACGGTTTTTTGCCGGCGGACTGGACCGCTCGCTTGCTGGCACCTCTGCCGAGATTTGTCACTTTGCGCCAGGATTGACGAAGCTGTGGCCCACGTGTGCTCAGCAGCACGTAAGATAGAATGCCCAACACGGCGAGCGCACCTCCTGCACCGATCGCAATGTGAGTTGCGATGAATTTGGTTGGTTCGGCGGAAGCTGCCGTCGGCACAACGGAGACCTCATGCTGAGCTCGCTCAACCGGCACGAACACGACCGCCACCTTGTCGTACGATAGACCTTCGATGCTGTTGGCGACGAGCATCTTGATCTGCGGCAGCAAGGCTGAGAGCTTCGCGTTCGAGGCGTGTCGAATGAAAACCGACGCCGAGGACGGGGTTGCATCCTGTCGCAAAAGATCATTCTTCGGCAGAACGACATGAACACGGGCGGAGAGAACCCCATCGATATCGTTGATCGTGCGCGACAATTCTTCACTGAGAGCATAGACGTAGCGGGCTCGCTCCTCAACCGGAGAGGCAACGAGGCCCGCCCCCTTGAACACCTCACCAAGACTCTTGAAGGATTGGCGCGGCAAGCCATGGTCATTCAGCAGCTCGATTGAGTAGGCGAGCTGCCTTTCTTCCACCTGAATCGTGCTGGTCCCATCCTTACCGACCACACGGATGGCATCGACGCCCTTGCTCAGGAGCAGCCCAAGCATCTCGTTGGCTTCACGCTCCTGAACTTTGGTATACAGATCAGCTTTGCAACCGGCGAGGGTCAGCAAAAGCAGCAACAGGACGAGAGCATCAAGCCGCTTTCTTGCGGGCCGGCCATTACCGATCTTGTCTTTCGTCAAGACAGCCAACGGCCCGCTCAGCCCGCCGATAGAAGCTTATTCAGAGACGAACTGACAGCACCTGTCCCCTTGGAGATGAGCGAAACCTGGATGACGCCGCTGTAAACATCCCGCAGATTCGCCAGCGCCGAGTCGAAATGATCCGCACCCTCCGGTTTTCCCACTGGATGCACCTCCACTTGCTGCACACGCAAGACCGGTTGTGCGGCCGGCCCAAGCTGCAGACTCTTGGTAGGATTAGGCTCGCCGACGAGCGTCGGCGAAACTGCACCCGACGGAAATGGTTTGCCCTGGTGGATAGCAGAAATGCTCTGAAGGACGCGATCGCCTAGCGGGCTCGCCGGCGCTACTGCGCGCTGCACTTCCGGCAGCGATGGAGCTGGCGCGTGCTCGGTCACAGAAGAGACGACACCTTGGTTCGAGGCCACCTGCGCAAGACTCTCGCCAAACTGAGTGTGCGCCGGCGAACAGCCGTTAGAGGCACACTCTACGGAGTTGGCAGGGATCGACGTAACGCCAAACAACATGGAGGAAATCATTTCTGTCACGTGGTGAGATGAGCCGTTCGTTCACACGAATGGGCCGCACCTTAGAGAAGCAAGCTGACCAAAAACTGACGAGCATCTGTCATCTAATGATCACGGTTAGCTTCCAATTTGGGACGAAGCATCGGCTTCCAAATTTTGGGACAAATTCCGGTGCTTGTTCTCAAGTGTAAAAATAGCAGGAATGCTCATCCCACCCACAAGGCTGCACATCTTGAAGAAAGTTCTCTATGCTGGTGTTTTCATTTGCTTTGGCGTGGTCGAGGCGCTCGGCGCTCCCCTGGCGCTGCCATCGACGCCTTATAGTTACACAGTTCTGGATCAGGACCTCGCGGCCGCACTGCAGGAATTCGGCAACAACCTAAATATCAGAGTCAATATCAGCACCGGGGTGAAGGGTCGGATTCGGGGGCGAATGCCGGATCTACCACCGCGAGAGTTCCTCGAACGGCTGATTAATCTCTACAATCTGCAATGGTACTACGATGGGCTGGTGCTCTACGTATCCGATGCGCATGAGGCGCAAAGCCGCCTTTTGGTCTTGAGTCCAATCAGCTTTGATGCGTTCAAGGCGGCACTCGATGCGCTCGACATCTCCGACGAGCGTTACATCGTGAGACCCGTACCGGGAGATGGCCTCGTCTTCGCCTCTGGTCCACCCCGCTTTGTCGCGCTTGTGGAGCAAACAGTAAAAGGACTTGCGGCGGAGGCACAGGCACGGCGAAACCCGAGCGGTGCCGAAAAGCCGCCGCACGAGTCGGTTTTGATGCTGTTTCGCGGATCCTCCAGCGTGGTCATTCGCGAAGGACGACCGAATGACGCTCCTTCGCCGGAGGCACCACATCAAGACGGCGTGGTCCACACACCCGATGCAGGTAAGAAATGACTTGATGACAACAGATGGCCTCGAAGAGATGCAATGCGTCTGCTTATGCCCTCTGTCAGCTTTTCGAAAGCTACTGCTGCCATTGTCAGAGCGCGGATGTGTAGATGGCCGATGCCGCAGGGTGGCGCAATATGCCAGCAGCATCGGTGAGCGTGCTTTTCCACTTTAGCGCCTCATGCGAGCTTTTGAACAACTCCACGAAGTCCGTCATGCAAACGAGCTTCGTCGCATAAGAATGAAAGCCACTCCGCTGTCCAAAAGGAGGAACAGCATGGACTTCAACGCGCTAAGCCGGGCGGACAACAGCCCAGCGTCCCACTCCTCCTCATCGCCCGCCGGTCCAAGGGAGTTTGAGCGTGAACTAATGGCATTGCATGAAATACCCGAATACAGCCAGGACCTAATTTGGCAGGAACTCGGAGGCAGATCATCGCGTGTCGAGCCATCATTGAGCGGCGGCGAGCGGTCCAATTCCCAACAGCCGATCGCTCAACACCGCGCGGACGCCTCCGATTTCGGCAACGACCTTGTTTGGCAAGATCTTGAGCCTTGGCTCATGCGGGCCGGGTCACCTCACGCTGGACCGTCTCAAGCTGGGCCCGCGTTGCACGCAGGGGTTGCTCCGCCGGAAATTGGAGATTTCGCCATGGCGAACGGTCGTCGCGCCAAGGACGACTGGGTCTTCACTGGCCAAACAGCTACGCCCGCTCAGATCGAAATGCTAAGAAGCCGCGATCTCATACCTACCAGGGGTGTCCGGACAACAACGTTCACCATCCTGGGTGTGCCTCACACGGCGGAATGGCGAGAAGAAGGTTTTATTCGTCTCATACCGTCGCTGGACGCTTCCCTTTGGCCTGTGGGTTCGAGCGAACACTCGCCAAGCGGCTAAGCATGATGAAATGAAGAATGCCGAGTGCAGCTGAGCTTCGATCCGCTCGGGGCAATAGGGGCCGCACAATACCGTCGGACTCTTCGAGCATCTACGCAAGCGCCAACACTCTCGTGGGGGCAGGCGCGAGGTCGCTACGCGTGGGTGATTTCCACCATAAGATGCTGCGGAGACCTGCGACCTTGTTTCACGAATCATCGCACGTGACCATCCGCAGAGCGGCAGACTCGGCCTCTGTAATTCGAGCTAGTGGGCCCGGAGGCGAGCGATCGAGCATAACAAGCAAGGCAATTCCGATATCGAGAACCCATCACCGCCTCTCACACCATCATTGCGCGTCTCGTTGTGAAACCTCTGAGCGCCGTCAGCTTTTGGAAAGCTAATCGAACCTACCATGTGGCGTGAATATCTAGACGGCGATGTGCCTATAGATTGTAGCGGAACTGAGCGCTGGGGGCGCACTGAGCAATCGGAAGCAAGTGGTAGGAGCCATCGAAGCCCATCGACATTTCTTGCTCGTTGTTCGTCGCGATTCTCGGGCTGCGCCACATGACCGGCTTGTGGTGCGATCTCAAATCAGAGGACGTATAATGTCAGTCAACAACCTGTCACTAACCGCCAACTCGAGCTTGTCCGGGCTGGCCCCCGGACCCTCATCGGCGCGGGATCTTTCAAACTTCGAGGCGATGCTGGCTAGTTTCTCGTTGAAAGACAATGCCGATGACCGTTCGACTGCACAGGATCCGCCGGCTGCAGACTCAGCCAAGCAGCTGACGGAGGAACTCACGCAGGAGGTGCGGAACATCCTCCCGCCGGAGATCAAGGCTGCACTGGACGCATGTCAGCAGGCCCCCGAGCCATCCTCCGCGGAGTCCTCCTCCGCTGCGAGCGCCCCGAAGATTGCAGAGGCACCCGTACAAAGCTCCAGGATCACGTGGAACAGCGGCACGCTGACTGATGCCGAGCTGCAGATTGTGTCGGTGCTGAACCGACACAAAGACAAATGCCCGCTGGATTGGAAATCTCTTGGAGATTTGGCCAACGATCCCTCCACACCGCCGGATCTAAAGGCGGCGATCGAGGCTCTGCAACAGGACCCAGAGCTCTTCTATGCGATAGGCTCGCAAGGTGACGGCCGCTGCGGCGGGAAGATCAAAGCAGGTGATCTCTCCGGCTTCTCCGATCACCACCCTCAGGTTTCTGCTTTCCAGGAGCAGCGGGCAAAGAGCTATACGCAAAACTACATCCCTTCCGACGGCACCCGGAATGGCGAGCCATCGGTGATGACCCAGACCGATGCATTGCGCGAGCTCTATCGGTATTCCGACAACCTGCCTAAGAACCTGAGCCTTGCGGATTTCAAGCGGATCGTCGACGGCGAAGCTAAGACCGGCAAATGCCCGCCACAGGTCCTCGCGGCCGCTCAATACTTCCTCGACCACCCGGATGAATGGAAGCACTTGTACGGAGGCTCGATAGACAAGGTCCACAAAGAGGACTTCCTGCAGGTTGCTTCATCATCGATGAATCTCACGCAAGCCGAGCTCGATACGCTCAATACGATCAGCAAGAACCAAGACGCTTTCTTCGGGAAGGGTGATCTGACCCGGGAAAAGCTGGCGAGCATGGTGGATGACAAGAGCCTCGCGCCCGAGGTGCGAAAGGCGGCCTCCCAGCTGCTCTCCGATCCTGTGTTGTTCGGGTTGATGAACAACGCGATTACGGGCTACAAAACCCACCATAAGTTCTTCGACTTCGGCGGCGGCCATACGGTCGATTCCGGCAACATCAGCAACACCGACTTCAACCAGTTCTTCAACAACATGTCGGGTGCGAACCGCACCGTTCACCAAGTGAAGACGCATGCCGTCCGAACGCCTGCCGAGCAGGACGCGGTCGCGGACATGACGATGGGAGTGGCAGACCAGCCCGACATCAAGTCTCCCAAAAAGAACGGTGGCGCCTTCATGCACGCACTTAATGACGTGCTCAAAGTTGGCTCTAAGGTATTCGACTGGGCCGCGACAGCAGTCGGTGTACTTGGCTTCATTCCAGGCTTGGGTGAATTGGCCGATCTGGCGTCAATGGTGCTCGAAGCCGAGGCGCAAGCTGCAAATCTTCTTCACACTGCCATCAGTGGCGGCAACATAAAGCAAGCGCTGGAAGAAGCCGGGCTGAGCCTTGCGGCACAGGCGGTGGGCTGCATCGCCGGACCTGAAGTCAAATTAGCAATGCGAGAAGGCTTGGTGAAGCAGGCAATTCAAGAAGCCGCGACGGCCGGCGTCAACCTGCCGGTTTCGGTGGCGCAGTCCTACGCGGAGGATTATCTGAATAACCTGAAGGCTCGCATCGAATCCGAGCGCTTGCAAGCTGCAGGCGCTAACGCCTAGGCGGAGCGACGCTATCTTCTCAGGATCACGCCGGAAACGCTAATCGAGCTTGCGCGGCCTCCGCGCGGTTGGGCCTCTCTGCCGAGCAGTAGGTCGCGCAAGCTCTACTAGCATACTTGAGACCGCCTCCGAATCCGAGGAACTTATTTCGGCTTCTTCACTGCGTACAAACTATGTTGGCCGCACTCGATCGTTCGAATCCGACCTCAACTCCAGTCTGCCGCTGTGAAGTTCACATCGACTGCATACGCCGCCTGTCAAGACCGCGATGCATTAACACTACGCGACAGACCGGCCGCAGCCGCGGAGCCTGCCGGTTGCGCAAGGATCGAGAGCACATTGGTCCAGAGCGGGTAGAAGTCCGAAGGGCTCTTTCTCGAGTGGCGGGCTTCTGCTCGGTCTCCCTGAAAGTAAGTCGCGATTGACGGATCTGCTATGGGCCCGCCAGGACCGAGAGACCGCTCTTGGCCGCTGAATCGGCCGTCACTCTGGCTTTCCGCCTCGCTCCGACCCAGGTCAAGCTCCATGCCGCTTCGCCTGACTCCAAGCAAATTGTCGAAAGAGCTCGGAGGCATCGCAAGGGACGTGAGTTCGAGATTGCAGCACGTCGGCCTCAAAACGCTTTTGTTAGTGGTGGCTTTGATATTTCGCTATTGAAGCTTTCGAAACGATGAGCAACGTGCTCACCCGGTCAAGCTCCACAAACGATTGTTTGTCTTAACCATCTGATCTCTAGCTTTCGCGGGCAACTTGTTCAAATACGGTCGGCTGGTGAAGACATATAATGATGATCGACCATCGGCTCATTACATTTTCTACGACTCGTCAGCTTGTCGAAAGCTAATACTTGCATAGTGGAGGGCGGAAACTGCCTCCATTGGCACGATCGAATTGACATAGGAGAACCCGATGCGCGTTACGAGCTCTAGCGCCGCTGGGCACGTTGATGCTGACCTCCATGCGGCTGGCGGCAAAAGCGGCGGCAAAAAAGGATCTCACAAGCCTGGCGAGCGCGACGATCATGCCGGATCGCCTGATGCAAACATTCCCGTAAATGGCGGCGCGTCCATGGGCGGCAACTCGCAAGAAGCCGCTATGCAGCAAGCGTTCAGCGTCGCTTTGGGAGCCGTTGCTCTCCAATTTGCGAATAGTGCAATGAGCCATTTCGACGATGTCATGGCCGAGACAGAGGAGGATTCCTGACGTCGCATATTGCGACGTTAGGAAATAGGAGCCGCACGTCGCGGCGAAATTCGAGCACACAGGAGAATAGTATGTCTAAAAACGTTGGTGCGTCTCATACCTCGACTGCAGGTGGGGCAGCCGGCACCGCTACTGCTGCAGCCGGTTCCACGGCTGCTGAAGTTGCTGGAGAGGCGGCATTCCAACGGCAAATCGCCGCTCTGACCTTGACCAGCACAAAGGCTGCTGAGAGGGATGTTGAACTTCGCGTCGTCTCGACCGAGCTCTCGACCGTCAAGAAAGCGGCCGATGAGCGGGTGCAGTAAGGGATGAGATGGGGCGACGTCGCCGCCCCACTTTCCCCGGCTGCTTAGTCTGTGAAGTCGCACGGGCCGTACGGTTTTGCCGTACGGTTCCGTTCGCTGTTCAGGAAACCGATCGTGAATGAACCAAATTGCCCGCATTTCGAAGTGTTGTCAGGGTGTTACTCCGGGCTGACAAGTAAAATGGGGGTCGGATCGTGTCTGATTGGCAGCAGCCTCGATGCTGACTTAATCTTCGTCGAACAAGGCCTCGAACCGCACCATCTTCGTGTCACCCCTCATTCCAATTCAATCGAGATCGAGGCCCTTGCGAGGGACGTTAGGATCGAGGGGCACGAGACTGTTTTACCGAACGAATCCATTGTTGTCCCTCTTCCTGTCGTTTTGCATGCCGGGGCGATGTCCATTCGCTGGACGATCGAGGACTACAAACAAGCTGGCTCCATCGACCGCCGGCATATATCGCTCGCCTTTCTCGCTTTGGTCCTGATCAGCTCTGCCGCGGTTGGCGCAGTCTCATCCAGTTTTGTCCAGACCGATACCGCCGTGGCGTCAAGTCCGTCGTCCCCTGCTCCGGACATTGCGCCCAAGCTGGCGCTCAGCGCTCCTGATGCTCTGGCCACCGATGCAGCTGCCGAACGGTTGCAAAAGGAAGTTGACAGAGCGGGACTTGTCGGCATCAAGGTCGGCTCTGGGGCGGGCGTTGTCACCGCCGATGGCTCCGTTACGCCCGCCTCGCTCGCCACATGGCGAGACGTCCAGCAGCGGTTTGATCACAATAGCAATGGCGCTTATACGCTCGTCAATGCGGTGGCTATCAAGGATGAGAAGACGCCTCCCGCAATTGGGGTCCAAGCTGTTTGGCGCGGGAGCGACCCCTATATTGTCATTGCTGGTCAAAAGTATTTCGTCGGCGCGCTCTTGAGCAATGGATGGACCGTCTACGCGATTGAGGAAGGGCGTGTTCTGCTGAGCCGGGATGGCCGGCTTGCCACTCTACCCTATTAGCGTTTTAGGCCGCAGGTAAGGAAGCAAAGTGCCATGACTAGGCTGCCCCCCAATCCCGTCGAGCCCGCCACCTCTTTTCAGGAGCCAAACGTTGATCATCATGCATCTGCCATCACGCGGGTCAATTCTCGAGCCAAGTCCATCGGGATCGACCGGACGCGCGGCAATGATCACAAGAGCCACACCTCAATTTCTCGCCATAGTGACGTGCTGGATCGGTTGGTGGACGCCACGATCGAGAGCGCGCTCGAGCTCAGTTCGATCGATGCAGTTTCGCGCATCAATCTAGACGAGGCGCGCGCCCCGCCAGGTCAGATCGAGCCAAGCTCGGAACTCGCTTGGCTTAACGAGCCCAATCTCGCGCACAGTCTGCTCTCCTTCGTGACGCCGCGCTTACGTCATTCGCATGTTCTGCGTCCAGAGCAACACGGCCTTCTTCTGGAGCGTTTGGCTGATACGCTATCAGCCGCGCCAGAGGATTTGGTGCCACGTGAAGGGGCCGCCCTTCTCCAACTGGAGCTGCAACGTTTAATCCTGCTCCGGCAGAGTCACAACGGCTTGATCAAAGGCTAGCAATGGTCGGGCCAGACAAAGTGCAACACTTCACATCTACACAGCCGCCGATCGTTTCCGAACCCGGCGCTATCGAGCTGATCTCCGGGCCGGAGCGAGATTTGCTCTGCGTGCTTTCTTATGTCTACCTTGCGTGCGGACAGAGCGCCAAGAGCCTGGCTCTGTTGCGGCTGGTCGCTCACGAACAGTCTCAAGACATCGGCCTGCTCCGCATCCTGGCCTACGCTCTCATCTCGGAGCGTCGCGGTGACGAAGCACTGTCGGTATTGGACAGGCTTGACAAACTGGATGACGAGCCGTCTTCGTGTCCGCCCTTGATGCTGATGCGCAGCCACGCCCTGCGCCACGCTGGCCGCATGACCGAAGCGCAAGCCGCCTTCAAACGCTATGTTTTGTTGCGGGGCAGCACAGCTGCAGTCAAACAACAATAAGGCTTCTCATGGCCAACCTTCTACGAAATCTCATCACGCGCGCGCCGGCTCACCCGGATTTGATGGTCGCGTTGATGCTTCTTCTGGCGATCGGAATGATGATCATGCCGATCCCGATCGTCGTGATCGATATGCTGATCGGCTTCAATCTGGGGTTTGCCATATTGCTGTTGATGGTAGCCCTGTATCTCAACACGCCGCTCGACTTTTCGTCCCTGCCGGGCGTCATCCTGATCTCCACCGTCTTTCGTCTCGCTCTTACCGTTGCAACGACGCGACTGATCCTAGCCGAGGGCGATGCCGGCAGCATCATTCATACGTTCGGCGATTTCGTCATATCCGGCAACATCGCCGTCGGCATTGTCATATTCCTGATCGTGACCATGGTGCAGTTCATGGTTCTCGCCAAGGGCGCCGAACGGGTGGCGGAGGTATCGGCGCGCTTCACGCTCGATGCGCTGCCGGGCAAGCAGATGGCGATCGACGCGGAGCTGCGCAACGGCCATATCGATCAGCACGAAGCCCGCAGCCGGCGCGGCGCGCTGGAGCGAGAAAGCCAACTGCACGGCGCGATGGATGGCGCTATGAAATTCGTGAAGGGCGATGCCATAGCCGGACTAATAGTCATCTGCATCAACATGCTGGGTGGCATCACGATCGGATCGCTCTCCAAGGGCATGTCCCTCGAGGAGGCGATGCATCATTATACCATCCTGACGATCGGTGATGCGCTCATTTCGCAGATTCCGGCCCTGCTGCTGTCAATTACAGCCGCAACCATTGTCACTCGTGTCAACGGTCCTTCTAGACTCAATCTCGGCGCCGATATCGTCAAGCAACTTACGGCCAGCACACAAGCGCTACGCTTGGCCTCCTGTGTCTTGCTTGTGATGGGGTTCGTTCCTGGCTTCCCTTTGCCGCCCTTTGTCATACTGGCCGCGCTGTTCTCCGCCGCCAGCTTTCTCAAGGTTGGCGTGCAAGAGGGCAAGACCGCTCCCAAGGCCGGCGCCGGTCCCACCGGTTCGGCCGCCGCTTCCGCACAAGGTCAGAAGCAAACCGTGCCCGCGGAGGCACTTCCGATTACGCTGTTGCTAGCGCCGAGCCTGATGCAGGCAATCGACGTAGGGGAACTCGAGCAGTGCGTCGCACGGGTTTCGGCACTGGTTTCAGCTGATCTTGGCATCACAATTCCACGCATTCCCGCCCAAAGCGCACAGCACCTCGCCCAATCGCAATTCCGGGTGGATGTCGAAGGAGTGCCGGTGGAAGAGGGCGCCATTGACCCGACACAACTCTTACTTAACGACGACGTGGCGAACATTGAACTGAGCGGGATCCCCTTTTGGCAGGATCCAGACACGAATCGGATCTGGATCGAACAAGGCCACGCGCCCGCTCTCAAAGCTGCCGGAATAGGGCACCACCGTCCGAGCGAAATCATCGCCTTGCGCGTCCAGTCGACGTTGACACGCTATGCTCAGCGCCTGGTGGGCATTCAGGAAACGCGTCAGTTGCTTAGCCGGATGGAGCAGGAATATGCCGATCTGGTGAAGGAGGTGCTGCGCACGACACCGATCCCTCGCATCGCGGATGTGCTACGTCGCTTGCTGGACGAGGGCATCCCGATCCGGAACACCCGTTTGGTTCTGGAGGCGCTTGCAGAATGGAGCGAACGGGAGCAAAGTGCCGTATTGCTCACCGAATATGTGCGCTCCGTTCTGAAGCGGCAGATCTGTCACCGCTATGCCAACGCCCATCGTGTTGTGGCGGCCTTTATCGTCGAGCGTGAGACCGAGGATATCGTGCGAGGTGCGGTGCGCGAGACCGCTGTGGGTCCCTACCTCGTTTTGGAGGATCGGCAAAGCGAGATGCTACTTGCACAATTTCGCCAGATTCATTCGAGCATCGCGCGCAGTCAGAACCAGCCAGTTATTCTGGGCTCGATGGATATCCGCCGCTTCGTCCGCGGATTTCTCACCCGCAATGGAATAGACCTACCTGTTCTCTCGTATCAGGATCTCGCCTCGGATTTCACCGTCCAGCCGATTGGCTCCGTCAAACTTGCGCCTGGCAAGGACAAGACTCCTACAGGCGGGCATCGTGACCTCCTGCCTGCGGCCGGCTGACGAGCACAGGTGTGGGGTCGTGAGGTCGCTTATGAATTCATGTAAGATTAATGTTCTGCGGCGCTGGCGTAACTTTCGTCGCCATTCGTGCTCGGCCTTTCTCCCCATGCTTGCTATTGTGCTGCTCGCGGGTTGCGCTAACTCGCACACGTCGGGACTTTCACAGCAGCCGACGTCTACGGCAGAGCTGGTTGGGGCCAAGGAGGTCGATCCAGCTATGCGCGAGCGCATCTCACACGCCCTCGGTCGGGATGCTGACGAGAAGGCTTTGCGCGATGCGCTGAAGCAACGACCGGACAATGTCGATGCGGCAATTCCTCTTGCGCGGGCCCTACTGATGCGTGAAAGCCCTGATGAGGCGCTTGAGGTGCTCGACAACATGTTGCTTGCAGCACCCGGCGACCTGCGCGCACTGAATGCCAAAGGTGTTGTGCTCGATCACGAGGGCCGCCATCACGAGGCGCAAACGCTATACCGCCAAGCTCTGGCAATTGACCCAGAAAATCCGATGTTGAGCAACAATCTCAAGCTGTCGCTCGCCCTTGAAGGGACGACGCAGAACGGCCCACAACTGCAAGCGGATGGCCGGCACGCACCGCGCCGTTAGAGGTAGTCAACGAACAAGAGCGGATCGCAGCTGCTCGGTGCCTGTCTGTCAGCTTACCGATAGCTAGCCGATTATCAGCCGCCGTGGAGGCTCAAGACGTAAATATCCTGCGAAGCGACATCATTTCGTACAATGAAACCGACATGTAAACCAGGATCAGTAACCCAACCACACGCCAAGTGTATCCGCGACGGATGAATGAGATGACTCACGAACAATGGCTCGTACTGAACTGATGGCCAAACGTTTCCAGGACATAGTCTCTACTAAGAATTCGGCGCTATCGAATTCTTCCTCCGGGTCGATCTTCGATCGCAACCCCGCCGTACTCGCTCATTTCCAAGCCGCCAGTGGTTGATATCTCAAAGTCTTCAGTTTGCTGGATGAGATGAAAGCACCTCGACGATAGATCTCAGCGTCACTCACCGCTGGCCAACAACCCAGGCGATATCCTCCTGGAACGTCAGCTCCGGCTCAATGGCGACGAACCGCTCGTCCTCATCCAATCGTCCAGCGAAAGCTCGCGCAGCAGCGTTTGGTTTTGCTGAGGTAAGCGACTCGATGATGGCGCTTGATCCCGCCAAGCAGGGCAACGAGTGGAACAAGAAACAAAGATGCCAAATGCGCCAGCAGGCAGCTTGTATCTTTGCCGCAGCTGAAGACAGTAGCGCCAACGCCGACATGATTTCACGACGGCTGGCTTGCGCAACCGGCCACCGTTCTCCCTCGTGAACCTTACTTATTGTTCGATCGTAAATCTGCGAAGCGCCCGCTGCCGTTAACGAAAACATGCGGCCGAGGAACTAAAGTATCTCTCGAGCTCCGCGATCGCGCGTTCCTCCCATTCCACAGCTTGCACTAGTAATGAGTCCCGTTGGATTGGCCGAAATGCGGCGGACTGACGGCACAACGAAGCTATCGCGCGATAGCGGCGCACGTTTTCCATAACGGCCAGTCCGGTCATGTGTGGATCTCCTCCCCTGCTATCCCGGGCAAGAACTTGCTCGAAAACCGTTTTCGATCCGTTAGCGGTCGGAGTGGAAGGCGTGAATGGTTGGCAGAATCTTGTCGGCATGAGGGGGACCGATAATGAACGTCTTCCACAAGGCGCACATCCACCCGGCTCGGCAGTGCTCCATCCGGGCGCTTCTGCACCCCGTTGTCTCAGTTTATTGGTTGGATAGCGGAATGTAGAAATAGCTAACGGCAACGAAGCACGTTTCGGCTTGCAATCTCAATCAGATGACTGTGATCTGGCCTGTCTTTCGAATCCTCAGAAGTAATGAGTAATCCGTTTATTGGTGATTTGAAGGACGAAGAGGGCCGATGCTTTGTCGGCATCCCTTTGCCTCCATAAACAGCAAACGGCACGCAAGTGTGACTTCCTCCGTCTCATCGACGCTAGCGAGACTGAGCAGTTGTTTACCTCGCCGGTCGACAACCGAAATGCTGCTTAGAGACAGATCCTCTTAATCTCGCAACCCTAGGCGATCTACCAGGTCGTGTAGGTAATCGCACCTTCCGCGGCTCGGTTTACTTGATTTAGAGCGTTAGGCCATCTGACTGAATCGTCGGGGATTGAACGAAGCCGCTGGCGCGGCATGGTGAGAGTTCGGTCGTTCAGGGTCATCTCTCAGTGATTGACCAGCCACTTCGCTGTCTGCCGAAAAGACGACGATCTGATCCAGCATACCTTTGATGATCTGCCAAGTCATAGTTGGACCGCGTAGCACCGCCTCGATTGCGCTTCCACCGAGCTCGCAATCTGACGCTACGTAAGATTCGGCCGCTTCATGCCAATCATAGCAGCAGCGATAGATAGCCTATGGCAATATCGCCACGATCACCACAGGCAGCCGTTGATACTTGGTGACGCGCATTCCAGCCGTTTACAAACCTCACGTAGATCACCAGTACAAGTGATTTACTCTCCATTTTCGGCCTGCATCGTCGTTGCGATCCAAGGACGTCACTCGCTTGATGTTGAAAACGTTCATCGGTTGCAGAGCTCTCGCATCGAAGGTTCATTGCCCCTTCTTTCTGCCATGTTCGCACCCAAAGCAGAGACGCGCCGGTTGCGTACTTTGCGCGCCGCGATAGCGAGTGTCTCAGGAGATTTCCATGGTGAAGCCAGTTGTAATTGTGGTCGGTGCGGACAAGGGAGGTGTCGGCAAGACGACCGTATCACGAACGCTACTGGACTACTTCAGCGTCAACAACGTGCAAACACGCGCATTTGACACGGAGTCGCCGCGGGGAACGCTGAAGCGCTTTTATCCCGAGATCACCGAGATCGTCGACATGACGACGACGGCGGACCAGATGAAGATCTTCGATACCCTGAACTCAGGGCTGTCCGTCACTGTCATCGATGCTCGCGCAGGCTTACTGTCCTCTGCGCTGGCTTCCTTGCGCGACATCGGATTTCTGGACTCGGCGCGGTCTGGCCAGATAACATTCGCCGTGTTCCATATCCTGGGATCGTCCATCGCCTCGCTAGACGAGATCGCGGAAACCGCGACCTTTATGAGCGGCGCGAAGTACTACCTGGTCAAGAACTTCATCAACGACACTCAATTCTTCCAGTGGGATCAAGCGACATACAATTCCTATTTTCACCGCATCAAACATGCGACCGAGTTGGTCATACCGAAGCTTAACGAGATGGCCTATGAGCAGGTGGAAGTCGCATCCGTCCCATTCATAGACTTCGTCGCAAACAAGGGGCGGAACGATGAACCTGCGAACAACTCCTTCGTGCTGCGCGGCTATGTCCGGCACTGGCTGGCAAATGTCTGGAGCGAATTTGATCGCATCAACTTGACGGAATTGGCCGGCGCCAAGTCCGCCACCCGTGCCGGCGAGAAGTAATCGCATATTCGGCGAGCTCAGGTCGGGCCCACGTACGAAACGAAATTGATCTGCTGGCTATGTTAGCGACCCCAATCTACATTATCTGCTCTCCTAGCCCGCAGGTCGGTAAAACCCTCATCGCTCGGGCGATGAGCGAGTTCTTGCTGCTGAAAAACGGCACAGCGCTGTCGTTTGATGTCAACTTGAAAGAGCCATCGTTGCTCGACTACCTCCCCAACATCACGGAAACCGCGGATGTGATCGACACTTACGGCAAGATGCAGCTGATGGACCCTCTTATCATCCACGATCGGGTACCCAAGGTGATTGATCTCGGATTTCACGCCTTCGACGAATTCTTCAAGATGTGCGAGGAGATTGGCTTCATGAAGGAGACGGCGCGCTGCTATGTCGCCCCTATCATCCTCTACGTCGCGGGCGCAGACCGTATCTCCTTTCGCGGTTATGAAATGCTGCGCCGGCGAATTCCGCCGGCGTCGCTGGTCACCGTCCACAATGAATTCGTGCTGCGCGGCGGATTACCTGATCCGATGGATGGCGAGCGGGTGATTCGGATTCCCGCACTTCCGCTGTTCCTCAAGAGATATATAGACCGTCTTGGCTTTTCCTTCACGGGATATCTGCGCAACGAGAAGGACTGGTCCACCGAGCTGCATCAATGGATCCGACGGAATTACAGCATGTTTCGCGATCTGGACTTGAGTGTGATGCTGCGAGGGTCCTATCGATCGCGGGGGACGGATATCGATAGCCTACGTTTCACAAGGACCACTTGAGATTTCGGTCTGCTCGCCATCTATTCGTCCGGCCTATGAGTGGTCGTTGACCAATGACTTCTATGGCGTTCGCAACGCGAACGCATGAATTGCGGTATACGACTCTTCGCTTGGATCGCGCCCGCACGGACCGCGCGACCGGTAATTGACGTCAGCTCATTCGCCGGATGCCGCATGTAGACACGCCCGTCCTCGAAAGGATCGATGACTGTCTTGACCTTGTGAGCAGCTAGGCAGTCGTCCGTGAAGAGTGGCTAAGCGATTGAGCTAGAATCGCATTTGTCGTTGTGGACTGTTTTGCGTTTGCAGGGGTTTGATGCTTCGGGCGTCGGAACCTTGCAATTTCATTTTCAGGATTCCGTCGAATCGCCAACCATGATTCCGTCATCGCATCGGAGGTGGCGATGCGACCGAAGAAGCACAGGACGACGGGATCGTGCGATCTGTTCCGGGCCAGGCTGGACCAAATCATCAATATGAAGCACGAGCTGGTTCAGCTCGCCGGCAAGGTCGATTGGGACTGGATCGACGGCGAGATCGCGCCGCTCTATAGCGAGAATGGTCGGCCCGGGATCGCGAGCCGCTTCATGATCGGGCTGTTGCTGCTCAAGCACATTTACGGGCTGTCCGATGAGAGGGTGTGCGAGCGCTGGGTCCACGACCCATATTTCCAGTACTTTACCGGCGAAGAGTTCTTCCAGCACGCATTCCCGCACGAGCGCTCGGACCTGAGCCACTGGCGCAAGCGGCTCGGCGACAAGCTGGAGCTGTTGCTGGCCGAGAGCTTGCGGGTGGCACACGAGGCCGGCGCGTTGCGCAGCCAGGACCTCAAGCGGGTCACGGTCGATACCACCGTGCAGCCGAAGGCCATCACCTTCCCGACCGATGCCAAGCTGCTGCACGCGGCAATCAAGGGGCTCAACCGCCTGGCGAGGAAGCACGGGGTCAAGCTGCGGCAGTCCTATCTTCGCATTGCCAAGACCGCGGCGATGATTGCGGGACGCTACGGCCATGCCAAGCAATTCAAGCGGCATCAGCGGCAGTTGCGCATCCTGCGCAGCCGACTGGGCCGGATCATCCGCGATATCCGCCGCAAGATCGAAGGTCAGGCTGTGCTTGAGAACACGTTCGCCCTCCCGCTCAGCCGGGCCTCGCAGATCCGCTCGCAGCAGCAGCGCCAGCGCGGCTTCAAGCTTTATTCCTTCCACGCCCCGGAGGTGGAGTGCATCGGCAAGGGCAAAGCAGCCGCGCCTTACGAGTTCGGCGTCAAAGCCTCCATCGTCACCAACAACCGCCGTTCTCCCGGGGGCCTGTTCGTGCTGCACGCCAGGGCGCTACCCGATAACCCGTACGACGGTCACACCTTGCGGGACGTCATCGACCGCACCGAGACACTCACCGGCTGCGCGATCGAGCGGGCCTATGTCGACAAGGGATACCGCGGCCACGACGCACAAAATCCCCGACGGATCTTCATCTCCGGCCAGAAGCGCGGCGTCTTCGGTGTCATCAAGCGCGAGCTGCGCCGCCGCTCCGCCGTCGAACCCATCATCGGACACCTGAAGGCCGATGGTCACCTCGGCCGCTGCTACCTCAAAGGCCGCGCCGGCGATGCGGCTAACGTCATCCTCTCAGCCGTGGGCCACAACTTCCGCCGCATCCTCGCCTGACTCAGAGAACTCTTGTGCCTCATCCTGCTCCAGCTATGGCGCACGTTCGGTCGTCCCGCCGCGCTCAATTCGCCTTCTTAACAGACGACTAGGCAGATCGACGGGCCCTTGCGTCGGAGGGCGCTCTTAGCTCAATGCCGAGTTTCCCGAGCACCTGGTGCATGACCGCGCTTTTGATCTCGCGGGCGATCTCGTTGCGTATCTGGGCGCCGAGCACCCGCTCGGCATCGGCATCGCCTGTCAGACCATGCTCGGCCAGTCGCTCATCCAAGCGGGTTTGAAACTGTACGCCCATCGCGTCGACGAGGCGCTCCTGCATTTCAGCATAGTCTTCGGGTGCGATGCGCCTCACCACGCTTTCCCATGGTTGCCAGCGCGCTGCTAAATAGTTCGGAAATTCCGCGGCTTCCTGGTTCCGCACCGATGCCTCGGCCCTGGCCACATCGTCCTCGCTCACCTGAGAGACGTTCATGAAGCGCATGTCGGGAGCGATGTGCCGCAGCTCCAGCGCGTCCCGCAGCTGGGTCTGATAGGCAAGGTAGACCTCGATCTCATCGACTTCCGCGTCGGGATCGGCACGACGAAGCGAGTTGACCCTCTCGCGCGCGATTCCGTCCAGAGCTTCCAAGCGAAACATGACGCGGCCGTGCTGGAGCAGTTCGCCCAGTCGCCCATCATAGACGCCGTCCTCGACATCAGCGTTCAGGCGTGCAGTCTGCATGCCGTTCCAGGCCAAAGTAATGCGATCTTCGCAGCTCGCATTCGCTCCCGAAGCCAACTCGAAATACTCCTCGCGCAAATGCGGCCTGACGGCTGCCTGCCGCAAATCTTCGGCGACCGCTTGGCGGAACGCCTCGTTGCCATAGTTCACCGTGCCCCGGAGCCTGTCGAGGAAGCGTGCATAGTCCGCGGCCCCCGGTTCATGGGCGAAGTGCTGCCAAGTGGCCATTGCCGTGGGCTCGCCCTCGAGCCAGTCCGCGGCAACCTCTTGCAGGGACCGCGGCTGAACTTCCACCGGTCCATCCGCGGTTGAGAAGAAAACCTGAGGGCCGGCATAGTCTTCGGCATGCATGGCCGTTGCCAAGCCGGCCTGCACCCGCTCGGCAAGCGGATTATTCTCCAGATCAACGCTCGAGTCACTGCTTAGCTGCGTCAGCAGGGTCTCGGGTACGTTGGTCAGATAGTTGTTGCTGGCGCCGAGCCATATCAGCTGGGGCGGGACCGTCTCAGGCAGGCTGGTCAGCCGGTTGTGGCTCGCGCTGAGCCATTCGAGCTCGGCGGGAAGAGGTTCGGGCAGGTCCGTCAGCTGATTGTACTCGACGTTCAGACGCTGGAGCCCTGCTGGAAGCCCGGGCAGTTGGGTCAGGCGGTTACCGCGGGCGTCCAACTCCTGAAGCGTTGCTGGTAGGCGTTCGGGCAGGCTGTTGAGCTGATTGTCATCGACATTCAGGCGGCGCACCCCGGCCAGAATGGGCGCAGACAAGGCGGTCAGGGACAGTGACGACAGATCTAGCAGCTCGTTGATATCACCCGCGCGCCGCCAAGCCCTCGTTCGACTGACCGCCTGTTGCCGATCCTCATTTTGCCCCTGCCCGTCTTCGGCAGCCCAATCCGTCAACACCTCCTCCTGCCAGGCAGTGGCCTCGGCAGCGGACGCCTGCACGTCCGTCAAGGCCTCTCCCCATTGCGATGCGCCCGCAGAGCCCAGTTCGGAGCTTTCCGAATTGGAAGTTGCGGAAGGAGTACCAGGGCCGAGCTGTTCTGCATTCATCGATGTCGTCCTTTCGGTAGCAAAAATTAAGCGAACTCGCCGGGGCGGCGCATCTTCCGGTAATCCCCAACCATGGATGGCGCTCCACCGGCTAACCGCAATGAGCTGCGATCACAGAGGGGGGCCGTCACGCACGACTGGCGCGAATACGCTGCTGCGAGTGCCACCGAGGAACTGCAGACGGTGCAGCGAACCCGGGCGAAGTCTCGCCTCCTGGATCGGTTGATGTTGAGGTCCACCCTGGTCTCGCCTGCCAGATCTGTGCCCATTGAGCCGGGCCTGCAAGCGAGTAGCGACGTTCATGATACGAGAGCTAGCTGTCGATAAGCTGACGGACCGCGGAGCGACAAAATGGCGAATGGTCCCCATCAATTTCTCAACCTTAGGCTCAGCGCCCCGCAGGCGAATGAATTCGAGCTGGGCCGACTGATGCCGGGCGCCGGCACGCCGGCAGCGGCGCGCTTGCGCCGGCAACTTTGCTGTCGCTTGCGGCGAGGCGGCCCCACTTCTCCCCGCGTTCAAACGCTTGTGTTATAGCTGAGCTTAAAAGCTTGCAGCCCATCGCGCCTAACGCCGCTCGCCCTTGGCTACGAGACCCGCGCGCACTCAAATGTTAACAACACGGGCTCGTTAAATTCTCCGATGACGAGTTCCTCGCGTTTTTGACATCGGCCACGTGAACCGGCCATCCCCCTCGGCTTACCGTCGCAGACCTCGACAGGCAAGCGCCCATGAGACGCTCTTGATCCGTGCACGTTCGACTGAATGACCGGACAGCTGTATCTGCACTGATGCGACAGAGTTTATATGTCAAGCTCAGTGTAATCGAGCGGCGCCGCGATCAATGAACTTGAGCATCGACTGAGACTTGTTGATCTCGCATGAAACTCGTTTCAGTATACGTATTGCTATCTCCTCGGTCGCAATCAGCCCCACTCTCTCGCAGGCTACCCCAAAATGATGCATCACCTGCTCCTCGGAGGGTGCGATACGATTCTGCAACACGCTGGTCGTCAATGACGAGAGCATGTGCTCGACGACGTCATTCTCCGCCTGGCTCAAGACCTAGTCCTTCTGATTTTTTGTTCAGTTCCTTTGGCGACCACATCGCATAGAGTGTCGCTGCGACGGACAGTCGTCTTCAACATCGCAGCTTCATGCCCGTTGAACTCTGCTTTCGAGAGATGGTCGTTTACCTCACCTGCTCGGACCGCTTATCCTCAGCACACGCGCACGGCTTCAGATTGCGTGAGTTGCACGATTCTGATAGCTCCACAGCGGCATTCCGCTCTTTTGGAGTGTGCCGACCGAATGATGGTACAAATATGGAAGGGGCCCTAATTCCGACCTTCCCAATCAGAACGCCGTCAAGATGCGACACTCGAGAAGCTATTCTCTGGCAAACGTCCTGGCCGGCCTGGCCTCCGGCCTTTCGGCTCAACGCATTGCATGTCGTGGCGTAGCCCACGATCTTCCGACGCGGATGCTTTCCTCGAAACTCGGCAGAAATCTAGATTGAAACTCAACCGCCGCCCCTTTCCGGAACATCGAAAGGTCGACGGTGCGCAGTTGCTTGTTGCGCGTGACCACCACTGTTGAGCATTTAACGATGTCGCCGGCGCAATCGATTTCGCCTAGCGCCCTCGTGAGGGTGGTTTGAAAGGACATAAGGCCTTCCGAGCTTTCACCGCAGCGTTCTGCGCGGCATCAGTGCTGCGGGTCATCCTCTGGCCGGAGTGACCGGCTATTCCGTTGGAGTATCTGCTTGCGAGCGCGGGCTGTTTAGCCAGCGCGCTTTCGCTGTTGCGTTAAAAGCGCCTACGGCTGTGGTCAACCATATTCTGCTGCCTGCATCATTCCATCATTGCGATCTGGCGACTCCAACTGATCAGTGTAGGGGCAATGGCTGGCCCGGCGCCCCGTGTGACCACGGAAATGGCTTTCCTGGCCATCGCCCGCAAAACGAGAAAACTAGCAATCAGCAGGCCGTCCTCTCGGTCTCCATTTGCGTTGCGCCGTCAACGGATCAGCAAGCGTACAACCTGTCGCAACGTGAGATTCAAGCTAATAAATCGGTCTTCTGAGGCGTGCACAGCGGATGTCGATAGCGATGATTGTCTGTGGAATGCTCATTTGGCTCGACACTGCGTCCAGCCGACATTTTACCTTGGATAACCAAGATCCAATCCCGGCGCGTGCGTTTCTTTGATTGGCTGGCGCGCGCCGTGGATCGCAGTCAGCCTGGCTCGCCTTCCTCAAAATCGCACCCCCGTGGCTTTCCCATTATGTTGATGAGGTCCACCTCGGCCCATCGATGATTTATCGGGTAAGCGACTGCGAATGGCCGTAGCAGCGCGGGACCGACCACCATCGGAGCTCGCAATGAAGCCGCCATCGCCTTATGCCGCTTGGGCCGCTAGAGGTCGACATCGCTACGTTCGGGGTCGCGAGCTGCTGGCCTAAGTCAGGTCGCGCCCAGCGCCTGAACAGGCAACAAAGCCGTCAAACGCTTGCATATTCCGCTGCCATCGACCATGGGGACATGCGTTGTGTGTTACCAGCTCCTGCTTGAGCCGTCTGCGTGGCGGGCATGGGCTTAACTGCTCTCCGGTGTTGGCGCACCAATCAATGAGCGCTGGAATTGTGCAAGGCACACGACCGCGGCGCCGTGAAAACGCGAGGATCTGCCGCGATTTCTCGTCACACGCGCGGTGTAGGGTGATATTGATTGATAGAGTGGCATACATCCAACTGCTCGCCGCCTACCGCGAAGAACAGGCGGGAGGTCGCAAGTTCTCGGATCAACTATTCGGCAGGAATGCGGAGCCAAGGAATGGCCGCTCGGTGACGATAGATATGCTTGATACCCCAGGGACGAAGTGAACTAGATCTGTGATGACTTCAATTGATGATACATTAAGTGAGATCAGATGGCTGCGGAACGAAATCTGGCGCTGCCGTCGATTCCTTAAAAGGGACCTACCTGACGCAGAGCGCAAGGCCGTTGAGAGGCGTCTGCTTGAACAGCTTTCTGCCTTTGAACGGCTCTTGTCGACGTCGTTTCCTTTGACCTTGAGCCCTAAAGTGTATTCGGCCAAGAGCACCACGATCGGACGAAGCGACTCCCCTGAAGCGCCCATCGAGAACGCCGCAATGGCATCAAGCGGTTCCTTCGGGAAGTCGATGGGCGGCTAAGAGGCTTCCTAGCTGTATCTGTACCTTGAGCCCGCCAGTCAAGACCAGGCTAATTCCCAGCTGAGAAATCTGAGGAAGACCGCTATTGAAGAAACATCCAACGCCAGGATACCGGCGATCTTTTGCCAGTTGTAGCCGATTTAGCCAGCTGCCGGAAAATACTTGGTTGCCGGGCACAACGCCATACCATGATGAGCAGCACGGATTTCTGCAAATGTCCGGCCGCAACCACTACAGTTTACGCAGATTCCCCTTCCGACCAGTTAGGCCGATGGCAATCTCACGACGGCCTCAAAGTCAGCGAATGGCAGCAGCTCAGAATAAAGCGCAACTGCTGCAGTACGAAATCGAAGTTCGGAGCGCATTACAACCTCGTAACACGCGTGGGCGCACATCGATCGTTGATCGAGGCGAATCGATTCACAGAGCTCAGTGCCCCTGATAAATGAACTGCGGCTCGGCAGGCTGATGCTTCAGCCCGATCGACTTTCGGCCACCAAGCGGGCCAAACTCCGGCTCCCGTCAGTCTGGAACACCTCACTGTCGCTCGATTTCTGCGACTGCCGCTCGGACGCCTCACTCTCGATGGAGGACGACCGGAAGCCTGTTGAGACGCCGTCTCGGTCGGTCGTTTCTCTCCGCCGCGATTGGCATCCTGCGGCGGCATTCTCCGCGCAAGTTCTTGAAATTGTCCCTAAGACAAAACATGGCCACGTCCGCATCGCCACGCCCTGTAAAGCGGTTACAGAAGCGCATCACGTCCGGTCTGCAGGAGGTCAAGACTTCCTCGGCCCGCCGATCTCGCGCGCGAGCGTAGCCTGTGCACCACGCCGCTGCGATCGCGATCACGATCGCAATGAGGGCCGCTGCACAGCGATGCGCATTGGGAATCCAGCTCATTCGTCGCTCATGACCCACCAAATCTGTCTTAAGCCGCATATCGGTAACTATTACTCTTTCCTCAATCTGTTTACCGGCGCCTCGGCAGCCATGGTCGCGCTGTTGCGGGGCAGCCGCAATGATTACGGCCTCCCGAATCATCGTCCCGCCACGAATAACACGCTCGTTGCGAAGACACGGAGGTCCAACAGAGATCGGCTGTTTAGCATGTGCGGCGATGCTGGCTCCCAATATGGCGTTCTGCCTTCGCAAGGCCTACAACCTGACGCTACGGTCGATTCAAGCACTTTGAGCGTCGTCCGGCATGTGTGAATCGCTCTGAGACGGGCATGCCCTCATTGGGCGCAGCAGGACGAACTCCCGACAACTGCGCGCCGGACCGGCTGCCTCCGGGGTAGGAACGTTACCGATGCTGGTGGATGACGCTTAGCTTAGTGAAGCGGTTGAAGCCGCAAAGGGCACGCATCGAGACGATCAGTAACAAACTGCGTCGACGCAGCTCCTTTTGTTCGCGATCCGATTTGCAGAGTCAAAAGAGTTCGGTAGATGGGTTTTCCGAGAAGCACAGAGGTTTGGACCGACAGGCCAGGATACCTTGCCTGGATGGTGATTGTCGCAACTGCCACGTACCATCGATGACAGCCTCATGCGGCCTGCTGCTATTCACGGTGCGCAATTGCTTGAAACCGGCTCAGCAGCTTCGACCTTGAGCCCCGCTGGCACACCGGTTGCTAGTAACACCGGCAGAACGTCAGCCTTGGTGCGGCCTAGCCGGAACACGGAAGACACCATTCGACGTTGACTGCTACAGGTCTTTCTGGGACCGAGGGCTATGTTCGCGAATCCACGATCTAGGAGAAAAGCGAGACTTCACATGAGGAGATTAGCGGTACGCGAGTTTTCCAGGGTCGGCAGGTTAAGTGTTATGGCCTCAGCCATTCTGGTTTCGCCAGCAGCAGGCGCCAATGAGGATTTGATGAGCGCCGCCAAGCGCATTTTCAAGCCGATTCCCTCAACCGTTCCAGCGGTGAAGGACAATCCTATCACCCATGAAAAGGTCACACTTGGCAAATCCTTGTTTTTCGATCCGAGGCTATCGGCGAGCGGGGTTATTAGCTGCAACACGTGTCATAACCTTGGGACGGGCGGGGTAGATGCCGGCCCGACGTCGATTGGTCATCGCTGGCAGCTGGGGTCACGTCGTGCGCCAACAGTCTATAACGCAGTCTTCAACGTGGCGCAGTTCTGGGATGGACGCGCGGCGGATCTTAAGGCGCAGGCCGCGGGCCCTGTCCAGGCCAGCATCGAAATGAATACGACGCCCGATCGCGTGCTCAGAACATTGAATTCAATGACCGATTATGTCGCTATGTTCAGCAAGGCTTTTCCCAACGATGCGACGCCAATTACGTTTGAAAATTTCGCCAAGGCCATCGAGGCTTTCGAGGCGACCTTGATTACTCCCGCCGCCCCATTCGATCAGTACCTCGAGGGCGATGAATATGCTCTCACTGATCAGCAGAAAGCTGGGCTAAAGCTATTCATCGCAAAGGGATGCTCCTCTTGCCACAACGGAATCAACGTCGGTGGACAAGAATACTTCCCGTTCGGCATGATTGAAAAGCCCGCCGAAAGGCTGCTTCCGAGGGCGGACAAGGGTCGCTTTGCCATCACCAAGGATCTCGGGGACGAGTATGTTTTCCGCTCGGCGCCGTTGCGGAACGTCGCGTTGCGCCCTCCTTACTTCCATTCTGGTCAGGTTTGGAGTCTTAAGCAAGCGGTTGGCGTGATGAGTGAGGTTCAGCTTGGCGCAAAGCTCAGTGACGAAGAATCTGACGAGATTGTAGCGTTTCTGAATTCGCTCACCGGGCAGCTGCCAAAGATCGATTACCCGATGCTGCCAACGCGGACCATTGCAACCCCAAAACCTTGCCTAGACAAATAAGCCTTCACGATAGCGACACGCTGCGTTGTGATTAGCGAGGAAGATACCGCTGCCGCAGCGAAATCAGGCGATATCGCGGTCCAAGCTGGAGCATTTAGCAGGCTGCAATTGCGAGCCTCGAGTCCCAACGGTTCGTCGCTGACGCAAGAATTCCTTCGGAGCCTGTAAAAGTATCCAACTTGGGCAGCTCAATCCTGGGTCACCTCGCGTTGCAACAAAGGCCCGCGCGCCTGAGATGCGCCCGCGACCGGTGCGGCCAGGAAGACGTTCTCCCGTAGCTCGCGGGCACAGCATCTCATCTCACATCAGCCCTTTTTTTCCAAGCGCCCCGCTGCCGACTTTCACCTCCGCGCACACCGGAAGGTGCGCCAAATCGGATGACATGGACTTGTGCATCATTGACGAGTTTTACGGCCGCATGTTCGCCAAAGCACCATCTCCAATGCAAGAGGCGATCGATCATCCTCAGCTTCCACTTCGTAGCTCCTGCATGTGCGGTTGGTGACGCGAGCGTCCAAAGCCCTACAATGACATGCGGCGATTTACGCCGAGTGGAGCCCGATACAAAGCCTCCTTCACCGCTAGACGCGCAGATATTCATTGAAGCGGCACGCGGATTGCTGGGCAGGGATCAACCAGTCGCGACGGCGGAGCCGGAGTTCCAATGAGGCTTATCCGATTCATCCTGATCGATCTAGCTTTGATGCTGCTCGCACCCGAGAATGCAGGGGCCACGACTATGGCGACCGGCGCAAACTTCAAATCGGCTAGCAACGCTGTGGGAGGCTTGATGCGGACTTCTGATCCCGAGCCAGTATTCAGCTCTGGCGCGAGCCGAAATCTTTACCGTCAAACCTCTCAAGCCCGGCCATTTGGACATTCAGCAGAAGCCCTCGGCTTTGCCAAGCAGGCTGAGAACGTCGCGTTGCTAGGTGTCTCATTGGCAAGCGCAACCGGGCAGCGTCCGATTGTCACAATCCTCGCGGCTGGGAGATGAAGAAGCCTCTGGTCTTAACTCCGTTCTGCAGTTCGCCGCCGCACCTTATGCCCTCACCCGAGTAGAGACGCCGTGCTGGAGCGGCACGGACTGGATTTTCGGAGGCATGGTCATGATCTCCATTGCAGTGATTGTGCTCGTGTCTTGGATGGGAAGATACAGCACCGGCGCAGGTTCATGAGAGAAGCAAAAGCGGGCCATATAGCGGTTACGTTCAACGGCTCTCTCGCAAACATTCCGCTAGATGCGCAATTCAGCGTACCAGCCAAAGGCGTCACAGCGACTTTGGGTCCGCCCGGGTGCGGCAAGACCACACTCGCGCGCTGCATCGCTGGCGTGCAGCGTCTGCCGAACGCATTTTGTGCGGTCGATGGAGCGATTTGGCAGGATGAGACGACATTTCGACCGCCTCATCTGCGTCCCGTCGCATATGTATTCCAGCTACCAATTCTTTTCTCTCATTGGTCTGTACGGCGCACCCTTCTACATAACGCGTCAAAATCGACACCGACACTGATCGATTTTGATGGTGTGGTCGAATTACTCGCCTTGGCGCCACTGCTCGAGCGTTCGCCATCGCATCTTTCCGCGGCCGAGCGACAGCGACTTGCGCTTGGCGGCGCGTTGTTAGGCCAGCCTAGGCTGCATTTGCTGGACGATCCACTCGTTGTGCTCGACCGCTCCGCCAAATGCGAGATCCTACCATTTCTCGAGCGCCTGCGGGAACAGCTCCCACTGCCGATGATCTACATCAGCCATGACATCGCTGTTTCGAGCGTTTTTCCGATCATCTTGTCATGATGAAAGATGGCGTCATGACTGCGGCAGGGCCGCTCAATGTCGTTTAGAGCGATCCGGCGCTTGCCAGGCGCCGCGACGCGGCAGTCTGTCTTGATACCGTGGTCGGCGGCTACGGACGCTATGGGCTGATCATGCTCCGCCTAGAGGGGGCACGCCTTCTGATACCTGGAGTGCCGCTTAGACCGGGCGCGCAGCTGCGGCTCCGCATCGCAGCCGGCGACGTCAGCATTGCGTGTGAGCGCCCGCGTGCAAGCTCTATCCTCAACGTATTTCCGGCACGCACAAAGCCTCTCTGCCGTTCGACGAGGCAGAGGTCACCTTCTTCTGACTGTTGAAATTGGCCGTTCTGGCGTAGCTCTTGGCGCGCATCACGCGCCGGTCCTTTGATGCGCTACGGCTCAGCGATGGAGCGGACGTATTCGCCGAGGTCGCTCGCGCCGTTCCGCTTGCGGCTGCCGAGCGGTGCTTGCAACACCCGCCACGACCCGCATGAGAACGTCGACAGCTATTCCCCGAAAAGAGAAACACATCAACAGGATCCCAGCCGTGATCGACGATCTGGATCAGATACGTCCGTATAGTGTGGGGGCAATTCGCTACCGCCCAAAAGACGATGCCGATAGGCTACTCGCCCAGTTCGCTCAGGATATCGCGCAGCAAGGCCTACGCTTCGGCGGCATCGTGCAGCGACACTCGATGCGTGCAAATGTGACGCACGTCATGCTCACAATCGACGTTGCGACGGGACAAGAGATCTCGATCTCCCAGCCACTCAGCAGCGGAGGTCCTGTAATCTCGGTACAAATGCGCTTGCCAAGGCCGCAGCTGTCCTTTCCCAGGCACTTCGCAACAAGTTCGATCTTCTCATGACCAACAAATTCGCCAGACAAGAAGCAGCTGGCCGGGGCCTGCGCGCCGAATTCGTTGACGCGATCACCCGAGGTGTAGTCCTGACGGCCGTTCCGAAGAAATGCCTTGCCGACTGGCGACCCTTCAGCGCGGGCGTTGGCACGCTGCTGCCTTGTGATCGTAAATAGTTGGAGCGAAGCGCTTGGCTACTGATTTTTCAGAACTTAGCGCTGATCGACTCTCCAAGCGCGCGAGCATGCTCGTATCAAAGCCGCTGGAATCCACTCCCGAGAACGGATGGCATATAGTTTGCTTCAACAGTGAAATCACGATCTACAAAAGCAAATTTGTGAGGACAGCATGCTCGGAATTGGAAGTCAGTTGCCGCCGTTCGAAATCACAGGCGTGAAGCCCGGTTTTCAAGCGCAGGAAGAAGGAGGACAGAGTGCATTCGAGACACTGACCGAGGCGAGTTTTGCAGAAAAATGGAAGGTCATCTTCTTCTATCCCAAGGATTTTACCTTCGTCTGCCCGACAGAGATCGCTGAGTTTGCGCGGCTCTCCAAGGAATTCGCCGACCGCGATGCGATTGTACTCGGTGGTTCGACTGACAACGAGTTCTGCAAGCTCGCTTGGCGGCGTTCACATGTCGACCTGCACAATCTGCCAATCTGGCAGTTTGCAGACACAAAGGGAACGCTCGTCGATGGTCTTGGCGTGCGTTCACCTGAAGGGGTTGCTTATCGTTACACCTTTATTGTTGACCCCCAAAATACGATCCAGCACGTCTATGCGACTAATCTCAGTGTCGGGCGCAGTCCTAAGGACACGCTCCGCGTTTTGGACGCGCTGCAAACCGACGAGCTCTGTCCCTGCAACCGCGAAATCGGCGGCGAAACCTTGAAGGTTGCTTGAGGCAGCATGTCGTCGATCGAACAACTAAGCGACAGGATTCCAGATTTTGCGAAGGATGTCAGGCTTAACTTGACCTCCTTGGTGGCCGATGAGACGCTTTCGCCACAGCAAAAATACGGGCTGCTGCTGGCGAGCGCTATTGCCACCCGCAACGCAGCCCTGATTGCCGCGATCGAATCGGCTGCCGCCGCCGTGATGACATCTGTGGCGATCGCCGCAGCAAAAGCCGCAGCCTCCCTCATGGCAATGAACAACGTTTACTACCGCTTCGCTCACCTCGTTTCCAACTCGCAATACAAGACGATGCCGCCACGGCTGCGTATGAACATCATCGGCAATCCCGGCGTCGACAAGTCCGATTTCGAGCTGTGGTCGCTTGCGGTCTCGGCCATAAACGGCTGCGGTGCTTGCATCGATGCCCATGAGAAGACACTGAGAGCCGCGGGCGTCAGTTCCGAAGCGATCCAGACCGCCGTACGCTTTGCCGCGATCATGCAGTCAGTGGCGATCGCAATCGAGGCCGCTGGGCCCACCCCCTCTCGGGCGAGGGGCTGATCCTTCTTCTGCCATACGATCGACTGCGTTGTGGCGCCACTCAGTGACGCCACAACGAGCCCTTTGTGGCTCCCGAACGAGCGGGACATCTGCAAATCATGTCTTGCGCAGCGTCCGCATGAAGAGCGTCTTGCTCGAATTCCAGGCGCCGTGCAACTGACGCGGAATGCGCCACACATGCGGTGAGATCCTATCGCCTAACCTCGGTCGCACCACGGCCCGCCCTTTTTTCCACCATCACCCAAACTTGAACAGCACTCCATATCCGCCGCGCGGATGGCTCCATTCGATGTCGCCGGTGGGCTCGGCGATCACGCGGCAGGTACCGCACTCGATGCAGCCGTCAACGGTTATCTCGACCTGGCCGTCGTCATTGAGCTCGTAGCATCGCGCGGGGCAGGCTTTCAAAAGTGCAAGTAGCTGCGGCGATGGCGTCGTGTGCGCACGGACCTTGACGTGAGGATGACCGATGTCGACAAGATAGCGGTTGTAATACAGCTTGTCTTCGACGCGCACTGGGGGTTCGACATTCATGCTTTGACCTTCCATTGTTAGCCTTCACGCTGTCCCGGTCAGCGCCAGGCCCGTGCAAAACGATAAGCATCGCCGAACAGACCTGTCCATGACCTCGCCTTGGCAAAGGATTTCAGGGTCGCCTTCTCCTTCTCAGCCTTGGGCGTACCATCGACGCGCACAAAGTTTTGCATCGCCTTGGAGATGAGCTGCGGATACGTGAGAAAGAAGTTTTGTGAGTGCGTATGCATCAGGGGCGGCAAATCCTTGTACTTCTTTAGATCTTTGATGACGAAGGAGTCGTCCAGCATCTTCTTGTAGATCGCCAGATTTGTTGCACTCATCGGCTCGCCGCGCGATTTCACCAGACCTATCGCTTCGGCGGCGATACGGCCGGAAGTCATCGCGAGATTGGAGCCCTCTCGATGAATGGCATTGTTGAGTTGGGCCGCATCGCCCACGACGACCCAGCCTTCGCCATAAAGCTGCGGGATCGACTTGTACCCGCCTTCAGGAATGAGATGCGCCGAATATTCCTTGACTTCGGACCCTGCTATCAGGGGCGCCACAGAAGGATGCCTCTTGAATTGATCGAGCAGGCCGTAGGGCGTCCCGCCCGTGCGCTGGAAGTCGGCAACGAGACAACCGATGCCGAGCGAAATGCACTCTTTGTTGGCATAGATGAAACCCATCCCTGTCATGCCGTGGGAAATGGTACCGGCCGCCTCGATCACGACGCCTTCATCGCCCTTGAGATTGAAGCGCGCCTCGATAGTCTCGCGAGGCAAGAAGTGCATCTCCTTCACCGCGAGCGCAACGTTATCGGGTCTCGGCCGCGCGCGCAGGCCCGCGCGCGTCCCGAGCAGGCCATTGACCCCCTCGGCCAGCACGACGACATCGGCATGTATTTCGCCGTCTCGGCGATCTGTACGAACACCGACGATTCTTTCACGCTCGTCCCGTACAAGCTCGGTGACGGTCGTCTCGCACAGCACGGTCGCGCCAGCCTCCCGCACCTTGGAAGAGAACCATTTGTCAAACTGGGCCCGTATAATCGTATACCGGTTCGGCCGTTCCTCGTTGAAGTCGTCTGAGCGGTAATGCATGCCGACATGGGAGCGATCGTCCATCATCCAGAACCGCTGCTCGATCAGATGACGTTCGAGCGGCGCCTCCTCTCGAAACTCGGGGACCAGCTTTTCCATCATGTCGGCATAGAGGATGGCGCCCTGCACATTCTTCGATCCGGGATATTCGCCCCGCTCGAGCTGCAGCACCTTCATGCCGCGTTTGGCCATGGTCAATGCCGCCGCATTGCCGGCCATACCGGCTCCGACCACGATCGCATCGAATCTCTCTTCAATCATCATCATCTCCTCTAGGCCGTCGCGATCCGGGCGCGCGAATTCGGCAAAAGCCGGGCGCGAAATGCGGCCGTGAGCGAGGGTAGCAATTGCATGGCGTCACTGACGATCGCGAGATGGGCGAAGTCGAAGATCGGAGCGTTCTTGTCAGTATTGACGGCGACGATCAGATCCGCGCCCTCCACACCAACCCGGTGCTGGATCGCGCCGGAAATGCCGGCGGCAATATAGAGCTTTGGCCGGATGGTCTTGCCCGTCTGGCCGATTTGCCGGTCAGACGTGACCCAGCCTTTTTGCACCAGAGGACGCGAGCAGCCATATTCAGCGCCAAGCAGCGTTGCGAGCTCGCGCACCAACCGAAAGTTCTCAGGCGATCCCAGTCCCAGACCGCCCGCAACCACGACATCGGCATAGGCCAAATTGGACGTTTCTGCATCGCGGTCGGGTAGGAACGACAATATTTTTGTGACAATATCGTCTTCGATAAGACCGAGCGGATGGACGATGATACGAGCGGCATCGCGTACGACGCGCTCAGGCATCGGCATGACCCGCGGGCGGACGGTTGCCATCTGCGGACGATAGTTCAAAGTATAGATTGTGCAGAGCAGCGAGCCGCCAAAGGTCGGACGCGTTGCCGCAAGCGAACCATCGGCGTCGACGTCCAGCGCGGTGCAGTCGGCAGTGAGCCCGGTCGACAGGGTCGTCGCCACGGAACCTGCGAGATCGCGACCGAGCGTCGTCGCCCCCAATAGCAGGATCTCGGGCTTGTATGTGTTGACGAGTTCGGTTAGCGCTTTTGTATAGGATTCGTTGCGGTAATCCGACAAAACATTGTCGCTCACGAGATAGGCCAGATCGGCGCCATAGCAAAAGGCATCAAGCGCGGCGTTACGTGTGTGCTGCCCCTCCGGACCGATAACGACAGCGGCAAGATTCACTTTTAGCCTGTCGGCAAGCCTGCGCCCCGCCCCCATGAGTTCCCAGGAAACCGGATGCACCTGGCCGCGCTCCAGCTCAACAAAGACCCAAACGTGTTTGTACGCCTTAAAGTGCTCCGGCAGTTCCTTTTTTGCTGCTGCGCGGCCGGCCGCCGCCGGCATGGCCGTTCTGGTGACATTGCTCATACTCAAAATTCCTCTCAAAGATAGGCGCGCCCGCGCCACAGGTCGCTTTTTAGCTTCGTTGACTGAAGATCACTTTTGGTCAGCAGGTGGCCGGTTGCTCTGCCCCGTCAGCTTGGTCCGACCGGCCGCACAACAAGACCCGTCGTCGCGATAGACGTACCGGTCCGGCCGGATTTGGAGAGGTCTTCCACACTGGCCCCTTGCGCGCCGGGTTCGACGAATGCGGCCGCGGTGATTCTGACCGGTCGCTTCCATGCCTGAGTTGGCGTGTCCGTTCGCTGCGCAATACCTGCGCCTCACTTTCGGCCCAGCGGCTCCACATTGACTGTGACGGCGAGGGCGATCCCCGCAACGCACCTGTCACGCAATCCATCCCGAGCCTCCAGCGCCGACAACCCGCATGCGCCGACCTTGGCCCTCTTCCTAACGTGCTGTCCGCCATGAGATGGATACAAATCTGAGCGGAATCGGGGGCCGATTTGATGGGGATGACGCTGTGCATACCCTCTCCAGGTGTAGCGCGAACGGGCGACTTATCCATTGACCACCATCTGACCGTCGATACGGAACTTCGATCGCGTCAAAGACCATTTCGAACGGACCTGCGCGATCGTAGGCCACGAGATGATGCCGCAGCGCTCGGCAGGCACTAAAAGCAGCATCATGGGTCTCCTTCAATCTCATCTCGGACCACTAGCATCTGTCGGCAGCGATGATCATACCGGCAGGACAACAGCAAGTGTCGTACCAGTTGCAAAAACCCTTGAAAGTCAGTCGAAAGTAATGGTTTGGGAGACACTTGAAATAGCCGCTGATACCGTGGACACGACCAGTCCAGACATGGGTCGGGAATACGACAGGCGCCGCTCGGGTCGTGGTTGCAGAGAGTTGACCCGGATAAGGACGAAGGCTGCACATCGGGTTGCCATGGCGCCCCGCCGGCAAACCTTGCTTGCAGTGGACCGCGAGATCACTTCAGCTCGCTCAACGGGACAAAGGCAGCGGCCTTCTTAGGGTCTGCGACGGCATCCTTCAAAACCTTGAACACTCGCTGGTCGATCGGTGACGATGCCACGAAATCGGCATAGGCCTGCTCCAGCATCGCCTTGCACCGAGCTCTGATTTCCGGCTCGGCGGCACCAGCAAATTGCTCTTTGGCAAGATACTGTCCCATGCGCTTTAAGATGTGAAGGCGCGCGACATTCACGATCTTAGGGTCGTAATCGACGCCTAGCAGCAAAAAAAAATCCTCTGCCGACGAGGCCTTGCTGAGCCGAACCAGGATACCGGCTGCCGGGGATGAGTTGATCATCGAAACTTCTCCTTCAGATTAGCTCTGGACGGTCAATGAGATGGGGTTGCGCCTGTTGACTGCTGCCGTCCTGCCTCGCACAGCTGATGCGCACGCCACAGCCCGACTCCGGAAAGCGGTGCTCTCAACTTCGCTGCCCAGATCGGCGGGTCCGCCGGTGACGAAGCCAGTCCCGATGAAGATCCGGGATCAATGGCCAAACCACGATCTAGGTTGACGCTCGTCAGGACGGTCGTCGGACCGGAAATCAGCCGCGCGAGAAGATGCCGATTGGCAGTCCGGGGACGGCTCGTCATTGGGTAGGAGATCACAGCATGTATGGCGGAACGGGAACTAAGATTTGGAGGTGAGATCGCGCCAGGGATCTGACGTGCGAAAGCTGGGCGCCGCTTGCGCCATCAGCGACATGGGACACTGTCCTTGCGGCGCGTCGGTTTGCGAAGGGTCGACGCAAACGTTGCTGGGCACGGCTTTTCACGCGGGCTGGGTTGCCAAGCATCCGCACACGTCGCGCCAGATCGCCGCCACGGTTTCGCGCTCGACTGGCAGCTTGTGCTCGATCGCATACTTGCGGACTTGCGACAGGATCTGCCTGGCTTGATCGTCGCTGGCGACGAGCTGCAGTTCATCGAGTAACGCGGTGATCGCCGCAAGTCCGGAATGCTTGCCGAACACAAAGCGGTTGCAGCGGCCAAGCAAAACGGGATCAAGCGATTGATAGGTGCGTCGATCCTTCAAAAGGCCAGCGACATGAATGCCGGATTCGTGCGTAAATACATGCTGTCCGACGATCGCCTTGTTCATAGGAATCGCACGTGCGGCCGCGGCTGCTACCACCGTGGCGACGTTCTCGAGCTCCCGGAGTATGATGCCGGTCTCGCGCCCGTAGAGCTGCTTGAGTGCGACCGCGATTTCCTCGAGCGGTGCATTTCCGGCCCGCTCGCCCAGCCCGATGACGGTCACTGAGGCGTGGCTCGCGCCAGCCCTGATGGCGGAGAGCGTGTTCGCGGTTGCGAGTCCTAAATCATCGTGACCGTGAAATTCGAGTTCGAGATCGGTTGTCGCACGCAAATTTCCGACCAGCGCGTAGGTCGCGTCGGGATCGAGCACACTGAGCGTATCTGCAATACGAAAACGACGCGCGCCCGCGGCTTCTGCAGTCGCCATCAGCCTGATGAGAAAATCAATGTCGGCGCGGGAGGAGTCCTCACCACCGACGGCGACCTCAAGTCCGCGCTCACAGGCATAGCCTACCACTCGCTTCACCCGTTCTAGCGCCAGGTCGCGATGACCACCTAGCTTGGCCGCGATCTGAACATCGGAGGTCGGGATCGAGATATTGATCATGGACACCTTTGCTTCGATCGCCGCGTCGACGTCAGATTCCCGCATCCGGCACCAGCCTATGGTGGTCAGCGGAAGATCTGCTTCGACAATGGCGCGGATGGCGGCGATCTCCTCGTTGCCCATCGCCGGCGTTCCCGCTTCGATCTCCGTGACTCCGGCCCGCGCCAGCGCCTGCGCGATCGCCAGCTTTTCCTCTGTGGTGAACGCAACGCCAGGTGCCTGCTCGCCGTCGCGCAATGTCGTGTCGTTGAGCACGGTAGGCTTGGCGCGCACCTGGTCGGACCAGGACGATTTGGCGGCGGTGCTGGCGGCAATCACGCGAGAGCTCCTCATTGTTTGACCTACCTACGCTTCAGCAACCAGCATGCCAGCCTGCCATCCCGTCCAACCCATTGACGAATGACCCCTTCCGTCCTCGACCTTCTTGAGCAAATGAATTGTCGCAAATGCGACAGGTCATGAAGCGGACGCCTTGCCTGTTGCTACGCCGAGTTCGAACGTTAGCAATTGCGGCTCGCCAGGATGTGAGAATTGTCGCGGTCCACTTGGGCCCGCCGCCGCCTTGGACACATGGTCACTCGCTCACATCGAAGCGGCGTCGGCCGCGCCCTCAACCTCCCGCGCGACTTACCAAATCCGGCGAGTCTTTCTCGGATGACGGGGCGATAGCGGACGCTCCTGGCAGTTCAGATGGACAGTCTCCGGCAACGACCGGCCGAGCCGCCCGGAACAGAAGATCGCGCCGGCGCTCGGCCATCCGGCTCTCACCGCTTTCTTCGCCGAAGCACAGGTTGAAGTCGTCACATTGCTTGCACACAGGTGTTGTGCACATCACGAGCCCTTCATTCTCGCAAAGCATGCGGTAGAAGAAACGCTTCCAGCGCATATTGTTGACATTGCGCGCGGCGAGCGGCGCGAAATGGCGGCTCAGCAGCCGAGAGAGTTCGCCACGATTGCGCAAGCCGAGCGCTTCCCACAGGTGGTCTGGCTCAATGGCACGGCGCGCGATCATCGCAGCCAGCCAGCGGCCGATATCCCCTTCCGTCGAGCGTTGCTCGAGCAAGAGATCGCGCAAAATTGCGATCTCGTCGTCCTCTTCGCACTCGAAATCCGAGAGCTGCTCCGCGAGCTTGATCTCAAGCGAGGGAAAGTACTGCTCCAGCAAGGCCACCAGTTCAAGGCCGGACAGGCCAGCCTTCTCGGGAAGAGAGCCACCATCCATTGTGGCAGCCGCCAGGATAGACGCCAGGACATGGCGATCGAGATCGCTGTCAATGGTAATATCGGCATCTGTAGGAGGCACACCGGTGAGCATGCGATAGGTTGCAATTCCCCTGTGCATCTGGCTGTTGATATCAACGGCACAAGCAGCCGGCGACGGAAGGAAGTGCGCTTCGAACATAATTTTGCGGGTTTCCACAATGGTCAGGTTTGCGTGCCGCATCCTGGTTTTGATCAGGGTCGATCGTCAGAATGCCGGCCTCCCGGGATGGGCGGTGAGGGAGACCGGCATCCGTCGCGCGCCTTTACAAGGCCGCGACTCGCGACCTTTACGAGGCCGCGAGTTCGGCGGCGGTCTTGCCGATGATGGATTCATCCACGGGCTTCATGATGCCATGCTCCATCAGCATGTCCTCGAGCTCGTCCATGGAGATTGGGGTCGGGATGATGCCTTTGCCGCCATTGTTATGAACCTTGGTCGCAAGATTGCGATAGTGATCGGCCTGCTTGGAATCGGGTGCATATTCAAGCACCGTCATGCGGCGTAACTCGGCATGCTGCACCACGTTGTCGCGTGGCACGAAGTAGATCAGCTGAGTGCCTAGCTTCTTGGCCAACGCTTCCGCCAGTTCCAGCTCCTTGTCGGTCTGCCGCTCGTTGCAGATCAGACCGCCCAGCCGCACGCCGCCAGAGTTCGCGTATTTCAGGATGCCCTTGGAAATGTTGTTCGCAGCATACATCGCCATCATCTCACCGGACATCACGATATAGATTTCCTGCGCCTTGTTCTCGCGGATTGGCATCGCAAAACCACCGCAAACGACGTCGCCGAGCACGTCGTATGAGACATAGTCAATGTTCTCGTAGGCTCCGTTCTCCTCCAGGAAATTGATCGAGGTGATGACGCCGCGGCCGGCGCAGCCGACACCCGGCTCAGGACCACCGGACTCCACGCAGCGAATGTCCTTGTAGCCGACCTTCATTACGTCCTCGAGCTCGAGGTCCTCAACGCTGCCGGCGCTCGCTGCAAGGCTCAAAATCGTGTCTTGCGCCTTGGCGTGCAGAATCAAGCGGGTCGAGTCCGCTTTCGGATCGCACCCTACAATCAGAATTTTCTGACCCATCTCGGCCAGCGCCGCCAGCGTGTTCTGCGAAGTGGTCGACTTGCCGATGCCGCCCTTCCCGTAGAACGCGATTTGTCTCAGTGAAGACATGTTGCTCTCCATCAACCGATTTGCCAAAAGTTGCGCGCTTCTTGCGCGCGAGCTTGTTTCTCTCTCAGAAACGGGGGCACACGGGTTCGAGGGAAGGAGCGCATCGCTCGTGTTACGCGTCGGCGTGCACTCAGCCCTCACTCAGTGTTGCTGTCGCTTATTAGCAACCGCCGTGCCAACGCTTGACCGCGCTCCTTAAGCTTCTGATTACGTTTCTAAAAAACACCAGCCGGTGAGTGAGGCCTTGGCTATTTTGGATCTGACAGGATCTGCGCGACTGTCAGAAAACTAACAACGACCACAACAATCTACGCGAAAAGCCGATTTGGCGAGACCTGTTCCGATGCCTTCTGGTGTGGAACGGCACTTTGTCCTCTTCTCGCAAGCCGGGCGATCCTAGGACAGTGAATATGCCGGTCGGGCTCGAAACCTGGCGGACCAGCCGCGAGTGTTGCAAATACGGTACGGCGCTTGATGCGCTGACATTGGAGATGATCGGCAAGAAATTCGAATGGGCTCCCGAAAGCAGCCGCGCCATGCCAATCGTTCAGCTCAGCGCGCCTACATAGGTATGTCGTGGCGACAATCATCTTTTATCAGAAGCCCGGCTGCGCCACTAACGCGCGTCAGATTCAAGCTGAAGTCCGACGTGATCGCCCGAGACATCTTGAAAGATTCATGGGATGCGGAGAAATTGCGCGGCTTCTTCGGCAATGTGCCGGTCAAAGCCTGGTTCAACCGAGCTGCCCCCCGTATCAAGTCAGGCGAAGTCAATCCGATACTATCGACCCGGCAAGCGCGCTCGCATTGATGATAGTCGATCCGCTCCTGATACGACGACCGCTGATCGACGTAGACGGGGCACGATGTGCCGGACTCGATCATGAGCCCGTGCTGTCCCTGCTTGGCGGCAACACGCAAGATGATCTCGGCGGATGCTTGCACGAAGCAAACCGTACGCGTTGTCCGCAGACGTGAGAAACGGGCGGAGGGTACCCACCGCTATCAAGCGAGGCAGAGATGCCGTTTCCCACTTCCGGCTTCCTTCACCGGTAGTAAGCGACGGGACCTTCCCTGAGACGCTCGCACGAGTGACTGCTCCGTAAGGGGCATCGCCTCTATTGCGCTAGAATGCCGCGCTTCTCGCCTGTGTAGTGTGTGAGAGGCCGCCGCAGTTGCCGCCTTTATCGCGCATGACCTCCGCGGCACGGATTGGATCACAGCACCAAGGCGAGAAGCGGTTTCTTGAAGACATTCTGCTCTATTCAATTGAATAACGATCAGAACAGATCACAACGCTTCGCGGCCGTGATCCTTATGCAACTTAGCGGCATAATTGCGCTATGGCCGCTCCCATTTGATCGGTATCAAATCCTCCGCCATTCCCCAGTGTCACAGAGATCTCGCGCGGCTCTTCGCGCCGATTTTGGAATGGAGAATTCGATGAGAACAAGGACAGTTCTGACGAGGGCATCGCTCCTCGCGCTCGCGACCTCGTTGGCCAGCATCTCGGTACAGGCTGCGGATCTGGGTCGGACGCCGGTCTACTATAAAGCGCCTCCGATCGAACCCTTCAATCCATGGATGATCCGCCTGCGCGTGCTTGGCGTTTTGCCGGATACCGCAGGCAGCTCGGTCAGCATCGCCGGGGCCCCCTCGCTGTCCTCACCAAGTTCTGGCCTTTCGATCAGCGATCAAGCCGTACCCGAGCTCGACATCACCTATTTCTTCACAAAAAACGTTGCCGCCGAACTCATTCTCGGCGTGACCAGCCATCACATCAGCGGCAATGGCGCGCTCACTGGCCTCGATATCGGCAAAGCCTGGCTGTTGCCGCCAACACTGACCCTGCAATATCACTTCACCGAATTCGGCGCGCTCAAACCCTATATCGGTGCGGGCATCAACTACACCGCATTCTTCAACCAATCGGCAGCCAATACGTCGCCCGCCGGTCTTGCGGTGACGGATTTGCACATCAGCAACCAATTCGGCGCGGCGGTCCAATTCGGCTTCGATTACATGCTTGATCGTCACTGGGGCCTCAACTTTGACGTGAAGAAGCTGTGGCTGCGGCCGGAGTACTCCGCGACCGTAAACAATGCGATTGCCGTCACCGGGCGCGCCAATATCGATCCATGGCTCGTCAGCGGCGGCGTCACTTACAGGTTCTGACGCTAGAACAGGAGCAGAATGGGGAATCCGTTTGATCATTCCGGACGTACGAGCTCATCGAGCGCGTCCCCTAACCTCACCGCTGTGCAAGCAGGGAGCGAGATGACGCGTCAAGGACGCGTCATCTCACGAGAAGCGGGGAGCCATTCGCAGCATTGCTCTCGCTGTAAGCTACGGATCGCGCGGCATGGAGTGACGGTACACAAACAGATCGACCCAGCATGTGTTCATATTCTTGTTCGCGTTGCAAAAGGCGCCATTTGCCGATCGGCCCGGAGAAAAAAGGCAACACCCGCGCCGAGGTCAATGACCTGCTGTTCGCAGACCCAGAGCGTGAGGCCTCCGCTCAACCTCAGACGATCCTAGCTCCGGGCGGCCAGCTCATGGACTGACAAGCCGTCCATGCTTGCTAGCCCGGGCACGTGGCCGCTGGGCGAAGCCTCTAGCTTCGCTTTAGCACCATCACAAGGCGGTCGACACGTTTGCCCTGCTTGAGGTGGGAGTTTACGATTTCGTCAACGTCCTCAGGCGTGGTCGCGCGATACCACACTCCATCGGGATAGACTACCATCAAGGGACCAGCGTTACAAAAGCCAAGGCAGCCTGCCATCGTGAAGCCAATATCGTTGAGGCCTTGCGCTTCGACCGCCTTGCTCATTCGATCCCACAGGGCTTGCGCGCCAAAGGCGCCACAGCTGCCGTGCGGATGAGTTGGCGGACGCTGCATGTTGCAGGCAAAGACATGATGCCTATAAAGTTGAGGAAGTTCGAATTCGGCTTCTGAGTTCATGCGCCTGTCCTGTGATCAATGGGCTTCATCTGAAAAGATGACAAGGTGCGAGCACGTCGCTCCCACAATCTCTTACGATTAAACGCTGCATCGAAGACTTTGATGCTACTGATTCCCACTCGCGCTTGCCAATGCTGGCGAAATGAGCGGGTGCCATAGTGGTTGTCATCGCTGAAGATCAGCGATAGACACCTTCGCGTCCGGATCAGCCTCTTTGATCAATTCCAACCTCTTCTGCCATCATCGCGACCTTTTTACTCCCGCATCACTTGCTCATCATTCAACTTCTCCAAAGCAAGTTGCACACCAGATGCGTAACGTTCGTTTGTCCAACGATCCCTTCCTTTTCGCGGCGCGACTCACAATTATTGCGCAGGTTGCGACAACGTCGTTCGCTTCTGTTTCGGACACGACAAAACTCGCATAGCATTTGACCTCCCGCCTCGGCCTGCTGCTGTGTTCCGTCGCTGCCGATCTATCGTTTGCTCAACAGATAGCGCCTGTCGCAAGAGCCCAACGAGACAGCGATGATTGCTGAGCCACCTTTGAGGCTGCAGACCAAGCCGGCCGCAATCCCGATTGGCAGGAACGTTAAACCGGCAACGCAGCGGCCCGCAGGCTTCCCACGATACACGTCAAGACGCGCTTGCAGCGGCAAATTTGCGACGAACAACGAGCACCTGCTCACATGCATTTGCTCCTAACGGGTCCTAGCTGACATCCGCTAAGGGCCTCGCACGAACGGAGTGGCATGGCAGTTGCAGCGCAGGCAATAACGCCAGCTGCGTCCGCCGGCCAAAGAGTTTTGACACAGGATCGTCATTCCTCCTCCCCAAACGGTCCTGTCAGTCTGGGCCCCACATTCTCCCAGCCCAGACGATGCCCTCGGCGAACTTCCAGCCGCCGGGGGCATTTCCCTCTCCAACATATCGCCTGCAGTAGGAAGCATGTCCTGCCTGCCCGCTCGATTTGGCGAGCTAGTGCAAGGGCAGCTTCTTGGTGCGACGGAGGTCGCGGAGTGGCAGGGCCGCAATCCGCGCAAGGTGCCCGTTTTGTCTCACAAATCAACAGCCGTGACACGCATCTGCCAACGCTCACGAGTACGACGGCTTCATCCGACGGCAAGGCGCCTCAAGCAGCTTGAGCATAACAAAGCGATAGGCCCGTTAGTCCGGATGGATCGTGATATCCATGGTTTCGTCGCTGTCCGCGAACGGGTCGGCAGACCGATCGTCCTCCAGCAGCCTGACGCCGCACAGGCAGACGTCACCTTCGATCACGGCGAGCGGTACCGGCTCAAGCGATTGTCCATCGCAGGGGCCGTCGATGCACATCCCAGTGTCGATCTCGAATCTTGCGCCGTGCCGGCCGCATCTGAGAAAGGAACGGTCTGACGAGAAAAACGCACCGGTGCCGATGTTAAGCCAGACGCTCTCATGCGGACAACGATTGACGTAACCAAAATAGTCGTTGCCGAAGGTGCGCACCACAATAATTGGAAACGGGCGGCTCTCGCCCCTATCATCGATCCGCGACAGGCTGAAGCCCATGGCCCCACTCCGCTCGAGGGCATCGGCCGGGCAGACGGCAAAAACCTCGGTCTTATCGCTCATCAGGTCGCCGATTATCGGTTCGCTCATCCCGGCCTCGCAGTTTCCTGCTTGAAGGCTTCGATCGCAGTCCGGCTCAGCCGAAAAATCCCGCGGCCACGAGCGAGCGGCCGATAAGCCGAGCTGGCACGGGCGTTCAGGACATCAAACCATTGGATCGGCGTGAGCTTCGCCGGACGCTCACTGATCTGGATCACCCTCCCGTCCGGACCGAAGCGGACGTGGATGATGACTTCTTGCGAGCTCATACCGATCACCTGTTTTGGCAACTCTAAGGATCCCGACCGTACACCGACGATCTCGACTCGGGCACCTTGGCGCGTGGGGGCTCAAGCCGCGCCTTAGACGCCGCGCCTTTTGTACTATCGAGCAGGTATTCTTCACCCGCTTGGAGCATTTCTCGCGCGGACTTAACACGAGTGCGTGCCTCCAACCGCACGGCGTGCTCCCGCATTTGTGTGGATCACGATCCGCACCAGGCAACGCTGCCACAAGCGACGTATGCTCAATCCGTCCTTGTAGCTCGATCCAATCGCCTCGGTGTAATCCTCCAAAAGCAGCAGCTGATGGCGCTGCGCGACCGCACGCAGTTCCGACCACGGCGCGGGATGACCGTTAGGATTGCCGGCGACAATCGCCCGCGTGTTGGCCGTGATGCGCTCTTTGGCCTTCGCTGGGACTAATGCTCCCGACCAATAATCGACATCTGCAAATACCACTCGTGCGCCCGCGAGACTGGTGGCATGCGCGGTTTCGCGAAAGGATAGGGCGAGGCGAAAACCTCCTGCCCCGGGCCGATGCCGAGCGCCTTCAGCGCAAGCAGGAGCCCGATGGTACCACTCGAGACCGCATCAGCATATTTGCGACCAAGATAGGCGGCGAAAGCGTGCTCAAACGCCTCAGTGATCCGCCCGTTGGAAATTTGCGGCGAACACAGCAGCGTCTCCACGGCAGAGAGCTCAGAGAAGGTGATATCGGAATCGAACAGTGGAATGAATGATGTATTCTCCTCCACAGTGTGCGCACCATCAAGCCGATACTCTGCTAGTTCAGTGCTCACCGCCGCACATTCCTTTTGGCCAATACGATGCCGGTCGCCCGCGTCGGATCGGCCGTAATCTGCACGCAGTGATCTGATCCATCGATCAGATGAAGGTCGAAACGCGGAAACTGCCGGAACGGCTGATCCGCCACATCCGACGCATCACAGCGCACCCAAGCAAGCTGTGGAAAGCGGTGCCGCAGCTCGACAAACGGACCCATCTCGGCGCGATCGGCTGCAAGCAGCCGCTCGATTTCGATCAATTCCTCCGCGGTGAGCGCCATCGTGGCTCCTCTATGACTCGTCAAAGGCGCGGCGTCATTGCCAGAACAGACGCTCCGGATCCGCATTCAATTCGTCGATTGCAGAAGTCAACCGATGGTAAAGGCTGTAAAATTCCCAGGTTCCTCGCGCGTGGTTCTTGCGAAACAGCTTCCAGATCCCGCTCACGGCATCATAATGAATCAGTGCGACATCGATGAGAGCGCCATCCTTGTCGATGTTGCGCGAGCAACAGGGGCTCTCGACGAGGTAGCCGCCCCTCACCGGCGTCACGTTCGGCGAGACGTAGAGATAACGCTTGCGCGAGCTCAAGCCGCGCTCGATCCGTTTGCGATCGAGTTCGTTGGGGTGAGGCACCAGCCCGGCCTTTACCGTTCTCATCAGCGCGGCATTCATCGCGAAGCCTCCATTCAAAGCACTGTGATTTCTTCTTCAAGACAGCCGATGAGCATCTGCTCACCAAAATCGACAATATAGATCGGCACGTTCGCTTCGGTATGGATCGCGACGTTGATGATCTCGCCGGTCGCTCCGGCCGCGAGCAAGACTCCCTCGGGCTCCATGTCGGGATATGAGTGGTCGTTGATGAGGTCGACTGCGGTTTTGACCCGCTGGCCCCGCTGATATTTCGGAACGCCGGGCTGAGTCATGACTCCTCCGGGAATGGCAGATCATCGATCTCCTCGCACGTGTCCACCGGCTCTAGCTCCTTGCGCTTCATGCCAACGCGGTAGCCGCTTTCCAAAAACTCAACGCCGTAGATGTAGAATTGCTGCAGGAACGTGCCGATCGAGACGACATAACCGACCTCCCCCTTCTTGACTAAGACGTCGCCAATCTCCTTGCCGCGATAGGTGCCATCATTGCGGATGGTGCGATTGGCTCGCAGCTTTTGGCCAAAGCTGAAGACGGGCGGGTCGCTGAGCTCGACGACGTCGCTGTCGCGAACAATGCTGTTCATGTACCGCTCCTCATGCATCGCTCCCTCTAGAGATGTAGGAAGCTGCCTCGCCCACGGCAGGCGAGATCCTGCATCACTTCATACTCGCGCGGCGTGGTCAGTCTCATCGACGACAGCAGCGCTGGGTAGGAAGGCCGCTCTCGGAATCGCGAAACGCCTTGGACCGCCGCGCAGAATGAAATGCCCGCCAGGGCCGTGCTGCCGACCAGCAACAGCACGATCGCAGGGCAAGCCAGCGCAGTCGTCGTCCGTGATGGAGGACCGAACGTCGGCGTCCGCGCCGCCGCCAACGCGCAGCACGAAGCTTGCGACGTTTTCAGCACCCGCTCTTGGCGTGCCGTTCATGGGGTTCACACTTTAGACTGGCGCCTGGTAGCGAGGAAAGGACGTGTCAACCACACAGGTATTGTCGACCGGACAGGCGGCGACACATTGCGGCTCGTCGAAATAGCCAACACATTCAGTGCATTTCGCCGCTTCAATGACAAAGCTGCCCCCCTTCTCCGAGATAGCAACGTTCGGGCATAAGGGTTCGCAGGCTGAACAGCTCGTACACTGCGAGGCGATGATCTTGAATGGCATATATCCCCCTTAGCCTGCGGAGATCAGAGATCCTTGCGGGATCGCGGCGTCGCCGCGCTGCGCGTGCTGGATCTCCCCGCGTTTCACCTTATCCAGATAGGATCTGAACCAGGCGATCGCCGACTTCTCAATGAACTCATGGGCATATTGATCGACCGGCTCGATCCCTGCCTTGATCAGATTGCTTTTCGGGCAGCCGCCTATCTTGGAGACGAAGACCGCATGGCAGTCATGGATGCCACGCATGATGGCGGAAAGCCTGTCCTCCTCGCCATAACCGCCCTGGCAGTAAACGTCCACGCGGCGGTGGCCGACGAATTTGGCGCCGGATGTAGAAAGTTCGTAGACCTGGAATTCCTTTGCATGCCCAAAGTGCTCGTTGATCACCCCCGAGCCCTTGGTTGCGACGGCCACTAGAAGAGTGATCGCGCTCATCTCCCCGGCAAATTCCGCAAGCTCCTTTTGGGCGACCGCGACTCTGGCGGCACGCTCATGCTCTACCCTGCCCTGATATGCCTTGCGCATCTCTAGGTCATATTCGACGTCCATTTTCATGACCTGATCGGTGGTGAACTCTGCGCTGCGGTCCTGCCCGAGCAGACCGACCGCATCGGCCCGGCACTGGCGACAATGGCGCATAATTTTTATCTCTCCTTCACAAGCATCTTGCAGCGCCTTCAATTCTTGCGCCGTCGGTCCGCGCTGACCGTTGAGGCCAAATACTGTGCCGTGTTCGGGCGCGGAGATCAGCGGCATGATATTGTGAAGGAAGGCACCGCGCGACTTCACCGCCTTGTTGACCTCGATCAGGTGGTCGTCGTTGATGTTTGGGATCATCACCGAGTTGACCTTGCACAGGATACCTCGTTCGCTAAGCATCTCGAGACCTTGCAGTTGGCGATCGGTGAGTATTCTTGCCGCGTCAATACCCGTGTATCGCTTGTGGTTGAAGAAGATCCACGGATAAATCTTGGCTCCGATTTCGGGATCAACCATGTTGATGGTGATGGTGACGTGGTCAACCTTGGACTTGACGATGGTATCAACATAGTCCGGCAGTGCGAGTCCGTTCGTTGACAGACACAGTTTGATTTCGGGAGCGGCCTTGGCGACCAGCTCGAACGTCTTGAACGTCTTTGCTGGATTGGCCAGAGCATCGCCCGGTCCAGCGATGCCAAGCACCGTCATCTGCGGAATGCTGGTCGCGACCGCGAGCACTTTTCTGACCGCCTGCTCAGGCGTGAGCTTCTCGCTCACCACACCCGGACGCGATTCATTGGCGCAGTCGTATTTTCGGTTGCAGTAATTGCACTGGAGGTTGCAGGCAGGCGCGACCGCGACATGCATACGGGCGTAATGATGATGCGCTTCTTCGCTGTAGCAGGGATGGTTCTTGACCTTTTCCCAGATTTCGGTCGGCAGATCGCCTTGGCCTGCGTGCGAGCCGCAGCTCGCCTGTCCGGTCTTGGCCGAAGCGCGGCAGCGCTTATGCTCGGGGGCGGGCTGCATCATCTTGCCGCTATCCACTGCAGCTTTGACATACTTTCCGCGTTCATTTTCATTTTTCCCTGCTGGCATCATCGCCCCCCCAGGACGATCCGTGAGCGAGCCTCAAGAAGCTGGATAGCAACTTGCATGCCATGGCGCAGACGATGAAATTGCAGCCATACGCCAAGGAGTTAGCGGAAACCATCGTCGCTGGCGCACGAAAGAAGAGCAATGATGCGCTTGTTGACGATGCGACAGATACGTCGTCATTCTCACGCAGAGCTCCACGGCTTGCGCATGCTCGCGCTAAGCTCGCCGGAACCGGCTCCATCTGAACGGGTTTTCTCGCGTTGCGGCTCCCACGATACGAGCTGGGGGATCCGGGCTTCATAAGGCCACTAATGGGTGAGCAGTATCTCAACCGTGCAAGGGAACCCAATCGCAAGCGGTGTCAGGCGTTGCTCGAGTAGAAAGCGGAGCTCGTTGCGAGAGAGCGCGTCCCCATCAACGATGGCATAGTGGGTGCTGGCCGAGCGCTTGATGATCTACCGCCGCATAGCTACGCAACAGCTGTTCGTTGAAGCGACAGCCGATCAAGAGAAAGGTCTGTTCGCCTTTCCTTGATGGATGTCCGGAACTGGCGTCTGAATGTCGATTTCGGTCAACGCCTGACGTAGTCCGCGTCGGAGATAAGGAAGGTGTTGGCCGGCTGCACGCTGCCATGCGACTTGTACAGCACCCCCGTCGCCCAGCTGACGGCCACGGCACTGCCGACCTCTCGGCCAAGCGAATCGTAAAGGCGATACCAGCGATTTTCGCCAATGCCGACGCGGGTGATACCCTGCACTTCGACCCATCCATCGCGCTTATCCAGCGCCGGGCGCATGGCGGCATCATACCAGATGTCGACTATGACTCGCAGCGACAGGGACGCAAGATGATGGCGCGACCGCGTCGGCTGAACTGGCCGAGCGAAAGCCCGCGCCATCAATGCCGTCACGGCGGACCGATCTTTGCTGATCTCGACTTGTCGCGCCGACGCCAACGCATTGCCCCTAGCCGGCCGCGGCAGCGGAACCTCGCTCGAAGAAGCCGGGCAACGCCTCTGGCGTGGTCGACATATCGGATCTGCACAATTCGGCGAGGCCAGGACCGAGATGGGGAACAATGCTCGCGGCCCTCGTCCACGAGCGTGGCTTTTGCATCGGCCGCATCGACAAAGTCGATCTTCGGGGGCGCCTTCAGGGATCGTCCCCGTTCTCGCCCCGTTTTTTAGCGTTGATTGTGATCGGTAGCCGTGTGTCGCTCGCCATCTCGGGCAAATCGAGCACCCAGCCATTAGCTACTTTGATCCAGCCGCCCCATAGCGTCTCGTGCTCGGATTCCACGATTGGCTCTTCGAGATCCTTTTTTGGCACGTATATCGACAGGCCCGCGTCCGGAGACCGGCGGATCATGATTTTCACGTGGTCAACTCCTTGGCTGTGACGCAGGAGGTGGCGCGCAGGCGAGCCACGATGTCGGACACTGCGCACACGACCTCATCGACCTCCGCGAACGAGGTTTCACGTGACAGAGAAAAGCGCACCGCGCCGCGCATCCGCCACGCCGGCACCTGCATGGCACGCAGAACATGCGAAGGCTGCATTGAGCCGGAGTTGCAGGCTGATCCGAGCGACACGGCAATACCGGCCCGATTGAGATGGTGGGCGATGGCTTCGCCTTCGAGATGATCGAAGGCAATAGTGGCCGTGTTCGCTAACCGATTGCTGATATCGCCGAGCGCAACGCACTCGCCATTGTGCAAAATTCCCTGCTCTAGGCGGTCGCGCAACGCGCCAATGCGAACGCGCTCCGGTTCGAGCCGCTCCGCCGCGAGCTCGGCAGCCTTTCCCAGGCCGACGATGCCGGGAATATTCTCAGTCCCGCCGCGGCGTCCTCGTTCCTGTGATCCGCCACAGATCAGCGGCCGGAATTTTGTCCCTTTGCGCAAATATAGCGCGCCGATTCCCTTGGGGCCGTGCAGTTTGTGCGCGGATAGCGACAGCATGTCGATCGCACTGTCCTTTAGGTTTACGCGCACCTTACCGATGGACTGGACTGCATCGGTGTGAAACAGCGCGCCCGCCTCACGGGTCAACCCGGCCAGAAACTCTACAGGGAATATCGTTCCGGTCTCGTTGTTGGCCCACATAACCGAGGCGATCGCTGTGCGTGGCCCGAGCGCGCAGCGAAACGCCTCGATATCGAGCCGGCCGCGGGAATCTACGGGTACGATGTGCGTCTTGACTCCTCTTGCCGCCAATTGCTTGGTTAACGCAAGAACGGCGGAGTGCTCTACCGAGGTGGTGACAATCTCGTCTCGGTCTTCCTGCGTCGCAAGCGCAGAGAGGATCGCGGCATTATTCGCCTCGGTCCCTCCCGAAGTGAAAACGATTTCTTGATCGTATGCGTTCCCTAACAGGCCCCGCAAGCTATGCCGGGCCTGCCTCACAGCGACCGCGACCTCGTCGCCAAAGGCATGCGTCGACGAGGCATTGCCGAATTGCTCGGTGAAGAACGGCAACATGGCTTGTACAACGGATGGATCGGTCCGGGTCGTTGCATTGTTATCGAGGTAGATCGGCATTCTATTCCTCGCTCATCCATTGCCTCGCCTGCAGCAGCAACGGGGACCAGATTCAATTCGCCGAATTGATCAACCAGCCGCGCCTGAATGCCTTCCAGCGTCACCCGCGAAGTCTACAAACCGTGCAGGCACCGGTCAGCGTGACCATGATCCTGCTGCTGCCATCGATGCCTATCAGCTGACAGTCGCCATCATCGCGTGGCAGATTGGGGCGTATCTCTTCGAGAGCCCCGCGAATGCGACGCTTTAGGTCTGTCGCAGTGGACGACGATTGCCTCAGTTGTTCGGCCGGCATGCTTCGATATGTCCTCTTCATCAGCTGAACGATTTTTTTCATCAGCTGAACGATTTTCCGCAGGAGCAGTTCGCGGTGGCGTTCGGGTTGTGAAAGGTAAAGCCAGAACTCTCCAGTGCCATCACGAAATCGATGGTCGTGCCGACCAGATGCTCACGGCTCTTGTTATCGACGAACACCTTCAACCCGTCGCATTCGATCACGGTGTCGTCAGGCTTCGGTTCCTCGGCCAGGCCCATCTTGTATTTAAATCCATTGCAGCCGCCTGCTTCGATCATGACGCGCAGACCGCCGGTCGGGTGCGCCGACGATGAAATCGCGCTCTTGATTGCATTCACTGCGCTGTCCGTCAGGTTGATCACGGCTTTCCCTCATCAGCTTGGATCTAGCTGTTAAGGGCAAGTCACGTGCCAGCGCGCAGGCGCTTGATGATGCGCACTTTTTCGGACCGCGCCTGTTGACTTTGGAACCGGTGTTGGGTTCCTGACACGACTAGGCGCGGCCCCCTGACGCGTTTTCTTTCTAAGCTACGCGCGGGCAGCTACGCATGCAACGGCAAGCAATTTGCATCGCATCTGGCACCGGCCAAGGCGTCGGTGAAGAGCTTAGATCGAGGACGAATTTAATGACTGCAATCGAGAACACCGCACTCGGCAGATTTGAGAAGGAGGGCCGCCTGCTCAACGCCGTACTCAAAGGCGCGACTACCAAGCCGGGCCGGTTCGGCTTTCGTGGCGACGTCGCACTGAAGTTCCAGACTCAGGTCGCCGACGAGAAGCGACCGCCGGACTATTCGATCGAGCAGGTTCTGACGATCGCGCAGGACGGAGAACGCACTATTCCGGTGCTGGCCGGCTACCTACACTCCTTCGCGTATCTTGCTGACGTCGCGACCGTCCTTGACGGCGCCTTAAGCCCAACCGGCAGCTACTTCATGTTTTGCAACAACATCGATTTGCTGGCGAAATATCGAATCAAGTTCGGTGATATCAACTTTCACGTCTTGCCCTGCGATGAATCGACCGTTTGGAAGGAGATGATGGAGCTGGTCGGGCTCAACAAGGACGACATCAAGAAGCTCGATCCGGGCGGCAAGCTTGATTACCTCCTCGATGCCGCAAAGGATCTCGATCTGTCCTATGAGGAGATCTCTTACGACGGCGGGCTAAAGAGGATGGAGCCGGTGAAAAACCGCAACGAGAACCGCCCGGTCTGAGGCGGTCTTCAGTTGTTTGGCGATGCATCGTCTTCGACAAGACGCACGCCGAGGACACAGATATCACCATCCAGAACTGCCAACGCGATCGGCGTGAGCGCTCTACCCTGACATGGACCTTCGACGCACCGCCCGGTGCCGAGTTCGAAGGTCGAACCGTGCTTGCCGCACATCAGCCGGATGCCGCAAGGATCCAGGAATTGGTTCTGCTCCCAATCCAATTTGACGCTGTTGTGCGGGCATTTATTGACATAGCCAAGCACTTTTTTGCCCCAGCGCACCACAATGATGGACCACGGCCGGTGATTGCCGTCATCTTCAACGACCATAAGATGGAATCCCATGGCTTGGCGGCTCGGAATGTCGTTAAAGCCGCAAATTGCATAGATGGGATTTGGCTGCATTCATGCTCGCTTATTGCAAGGCGCTTTTCATTGCGTTGTGCAATCAACGTGCAAGAAGTGTGCAAGTGCCTGAGCGGATCGTGTCTGTGGTAATCCAATGCGCAAGCTTATTGCAGCTCACCCCATTACCAACGCACAATTAGGCCAGTTCGTTCGACGATTGGGCCGTGCTGCCCTTCCATGAAGCCCGCCCAGCTACAGCTTTCGGCTTCAAGCATTCTGCACGATTTGCCGGATAGCTACATGCGGTGGCTGGTCGTTGCTGCTCGTTGATGGCCACGGCCGTGGCAACCCCGTTAGGGCCCCTCGGATCGCCTATCCCCCGCGAGCATCGTAAGAGCCTCGGAGAGGGGCTAGACGGTCGTTTCGGCCGCCGGGGCGACGCTGCGAGCGTCGCCCCCTTGAAGTAAGACCATTGCGTCCGCTATAGAACGGTCGAAAGCCCATCATTTCAGGCCCGGTGCTGCTATGCAGCCAATTTACTCGAGGGGCATTCGCCTAAGAGCGCGCTCCAGGTAAATTGAAGCGCCGTCGTCCGAGGAATCCGAGTCGTAGCTTCTCTGAGGACCGACATCACTGCCCCCAGCTTTGGAAAGATACTTCGTAGGCTTGTCTACACGCTGCCACTTGTCATTCTCGTTCTTCGTCCACACTTCGGGATTTTGGTGAGGATCAAGCACCCAGTGGTTACGGCCCACGTGAACAAAACCCATGTCCGCAAGGCGGGGTTCCATGCCTGGTAAGGCCGGCCTCGACATGATCAGCGGATGGTCGCCGTCCTCTCGCAGTAGATGTTCTAGCAAGATGTCGCCAGCGTTCTCGACAAGCGGATGAGTTACCCTAAGATCTACCACGGACGTGATATCGTTCCGCCCAAACTGTTGTTGAAATTGGTCTCCTTTGATCCGAACCGGGCCTCCTGCTCTTAATAGCCCGACAATTTCGTCGCCCAACCGGTAGCTGTAAAATCGTGCTGGCTTATTTGGATCGTCGTAGGTGTAGGCGTAACTTCCAGCAACGGTTGCTGCGCGCTCAGCCTTCTCGGAGACGAAATCTGAGTATTCCTGTGGGTTCTCGGCGATCTGCATGATATCGCTGCGCAAGAACCTCTCGACTCCTCTCCTGAAGGTTTCGCGGTCGGGGATCTCTCTAATGGGCGGTTCGGAAACGAGAGAGTATGACGCCGCTGGTTCGGATGACGACCCACTTGGTTCCATCCCTGCAACTGTTTCCGCAAATCGGGGACTATCTCCCGCTTCTGACGAATCGTCATTACCGGTTGTGAACTGGCTGGATGAGCCAACGATTCTGCCATACATCAGACCGCTCTCCTATGAGAAAAGTTGCACGCAATCGAGCTCGCCCACGCGCGGCTCTGCCTGCGAGGATAGAATTCCTAGCTGACCACAACCTGACCAAAGCACTCAGCGTTTACACGTGGCTACCCCGCGCAGTCTGCGCGTAGCTGCGACTAGCCGCGATCTGTGGGTGGAATCGCACGTAATATCGGCGGCTACGATCCGTCGAAGAAACCGATGCTTATGATAATGACTTGCACGTTCCTATTAGCAGATGGGTTACCCCGCCCGACCACGTACATCGACCCATGAACCCGCAACGAGAATTAGAGACCTGCGTGCCAATTGTTCCGCGTCCTGATTTTGCGATGTGCGCTCGATGCCCATGTGCTCTATTGCAACGGCCTGTACTGGGCAGCGAAATGTCGTCCCCGCTGGGCGTGTGCAAAAGACCAACTAAGGTGTTCCCGGCGCATCCCGTCCCTGTAGAATCGACCATCTAGGCAGACACCATTGTCCACGATCGGCGGCGCGGCGGGAACATAAGCTTCTCCTGATCCGCAAGCAGACATGCACAGGATCCGCTCGGATCAAATCGCCAGATGTAGTGGCTAACTGCCTTTCAAAGTAGACTCCTCGGCCTCAATCATGACAGGCTTCAATCCACTTAGTGCGGCGCGAGGCGCAGCTCGCCTCCTACGAATACGCGAACCTTGGGGACGAGTGGTTCGTGAGCAACGGATATTATGCCGGCATGACATAGCCCGAGGCCCCAACCATCGCCCGGTAATGCTTACGCTTTCGCCGCTCGATCTTGCTATTCGATGCTTGGTCGACATCCTTCTGGCATGCCGTCCTCACCTGAGTTCACCTGATCACAATTGCGCCTTGCCTCACGTATATCTCGCCTGCCACAACAGGACGAGTGTGTTCGCTCACGCTGCTTCAGGTACCGCCGAAGTGTGCGTCTGGCAGTTGGCCGGGCAAACCCTGGCGCATGCACCGCAGCCGATGCAGGCGCCTTGATCATTCAGAACCATAATTTTCTTTTCGATCTCATCGTCCTCGTCGTCGAGGTCGACAAGTTCGCCTCCCTCACCGATTCCTTTCAAAGTCATGACATCTCGACCGCACACCTTGAAACAGCGGCCACAGCCGATGCATTTCTTTGCATCGATCGTGATCAAGTATTGTGGCGTCCAGTCGCGTCCGTCTCGTGTTTGGAACGACATGCATTGCCCCTTTTAAGTATTCTCTAGCGCCTTCAAGGCGAGACTCTCGCGCTCAAGTTCGGCATAAGCATCGTACGTCTTCTGCGCGACCACCATGATCGAGGTCCAGTTGATGGGCAATTCTTCCGAAAGGTCGTGCAGATCCAGCTTGGCCTGTATCGCCTTGGCGGACACTTTCCTTAGTTCGGCCTTCAGTGTTTCACGATCGCTCATGAATATCCCCAATAGTTCGCCACCTCCGGAAATTTCCAAATCAGGCCGATTCCGTCGCTGACACATTTGTCGCCCTGCTGCGCGAGCTTCACCAAACTATCAAATCCGAAGCGATACACATCGCGCAGCTGCTTGTTCACGGCGATCAGACGGCCTGAGATGAGCACCATGCGGGCGAATCCTTCATGATGCAGATCCAGAATCGGCTGGGTCATCGCGCCGGTCTCCCTCTCGATCGAGAGCGCGACCGCATCGAAGAAAAGCTTAAGCCGCCACAGTGGATCGGGATCAGGATCACCGATAATCGGCAATGCGCGCCGTTTCTCCTTGTCCAGAATATAGAGTTCGAGCAGATCGAGATCGCTCCTCGCCTCCAAGGCTCCGTTGGTGTCCTGAGCACGCCAAACCTTGATCAACTCCACGAGGAACGGCGCGTCGGCGGCGTTTCCCTGCTGCTCTATTTTAGCGGTCATATCACCTCATTCGTCGAACTCGAAGGTTCGCCGTCGGTCTTTTGCCATAGCCTTGCGTAGCCAGGGAGGTGGCGTGCCCTTCAGTACGCGCTCGAGTTTCTCGAGCAACACCAGAATGCTTTCTGGCTTGTTCACCTTGATAGGATGGATCTTGTTGGCGACCACTCGCGCAGCCCCAGCACCGCCAATGGCGCCGACGTAAAGGATTGCGCAATCCTTGATTGCGTCGATCTTGGGCGCCAACTTGTCGTCGTTGCCGTCTTCCTTTAGATCGCCCTCAAACTCAACCGCTTTGAGAAACACGTGCCCGCTAGGCGTGACATCGTAGATCGCGATATTCTTTGCCCAACCAAAATGGGCATCGACGCGTTTCAGGTCCTGAGTGGCAAACGCGACCTTCATGCACTCGACCTCTCAGCTGCGCCGGTGGAACTGCGATATCCCGAGCATCGCGGCGATCCGGCCGCAGTTCGCCATTTGTCGGGCGTAGGCCGATCGTTCTCCTCACGATGCGCGATCACGAGATTGGCGATATCGAAGACCAGATTGCGGGTACCACGATAGCCCACGGATAGTTGGTGTCCCGCACCAAGTCGGTCGAACATCGGAAAACCCGTACGATAGAACGGGACTTTCAGCCGAGCAGCCGCTTGCCTGCCATGCGAGTGCGTGATCAGCAGGTCGCAATGCTTTGTTTTGGCAAGCCCTTCCAGATCCTCGAGATCGCCAATGAGTACCTCCTTGGTCTTAATCCGCTCGATCACCCCCGACTGAGTGGTCGTCACGGCCGCCGTCACCTGCGCGCCCATATCGTGGAGCATGCCGGATAGATCGAACAGGAGGTCTGGCTCAGCGCCGATCGCAACTTTGCGACCGCCAATATGGAAGTGCGCGTCCAGCATTGCATCGGCGAGCTGACCGCGCTGGCGCCGATACTTCAACGGTATGGGGCGACCGCTGATCTCGCTCAAGAACGTCATGAATTCGTCGTTCGGACACAGGCCACACAACCGCTCGAAGACACGAAAAGGCACGCCGGTCTTGCCCTGCATGACCTCTGCCGCCCGCTGCATCTGCGCGCCGATCGCAATCGTCCACCCGGCGCGGCCCATGCTCGCAATTTCGTCGACGCTGATGCCGCCGATGGTCGTTGGCGTAAACTCATCGGGGATATGCCCATCGAGCGATCCCGCCAGATCAGGGAGGAAGGACGGGATCAACCCGAAATCCTCCAGTATGACACGGAGTTCATCAAGGTCGCCGGGCGTGAGGTGACATCCCGGCAGAACATTCACCTTCGATGGATCCCGCAGGCCGCTGGCGTTGGGCCCTTCCACCAGCACCTCCACAATGCGCGCCACAGCCTTTTCCCAGCCGTCCTGGAACGCGCCCTTGAAATCCGGCGTCGAGACATACACCAGTGGCAACTTTGCGAGTTGCGGATGATTGCTCCGGATTAGCTTGAGGTAGGCATCCACATCGTCGCCGTTGGTCTCGGTGATACCGGTCGAGCAGATTCCGATGATCTTTGGCTTGGTTCGGTTATAGATGTTCAGTATAGCGTGCTCGAGATTCTCATAGCCGCCGAGTACGGTCGCGACCTCGCTCATCGCGGTGGTCTGCAGCGGTACTGCCTCTTTGAAATGCCGGACAAAGAGCGTGAGACCGAAGGATGTGCACCCCTGGGAGCCGTGCAGAAGCGGCATCGCCCCGCGCAGCCCCATGAACGCGAATGCGCCGCCGATCGGCTGACTCATCTTCAGCGGGTTGACAGCGCACGCTTTTGTCGGCGCCGTGACGATTGCCATGACGCCTCGCTATTCTGCGGCCTGTCGCATGGCAGATGGTTCGGACACCAAGATATCTTCGATGCGTCTTTGGCAGCAGCCACCGACCGCATTGGTATGCTCTCTGACCGCTGCGACGCTCTTCAGGCCGTGCGCATAGATTGCATCCTCAATCGTGCCCAAATCGACTCTGTTACACACGCAGATCTTCCTCGCGCGGCGCGCGGTTTCGGCGAGCGCCGGATCGCGGGCGATCGCGGCCATCGGCGATTGTATCTGCACCATCGCCTTGGCCAATGCTTCCCATGGTGCCGGTCGACGTAGCTGCTCCCACATCGGACTGGAGAGCGAATTATCGATCTCCTCCACCAGCTTGACCATTCCGACATAGCCCATATAGGCGTGGCAACGCTCCTGGTTGATATCGAGCCAGGGCATCGCCGCTTTCAGCGCGACGAACTGCGACTTGCCGCCCGATAGCATGATGTCCGCTTTTGCGTCCTTCAACATCTTATACATTTCGCGCGGCGTCATGTCCTCGATCATGTGGGCATCCTGCCCCATGAGCTCCTTGATGCGCTCCTTGTCCTTCCTGGTTGATTTCTTGACGCTGGTTCCGACTAATTCAAGCCCTGCTTCCTGGAGTGCCGCAACGACCGACCACGACTTGACGCCGCCGGTAATCAACAAGGCCTTCTTACCTTCGAATCGCGGCTTGTACGGCTCTATCGCAGCCCACGCCCACGCTTCCTCGCGCGCGATCACTGCTTCGGTGCGCCCGAGCAGATCTGTCGGCGCGCCGCGTTCAACCAATAAGCGGGCAAGCTGACGCAGCGATTCGCTCGAATCTTGAATACCGTAGAACGACCCCTCGAAGAACGGGATCCCGTAGCGTTGCTCCATCTTGCGTGCGACGTTGATCATCGACTTTGAGCACACCAACATCGCCGCCCGCGCGCGATGAGATGACGCGACTTCGCGATATTTGCCATCCCCGGAGATGCAGGAGAGAATCCGTACTCCAAGCTCGTCTAGCAATGGCTTCACTTGCCAGAGCTCTCCCGAAAGGTTGTATTCCCCGATCAGGTTGATGTCATACGGCGTGGTATAGTCCGGTTCTTGCGTCCCGATCACATACTCGAGCAAGGCCTCGCCGGCGAGCTTGTTACCGAGGTTCTTCGAGCCGACGAAGCCCGGCGAATTGATCGGGATCACCGGCTTTGCGAACCTTTGAGATGCTGCCTTACAGACTGCGTTGATGTCGTCGCCGATCATCGCCGGAATACAGGTTTGATAGACGAAGATGGCGGGCGGGTCGCACTTCTCGATGATCTCCTTGATCGCTTTGCAGAGCCGCTTCTCGCCTCCGAATACAATATCGGTTTCGCTCAAATCGGTTGTGAATGCAGTGCGCCACAGATTCGCGCCGGACGACGCCGCGCCGCGATTGTCCCAGGAATTTCCTTCGCACGCGATCGGACCATGCACCAAGTGAGCGACGTCGGTGAACGGCTGCAACGCAATCTTGGCGCCATCGAAAGCGCAGCCGCCGGCAGCGCTACCCGGCTGCAGCTGTTTGGTGCAGCCGTTCTTGCGTTCAGCCTCCGACTTACTGCCGTTCTTGGCGCAGCCCGGCTCGTCGAAAATATTCTGGAGCGTGGCCGCTAGTGAATTCATCCTTTTTCCTCTCAGCGCAAACTAATTGCGTGGTCAACCCTCGTGTGCTTGTGTCATCGTCAAGTGCTTTGGCGATGGCACACGGTCGCTCATCAACGAATGATATCGAAACTGTAGTCAGTTTTGCCAAGAACGTTTGTCTTCTTGTCCATCTCATCGAAGATCTTGTCCAGGATCTTCACCAGCACATTCAAGCCGCCCTGATAGCCCCATAGGGGGGAGCGGTGATGATGATGCCGATCAAAAACGGGAAAGCCGATGCGGATCAGTGGCGTTCCAGTATCGCGCTCCAGATACTTGCCATAGGTGTTGCCAATCAGAAAATCGACTGGCTCGGTGAACAGGAGTGAGCGCATGTGCCAGAGATCTCGGCCCGGATAGGCTTGGCAGCCCTGCCCAAATGGCGAGCTTGCAAGCAGCACCTGCATTTTTTCGTGCCACGCCTTGTTGCCGTTGGTGGACAGCACATGGGTCGGTTCGGCGCCGAGTTCGAGCAGAAACCCAGCCAACCCATAGCAAAGATCCGGATCGCCATAGATCGCGAACTTCTTGCCATGGATATGCGCGCTGGAGTCAGCGATCGCGTCGACCAGGCGGCCACGTTCTCGCGCGAGTTGCTCGGGAATCTCCTTGCCGCTGATGCGTGACAGCGCCAGGATAAAGTCATCCGTTGCCGATAAGCCCACGGGGTAGTTGAAGGATACGACGTCCTGTCCATGCTCAGCCACGAATGGCAGCGTTTTTTCGGTGCACCACTGCTGCATGGAGATTGTCGCCTTGGCGTGAACCGCGTTGGCCGCATCTTTCAGGGTCGTGCCTCCGTCATACATCCGGAACTCGCCGTCTGTCGGAGTATCGAAAACGTCAGAATTGTCCGCTAGAATCGTGTGCTGGATGTCCATTAACGCCAAGATGCGCTTGATCTCGCGAAGGTTTCCGACGGTATAGCCATCGAACCCACCAATGATGTTGATCGCCCCGTTCTGCTTGCGCTCCAGCTTCGGCGCTGTTCCGGCCTTACCGTCCCAAAAATGCTCCAGAATGCCCTTGAGCGCATTGTCATAACCGGTAACGTGGCTGCCGACGAACGCTGGCGTGTGGGCGAATGGCACGTCGAAGTCTGCCGGAACCGAGCCTTTTTCTTTCGACGTCTTGATGAAGGCGTTGAGGTCATCGCCGATCACCTCGGCCATGCAGGTCGTCGAGACCGCAATCATCTTGGGCTTGTACATGTTGTAGCTGTTCGCGAGCCCGTCGATCATGTTGTTCAGGCCGCCAAATACGGCAGCGTCTTCCGTCATCGACGAAGAGACGCAGGAGCTAGGCTCCTTGAAGTGCCGCGACAGATGGCTGCGGTAGTAAGCCACGCAACCTTGAGAGCCGTGGACGAAGGGCAGCGTGCCCTCAAAGCCAACAGAGGCGAATACGGCGCCAAGCGGCTGGCATGCCTTGGCCGGATTTACCGCTAGCGCCTCCCGCGCAAAGTTCTTCTCGCGATATTCGGCCGTTTTTGTCCATTCCTTGATACGCTCGACCTCGGCGGGATCGCGAGGATTCTCGAATATCTTCTTCTTAGCCAGCATCTGCTGGTATTCTGGACCGCGGAACAGCTCGAGATGATCGAGCACGTGTTCGGCACTCTGCGCCATTGTTGAAATCCTTCACTATCGAGGTTGGTGTCGCCCCGGCTTTCCCAAAGAGCGAGATAAGTTGATTTATTCAGCAGCCAGGAGCTTCGCCCTCGAAGCTTGATTCCAGGGGGCCTTCGTTTTCTTCCAGACCGGCGAGTTGATCGCCATGTCCATGTCGCGCGCAAAGATCGCAAAGCCGTCATAGCCGTGATATGGGCCCGAATAGTCCCAGGAGTGCATCTGCCGGAACGGCACACCCATCTTTTGGAAAATGTACTTTTCCTTGATACCCGAGCCGACGAGGTCAGGCTGGAGCTTTTCGACGAAGCGCTCGAACTCATAGCCATTGACGTCATCGTAGATGAGCGTGCTGTCCTTTACGTAATGCTGAGCTGTGCGCTGATAGTCGTCGTTGTGACCGAACTCGTATCCGGTGCCAATGACTTCCATCCCGAGGTCCTCGTATGCACCAATCACATGACGCGGACGGAGCCCGCCGACGTACAGCATCACCGTCTTGCCCTCCAGGCGCGGGCGATATTTTGCGATCACAGCGTTCACCAGCGGCTGGTACTTTTCAATCACCCGCTCGGCGCCTTCCTTAATCTTGTCGTCGAAATAGCCCGCAATCTTGCGCAGAGACTCTGCGATCTTTGAAGGTCCGAAGAAGTTATACTCGCACCAAGGGATACCGAACTTCTCTTCCATGTGGCGTGAGATGTAGTTCATGGAACGGTAGCAATGCAGAATGTTGAGCTTTGCTTTCGGGGTTGCCTCGAGCTCAGCCAGAGAACCGTCGCCGGACCACTGCGCGATCACCCGCAGGCCCATCTCCTCCAGCAGAATTCGTGATGACCAGGCGTCGCCGCCGATATTGTAGTCTCCGATGATCGCAACATCGTACGGCGTCGGCTCAAACTTTGGTTTGCCATCCGGCTCGAGCTGGTCGAAAATCCAATCGCGCACCGCGTCGTTGGCAATGTGGTGGCCTAGTGACTGCGACACACCCCGAAAGCCCTCACAACGGACCGGCACGATGGTCTTGCCGCCATATTCCTTGGATTTCGCTCTTGACACGGCCTCGATGTCGTCACCGATCAATCCGATCGGGCATTCCGATTGGATCGTGATGCCGTTGTTGAGTGGAAACAGCTCCTGGATTTCGTCAAGAATTTTGACCAGCTTTTTGTCGCCACCGAATACGATATCCTTTTCCTGGAAGTCGGAGGTGAACTGCAGGGTCACGAAGCTATCGATGCCCGTCGTGCCAACGTAATAGTTGCGTCGCGAGCCCCACGAATACTGACCGCAGCCGACTGGGCCATGGCTGATATGAACCATATCCTTGATCGGTCCCCAGACCACCCCCTTTGACCCTGCATAGGCGCAGCCTCTGATCGTCATCACGCCGGGTATGGATTTGATGTTGGACTTCACCCCGCAGTCTGATTTGCCGGCTTGGTGAACGTTGAGGTGCTTGGCACGCCGTTTCGCGGTTTTCTCCGGATAGACCTTCAGCACCTCCTCGATCAGCTCTTTGTTGCGAGCCCTGATTTCTGCGATGCTCTGGGTCGTGGCGAGACTCATCTGATGTCCTTCAAAGGTTAGCTGTTGTGAGGGCGGCTTCTTGCCAAGACTTCTGCAACCAGCATGCCAGCATCTCGTGAGCACAAAAAACAGAGCAATCAAAATCGCTTAGCGCGCCTCGTGCGGTGATAGGGGGTGTTGTTGCGAACCCGACATCACGCTTTGGGCAGAGAACTCTTGGCTTGGCCCTGTTCGAAATGGAACAAGGGCTGGTTATGGGTGAAATTGCCCGCCCAATACTCGAGCGTGTCCGCGATCGGAATACTCTGCAATCGGCGCTCGCCGAAAGCGGCCGAACAGGAAGACCGGCTGCAAGGCCGAGTGGCCTACACAGGCTCGCCAATGCTATCTATGCCTGCTGAGATCTACAGGTGCTTACGTGCTACGATGACGATGAGGTGCATGACCTCACGCTCCAGATCTCAATGCGAGCTGCCTCGCCACCCGGCGTCGTAGGCTCGCCGATCACGATAACAGCTGCCGCGCCTTGATAAGCGCACGCACGAGCACATCAATCTCTTCACGTGTATTGTAAAGTCCGAGTGACGCACGGCACGTCGCCAGCACGCCGAAGCGCTTGAGCAGCGGCATCGCACAATGGCCCCCCGCCCGCATCGCTACACCAGCGCGGTCGACGACGGTAGCAATATCATGGGCATGCGTACCCTTCATATCAAAGGAAATGATCGGCCCCTTCTCGGCCGGGGTCCCGATCATGCGCACGAAGTTGATGTCCGTCAGCCTCTCCTGCGCGTAAGCGAGCAGTGCGCCCTCGTGCCTGCGGATTTGCACCTTGCCTATTGAGTTGATGTAATCGATAGCCGCCCCTAAACCGATGGCTTCGACGATCGGCGGCGTACCCGCTTCGAAGCGATGTGGCGGATCACCATAAATGACGCCGGAACGCGAGACGTCGCGGATCATCTCCCCGCCGCCATTGAAGGGCGGCATCCATGCCAGATGCTCAGACTTGCCGTAAAGCACACCGATCCCCGTCGGACCATAGAGCTTGTGGCCCGTCATGACGTAGAAATCGCAATCAATGTCGCAGACGTCGGCGCTCAGATGGACGCATCCTTGCGAGCCGTCGACCAGCACCGGGATACCACGAGCATGCCCGATCCTCACCACGTCTTTCACCGGCAACACCGTGCCGAGCACGTTCGACATTTGTGTGATTGCAACCATCTTGGTGCGCGGGGTCAGCAGTCGCTCAAAATCATCGAGCAAAAAGTTTCCGTCATCATCCACTGGGGCCCATTTGATCACTGCACCGAGTCGTTCCCTGAGAAGGTGCCATGGCACAATGTTGGAGTGGTGTTCCATAATCGAGAGAACGATCTCATCACCCGCGCTAATGCGTTCACGGCCAAACGTCTGCGCCACCAGATTGATTGCCTCCGTGGCGCTCCGGGTGAAGATGATCTCTTCGTTTAAATGCGCGTTCACAAACCGCGCCACCTTGGCACGGGCGTCTTCATACGCCTCCGTCGCCGCGTTAGCGAGGTAGTGCAAGCCGCGATGAACGTTGGCATATTCGCTGGAGTACACCTGCGTCATACGGTCAAGCACCGCGTTGGGCTTTTGCGCGGATGCAGCGTTATCGAGGTAAACAAGCGGCTTGCCGTACACCGTCATGGCGAGCGCAGGAAAGTCTGTACGCAGACGGTTGACCTCGTAAATGCCATTGCTCACGGCGGGATGTGCGCTCATCGCCCCGCCTTTAGCCAGTGTTCAGCTTGCGCCGTCACAAAATCGCGCAGATTCTCGGAAGTGATCTCCTCAATCGACTCGCCAACGAACGCTTTAATCAGCAACATCTGCGCATCCTTCTCTGATAGCCCCCGGGCGCGCAGATAGAATACGAGAGTGTCGTCCAGCGCACCCGATGTCGCTCCGTGGCCGCAGGTCACGTCGTCGGCCAAGATTTCGAGTTCCGGCTTGTTGTCGACCTCGGCCTGGTCGGATAGGAGCAACGCTCGCGTCGTCAGGGTGGCGTCCGTTTTCCGGGCGGCAGGACGAACGATAATTCGGCCCTGAAACACCGAGCGACCGCAATCGTCTACGACCGCGCGGAACTTCTCCCGACTGGTGCAATGTGGCATGGCGTGGTCGACCACGACCGTTGTGTCCGCGTGGAGCTTGTCCCTGATGAGATTAACCCCATTCGCCGAGAGCTTGGTTCCCTCGCCGGCCAGCGTGATGAATCCCTGATAGCGGCTGATGGAGCCGCTGCAGGTCATGCTGAAGAGGTCGAGCTTAGCCCTGGCGCCGACTGCGATGATCGCCGACGAGATGTTCACGGCGTCAGAGGCAGCAGCTGCCACGCGGATATACGAAAGGCTCGCCTCGTCACCAACCAGGGCGATTATCGCATCGTTGGCTTGATAGCCACTCGCGCGTTCAGCCGGGACGAAACTTTCTACGATGGCCGCATGCGCTCCTTTACCGAGTTGCAGATAGCAACGTGTAAAGGTGGACACCGACAGTCCGGTTGCGACGTGAACGATTTGAATTGGACGCTCCACCGCATTGCCGTCGGCGACCGTAATCACCAAGCCATCTGTCGCCATTGCGGCGTTGAGCGCGATCGCCGAGTCGCTCGTCGTCGATAGCACCAGACCGGCCATGCCCCCAGTAGCCGAGTTCTCCAGAACCTCTCGCAGCGACCGCACAACGACTTCGTTTTCCAGCCTGCCGAGATCGGATAGCTCCGGCGCGAATATGCCATCCACCAAAACCAGTTTGACCGCCTGATCGGCAGCCACTTGCTTGACCGAGACCTTTGCGCGCACCAGCGCCTCCGCATCCGGCCGCGGAGCGAGTGGCAGCACCTCGCTGATCAGGGCGCGCAGATCTGTGTATTTCCAATCCTCCATGCGCCGATGCGGGAGGCCGGTACGCTCGTAGACCTCGAATGCTCTCGCCCGTATTTGGGGGACAGGGCCTGCACCAGGCAGCCGTCCACGCGCCGCAGCGAAAACATTGCCCATTGCGCGTTCGGCGTCGGCTTTGACCAAAACCTGCTTCATCGGGAAGTCCCTAGAGCCGTCAGGCCGCGTCTTCGAATTGGGCGTAGCCACAAGCCTCGAGCTCCAGCGCGAGTTCCTTGCCGCCACTCTTCATGACCCGCCCTTTCGACATCACGTGCACAATGTCCGGCACGATATGCTCGAGAAGCCGCCGATAATGAGTGATCACGATCATCGCTCGTTCCGGCGAACGTAAGGCGTTGATGCCACTGGCGACGATACGCAGCGCGTCGATATCGAGGCCGGAATCGATCTCGTCAAGGATGCACAGGCTCGGCTCGAACAACGCCATCTGCAAAATTTCGTTGCGCTTCTTCTCGCCGCCGGAGAAGCCGACATTGACGCCGCGCTTGATCATGTCCCGGGGAATGTTGAGCGAACCGGCCACCTCGCGGACTCTTTTCAGAAATTCGGGGGTGGAGAATTCCTGTTGGTCGCGCGCCTTGCGCTGGGCGTTCAGTGCCGCGCGCAGGAAGTTCATGGTGGTCACGCCGGGGATCTCGACTGGATACTGGAATGCTAGGAACACGCCCTTGGCGGCGCGTTCATTTGGCTCCATCCGCAAGAGGTTCTCGCCCCTGAACAAGATTTGTCCGCCGGTGATCTCATAGCCCGGCTTGCCGGCGATGACGTGCGAGAGCGTCGATTTGCCGGAGCCGTTCGGCCCCATGATCGCGTGCACTTCACCGGCATGGACGCTAAGATGCAGCCCGCGAATGATTTCGCGGTCTTCGACACCAAGATGCAAATCTCGGATTTCGAGTAGCGCCATTCTGATCTGCCCCCTGAAATGCGTCGTCTGGCGAGCCGCATTCGAGGGGCTCGCGGGAGGTTTCGTTATCCAACGGATCCGTCGAGCGAGATCGAGATTAGCTTCTGCGCCTCCACTGCGAACTCCATGGGCAGTCTTTGCAGAACTTGCTTGACGAAGCCGTTGACGACGAGGCCCACCGCTTCTTCCTGGCTGAGCCCGCGCTGGATGCAGTAGAACAGCACGTCCTCGGAGATCTTCGAGGTCGTCGCTTCGTGCTCGAACGTCGCCGACGAATTCTTCGCCTCGATGTACGGCACGGTATGCGCACCGCATTTGTCGCCGATTAGCAGCGAGTCGCAGGCGGTGAAGTTGCGCGCGCCGGTCGCTTTGCGATGCGCCGTCACGAGACCGCGATAGGTGTTCTGCGACTTGCCGGCGGCGATACCCTTGGAGATGATGCGGCTCGACGTGTTCTTTCCGAGATGGATCATCTTGGTGCCGCTGTCGACCTGCTGGAAGCCGTTCGAGATCGCGATCGAGTAGAACTCACCGCGCGAATTGTCGCCGCGCAGAATGCAGCTCGGATATTTCCAGGTGATCGCAGATCCGGTCTCGACCTGGGTCCAGGAGATTTTCGAATTGGCGCCGCGGCAGTCGCCCCGCTTGGTGACGAAATTGTAGATGCCGCCCTTGCCTTCCGAATTGCCGGGATACCAGTTCTGCACCGTCGAATATTTGATCTCGGCATCGTCGAGCGCGACAAGCTCGACCACGGCGGCATGCAGCTGGTTCTCGTCGCGCTGCGGCGCGGTGCAGCCTTCGAGATAGGAGACGTAGGAGCCCTTGTCGGCGATGATCAGCGTGCGCTCGAACTGGCCGGTGTTGCGCTCGTTGATGCGGAAATAGGTCGACAGCTCCATCGGGCAGCGCACGCCCGGCGGCACGTAGACGAATGAGCCGTCCGAGAACACCGCCGAGTTCAGCGTCGCATAGAAATTGTCCGAGGTCGGAACCACCGAGCCGAGATATTTCTGCACCAATTCAGGATGCTCGCGGATCGCCTCCGAGATCGGCATGAAGATCACGCCGGCCTTCTTCAGCTCCGCCTTGAACGTGGTCGCCACCGAGACCGAATCGAACACCGCATCGACCGCGATCTTGCGGCGGGCCGGATCTTCCTCGCCCACCTTCGGCTCAACGCCTTCGAGCATGGCGACTTCCCGCAAGGGAATGCCGAGCTTCTCGTAGGTTTTCAGGATCTCCGGATCGATCTCGTCCAAAGACGAGACCGTCTTCTTCGGCTTCGGCGCCGCGTAATAATAGAGATCCTGGAAGTCGATCTTGGGATAGTCGACGCGGGCCCAGGTCGGCTCCTGCATGGTCAGCCAGCGCCGATAGGCCTCCAGCCGCCACTGCAGCATCCAGGCGGGTTCGTTCTTCTTCTGTGAGATGAACTTTATGATCTCTTCCGACAGCCCCTTCGGGGCCTTCTCGGAGTCGATCAGGGTCTCAAACCCATAACGATACTGGTCGACGTCGATGCGCTTCACGCGCTCGACCGTCTCTTGTACGGCTACCATTGCCCGCTCCACTCACGCAGCGACAACTCCCGCCGGCGAGGATAGCGCCGCAATCTCTCTGAGCGGATCGTGCAAGTCGCCGCCAACTCTGGGCCAGCGAGTGAGAGAAACAGGACACGGATCCAAAAGGCGGCGGCTGACGATAGCGTCTTCATCATGTTTCGCGCCGGAGCTCCTCTCATCGGCTACCCCACCTATGCCGGCACGCAGGTATCGGGCACCGGGCAAACGACCACGCATTGCGGCGCGTCAAAATGCCCCTCACATTGCGTACACTGGGTCGGATTGATCACATATATATCGTTCTTCAGGCTGATCGCGGCATTGGGACATTCGAACTCACACGCACCGCAGACGGTGCACTGGGATGCGATTATCTTGTAGGCCATCACTGCGATTCCATGAGCAAAAGTTGCGCGACAGTTTCTTGCTTTCAAGTCTTGTGCCAGACAGTTAACCTTGATTTGTCTGGGCTATTTTCGATAACGCAAGTCGCCGCCTCGACACGGTGTCGCAATTCCTACAACGCGCATGACAGCAGCTTGATCTCGATGCCGTGGTTTGCGCATGGTCGATCTCTCGGCAGTCAGCGATCAGGTGAACCGCGTTAGCCAGCCTGCGATGCATCCTAAGGTGGTCGTGCCGCGGCTATGATCGATGCGCCGCGCGACTTCACAAGGTTCTCCGCCGGTGTATCAGGTCGACCCCAAGCCCCAGTCACGGGACACCGGCGGCCTCGGCGACGGCACCGCGATAAACAGCCCGCGCAGTCATCACCGGTCCGGTCGGCGTTCCACAGCCAGCCAGAAAGGGTCGCGGCGATCGCGCCAGATAAAGTCGCCCGTGATTGCGGGTCCCCTGCGGACCCGCGGGACGCATTCTCAATTGCCTTCGATTACCTGGCAAGACCGGCATTCATATGCGCTGTATGGGCGAACGTACATTGTCTCGCATCGTGCGAGCGACTGAAGCCGGCGCTCGTCTGGTGATCCTTCACTTATGCCGACGGCGGTCAGCAGATCGATGGAGCCAAAAAAAAGCCACCCCGAGGGGTGGCCTAAGTCAGGGAGGAAACGCCCATAAGGGCCTCTGGGATCAGGCCGCAGCCTGTTCGATCGGTGAGAAGGGCAGCCCGAGGCTTTCGGCCACCGCTTTGTAAGTTAGTCGGCCCCGATGGACGTTGAGGCCCGCGCGCAAATGCGGATTTTCGAGCACGGCGGAAAAACCTTTGTTGGCCAGAGCCAAACCAAACGGCAGCGTCGCGTTATTCAGTGCCTGGCTCGAGGTCAGCGGTACAGCCCCAGGCATATTGGCCACGCAATAATGAATGACGCCATCCACTTCGTAAGTAGGATCAGCGTGGGTGGTTGGGTGCGATGTCTCAAAGCAGCCGCCCTGATCGATAGCGACATCCACGAGCACCCCCCTCTTGCGCATCGAGCTCAGCATGCTCCGGCGGACCAGCTTCGGCGCGCTCGCACCTGGAACGAGCACCGCACCAATCACCACATCCGCCGCAAATACCTCTTCCTCCACGGAGTCGATAGTCGAAAACCTGGTGCGAACGCGTCCTTCGAATAGCTCGTCCAGCTCGCGGAGCCGGCGTATCGAACGGTCGATGATGGTCACTTCTGCGCCCAGACCGACCGCCATGCGTGCCGCGTGCGTACCAACGACACCACCTCCGATCACCACGATACGGGCAGGCTGAACACCGGGCACCCCACCGATCAACAGCCCTCGTCCGCCTGCACTCCGCTTCAGGGCGCTACCCGCCGCTTCGATCGCAAGCCTACCCGCGACCTCGCTCATCGGCGCCAGCAGCGGAAGACCACCATGCGCATCAGTTACGGTCTCATAGGCGATCGCGGTGCATCCAGATTTCAGGAGGCCCTTGGCCTGATCCGGGTCGGGGGCCAGATGCAGATAAGTGAAAAGGATCTGATTTTCCCGCAGCTGACACCATTCGGACGGCTGAGGCTCCTTAACCTTTACGATCATCTCGCTCGATGCGAATACCTCAACTGCGGAAGTTAGAATCGTTGCGCCAGCATTGCGATAATCGTCGTCGGTTGCACCAATGCCAGCGCCGGCATTGGTCTCGATCATCACGCGGTGGCCCGCTGCCACGTATTCGCGGACAGCTCCCGGGGTAAGGCCGACGCGATATTCGTGCGCCTTGATTTCCTTGGGGACTCCGACCTTCATTTGAAAACTCCCTACCTGGAGCGCCTTTCTAATCGGAAGCGAGCAGGGATATTGCGACGCAGCCGTCAAAATGACGCAGAAATTCAGCGATATTTGGCAAGCTTCGCAGGATTTCAAACCCACTGGTGCCGAGCGGATCGAGTGACCATGCTCGCTGAGCTTAACCGTCGAAAATGCGTGATCGCGATGAAGTTTCGAATTGCGTTCTCGGCTCGTGAAAAAGCTAACAACCGAAATCCAGCCTCGCCGAAACTTCTTGAAGAGCCGAGTCGCAGTGTGCCGGTTGGGTAGACTTGCCCATAGAAGGGATCGTTTCCAAAGCTGATGGCTCTTGGCTAATGACCATTGATCATAAATTTGGTTTCCAAAAAACTGGACGATGCGCAACGTGTTCAACAGATCCGAGGCAATTGTTCGCCCCACAACCAATCAACGATTCGCCGGCCGCCGAAACCGGTCGCCATCTGCACAAATTTCCGATCGTCAGCCACCGCCTCGCCAATATCAGCTGCATCGGACCCGAGCGGGTGCGCCTTCATGGCTGCAAGCACGGCATCGGCCAAATCAGGCGCGACGATCGCAACGAGCTTGCCCTCATTGGCGACATGGATCGGATCGAGACCAAGGAGCTCGCAGGCAGCTGCAACCGCGGGCTTCACCGGAATGGATGTTTCCTCCAGATGGAACCCGAGGTCAGATTGATGCGCAATCTCGTTGAGGGTCGCGGCAAGCCCACCCCGCGTCGGGTCGCGCATCACCCGGATGCTGCTACCGCCGGCGGCAACCATGACCGCTACGAGATTATGCAACGCTGCGCAATCCGAGACGACCTCGGTTTGAAAAGCGACGTTCTGACGTTTTGACATGATCGCCACCCCATGATCGCCGACGCTACCGGACACCAGCACACGGTCCCCGACCCTTGCCTTGTCGGCGGAGAGATCGAGCCCATCGGCCACAATCCCGATGCCGGTCGTAGAGATGAACAAACCATCGGCCTTGCCGCGCTCGACCACCTTGGTGTCTCCGGCAATGATGTAAACGCCAGCGCCGCGCGCTGCCGCGCCCATCGAATCCGCGATCGCCTTCAGATCCGAAAACCGGAAGCCCTCCTCGATGATAAAACTGGCCGACAGATAGAGGGGACGCGCGCCGGACATCGCGACATCATTGATCGTGCCGTGCACAGCCAGTGACCCGATATTACCGCCCGGAAAGAACAGCGGGGAAACCACATAGCCGTCGGTCGTCATCACCATCCTGCCTGCCGCAACGTCAAACGCGGACTGATCATTGCAGCGGGCGAGCCATTCATTACCAAAGGCTTGGTGAAAAAGGCCGGAGATCAGCTGTGCCATGGCACGGCCCCCGGATCCATGGGAAAGATCAACGCGTCCGTTCTCGATGTCGAGCTTGCGTTGATAAGCCTTTACGCTCATGACGTCCGCCTCAACTGTTCATCGCGAACTCGGCCGTAGGCCCAATACGCCGCACAAGCGCCTTCTGATGACACCATGCAGGATCCTATGGGAGTTTCCGGCGTGCAGACGGTTCCAAACAGCTTACAGTCGACCGGCCGCTTGGCGCCACGCAAGATCGCGCAGCACTCGCATGCCGGATTGTCTGCGATACGCAGGTCGTGGATCGCAAAACGCGTCTCGGCGTCGAATTGCGCGTAAGCCTGCTTCAGCTTCAGTCCGCTGTTGGGGACGAGTCCGAGCCCTCGCCATTCAAACTGCTCGCGCAGTTCGAATATCTGCGATACCTCCTCCTTGGCGCGCCGATTGCCTTCACGCGTCACCGCACGACTGTATTGGTTCTCTACCTCGTAGCGATCTTCGTTCACCTGCCGCACCAGCATCAGGATCGCCTGCATCACATCGAGCGGTTCAAAACCCGCGATCACGATGGGCTTGCCGAATTGTTCCGCCAGAGGCTCGTAAGGCTGCGTGCCAATAATGGTGCTCACATGTGCAGGCCCGATGAAGCCGTCGATTGGAACCCCGCCGGTGTTGCGGATTTTGGGGTTCTCGAGAATGCTGTGCATCGCAGAGGGTGTAAGCACGTGATTGCAGAACACGCTGAGGCCCTTCAACCGCTTCTTCTCGGCAATCCGGATCATCACCGCCGTCGGAGGGGTAGTGGTCTCAAATCCAATGGCAAAGAAGACCACCTCGCGGCTCGGCGCCTGTTCGGCGAGCCGGATAGCGTCGAGCGTCGAGTAGACCATCCGAATGTCTGCGCCGAGCGCTTTGGCTCGCAACAGGGACTGTCCTTGCGACCCAGGCGCGCGCATCAGGTCGCCGTAGACGCACAGAGTGACCTCTGGTCGGTCGACGAGCCGGATCGCCATATCAATTCGGCTGGCGGGCAGAACGCAGACGGGACAACCGGGCCCGTGGATCATGCGAACGTTCGCGGGCAGCAGATCCTCCAGGCCGTAGCGGGAGATCGCATGAGTGTGTCCGCCGCAGAATTCCATGAACCGATAGGCTCTTTGCGAACTGACCTCGGCGCCAATCGCACGCGCAATTCCCTGCGCGATGGCCTTGTCGCGAAATTCGTCGGCATATTTCATGATCGGCGTTCTCCTGCACTGCCTAGCTCCTGCAGGAGCTCCAGCGTGCGCTTGGCTTCCGTCGGATCGATCTTGGCCAGCGCATAGCCGACATGGACAAGGACGCAATCGCCGACCTCGAGCTCGTCGATGAGAGCAATCGATATCTCCAGGCTGATGCCATCGATGGACACCGTAGCCATGTCGTTGGGAAGAATTTTCGCAATCCTTGCCGGCACTGAAAGGCACATATCAGGCTGTTCCTTCCCTGGCGGACGACCGTTGAGCAATCTGCAGAGCGGCAATCCAGGCCTGGCCAAGGCTCAAACCGCCATCATTGGGCGGCACCCGCCGTGGCACGAGCGGGGTAAGGCCGGCAGCGCTGCAACCGCGCGGGATCTCATCCGCCAGCACCGCGTTCAGGAAGCAGCCGCCGCTCAGAACGACAGTATTAACGCCGGTTGTCCGCGCAGAGCGTGTGACCCAGTCAACGCAGGCGGCAGCGAAGGTGCCATGAAAAAGCCCGGCTCCGCCCACGGCGTCAATGTCATGTGCAATCAGCTGCGCAAACAGCGGACGAAGCGACAGCACGCCGCCGTCGATCGTCCAGCCGGCTTCGAGAATCGCAGTCCGCCCCACCAGCGCCTCGAGCTTCATCGCCGCTTCGCCCTCATAGCTCTGCAAACTCGCAATCCCCAGCAGCGCCGCTGCCGCGTCGAACAACCGGCCCGCACTGGTCGTGGTGGGCCCGCCCGGCTGATCGAGCAAGGCCGACACACATCCAGCCCGCCGTTGCGCCGCAAAGCGCGGCCCGATTTCATTACCCCGGCCGAGCCCGTGTAGTACTGCGCTCGCCATGCGCCAGGGCTCGCGAGCTGCACGATCTCCACCAGGCATTTGCAGCGGCGCTAAGTGCCCGATGCGTCGGCACCTCGGGCCTTCGCACAACAATAGTTCGCCACCCCAGTTGCCGCCGTCGGAACCAAAGCCATGGCCATCGAGCACCAGGGCAAGCGCAGGTCCCGCATGGCCATGCTCGGCGATCACTGCGGCAGCGTGTGCGTGGTGATGTTGGACAGCCACCAGCTCGCGGCCATTTGCTTCCGCAAACCGGGTAGAAACCATATCGGGATGCAGATCATGGGCGACGACGACAGGCTCCACGTCAAGGCTCGATGTGAGGTGTCGGATCGTCTCCTCGAACGCACGAACGCCTTCGGCCGTATCCAGATCGCCAATATGCTGAGAGACGAACGCTTGGTTGTCCCGCGTGATGGTGATGGTCGATTTCAGCGCGCCGCCGACGGCGAGCACGGGGGGCACAGACTTCGGAAGCCTGATGGGTTCGGGAACATAGCCACGGGCACGACGAATGAATTGTGGCCGGCCAGCCACCACTGACACCACGGAGTCATCAGCACGCGTCAGGATATCGCGGTCATGGGTCACGACAAGGTCGGCGATCTCATCGAGCCGCCGCAGCGCCTGCGCGTTGTCGATCAGGAGCGGTTCGCCGCCAAGATTGGCACTGGTAGCCACGATGACCGCGCCGGCCCCCGCCCATGCACCTGCCGAGCGAAGCGCATGAAAGATGAGGTGATGCAGCGGCACTATAGGCAGCATGACACCCACACGTGACAAGCCAGGAGCTATGTCGGGCGCCAGGTTGTTTCGCGAAGGCAGAAGGACGATGGGACGTGCTACGGATTCGAGCAGCGCAAGCTCGGGCACGTTCGCCTCCGCGATCTCGCTGACGCGCTCTATCGAATCGACCATAACCGCGAACGGCTTCTGAAGGCGCTGCTTTCTCCTGCGCAAACGCTGCACCGCGTCCTGGTTACGCGCATCGCAAAGCAGCTGGTATCCGCCCAGCCCCTTTATCGCCACGATTTGTCCACCCGCGATTGCCGCGACAATGGCGCTGATCTCATGGCTGAGCCGAGGACCGCATGTCGGACACGCGATCGCCTCCGCATGAAACCTGCGGCTCTCCGGATCGCCATATTCGGCCGCGCAGGCGGCGCACAGCCTAAAAACCCTCATGACGGTGTTGCGGCGATCGTAGGGAAGCCGTTCGGCGATGGTGTAGCGTGGGCCGCAATGGCAGCAACTGATGAAGGGGTAAAGGTAATGCCGATTTTCTGGATCGAACAGCTCACTGAGACATTGCTGGCAGACCGCAGCATCAGCGACGATCTGCGTTGACAATTTGCCGCCTTCGCTCGTGCCGATCGAAAAGTCTTTCGCCGCGAGCGCCGCAGTCTCCCGAACGCAGATGTGGTCGATGCGTGCCAATGGCGGCGCCTCGAGCGGCAACGTGGCGATAAACTCCGAGGCCCGATGCCCCTCGACCTCGATCGTAACACCGTCGGGGCCATTGATGACAAATCCCGCCAATCCGTACCGCATAGCGAGTCCATAGACGTAAGGACGAAAGCCGACCCCTTGTACGGCCCCACTCACGCGCACGCGTAGCCGTGTTCGGTCGCAGGAGGTTGCGGCGTTCATCGCCTTGTGTCCTCTACGATGGGCCTCTGATGCCTCGCCTGTCTATCGATCCAGGCGTAGAGCGCGCCAAAACCCTCGCCGGTACGAGCCGAAACTACAAGCACGTCAATCTTCGGATTGACGCGTCTGGCGTATTCGATCGTCTTACCCAAATCGAAATCGAGCAGCGGGGCTAGATCAATCTTGTTGATCACCATGAGCGAAGAAGCGGCAAACATATCAGGATATTTGAGCGGCTTGTCTTCACCTTCGGTAATCGACAAGACTACGATCTTGCAGGCCTCACCAAGATCGAAGGCTGCGGGACAGATCAGATTACCGACGTTCTCGATGAAGAGAATACCGCCAATCAGCAGCGGCAAGCGCCGATGAGCCTCGCCAATCATTGCAGCATCGAGATGGCAACCCTTGCCGGTGTTGACTTGAACGGACGGCACGCCGGCGGCCCGAATGCGTTCGGCATCGTTCGAGGTCTGCTGGTCGCCTTCGATGACCCCGACCGGACGGCTGCGCTTGAGCTCGGACACGGCGCGGACAAGCAGGGTCGTTTTACCTGCACCAGGACTAGACAGAAGATTAAATACAAGCAGGTCATCAGCTACGAAGAGCGCGCGGTTGTCCGCCGCAATCCGATTATTCTTGCCAAGAATGTCGCGCTCGATCTGAATGACCCGCTCTCTGCTCATGCCCGCAGCCTTCAAGCCAGCCGGCCCGGCGCCGCCGCTCAGCAGCGCCTGCCCGCCATGAGCCTGGTGATGGGCAAAGCGATGATCGTGACTATGACTGTCGCGAACATGGTATGAACGTTGCAGGCCTTGGTCGCCATGCGGATGGTAACCGCGATCGAAATCGTCCTGCATATCAACATAGTAACGCGCGTGGCTCTCCGCGTCATGCGCCTTGGCGCGTTCGGTCGACGGCGTCCCGTCGGTGCAGCCGCAAACGGTACACATCAATCGATCTCCAGCTCTTTCACGCGCATCTGCTCGCCCGCGGTTACCTGCAACTGATAGCTGCCGCAGCGAGGACAGCACTCACCGCGCCGTGCAATTTCAACGCTTTTCGAACAGCTCATGCACCAGACAATGCCTGGCCGTTCGACGATATTAAGGACCGCGCCCTCGGCAACGGTCCGCGTTGCAACGACAGCAAAGCAGAACCTGATCGCTTCAGGCGCAGCATGGCCCAGCGCTCCCATCTCTAGACAGACGCTCCGTACGCGCGAAAACGATCGGTGACGTGCCTCCTCCTCGATGATTTGAATGATGCCAAGACAAATCGCCATTTCATGCATCGCCAATTTCGCGAAAATTGAGGGTGAATCCGACGCACGGATCGAGCGATGCAATCACTGCATGGACTGCATCCCGACGCCGTCTAGCCGTCAGCACCGCGCCCTGCAGGCTGCGGACAAGCGGTCCGCGGCGGTGGAAATTCCACTCCGTCGGCGCAAGGAATTCGAAGCGGGATATCCGGCCCTGAGGATCAAGCTCAACCGCTTGGTAGAGACGCCCCCTGGCGCATTCGACCGCGGCCGCTGCACGGCCGGGCCCTAGCCTATATCTTTCGATAATCCCATGCTCCGCCGACTCAATCTGAGCACCGGCCTTGAGCCAGGCGCATAGCCGGAGGATTTCAGCAATTCTGGCCCTCAGCCGCTCGGCCGCTCCGGAGGGGCTCGGCGAGAGTTGATCACGCGCCATTTGGCGCGCCCATGGACCCGTCTCGGGCGCATGTCCGTCAAGATCGGGACAATGGCAAAATGTAGCGTCATCCACGAGCAGCCGTTTAATGATGTTGCGGTCGTCAGCAACGGACAGGAACGAGTGCTCCGCCGGAATTGACTTCAGGTCGATCTCATCAAGCGCTGCAATGCGAAGCGCCAATGGGCTACCGGATGTCAGCGCGCCACCCTCATTCGGTATGCCGAGCGCGGCCAGCGCAGCCACAATCCGCACCGTTGCTTCGCATTGAGTGGAGCCCCAGGGTGGCTGGGTGGTGCCGACAAGCGCTGAGATTTCCCGCATCACGGAGCGGACTGCCGCCGCACTGATGACGTCTTGCGCAAGATGTCCGACAAAGAGGCCCCTTAGCAAGTCCGCGATGCGCTCGGTAACGATAAGCGCAATACGATGCTGTTTTGTTGTGCGTGTGATCACTTCGTCGCGCGCCGTCTCGATCGCGGACAGCAGTGCGGTTTGCTGCGCAGCGGCACACAATGCGAAGAGCCGCGGCAGCACCTTAAGCAGCGACGAAGCTTGTTTGCCAGCGAACAGCTGCCCCAGCGGCGGCCGGACTCGCGGCAGGATCTCGACCGCGGCGACTACGTCGGCAGCAAGCGATACGGTGACATCGATCTTGTTGTGGGCAGCAAGGCTCATGCGCACCGCTCCGCAAACATCCTGCGCAAGGTATGCCGGCGGTCGCTGCGCACGCGCCGTCTACGGGATCCCCCCGGACGCCGAACGTTCTCCAAGCTCTTCATGTGACGTACGCCTTAATAATTTCCTGCATGCGTTCGGCAGAGTCCTGGAAATCCTCGTCGGCAGCCAACGCAACAATCGGCACGCCGCCGACCTCCAGCGTATCAAGGATGATGTTGTCCGTAGAATTGAAGAACTGCACCGACCAGACATTCCTGATCCCGGTCGCCTGCACTCGGCACGTTCCGTAACCGCGGAAGATGAGCTGGACCGGGCCATTGCCCAGGCTGAGCTGCAGGAATGCCAGATCGATAACGCTCATCGGCAGCAACGTGAGATTGATGACGTGAGCGCGCATGCCAAACCGCCAGACGCGCGACCGCTCGCGTATTTCCGCGAGCAAGGGTTGCACGTTCATCGCGCCGTCCGGCGCCGCGCGGATCACAATATCGGCGGACGTCAGGTCACTTGCGGCGCGCCGGACAATTTGCGGAATCGCTCCGACCTCGACATATTCGTGCGCCGGATCGGTCCCGATGCGCACGCGCCAGATTCCCGCAAGCACGGACTCCCGGATTTGCGCCAAAGTGCCATCTGGCAGCGCAACCACGCCAGCAATCTCACCTTCTCCGAGCACTTCGCCAATCAGCTTGCGCTCGGGATCGCTGAGATTCGCGAGTCCGTACTGTTGCGTCCGAGCGCCCCTTCTCTGGCTGGCAACGGCAGCAGCGGCATTCGATAAGAGCGCGGTGGCATTTGGATAGTTCCTTGCAAGCCCGTCGCCATCGCGCCAACCGCTGGCGAGCGCACTCCTCGACCCGCCATGGAATACATCGAGGCTCCCAGAGCCCATGGCAAGCTTGCTCGCCACCCGCTCGGCGCCGTCCGATGCAACGCGGAGCGCTGTTTTCATCATGCGATGCTCCGTTGGCTGTCTCGAGGAGCAATGCCCTTGCCGACACAAGTGCTGCCGGCGTGTGGCCGAACGATCGGTACCGAGATACGGCTGATCCTGACCAAACGGACCGGTCTCTTGCCGATCACGCGGAGTGTATTGCGCCGACGGCGCAGGCTCGGGCTCGACGGGCCGCGCAGGCCGAGCCGGCCGACCAGTTCGCCACCAACGCCGCCCGCAGGCACTGCGCCTTGCATGCGCCGCCGAAACGAGTTGACCATTTCAGGACGGAAGTACGCGGGCTTGATGATTCGGAGCAAATATAGGAGATCGGCCGGTGACTGCGGCATCACGTCCGCCCTCACGGGAGCGTGTGCGACTAGGCACGCACCTCCGCTGACGCCCCCCACCTCGGATGGAGCGGGCCGCGAAAGACCACGCTGCGCCGGCTGCAACTTCATCACACGCCTTCTGAAAATCTTCGGTTCTGCTAACAGGCTATTAGCAAGGTGCATGCCAATCATCGTCTGGCCGCGTCTCCCCCTCGAACCAGAGGCTCGAAGCGCCTGACATTTTCCATGCAAAGGTTACGAGCGACTGGAAGCCAATGTGTGAGCAAGCAATCGGCGCAATATCCGCAAGCGGAATCGCTAGCGTAGGTGCTCCGGCAATTGCGGCTCATGACCGATTAAGTCCGCAAAGAAGGGATCGCAGTCCTGGCCGTTGAGGCTGGCCTCAAGCCCGTCCAGTGCTTGCGAGATCAGCGTTGCTTCATTTTCATCCAAAAGCCGCACCGCGCTGTCGATATGAACGAGCACCTTTGCGCCGACCACGGCGTCCGAGAGCAGCATGACCGAGACGCGCCGCTGTTTATCGCCATACTCGCACAGCGCCGTGATGCCGTCGGTCTCGAGAATCGTCATTGGCAATCCAAGGCACATGGTCACTCGCGGGCCGCTAGATCGGCTGCGTCCTCATCTCATAATTTGCATGGTCGATATTGTTCGCCAATAGTCGTTCTGATGCAGGCAGCGGCGCGGTCCGCGGTTTTGCCGGCGAGTCCCACTGCGCCAGGAGTTTGCAAGCCAGTTCAATCGCAGGCGCAATCTGAAAGCGTACCGGGGCAGTCAGCGGACCGCCCCAATGCTCCAGGTCCAGCGGCTGACAGCCGATGAGAGCGAGCTCTCGCGGGCGGCGGCCAAGCAGGTCGGCCGCACTCAAGACCTCCTGAAAGCCGGTCTGATGCAGGCTCACCTTCTTGGCGGCGGTAAATTTTGGCACTTCGTCATCTCGCACAAGCTTCAACTGCCCGGGCAGTAATCCATAGTCGATAGCATCGAACACGATCAGGCAATCGGCCTGCTCAAGAAAACTAATGAGGTAGAGCCCCTGTGTGCCGCCATCGAGAACGGTGACGTTGTCATCGATGGCATAGCGGCGATGAAACTCCTCGACCACCCGCACCCCAAATCCCTCATCGGCCCATAAGATATTGCCGATGCCGAGCACCAGAATCCTCTTCTTGGTTTCCGGATTGAGCATCCGCCTCCCAGTCAATCGCGAGACCCGCGCTCACCCGATGGACTAGATGCTCCGGCGCGACATGAGTCTTCACGGATCACCGCGTAGATGTGGACCAGCGCAAAGGTCACGATCACCCACAGGCCGAGATGATGCCAGGTATGGACGTCCTGACTGTTCGGCCAAATTGAAAATACCCAGCTGAACAGCTTGTACTGCCAGCTGTCAGTGCCTGCACCTTGCCCATAAAGTGCAAATCCTGTGACAACCATGAACGTGATCGTCTGCGTAAACATAAAGAACATTGCGAGCTGAGCAAGACGGTTGCGCCCGACGCGCCTCTCGGGCTCAACTGTAAGGAACGCATACGAGCGAATCTCGTGGTAGACCTCGCGCCAAAAGCACCTGCGCCAGAGCGGCACCCAAAAGATCTGCATGGCATGCGCATTTCCCATTAAAGCCCAGTAGATTCGCAGAAGAAAGCCGGTACTGAGCACATATCCCGCCGAGAAATGAGCAAAGCGGATGTAGCCGAACAGGAAATTGCCGGTTGCCTCTCCCGACATCGCCGGTGTCCCGGTTCCAATGAGATAGCCGGTTAAGCTCAGCATCAGAATGGTCGCGGCATTGACCCAATGCCACAGTCGCACCGGCGCGGAGGCGATGCCACCGCCGATCCTGCCTTCAGTCGGTGCCGCATCGACGGCGGCAAGGAGCTTCCGAGCCGTGTCCGGCATGCCCCTAACGAACATTGACTGAAGCCATTTCCTGGCCATCAGGACTCATCACATGGGTCGAGCAAGCCAAGCATGGATCAAAGGAATGGATCGTGCGCAAGATCTCCAGGGGCCGCTGCGGATCGGCCATCGGGGTACCGATCAGGGAGGCTTCAAAGGCGCCAATATTGCCCTTGGGATCGCGAGGAGATCCATTCCACGTCGTCGGCACAACACATTGATAATTGTCGATCTTGGCGTCCCTGATCTTGATCCAGTGCCCAAGCGCACCGCGCGGCGCCTCAGTGAACCCGTAGCCCTTGGCCTCCTTGCGCCAAGTTTCCGGCTTCCACCTGCTGACATCGGCAGTTGCCGTATTGCCTGCCTTGATGTGGATTACCAGCTTATTCTGGAAATAACGCATCTGATGCGCCGCCCACTGGCATTCGAGCGCTCGCGTCGCAGTACGGCCAAGCGTCGAGAACAGCGCACTCAGGGGAAGATTGAGCCCCTTGAGCAGTCTCTCGGCGGGCTCCTTGAACTCGGCTTTGTCTTGCGCATAACCGATGATGTATCGCGCTAACGGCCCGACCTCCACGGCGTGGCCGCGCCAGCGCGGCGCTTTGATCCAGGAATACTTGCCGCCCTCGTCGAGTTCCTTAATATCTGTCTTGCTGCCTTTGAGTTTTGGCCCAAGTTCAAAACTCGGCTCGGTGAGACCGTCCCAGGGATGCAGTCCAGAGCAATCGCTGGGGTATTTATACCATGAATGCGGGACGAATTCCTGGATCTGCTCGGGATCACCATGGTCGATCGGCAGTATCTCCTTGAGATTGCCACCAAGAATGACCCCTCGCGGCAGCTTGAAGCTTTTGGCGGAACAGTCATTTGCGTTTTCGGGGATGTCGCCATAGGACATCACGCTTTTGCTCGAAAGTCCGCCGCCATGGAGCCAGTCCTTATAGAACGAGCAGATCGCGGCAATGTCGGGCAGGTAGACCTGCTCGACAAACTCGATCGAACGGTCGACGATCGAGGACACGATGTTCAATCGCTCCATATTGATCGCACCCACCGCACCAGTTCCGTCGACGTTGATCGCGCAGGGCACGCCGCCGACCAACCAGTTCGGATGCGGGTTCTTGCCACCATAGATCGCCTGGATCTTGACGATCTCCTTCTGAAAGTCGAGCGCTTCTAGATAATGCGCTACAGCCATCAAGTTCGCTTCCGGTGACAGCTTGTAGGCCGGATGCCCCCAATAGCCATTCTTGAACGGACCGAGTTGGCCTGATCCGAAGAATTTGGTGAGCCGGATCTGCAAATCCTTAAAATAGCCAGGGGACGATAGCGGCCAGGGCGAGACAGACTGCGCGAGCGCGGAGGTCGACTTGGGATCGGCCTTGAGCGCGGAGACCACGTCGACCCAATCCAGCGCGTGCAGGTGATAGAAATGTACGAGGTGATCATGCACGAGCAGGCACAGCTGCATGATGTTGCGGATCGAATTGGCATTCTCCGGAATCGCAATTCCTAGTGCATTTTCAACCGCGCGCACGGAGGTGAGCGCATGGGTTCCGGTGCATACCCCGCAAATCCGCTCGGTGAACGCCCAGGCGTCGCGCGGATCGCGCCCGCGCAGGATAACTTCAATGCCACGCCACATCGTGCCGCTTGAGACCGCATTGCGGATCACATTGTCTGAATCGAGATTGGCTTCGACACGCAGGTGGCCTTCGATCCGCGTCAGCGGATCGATGACGATTCGCCTGCCGGAACGATCGAGATTGAACCCATTCGGTGTCTGGACGGCCACCGTCGCCCCCTCCTCAAGTCGATTTGCTTTTGTGGGCTGCGCGATCCCGCTTGTGGGTCAACCGCTTCGCGGCGGTGAGCGCCGCGTGGGCAGCGACGGTTAGCCCAACTACGCCGGCAGCGGCCATGCCGATCTGGTCGGCGTTCGCCTCGATGCCGAACTGCTTGATGGTTGTGAGGCGGTCGTAAAATGATCCCTTATCCCAGAAGCCGTCTTCGGAGCAGCCGAAGCAGCCGTGGCCGGATTGAATCGGAAATGAAATGCCGCCGTTCCACCGAATGGCCGAACAGGCATTGTAGGTGGTTGGCCCCTTGCAGCCCATCTTGTACAGGCAATAGCCCTTGCGTGCGTACTCATCGTCCCACTCTTCGACGAATTGGCCAGCGTCGAAATGGGAACGCCGATAGCACTTGTCGTGAATCCGCTCGGAATAGAACATACTGGGACGGCCTTGGCGATCGAGCTCCGGAAGCTTTCCGAACGTGGTCATGAAAGTCAGGAGGCCACTCATAACCTCTGCGATAGGAGGGCACCCGGGCACCTTGATGATCGGCTTGTTGGTGATCACCTTATCGATCGGCGCCGCGCCAGTCGGATTGGGCTTGGCCGCTTGCACGCATCCCCAGGACGCACACGTGCCCCAAGCGATGACCGCCATGGACTCTTCCGCCATGTACCTGAGCTTTTCAACGAACGGCTTGCCGCCGTCAATGCAGAACATGCCACCCTCGTTCAGCGGCGGATTGCCTTCGACGGCGAGCACATACCTGCCTTTGTACTTGGCACGAGTTTCCTCCAGGATGGCTTCGGCCTGGTGTCCTGCCGCCGCCATGATCGTATCGTCATAGTCGAGCGAAATCATCGACAGCAGCGCGTCCTTGATCAATGGATGGGCCGAGCGGATAAAGCTTTCCGAGCAGCAGGTACACTCGAGCCCGTGCAGCCAGATGACGGGCACACGCGGTTTGGTCTCTAGGGCGTTGGCAATTCTGCCTGCGGCGAGCGGACCGAGTCCCAAGCTCGCGGCAGTCAAACTGCAGAATTTGTGGAAACTACGACGCGTGATACCCTGACGTCTGATCACGCTGTAGAACGTTTCTGTTGCACCACCCATTAAGCCTTCCATGTGAGTTGTCGTCGACCGAAACGAATTACTGACGTTCAGCAAGAAACAAGCCACAGAAGCGAAACACTTGACAGATGGCACGCCACCGCTTCTGGATTTGATGACAGTCGAAACCAGCCAGCGAGCCACGAGCTGCGCCATTGATCTGTCATGCTAATGGTGTCCGGTTTTGGACATCGATGTGATCAGTTCAACAGAGCGACACGATGGTTCATCACTGCACGGTGACTACGTCCTGCTCGCTCTTGCAGATGCGACACTCACGCCTCATGCCGATTGTTGAATAGAATTGGTGCAGTTGACGGGGACCGCACTGCCCCTGGGGCGCTTAAAGCCGCTCATAGTCGCAACTGCGCAAGCAGCCCGTACCAAAGCGGCTGTCGAGCGACGAAGAGAAGCCGCAATGTGAGCCCCGAGGCGCACGCAGCGTTCGCTTTTTAGGTCTGATCGACCCGATCTGCCTTCATTCAAAGCGGCTCGCCGCACCGCATCGCTGCATATTTTAGGCGAGAGCCTGGATGTTCAGAGCTATTACAGGAGCGTTCATCGCGCGAGCCGATCGATAGCAATGCGCGATCGTCTTGGCGCATCGCGATACCAAACCCGCTTACAAGAGCTTCTTCTCGATAGCGGAGGCGATCTCGTTATTGAAGCACTAGCGCGATCCGGCCGGGCGCTGCCGTCCACGACGAGATGCTCCTTTGGGTCGCAGAACAATTGTGTCCCGTAGGCGCCGGTCCAGGTGAACTCGCTAGACGAGTTCTTCGCTCGCGAGACCGCCAGTAAAAGCGTTCTGTGCGCGGTGGTTGCAGATCCGGCTTGCAATACTGCTGCTCGGTCGTGATCGGATGTGTCCGGCGGGCAAGCCTAGGACGGTTCAATGCCTCTCTTGACACAGTGTCTGTCGATGAGGGCTAAGGTGAAGATAGCCGCAAAGGCGAACATCACCATGCCGCCGGCAACCACACTCGCTTCGCGCCAGCGAGACGCTTGGACGTAGTCTACGACGTGGGCTGACAAGACCTTGGTGCGCCCAGGAATGTTGCCGCCGATCATCATCACGACGCCGAATGTGCCGATCGTATGAGAAAACCCAATCACGGCAGCTTTAACAAACTCCAATCGCGCCAGCGGCCCGCTGATGGTAATGAAGGCATACAACGACGAAACGCGCCCTGTAGTTTTCAACGGGCAATCGCCTATCGCAACAAAGGCGTTACGGATCGGCTGCACCACCAACGGCAGCGCCGAGAGGACCGATCCGACCACGATTCCTGCGAAGGTAAAAGCGAGCGTGCGCTCGCCCCACAAAGAGGCGAGGACGCCACCCGGTCCGTTGGGGCCGAGCAACACGAGTACGCAAAAACCGAGAGCCGTAGGCGGTAGCACTAGCGGCAGGGCGATCATCGTCGCCACCGCCTCGCTCAAAAGAGTCTTTGAGCGCGCCAGCCACCAAGCGAGGGGGACACCAATCAGGAGGAGGATCACGGTCGTCACGCTGGCGAGCTCAATCGTGAGCGCAACTGACTGCGAAATCTCTGCCGAAAAGACATCCATGTGGGTCAGCCCAAAAGTGCGAGCAGGTCGCCGTGTCGGCGGAGTGAGCGCCTGCACGTCCGGCTCGTCCAGGGATGTGGCGCGGATCGCCCTTTAGTCGCGCGGCACTTCGTGGCGGCCGCCACATCGCGCGTCGTTTCTGCGAGCAACAGCAGCATCGCAAGTCTGATCGGCAACTCCTGTGACTGGGTCACTTCCATCCATCTGACGGCGGAAGCTCCTCGTTCGTCATCAGCAATTGCTGTGCCGCGTGCGAACTGTGGCGCGTTCAATGCTCAACGTGCGAAATTCGCATAGACGGCGACGTCACCCTGGCGTGAACCTAACGCTCTGTCAGATTTCTGGCATCTTTGTTGCCGAGCAGACAGCGACACGCCGCGCAACGAAGGGCAGATTTTGACGCCCCCAGACATGCTTGTTTGATTCGTCGATGGCTCAACCGCCGCACTCGCCGCGCTGGCAATGGAACGGATCTCAGCAAGACTGCCGTAAGTAACGGGAACGATCTAGCTGTAAGCTGCTTCTGCGACGCGGCAAAAGGCACGAGGAGCCGAGAGCGAAGGCCGCCTGCCGACCAACCTGCCTAATGCGCAGCGCTAGCACAGGCCTGGAGACAATGCCCGTGAACGAGCCTTGCCGTTAGCGACAGCGCAGTGCATTGATCAAAGATTCTTCCGCGCAATCGAGTTCCTAAGCCAGGCTTCCATCGCGTGGATGCCTACGATCCAAACTATGAATTTTACCGATGTCACGTACTGTTGCATCCATCTCAGCAGTCGGCGTATATCGATCCCGCTAGAGCTTCGGGGCCGAGACGTGACTCCGCTAATGCGCCCAGCCGATGAAGTTACGAGTCACGCTAGAACTTTTTGTTCGACCTTGCGAACGCGGTCCGAGCACTCAAACCCATGCCGCCGGAGACAGACGGTTTGTCCGCCACTGCTTAGTCGGCGCACTTTGGGCATCTGGTGCAGATCTTGCTTAAGAGAAAGGATAAACGCAACTCGCCTGCCTTTGGAACGACGCGCCGACTCTCGGAACCGTCTTCAATCGCACACGGCTAAAATGAGTCTCGTATGACGCTGTCGCCTCTCAAAGTCGCGGCGGCTCACATTCGAGTATATTCGGGAAGGAAGCGTCATGACCACCATGTCAACTGCGGCGCCCGCGCGCGCGTCGCAAACTTGGTATAAGATTCTCTACGTGCAGGTGCTGATTGCGATTTTGATTGGCGCCATGGTCGGCTGCCTATGGCCGTCCGTCGCGACCAACGACTGGGTCAAGGCGCTTGGTGACGGATTCATCAAGCTAATCAAGATGGTGATCGCGCCGATTATTTTCTGCACCGTTACATCCGGTATTGCGCATATTCAGGATGCGAAGAAAGTCGGGCGCGTCGGCGTCAAGGCGCTGGTCTATTTCGAGATCGTCTCCAGCTTTGCCTTGTTGTTGGGCCTTGTTATGGGCAATCTGGTCCAAATCGGCCATGGCCTTGCGCTCAAGCCGGATGCTGCGGCGGTCGCCAATTACGTGAAGCAGGCGGAAGCCTCGAAGACCGTCGATTTCTTTCTCAACATCATTCCCGACACCGTGGTCGGCGCCTTCGCTCGCGGCGATGTTCTGCAGGTTCTCTTGTTCGCGATTCTATTCGGCTTTTCGTTGATGGCGCTCGGAAAGCGCGGGGAGCGTCTGCGCGGCATGATCGACGACGTCGCGCACGCGGTGTTCGGCGTAATCGCTATCATCATGAAAGCGGCTCCGATCGGCGCCTTCGGCGCCATGGCCTTCACCGTTGGCAAGTTCGGGCCGGCAGCACTCGGCAATTTGATCGGTCTGATCGCTCTGTTTTACGCGACTGCGGCGCTGTTTGTTGTGGTGGTGCTCGGTTTGATCGCGCGCCTCGTCGGCTTTTCAATCTTCAAGTTCATTGTCTATATCAAGGACGAGATTCTGATCGTGCTCGGCACTTCGTCCTCTGAAAGCGCGCTGCCGCAATTAATGGAGAAGCTCGAGCGGCTGGGCTGCTCCAAGCCCGTGGTCGGCCTGGTGGTGCCAACTGGCTACTCCTTCAACCTCGACGGCACCAATATCTATATGACACTTGCGACATTGTTCATTGCCCAGGCACTCGGGGTCGAGCTCACCTTTGGCCAGCAGCTCACCATCCTGCTCGTTGCAATGCTGACGTCGAAGGGAGCAAGCGGCGTCACCGGCGCGGGCTTCATCACGCTCGCTGCGACGTTGTCGGTGGTCAACCCAGCGCTGGTGCCGGGCATGGCAATCGTGTTTTCGATCGATAAGTTCATGAGCGAGGTGCGCGCCCTTACTAACATCACCGGCAATGGCATCGCCGCCGTGTTCATATCTTGGTGGGAGGACGAGCTGGAGCACGCGACGCTGCAGGCCCGGCTCAACCAGCCCAACGTTTCCACCACTATCGACGCACGATGAGATAGGTCCCGGATCTTAACCACAGCCATTCGAAGACGCGTCAAATGCAAGCGCAGCCACATTTCTCGTAGTTCGAAGACACAGCCGACTTGACACGAGCCGGAACTTTCAAGGGCGATCTCCAGTGCGCAGATCTTGTCCCGCTTCGCCCCCCCCCGGCAGCCGCCCTGAAAAGATGCCAGCCGGGCAAAAGAGCCGGAGCTTTTTAACGGTCATTATCAAGCGCGTCTTTCGCGTCAAGCTCCCGGCCATCTGAACGCTTCTGCGACATTTTGCCGTGCCAGATAACAGGACTGCGACAGAACTTGTCCAGCCTGACGGACCTAGGTGTTGCTCCGCCTACAATTGCCAATGCGCGCGGTCACTGCACTGGCCTCGCTCAACCAACGACGTGGTAGCGATCTTGCTGACGCAACTCGTCATCCCTTGTTACGGTCCGTGCTGCCGCATTAGATCGTGATGGGTGTGATCAGCATGGATTAGATTGCACCTCGACGGAGCCATGCCGGCTCGCACACGGCTAGTGTTCGGTTCGGCGTCGTTCGCGCGCGCTCAACGGCTGACCGGAGACAAGTCCTCTCAACTAGGCGTGTGGCCCTCGGGCATGCAAGGCAGTCGCGTAACTTCGCCTTCGTATCTCGGCACGAGACGGTTGCGCTTTCTTCCGCATGCCGATCGCAACGGCGAGATGAATCGGCCGGCAGCTTGTCCCTGTTCTTTCCGGTTCGGCGAGGCGCGCCTGATTGTTTCGGCTCAACGTCTTGGCCGAACTGCAGCCGCTGTCCTCGTCCGGCTGGCGTAAGGGAGTTGTCCTCGGCTGCAGCCTCAAGCGCCTGCCCGGAGGTTATCGGCAGCGGAGGAAAGTAGACATCTCAGCTTCGATTCTAGGCGTGTCAGCGCGCCATGTTGGCCATATTGAAAGGTTTAGGACGACTATACGTATGTCTGTGATGCGTTTTTTCTTCGCGCGTGCTCAGTTCAGCAAGCAATCGATCTCGGAACCGCTCACAGCAGGTGCTGGTGCCGAGTATTGCCCCATTTTTGCCTAAAATGTTATAGCTCTCCCGCCGGAGAACAGGCCGGACAGTATCAAAATGCGTAGCCAGATCAGCAGTTTAAAGCGCTCAGCCCCTCAGTTTACCTTCGGCTCCATAACGCTGGCGGTGGTAACACTGTCTTGCTTGTACCTTCACGCGCATTTCGCCCCCACGGCGTTCGCCTATTTGTTAGTGGTGTTACTGTTTTCGTTGATGGGCAGCTTCATCGCGTCGTCCGCGCTTTGCATCGTAGCCGTTGCTGCTCTCGCTTATTATTTTGCGCCGCCGGCGTTCAGCCTGCGAATCGATGACCCCCAAGATCTGCCCGTGGTTGTTGCATTCTTTATTGCCTCGATTGTGGGAGCGCACCTGATCGGAAAGCTGCGCCAGGAAAGCGAGGCTGCGCGTGTGGCTGCGGCCAAGCTTCAGCGGAGTGCGGCCGATTTGGAGGATCGGGAAAAGCGGTGGCGCGCCATCTTCGAGCACAATCCGGCCATGTACTTCATGGTCGATGAAGCCGGCACTGTCCTCGACGTCAATACATTCGGCGCGACACAACTCGGCTATGCTCGTGCTGAACTGATTGGTCAATCCGTGCTGGAGGTATTTCTCGAGGAGGATCGCGCCTTCGTTCGCGAATGCGTTCGGACGTGCCTGGAGGATGTCGGACAAACGCGCACGTGGGACGTCCAGAAGGTCAGGAAGGACGGCTCGGTATTGTGGGTACGTGAAATCGCCAAAGCCATGCTCTGGGCGGATGAGCGGCCCATTATCCTTGTCGCCTGCGAAGATATAACGGAGCGAAGGCGGACTGAACTTGCCCTGCAGCGGAGCGAAGCACATTTGGCCCAGGCGCAGGAGTTGAGTCACACAGGCAGCTTCAGCTGGAACCCTGCTACGGGCGAGGCCTTCTGGTCAAAGGAAACATTTCGGATCTTCCAATTGGATCCTCAGACAGTGCCACCGGGGCCGCAGCTCGTCGTTGAGCGCACTCATCCAGATGATAGGGCTTCGGTTAGAGAAATTATCGATCGCGCGATGCGAGACCCGAGCGATTTCGAGCACGAATACCGGCTTCTGCTGCCGGATGGCTCGGTAAAGCACATTCATGCGCAGGCACGAGCGACGAGGACAGCCTCTGGTGACATCGAGTTTGTTGGGGCAGCTACGGATATTACGGCGGCGAGGCGAGCAGAACAGCAGCTGCGCCGCAGCGAGGCCTACCTGGCCGAAGCCCAGCATCTCAGTCACACGGGCAGTTGGTCCTGGGACGTCTACGGTCTAGATTTCGTGTATCGCTCCGCCGAGGTCGATCGTCTGTTTGGCTTGAGCCCACAAGAGCCGGTAACGATCGAGACCATTCGATCGCGCATCCATCCGGACGACTTGCCGCGGCTACAGGAGGTGCAGCGCCAGGCGATTGAACACGAGGAGGAGCGGTTCGAATATGATTTCCGTATCCTTCTACCAGATGGCGGGATAAGACGCATACACTCCGTTGCGCACGTGGTGGTCGGCAGCGATGGTAACGTCAGCGAGCTGATCGGAACACATATGGATGTCACCGAGCAACACGCAGCTAGGGAACGCCTGGAAAACACACTTGCCGCGCTGCGCGAAAGCGAACAGCGCTTTCGCGACTACGCCGAAACAGCTTCCGACTGGCTCTGGGAGACCGGGCCGGATCATCAGGTCACTCACTTGTCCGAGCACACCAGCGCTGCGGGAATTTTGGCGACAGGATTGATGGGCCTGCTTCGCTGGGACATTGCGTGCGACGTCGAAGAGGAACCCGAGAAGTGGCGGCAGCATCGGGCGACGTTGGAAGCCCATCTTCCGTTTCGAGATCTCGTCTACCGTACCGTGAATCGGACAGGATCTCCGATCTACGTCCGCACGAGTGGCAAGCCTTTTTTCGATGGAAAGGGCAATTTTCTCGGCTACCGTGGCGTTAGCACTGACATCACCGCTACCATTCGCGCCGATCAAGCCGAACAAGAACTACGAAAGGCACAGGCGGAGCTTGCGCATGTGACGCGTGTAACGACGTTAGGAGAGCTGACGACCTCCATCGCCCATGAAATCAACCAGCCACTCGCCGCTATTATCAGCAACGCCGATGCCTGCCTCGGTTGGATGGGTCGCGAAGCTCCTAATCTTTCCGCCGCGCGCTCTTCGGTGGAATGGATCATCGAAGACGCAATCCGGGCAAGCGAGGTGATCCGTCGTGTTCGCGCACTCGCGAAGAAAGGCGAGATTGAGATGGTTCCGCTCGATATCAATGAGGTCGTTAAGGACGTCATTGCGCTGGTAACACGAGAGCTGGTGAGCCACCGAGTGACGTTACGAACGGAGTTGGCCGCAGCGCTGCCTACGATCCTCGGCGACCGGATTCAGCTACAACAGGTGATCATCAATCTGGTGATGAACGGAATCGAAGCTATGGACGCAGTTTCAGACCGAACGCGCGAACTGCTGATTCAATCATCAAAGGACGATCTGGGGCACGTCCAGATTGCCGTGACCGATTACGGCGTGGGCATCGCCGAGAACGACGCGGACCGCGTCTTGGATCCCTTCTTCACCACCAAATCGAGTGGTCTTGGAATGGGTCTTTCGATCTGCCGGTCGATCGTGGAAGCTCATGGCGGACGGCTGTCGATGGTCCACAAAGATGGACCGGGCGCGACCTTCCAGTTCGCCCTGCCGGTGCATAAGGAGGCCGTCTCGTGACAGGACGATTTGACACGCCAGGTGAAGGCAGCAACGCCAAGGCCTCGACAAGGGCGATCGTCTTCGTCGTCGAGGATGACATCTCCATGCGTCGCTCACTTACGAACCTTTTTCAGTCGGTAGGGTTAGACGTCATTGCATTCGGATCGGCCCGCGAAATGCTGCAGAGCACAATTCCGGACGTTATTAGCTGTCTAGTTCTTGATGTCCGGCTGCCAGGCTTGAGCGGCCTTGACTACCAGACCGAGCTAGCGAGATTGAACATACATATTCCGATCATTTTCATTACCGGCCATGGCGACATTCCCATGACCGTCAGGGCCATGAAGGAAGGAGCGGTCGATTTTCTCAGCAAACCGTTTCGCGATCAAGAACTGCTTGATGCCGTGGTTGCGGCGACCGAACGCGATCGCAAAAGACGGGAGGCTCAGCAGACGGTCGCGAACCTGCAGTCTCTATTTGAGACCTTAAGCCCGCGCGAGCAGGCGGTGATGAAACTGGTCGCTGCCGGCCTGATGAACAAGCAGGTAGCCGCCGAGCTTGGGCTCGCCGAGATTACGGTCAAGATCTACCGAGGACACGTAATGAAAAAGATGCGTGCACGGTCGCTGGCCGACTTGATCAGAATGACTGAGACGCTGGGAATTCGCGCTAATCGTCCTGAACAAACCCAAGTATGATTTTACAATTTCATCAGTCGAGCCCACTTTTCGCCGAAGGTGGCTAATGCTTGCAGCCGCTATTCACGCGTCAGGAGGGATCGTCTTGTCCACGCCTTTGATTTCCGTCGTTGACGACGACGCCTCAGTCCGTGCGGCGACAGAGAATCTTTTGAAGTCGCGTGGCTACATCGCCCAAATATTTGCGTCGGCCGAGGAACTCCTGAGGTCCCCGCGATTGGACGAGACATCCTGTGTCATTACCGATGTGCAGATGTCGGCTATGAGCGGCCTGGATCTATTGGCAGAGATGCGGACACGTGGCTACGACGCACCATTCATTTTCATTACTGCTTTCCCCAACGACCGCGTGCGCACGTCAGCGCTGGGCGCCGGCGCGATTGGCTTCCTCGCCAAACCCTTTGCAGGACAAGCGTTAATCGAATGCCTCGACACCGCACTGAACGCGTATGACGGCCGGCGCGACATCTGATGCAATCCATCTGCGGCTTGGGTTGGTGTCCGATCTAAACGCTCCACGCGTCGATCTCGCCGCCGATCAACCTCTTCGAGTCAAAGATGCTACTTGCTCTAAAATCAAGCGAGCGAGAGGCCAATTGTCGCTTGTCGACACTTTAGCGACCATCGCCGGGCGGCTACATTGGTGCAGAACAACCTTATCGCTGCGAGTGCTGGAAGGGTACGCCAGCTCGACTCATTCTGCAGATCGACGTTCAACGTAATGCTCACCCAAAGCAATCGACGACCCTGAGCCCTTCTTAACTCGTCTGGATCGTTTCTATATGTTCTATTGCAGAGCGGAGCTGGCCGAGAGCGATCGACAAAGCAAGAGATTGGCTGTTCGCAGCCGACGGCAGTGACGATGATAACGGAGCTTCGCCCAGGACAACCGCCGCGTGTCTTCTGTTGAGGCTTTTCTGGTGAAAGTGCTCTGCACGATGACCGTGCTCTCGGCGTCGTTATGTCCGTTGACGCGTGCCAGCCATCTTGCCCATCGGGCGCCGCTTCGCTGTGCATTTCCTTGCCCACCGACTCGCGGCAGGCGCCCACACCCTTACTACTTCGTAGGCGTCATCTGTAGACAACTTCTGGCTCCAAGCCGTCCAACGACTCGGCACAACACGCCCGGCCCTCGGCGGCCGGGCGCACTTTGGCGGCACCCCATCCAGGTCCTCTCCGCAGCGAGCATTGTCGCAATTGCCTTCCGCAGTGAGCCCCTACTTCCAAGGCTCAAACAAATCAGCAACCGCTAAGCCAAGAAGCACTCTGCGGACAGTATTCTGAGCCAACTCAGAGGAACTCTCAGCCGAAAAGGCGATAAACACAGAGGAGCCCGGAGCACGCTAGATTGGTCTACTCCATCGGGCCAAATCACCGGTGATCCCATTGTCACATAAAATCATCCTCATAGTCGTATGTTGAGGGGCTCGCTGAGATCTCGGTATCACTACCTTCACTGTCGTCAGCTTTGGAAAGATACCGCGCAGCAGTACCTTTGCGCTGCCATTCGCCGTCGCTATTCCTTACCCACTTATCTGACTTCGCTGGGTCAAGAACCATGTTGTCGGCGTCAACCTCGACGAATCCCATCTTTGCCGCACGGGCTCTTGCTTCCGAATTAGCCGGACGCAAATTGAGCAGCGGCTGTTTTCCGTCTAGTCGAAGCTGGTGCTCGAGCAGGATGTCGCCAGCGTTCTCGACAAGCGGATGAACGACTTGAAGATCCACAGTAGAGGTAGTCCCGGTGCGTCCAGGAAATAGCTTCTTCCACCTTTCGACGTCGAACTCGGTCATGCTGTCGCCGCCTTCCGTTCTTAGAAGTCCGACACTCTTGTTGCCCAATTGGTAGCTGAAGTATCGCGCCTTCTCGGAATCTCGGGTTCGCCCGTAGTCTTTGGCAACTTCGGCAGTTCGCCTTGCCTTGCCGGACACGAAGTCGGAGTACTCTTGGGGGTTGTTGGCGATTTTCATGATTTCGTCACCATGATAGGCCTCCGCGGCTTTTCGGAATGACTGACGATCCTCGAACTCTTTTATGGGAGGGGTTGAAACGAGCGAATACGGTCTTGTTGCCGCAGATGAACTGCTACTGGAACCAGATTCGGCTAAGCGCATATCTGCGAACGCATCCGCAAAGATGTCCGCGTCCATTTGCTCATCAGTTTCGGCATAGTCAGAGGATTGGAAGTAGGACGAGCCATTGATCCGATTATACATGGCGATTGGTGCTCCCGTCGGACATACATTTCCGCATCTAGTTTAGGCTTGTTAGGCCCAGCGGCGCTGATAGGGAGCCTGGCTTACCAAAACCTGACGTGGCCGCCCTCACGTTTGGCTTGTCATAGGGCTTCCTTTCGAACTACACAGCGGCACGCTCGTGCCATTGGCATTCATCAGGTTTGATGAGAGGCCGCGAACACCTCCGAGGAGCTCCTTTATTGGGAATTGAGCATGTCGTAGAAGTGCGGCTCCGTGCCGCGTTCGTAGCCGTACAACTGATCGCGCTCTGGGCCAAAAACTGTCCCGAGGTGGTCAGCAAGCCTGCAAACGACCTCCAGCAATCGCCGTTTGCCAGTTGCCTGAAAGAACGCGACACCTGCTTCAATCAAGTGCCCCGCGCAATAAAGTTCGTGGCACTCCGCTAGGTTGGTCCAGCGCTCCTGAGGCGCGTTCAGTATGAAATAGGTGTTGAGATAGCCGTCGCCACTGGCCGCCATCAATTCAATGAGCTCATCGGCCGCTTTCTCCAGCTCTGGATTTGGTGTCTGGCATAGCGACCATGCAGCCGCCTCAAGCCATTTTGCGACGTCACTATCCTGAAAGACCGCGCCGTGAAACTCGCCCCTCGCACGTCCGGCGGCAACGCGGAAGTTCTCTACCGCGTGGCTCGGTATCGCCCCGGGACTGCGATCGTTTAGCACCTCCCAGTGGTAGGGAATTGCCACTTCCCTTACCAGTTGCTGGCATTGCCCAATCAGCGGATCCAAGACTTCTTGATTGTGAAGATCGACTTCGGCCACATTTCTCTCGTTCCTCCTTGCCGTGTGGCGAACGGAGCCTAGTAAGCCACCTCACCACGATTGCGTCGTTGAGGTTGTGGCTCTGAGATTTGCGGCTGCACACTCGTAGTCTCGGTGCGAGGGTTCAAACGATAGAAATGGTGAGGCTGCCCTAAGGCGCCACACTCCCAGGGGCGCGTTGACAGCAGTCGTTCGACGAGGGGACAGCAATTCCCGTGCCGATTATGAGGACCGGTTCTTCTGGCAACCCGATCTGCAGCTCCGCGGAAGGAACCCGATGCGATCGCTGGCCCACCAACCGGATTTGGCGGTCGTGCTAATCCAACGTCGTCGCAAGGCTAGTCCATCCTGCTATACGAGCGGGTGACTGTCGCTGGATCAGACAGTGGCCAATAGAACTCGCCTGCCGCATATACAGCCAGGGGCGCCGCGTCCTTCCGGTGCGGCGCCCCCTGCACTTGGTTTTGGGCCCTCACCTTGCGCGGGAATGTCAGTTATCTAACGATCCATTTGATGACACGTATCAGGTCGGAGAACCGCGGTGGCGCGTGTGGCCCAACCGGATTGCGTGAACCCCTGCCACGCGCGATCGAAGGGACAAACTGGACTGCTAATCCTGAGCAATCGTCCCCGGGGTCGAAGTGCATGCTCGACGTGCCCGACATCGCGCGGATGCTGGCAATCGGGAAAAGTAAGTTGTCGCGCGTATGCGCCGCCAGTGAATAAGCTGCGACGGAGCGGCCCGAAGCTGTTGTGCACGGACTTGTTCGTCGACATCGGCGAGGTGGGAGGATGAGTTAGAGAGTATCTTTTGTGGCTTCAGGCTGATTTGGCCCTGCAAAGCAGATCGCGGGCTGGTAACCGAGAGCTGACTTCGATCTTCCAATTATCCGGAATTTCCACTTGTTATCGACCGTTCGGCTCGAACAAGAGGAAGGTAACGCTCGCTCCCAGGACGTTAGTCGGTAGACGATGATGACGCAAGCAGGGCTGACTGCTGCTCATCGGTCTGGATCGGTCTATGATTGACCTGTGATACCGGGATCGTTCTCTTTCTGAGCTCGCCCAGGCGATTCGTGGCCTCAAGGACCGACATAACACTGTAGCCTCATTCCACAGTCACCGATTTTGCTAGATTACGCGGCTGATCCACGTCCGCGCCCCTTACGAGAGCGGTATGGTAAGCCAAGAGTTGTACCGGAATGGCATAGACCATCGGCGTAAAGCGTGCGACCATCTCAGGCAGCACAATGGTCATGAGTGTGTCCACCGTCGCTTCCAAAGAACCCTTCGAATCGGTGATCAGGATGATCTTGCCGCCCCGAGCCGCAACTTCTTGCATATTCGAGACGGTCTTCTCGAAGACATCGTCATAAGGTGCGATCACCACCACAGGCACGGCCTCATCGATCAGTGCGATCGGTCCGTGCTTGAGCTCGCCGGCGGCATAACCTTGTGAGTGGATATAAGCTATTTCCTTCAGCTTGAGTGCGCCCTCGAACGCCAAGGGGGCCGATGTGCCACGACCGAGATAGAGCACGTCCCTTGAATCGGCGATATAACGCGCGAGCTTCTCGATCTGCGGCTCGATCAACAGCGCCGCAGCAATCAACCGCGGCACTTCGATAAGCTCACGCACGAGCCTCGTTTCATCGATCTCAGACAGTTTACCGCGCTCTTTGCCTGCTGCGACGGCAAGCGCCGCCAATACCATCAGCTGGCAGATAAATGCCTTGGTGGAGGCGACGCCGATTTCCGGCCCCGCCAGCGTCGGCAGAACGGATTCGCTCTCGCGCGCAATCGTCGACGTCGCGACGTTGACCACAGATATCGTGTGCACGCCCTGGTCCTTGGCGTATCGCAGTGCAGCTAACGTGTCAGCGGTTTCGCCCGATTGCGAGATGACGATCGCGAGATCGCCCCGGCGCAAAGGCGCCTCCCTATAGCGGAACTCGGACGCTACATCGATCTCGACAGGCAAGCGCGCCAGCCGCTCGAACCAGTATTTGGCGATGTGCCCGGCATAGCCTGCAGTCCCGCACGCGGTAATTGAGATGCGCTGAACGGATTTAAAGTCGAACGGCAATGTGACCGGCAGGGCGACGCGCTCGGCCGCCATGTCGAAATAATGCGCCAATGTCTTGCCGGCCACTGTCGGCTGCTCGTGGATTTCCTTGGCCATGAAGTGGCGATAATTCGCTTTGTCCACAAGGAGTGACGATACGCCAGACTTTGATGTTTCCCGCTGGACGACAGATCCGTCTGCGCTATAAATCACGCACATCGTGCGGGTAAGCACGGCCCAGTCGCCGTCTTCAAGATAGGTGATGGTGTCGGTCAAAGGCGCGAGCGCAATCGCGTCCGATCCTAGATACACTTCGCCGATACCATGTCCGATCGCAAGGGGCGACCCCTTACGCGCACCGATCAAAAGATCATCGTGGGCTTTGAAAAGGAATGCCAGCGCGAAGGCACCGCGCAGCCGTGGCAGTGACGCTTGTACCGCATCCCGCGGCGAGTAGCCCCTGTTGAGATAAGATTCGACGAGATGCGCCACCACCTCCGTGTCTGTCTCTGAGTTAAAGTGGGCTCCATTCCGCTCCAGTTCGGCTCGCAGCTCGCGGAAATTCTCAATGATCCCGTTATGAACGACCGCGACATTTTCTGTCGCATGCGGGTGAGCATTGCTCTCGGTCGGCTTTCCATGAGTCGCCCAGCGGGTATGACCGATGCCGGTATGACCCAACGGCGGATAATAGCGCAGCTGCTCTTCAAGGTTTCTCAGCTTACCTTCAGCGCGCCGGCGTTCGATACGGAGACCTTCGAGAGTCGCGAGGCCTGCGGAGTCATAGCCACGATATTCCAATCGCTTGAGCGACGCGACCAACTGGCCAACGACCGGACCACGCCCCAAAATGCCAACAATTCCACACATATCGATCAATGCAGCCCAAGTTCAAGGGGCCCGAGATCCCGCCTACAGGAATCCGATCATGAAATCGCCTGCCCGACGGTAACAGGCGTCAAGTTCGGGCTTTTTCGCGGCCGCCTGTATCGCCTCCGCATTCGCAAGCGTGAGTTAGACCTCCTTCAGCCATCATCGCTTCGGCCGACTACATTCCGCTTTTGGCTGCCGATCGAGTACAAACTGCGCAGCAGCTCTAGCTTGAATTGTTCTGTTCTACCTGAAACATTTTGCCGGCTTGGATTTAGGAGGCCCATCATACTCGAACCAAGGCAAGTTACGCTCATCGAGATTAGACGATTGGCAGCGAAGCTCTATTGTACGAGCGTAAACTTTCGATATCGAAACGTTGGAGCATCTATACCAACGTTTACTACTCTTTCTCATCTTGTCTTGTGTCGACCGCTCCACTGCCTGCCGCGAGCTTGACATTGGCAACAGCGCTGATCACGGGCGATGAATCGACCGCGAAGACCGGGTGTTCTGTCCGGAAGTTAACTTTCTTGACTACGAATTGGCGTGCAAGCTTGACTGTACGCTTGCTTGCATCCCGTCATCGGGCAAATGCATCGATGACTGCGGCTCCAGCTCGTCGCTCTCGCAAGCCGTGACGAGACCACGCGTATGCGTACTTGCGCCTGAGGTTAGATAGGAACACAGATGGTCAGCTTCTATCTCGTTGGAGATATAGCCCGGACAAGCGCGCCCTTGCGCTCGCAACCGCGATCGCATGCATCTCGCCTACTTAGGATCGTCAGAGATATAAGCCAGGATGCGAGCGTTAATTGACTTTGATGTTTTGGAGATCAATGCGTTCACACAATCCAGTCCGATTTAAAACAATGTATATAGTGTGCTTTCCTAGCTGATGTGTATGACTGGACATAACGATCGCTTTCCTCAAATTGCGGGTGGAGCGGGCTTGCGCATCTAGACTTCACGCGTTTCACAGGGCTTTTCTTTCCGGCGAAACTACGAGAGACCATGACGGTTCAGGACTCAAAGCGACGCGTTGCGCTGATCACCGGCGTCACCGGGCAGGACGGAGCATATCTCGCCGAGTATTTGCTCGGTCTCGGCTACGACGTGCACGGGATCAAGCGCCGATCGTCCTCGTTCAACACCGCGCGCGTCGATCATCTCTACCAGGATCCGCATGCCGGCAGTGTGCCGTTCCTGATGCACTATGGCGACATGACGGATTCGACCAATCTGATCCGGCTGGTGCAGCAGATCCGGCCGACCGAGATCTATAACCTGGCCGCCCAGAGCCACGTCCATGTCAGTTTCGAGAGCCCGGAATACACCGCCAACGCCGACGCAATCGGCGTTCTGCGCCTTTTGGAAGCGATCCGCATCCTCGGCATGGAAAAGGAGACGCGGTTCTACCAGGCCTCGACCTCGGAGCTTTACGGGCTCGTGCAAGAGGTGCCGCAGAAGGAAACCACGCCATTCTATCCGCGCTCGCCCTATGGCGTCGCCAAGCTTTATGGCTATTGGATCACGGTGAACTACCGTGAGGCCTATGGCATTTTCGCCAGCAACGGCATCCTTTTCAACCATGAGAGCCCGACCCGCGGCGAGACGTTCGTGTCGCGCAAGATCACCCGCGCCGTCGCCCGCATCGAGGTCGGCCTCGAGAACACGGTCTATCTCGGCAATCTCGACGCCAAGCGCGACTGGGGCCATGCCCGCGACTATGTCGATGGCATGCACAGGATCCTGCAGGTCGACGAGCCCGGCGACTTCGTGCTGGCGACCGGCGAGACGCGGTCGGTCCGCGAGTTCGTCGAGGTGGCGTTTGCCGAGGTCGGGCGCAGCATCGAATGGCGCGGCAGGGGCGTCGAGGAGGTCGGCGTGGACAAGGCCTCGGGCAAGACCCTGGTGCAGATCGATCCGACCTATTTCCGTCCGACCGAGGTTGATCTCCTGATCGGTGACGCCAGCAAGGCGCGCGCCAAGCTCGGCTGGGCTCCGAAGACGCCGTTCTCGCGACTGGTGAAGGAAATGGTCGCCAGCGATCTCGTTGAAGCCAAGCAGGATGCGACCAATGGCAAGCACGTCGTTTGAACTGAAGGGTAAGACGGTTTTCGTTGCGGGCCATCGCGGCATGGTCGGCGCGGCGCTGATGCGCCGGCTAGCACGCGAACAGGCCGATCTCTTGACGGTGCCGCGCAGCGAGCTCGACTTGCGCGACCAGGCCGCGGTGAACGCCTGGTTTGCCGCGAAGCGGCCGCAAGCCGTGTTCCTCGCCGCCGCGAAGGTCGGCGGCATCGTCGCTAACAACACGCTGCGCGCCGAGTTTCTGCACGACAATCTGGCGATATCGAGCAACGTCATCCAGGCGGCGCATGCCAATGGGTGCGAGAAGCTGATGTTCTTCGGCTCCTCCTGCATCTATCCGCGCTTGGCGCCTCAGCCGCTGCGAGAGGATTCGTTATTGACCGGCCCGCTGGAACCGACCAACGAACCCTATGCCATCGCCAAAATCGCCGGCCTCAAGATGGCCGAGGCCTATCGCAGCCAGTACGGCGCCGATTTCATCAGCGTGATGCCGACTAATCTCTACGGCCCCGGGGACAATTATCACCCCGAATACAGCCACGTCGTCGCCGCGCTGATCCGCCGCTTCCACGAGGCCAAGATTTCGGGCAGCCGCAACGTCGTGGTGTGGGGCACCGGCACGCCGCGCCGCGAATTCCTCTATGTCGATGATCTCGCCGATGCCTGCATCCATCTGATGAAGACCTATTCCTCGTCGGAACTGGTCAATATTGGTAGCGGCGAGGACATCAGCATCGCCGACTTCGCACTCATGATCGCAGCCGCCGTCGGTTTTCGCGGTGAGATCAGCTTCGATACGTCGCGCCCGGACGGCACGCCACGCAAGCTGCTCGACGTGCGTCGGCTGTCTGGGCTCGGCTGGCGCGCCACGACTTCGCTAAAGGATGGCATTCAGCTGGCATATCGGGCGTATCGGGCTGACAGCGACGGACGGCACCAGAGTGATTCGCTTGTTCCCGGATAAGGGGCGATCCCACGATCGCCCGGCGGTGAACGTCCGTCCTAGCAGACTCGCCGCTCACGTAACGATCAATCTTGCTTCGCAAGTTGACGAACGTTCATTGTCAACAGCTGCCCTCAGTTCGCCGCCAAGAACCCCTGCCGACTTGCAGGAAAAGGAAAGATCAGATCGAGACGTGCTGCCAGCAGTTGAGAGCTCATCGACTCTAAATCTCAACCGCCGACGGGCGATCACTAGCCGGAGCGAACCGGCGCTCCCTTCCTCTTGACCAATGCCTTAGCGATGGTCGGTCATCATCCTCGCCGACAGCATCACGATGGACATGAGCGCGCCTAACATCCCGAACGCCATTGGCAAGCCAAATATGTGTGCGATGAGCCCGATGCCGGCCGGCCCGACGAGTATACCCGCGTAGCCGCCTGTCGTGATGACCGCTATCGCTATGCCTGCTGGCATCACGTTCTGTTTGCCGGCGCGTCGACACAGTATGGGTACAACATTTGAAATACCCAATCCGATAAGCAGGAACCCTGCCATAGCAATCAACGCAACGGGCGCGGCTACCACGGCCAAAAAGCCTGTTACCATTAGTACAGTCCCGAGCATCAATGTGGCACGGTCGCCGATTCGCGCCACCACGGCATCTCCGCTGAGACGCCCTGCGGCCATGGCGATTGAGAAGAGCATATAACCAATGCCCCCGTGCGCCTCCGCGAGAAGATCTCGTTCAACGAGAAGCAAAGCGCTCCAATCGAGCATTGCACCTTCTACAAGAAAGGTGATACCCGCGAGCACCGCTATGAGCAACACACTGCGGTGGGGCAAGACAAATAATGGCCCCTGCTGTCTCGAACCCGTCGCCAGCAACCTCGGCCAGGCCGTCACAATCGCGATCGTTACTAATGCCGAACAGACCAACGTCGAGAGAAGCGAGCCACACTGCAGGGAGACTAACAAGGTGACCGCGGCAGAGCCGGTGACTTCCCCAATGCTGTACCGAGCGTGGAAGCCGGACATCAATAGACGGCCCGTGGCGCGCTCCAGTTCAATCGCGTGGATGTTCATTGCTACATCGATCGAGCCGAGTGAAACGCCGAAAGCAAATAGCGTGGCACCGAGCCTTACAGGTGTGTCGGAAATTGCAAGGCACGGCAGAATGATCGCGAGTCCAAGTCCACCCGCGAGGATAATGGGCTTGCTGCCGTACCGCGAGTTCAACACGCTGGTCAAAAGCATCGCGACGACAGATCCCGTTCCGAGACAGAGCAGCAGTAGACCAAGCATGCGGTCATCCGCCGCGAGCCGCTCCTTGGCGAGTGGCACCAAAGGCGCCCAGGCCGCGAGGCCGAATCCGGCCACAAAAAATGTCAGGCGTGTCCCAAGCAGGCCGGCAGACAAATTGGCACATGGTATCACGGACGCTCCTGAGAGAACGGACTCGCGGGCGCGGCGCCCCTCATCCTGCGTGCGTCGCCTGCAAGCGACGCGCGGCTCGACGATGATGGCCTCAAGTTGACGTTCTTCATCCCTGCAAATGCGATGCCGTCACAAATGCTGAACTGCGTCACACGGAGAGCGACAAGTAGGGGTGATCGTCGAGCCCCTGGGGATGGCGGTGTTTCGGCCAATCTCTCCCGGATGAGCTGGCCACACGAGGGCAATGATTTTTGCTGGTCTGCGACAGCCAAATCGCAACGCTCAGCATGCTTGTCGCAACGCCTACAAAGCCGACGGCGCCCCAGGCCTCTATGCAGTTGGCGCTAACACGGCCGTCCTTTTTCCGACAACTTTGCACAATCGGAAGCTCTCATCACGAGTGGCGGCGCTGTCTCAAGAGATCACTACAACGAGCTCCGCTACCACGCGCAAGCGGTTAATGTCGGCCCCGATGGTTTTGATATTCGTTCGTCCCTGGTTTCCGGCCGCCAGATGGTTCCCGCGCAGCCATTGGGCCTCAGTTCGTTTGTTCTGGGCCAGCGTGTCGCCGCCGGCAACAGCCACTTCGAGTAGCATGGCGGCATCAGGGCTGTCCTGTGTCCCGGGTTCCCGGCGGCGGTGGGCTGGGCCGTCTGGAGCAATCAACCAGATTTGCAAGCCATCATCATCGCCGCCGAAGAGGGCGGCGTCGATCAGGTCCAGGACGCGCGCGCATTCGATACCGAGTTGCCCGCCGGCATCGTTCAGGTGCTTATATCCGCAGTTCGCCGAGATGAGATTGGATTGTGCGTTGTAAAGAACAAGTATAGCAGGCAGAGATCGATCAGTATCGCCGCCGCCATCACGCTATAAGCCCAGGCGCTCTGCACTAGATCGAGCTCAATCAGCACCCGTGACAAGCCGAAGCCCACGATCCAAGCATCAAAGCTCATACAGATGCGTCGGAATATCTCCGCATCAAGCCGGCGAATGACGTAGGACCCCAGCGGGACGCCAAGCATGACACTCGGTACAAAAACATAGAGCAAGCTGCCGCTTTCGTAAATGAACAAGCCGAGCTGATAATAGACGAAGGCGGTAACGCTCGATTCCACCACGCGAACCAGCGCTAGGCCGGCGCGAAATTCGTGTTTGACCAAGCCCTGGTTGTTTAAACAGCATCGCTATGGGAGGCCCGGAGATTGTCGTCAGCGAATAGAGAACGCCCAGCATCCACCCGAATGGCAGGCCGATCAGCCAGCTTGCTCCGATAGGACGGCGCCAACCCGCAGCTTGCAGCAGGATCAGGGGCAGAATGATCGTGTAGGTGGCGAATTTGATCCAGCCCGGCTGAAGCGAGGTCAAGGCATAGCCGCCGAGCGCAACGCCCGGCAAGAGCCCGAGCAAGATGGGAAACACTCGTCTCCAAACCACCCGCACGCCCTTCAGATTGATGAGGAGGACGTAAACGTTGACGAAGACCTCGATGATGACAATGGCGGGGTTGAGAATGCGATTGGTGTAGAAAACTAGGGCTCGGACTCAATTGATCCAATAGGCAACGATGGCGGCGAGATGGACGGCAGCCAAGAAGTTCCTGGCTAGTTTGTCGTAGCGAGTTGCGACACGCCTGAAATCCTTGAGGCGGCAGAAACA
>NZ_JADYVY010000116.1:0-415 GCF_020194215.1 Bradyrhizobium sp. BRP20 | reverse complement strand
ACCTCCGCTTCTCCGGCCACGAGGTACCGCTCGATCGCCTTGCCGATGGAGCCGTAGCCGACGAGCAGGACGCGGTCGTCCGCCAGTGACCGGGTGTGCTCGCGGTCCCACGAGCCGGTGCTCTGCTGCCGGAACCAGCGCGGCAGGTTCCGCTGGGCGGCGAGGATCAGGGCGAGCGTGTGCTCGGCGACGCTGAGGTCGTGCAGGCCGCGGCCGTTGGCGAGGGTGACGCCGTCCGGGATCAGCGGCAGGAGGCTGTCGACACCCGCGGACAGCGACTGCACGGCCTTCAGCGACGGCATCTTCGCGATCAGCTTCGGCGGCTCGGGCCCGCTGTCGTAGGGCAGGACGTAGAACTCGACGCCGTCCAGGCCGGGTGGCGTGCCGGTGCCGTCGTAGCAGGCGGTCTCCAGGC
>NZ_JADYVY010000115.1:0-416 GCF_020194215.1 Bradyrhizobium sp. BRP20 | reverse complement strand
TATATGCATAGAAGATGTATTCTGGATCGGCTGCTGGATCAACAAACGCCATATGTGTACCATTAAATTCTAAAGCTTTATTAGGTGTGCTTGGTAATAATTGTTTATCAAATGTATCTTGATCTAACGTTTTCTTACCTTTAACTTCTTTCACCCATTTGTCGTAGTCTTTTTGACTAACGGCATTTACTTTAAATGTTTGACGTGAGAATCCTTCACCATTGAAGTTAGAGTTACGACCTCTGAACGTACCAGTTTGAGATGCTTCTAACGTCCAATTCATTGTCATGCCAGTCATGGCATATTTTTGACCACCTAATTGTGGAATCCAGAAACTTGTCATTGTATCCATAGCTTGAAGCTTAAATACAACAGGACAATCTTTAGGGATTGTTAATGTATTAACAGTCTCTATA
>NZ_JADYVY010000114.1:0-422 GCF_020194215.1 Bradyrhizobium sp. BRP20 | reverse complement strand
GCATAAGGTAGTTGGCATTTGGAGTGCGCCGATATTGCTCGCACTCGGCATTACTGGCGTTTACTTTAATGCAGTGGAGTATTATCACGAGGCTTTTGAACACCAAGAAGATGAGCACCATATTGTCAGCCACGCAATGTTTAATCACTCATTAGATTTTGATGCCATGATGACCCAAAGCCATCGTGCGGTTGACGGACTTAAACCAACCCACTGGCTATTTCCATTTGAGCCAGAGCAAACCAGTATTACCATTTTTGGCAGCGTCGCCGATGCCAACCCGTTCATTAGTAACTATGCAGCAACGGTTAGCTTTGACGCGCAATCTGGTAAACCAACCTTTGCCTACGATATTCGAACGGCGTCTACTGTAGACAGGGTAATCGACAGTTTTAGAAAACTTCACTTTGGCCACTTTGCAG
>NZ_JADYVY010000113.1:0-423 GCF_020194215.1 Bradyrhizobium sp. BRP20 | reverse complement strand
GCTTCGGGGCGGCCCTGGAGGCCGCCGGCGGCGTGCGGGCCCCCGCGCCCGAGCGGGTGCCGCTGGCGCAGGCCCGCGATCGCGTCACCGCGGCGCCGGTGTGGGCGGCGCTGTCCTCGCCCCACTACCACGCGGCCGCCATGGACGGCATCGCCGTGCGCGCCGCCGACACCGTCGGCGCCACCGAGGCGGCGCCCAGGCGCCTGGCGCTCGGGGCCGAGGCGCGCTGGGTGGACACCGGCGACCCGCTGCCGCCGGAGGCCGACGCCGTGATCATGGCCGAGCATGTGCAGGCGGTGGACGAGTCGAGCGTCGAGATCGCCGCCGCCGTGGCCCCCTGGCAGCACGTGCGGCCCCTCGGCGAGGACATGGTCGCCACGGAGCTGGTGGTGCCCGAGCGCCATCGCCTGCGCCCGGTGGACC
>NZ_JADYVY010000112.1:0-424 GCF_020194215.1 Bradyrhizobium sp. BRP20 | reverse complement strand
ACGATGGGTCCTGTCAAGTCAGGGTTTGTTGCGGCGAGAACGAGGGTCGCCCAGCCTGCTTGGCAGTTGCCGATAATGGCCGGCAGAGGCGCGCGCGGATGCCGGCGGATCACTTCTCGAACAAACGCCGCTTCCGCATAGGCCACATCAGAGAGTTGCTGATCCTGCTCCGGCTCGCGACGGAAGCTCACCAGATAAACCGGATGACCTTCGCGCAATGCGACGCCGAGCTGACTATCGTGCTCGTGAGCTCCCACACCCGCAGTGTGTCCCGCTCGTGGAGGGATGATAACAAAGGGCCGACGACGGGAGTAATCGACCGTAACATCTTGCGACGGGATGATGCGCAGCAATACGAAGTTGGACTTTACGGGAAGATCCCTTCCGTCCATGATCTTCTCGTACTCGTAGAAAAGAACCGGCG
>NZ_JADYVY010000111.1:0-424 GCF_020194215.1 Bradyrhizobium sp. BRP20 | reverse complement strand
ACGCCTTCGCGCTCTGGCGCTACCGCGCCGCCTGGCTGCTCAGCCTGGCCGCCTTCGCGGGGGCGATGGCCCTGTTCAACCTTGCCGGCCTGGCGCTCGCCGACACCAGGGCCCAGTATCCCGAGGCCTGGGCGGCGATCGGCGGCGCGGTGCTGATGGCGACGGCCTTCGCCCAGATGTCGGCGGGCATCCTGCTCAAGCGTCGCTTCGGCGGGCAGCTTGCCTGGCCGCTCTACGCGGCCGCCGGCGCCGCGGCGCTGCCGGCGATCTGGGGGGCGCTGCCATACAACGGGCCGCTCGCGGCCATGGTCCTCGCCGCCGCGGCGCTCGCCGCGCTGCTGGCCAGCGCCGAGGAGCGCCAGCCGCTGGCCTGGCTCAGCGTGCTGCTCGCCACCGGCGGCGCGCTGTTGCTGCACCGCTGGAT
>NZ_JADYVY010000110.1:0-424 GCF_020194215.1 Bradyrhizobium sp. BRP20 | reverse complement strand
GGCGACGGCGTGGTGGCCGCGGACCAGACCCTGCAGCGGTTCACCGACGCGATCGTCGCCGCGGGCGGGCCGCGGTACGAGTGGCGGCAGATCGACCCGCGGGACCTGGCGGACGGTGGCGAGCCGGGCGGCAACATCCGGGTCGGGTTCCTGTTCAACCCGCGCCGGGTGTCGTTCGTGGACCGTCCGGGCGGCGACGCGACGACTGCGGTGTCCGTGGTGACGGAGCGCGGCAAGCCGCACCTGTCGGTCTCGCCCGGCCGGGTGGATCCGGGCAACGCCGCGTGGGCGAAGAGCCGCAAGCCGCTGGCCGGCGAGTTCGTCTTCCACGGCCACACCGTGTTCGTGATCGCCAACCACTTCAACTCCAAGGGTGGCGACCAGCCGACCCATGGGCGTTCCAGCCGCCGGCGCGGAGTTCGGA
>NZ_JADYVY010000109.1:0-425 GCF_020194215.1 Bradyrhizobium sp. BRP20 | reverse complement strand
GACGGCGCACCGTGAGCAGGAAATCAAAAATAAAGCGTGAGGGGCACTCACGCTTTCGCTTAAACAGTAAAATGCCGGATGATAATTCCGGCTTTTTTATCTGTCAGGATTCCGGTGGAACCGACATATGGCGGTATTTCACCAGAATGTCATTCTGCCGTTCTGCTTTATTTTGCAAATCCCACAGACCACGGTCGATACCATCATTAATCAGGAAAATGACCCCTGTTTCGATAGCCGACATCAGGCACAGCATAACAGGTTCGTTCGAGGTGTAACCCACTTCCCCTTCAAGCAAGCGCTGGTAGTCAATAAAGCGGAAAACCCCGGCCTGAACTTCATAGGAAAGTATCGTCTTACTGGTGTTCACCGAAGAAAGGATCTCTCCGGTACTCACATTGACGACGCGCACGTTCACGGCAATC
>NZ_JADYVY010000108.1:0-426 GCF_020194215.1 Bradyrhizobium sp. BRP20 | reverse complement strand
CAACACGTCCCTGTATTTTCTCGGTCCACGACCGAGCGCCCTTAAGTTATCGCGCAGCAAAACCGTCGGGGCGGACCAGACGCTAACACCGACGCGCGCCGAGTCCGTCCCGAAGACCATCGCACTGGGATTGGTGATGATGCGGCAAAGAGAGCAAGTCGCGTGCCGAAGTGAATTCGCGGGCTCTGCAGGCACTTCGTCGCGGCGTCCGGCGTCAAGTTGCTGGCAATGGTCTCAATGCCGACAGCCAGCGCAGCCGGTGCAGTACGTTCGGCTACCGGGACCAAGCGCTCAAGATCCCATTTCATCGTCGAAGGTGTCTGGGACGCATCACCGCTGGAATCTGAGCTGCTCAACCAGGCGGATCGGCTTGTCGGCGGCAAGGATGCGGTATTAGTCATTGATGACACCGCAATGCCGAAAAAG
>NZ_JADYVY010000107.1:0-427 GCF_020194215.1 Bradyrhizobium sp. BRP20 | reverse complement strand
GGCGAGGCACAGGTGGCCGTCGCCGTCGGGCAGGTGCAGGTCCCCGGCCGCGCCACGGGTCGCGCAGCCCACGCAGGTCCAGGCGTTGCCTGCGGTGGTCACGGCGAGGTCCGGCGCCTTGTTCTGCCGTTCGGTGAGGCGGGCGCGTTGCTTGTCCGTCAGTCCCGGGGCCAGCCAATGCGTGCGGCACAGGCGATCGAGCGCGTCGTCGTCGGTGAACCGCAGGTCGCGGCGATCCCGGGTGCCCGCGACGTAAGCGCTGTCGGACGGGCTCAGCCCGTTGGCTCTGGCCCAGCTGCCCAGGCACTCCAGGGCTTCGGCGATGCGCGTGTTATCGACGGGAAGTTCCTTGGCGAGGGGGCTGAACCGCCCGCGGCGCCACTCTTCGACGCGGGCGGGATGCACCCAGCCGAGTGCGGTGAACACC
>NZ_JADYVY010000011.1:0-255328 GCF_020194215.1 Bradyrhizobium sp. BRP20 | reverse complement strand
TGCTTTGGGCCAAGCTGCTCAAGCCGTTCAACCCGAAAGACCCGCGCTCACTGTCGCTGCGCACGCACAGCCAGACCTCGGGCTGGTCGCTGACCGCGCAGGACGTCTTCAACAACGTGATGCGTACCACGGTGGAGGCGATGGCGGCCACCCAAGGCCACACCCAATCGCTCCACACCAACGCGCTCGACGAGGCCTTGGCGCTGCCGACCGATTTCTCGGCGCGCATCGCCCGCAACACCCAGCTGTTCCTGCAGCAGGAGAGCGGCACCACCCGCATCATCGATCCCTGGGGCGGCTCGTATTATGTCGAGCGGCTCACGCGCGACCTCGCCGCCAAGGCCTGGGGCCATATCCAGGAGATCGAGGAGCTCGGCGGCATGGCGAAGGCGATCGAAGCCGGCGTGCCGAAGCTGCGTATCGAGGAGGCCTCGGCCAAGACGCAGGCGCGCATCGACGCCGGCAAGCAGGCGGTGATCGGCGTCAACAAGTACAAGCCGACCGACGAGGACAAAATCGAGATCCTGAAGGTCGACAACACCAATGTGCGGCGACTTCAGATCGACAAGCTCAAGCGGCTGAAGGCCGAGCGAAACCAGCAGGAGGTCGATGCCGCCCTCGCCGCGCTGACGCGCTCGGCCGGCGAAGGCAACGGCAATCTGCTCGCGCTCGCGATCGACGCCGCACGCGCCAAGGCGACCGTCGGCGAGATCTCGGACGCGATGGAGAAGGTGTTCGGCCGGCACCGCGCCGAGATCAAATCCATCACCGGCGTCTACAAGCGGGAGGCGTCCAGCATGGGCACCCAGGTCGAAAAGGTTCAGGCGCTGATCGACGCCTTCGAGGAGGCCGAGGGCCGCCGCCCGCGCATCCTGGTCGCCAAGATCGGCCAGGACGGCCATGACCGCGGCCAGAAGGTGATCGCGTCGGCGTTCGCCGATATCGGCTTCGACGTCGACATCGGGCCGCTGTTTGCCACCGCCGACGAAGCCGCGCGGCAGGCGGTCGAGAACGACGTGCACATCCTCGGCGTCTCCTCGCTGGCCGCCGCCCATCTGACCGCTGTGCCGGAGCTGAAAGCCGCACTGAAGAAGCAGGGCCGCGACGACATCATGATCATCGTCGGCGGCGTGGTGCCGCCGCAGGATTACGATGCGGTCTACGCGGCCGGCGCGGAAGCGATCTTCCCGCCCGGGACGGTGATCGCCGATGCCGCGGATCAGCTGATCCAGAAGCTCAATGCTCGGCTCGGGCACAGTGAGGCGGCAAATAGTAAGCGCCACGGCAGATAGTAACGGCGTATCGGTCCAGATTGAAAGGCCGGTGCGTCGAACTTACGAATTGATCCTGCAGTCCGCAGGCAGAGTGCCGAACAGCGCATATCTGGGCTTGGAGAAGATTGGTGTAAGATGCGACGCAAAGGTTTCGTTGCAGTCAATAGGCAAATGCGGACGAATTTGCCTCATATTTTCGCGATCGGGGATGTCGCGGGTAACCCGATGCTAGCCCATAAGGCGGTTCACAAGGGGCATGTCGCGGCAGAAGCGGCTGCCGGGCTCAAGAGCTTCTTTGACGCGAAGATCGTCCCGAACGTCGCCTACACTGATCCTGAGGTGGTCTGGGTTGGCGTCATGGAACATGAGGCGGCCTCCTCAGGCAGGCACATTAGATCCGCGAAGTTTCCGTGGGCTGCCTCGGGCAGAGCGATCGCCTCGGGCGCGTCTTATGGCATGACCAAGCTGATCATCGACCAAGAGACGCACCGCATCATCGGCGGTGTGATCGTTGGCCCGCACGCTGGCGATATGATCGGAGAAATCTGTCTGGCGATCGAGATGGGCGCCGAAGCGATTGATCTCAGCAAGACCATTCATCCGCATCCGACGTTCGGAGAGACAATAGGCCTGGCTGCCGAAGTGTATGAAGGTGTTTGTACGGATGTATTGCCGGGTCCGAAGAGGTCGACCAAGCGCGCGAGCCACTAGAAATCCAAAACCGGAGCCGGCATCAGATGTCTCGCTGCCGGTCGTTCATATGGGACCGGAATATGGCGGGAGAGTCTCGGAGGGACGTCAAGGTATCTTTGAGCGTTCAAGAGGAGGAATTTGCCGCGGCATGTCGAGACTTCGTTCTGGAGAGAAAACCTGATCTGGCGGCGTCCATCGTCATTGTGGACAACCAACTCAGGATTGCGAACGATCCGTATGTTCGGGGCGCATTTGTAGAACTCGGTCTTGCCAGATTGGTGCGAGTTCTACATCTCGCAATCGACGGCAAGGCGATTGCGCTCAAGAGAGTGCCAAGGCTCCTGTTCGACCTGTCGAGCTTCAGAAGAAAGATGCTCCGGGCGCTAAGAAAAAATTGTACAGGACAGCCGGTTGGGAAATAGCTACGCGCGGTACGGTTCTAAATTGCGCTCGCGATATTGTGCTATCGAAATCTTACGACCATCAAATGCCGGAAAAGGCGTCTAGGGGTGTCGACTTCAGCACAAAATGCCGCTTGATGTGTACGATAGGGGTGCTGCTGGAGGTCGGTTGTTGGGTTGTTTCAATCGAATTCCAGGTTCGGCGTATACGAGAGATTTCTTATCTTTCGTTTCCTCCCTCTACTCGGCCCGGCGGCAATCGCCGGGCTTTTTTCTCGAGTCTGACTACAAGTGTTGCCTTGGGAGCAAGGCGTATCAGCATTGTAAAATCTTCTTCTAGATCTCGGCAAGCGTCCGAAATTCATCTCGGCTCAAGAACGCGAAAGTCTCGCTAAATCTCGCCGGCTGCCTCGATGGTGGGCCTGCTATCGCCTACCCTCCTTAGTCAGGTCGATCTAGCGCCCACCGCCAGAAGGCCTTTGGAGTTCTGATGAGGCTGAATATCGAGGCGATTGAGAACACCGGCGATTGGTGGAGTCGTGATGAATCGGCTGGGCTCAACCGGCCTCGCAGCTCGCCCAAGGGGGCAAAAGCCAAAACAGAATCAAAACCGCGGGAAACTGGGGCAGCAGGTCAGCCAAAGTCTCAGTTGTCGAATATCCTTGATGTGAATGCTTCGCGCTCAGCGGTGGATGATCTTCTTCAGAATGTCCGTCAGTGTACGATACTCCTCATGAGTCAAAGGGGCAAACGTCTCGCTTGAAATCTCTCCAACCGTGGCGATCGCCGCGTCGGCGATCTGTCTGCCTTTATCCGTCAAGTCGATTTCTCGCCGACGCGGATCCAAGGGGTCTTGGTAGCTTTTAATCAAGCCGCGTGCTTTGAGGCGGGTAATCACGCCGGTTATTGTGGCAGAGTCATAGTAGATTAGACGACCCAGGTGATTTTGCGAGCAGGGGCCAACCTCCCGCAGCTTAGCGAGCGTCGAAAACTGTGGCCCGGTAAGCCCTTCGATCATCTTCGCTGTGAAGATCGAGGTATGAGTGCGCAGCGCAACGCGTAGGAGGAAGCCTGGCGCGTCGTCCAAGGTGTACGACTCCACGGCTTGCTTCCGCTTCTCCGCGGAGCGGGCCTTTGTTTTTGGTTGCAAGGCTTGCGTCCCTTTGCGCTAGGTGGCTTTGGCTGATCTCGATGACGTGGTCTTGCGGGCGCCGTCAGCCTCCGCGCCGGGCGCTTGTCTACATTTCCTGCAGCCCAAAATCCATCCTCGCGCCTGACCCGCAGGGCCGCTCAGTGCGGTTTCCAGCGGCTCCGGGCCGAAATCGGGTCATTCCAAGGGTAAACGCGCTTTGCATGAGTTCAAGCTCGTAGACGAGAATTGTGCGGCTGCGAACGCGAGGCCGTAAGCCAGCTTCTGCCTCCGGTCGGCCTCTGCACGACAAATCGTAGTAGCGCACAAGCGCAGCGCTTGCATACGAGTGATAAATGTCATAACGATCGTGCTGCTCTCTCCACGACGGTCGAAACGGGGAACGGCTTTGAGGTAGTCCAGGCAGACGAATGTCCAACCCAACTGACAGCATGAGCTCCGTTCGCCCCGATCTGATCGAGAAGGTCACGGGCCGGGCCGAATACATCACCGACCTGGTGGTTCCAGGCATGCTGCACGGATTTGTCGTTCGCTCGCCCGTCGTCCATGCCCGAATCGTCTCCATTGATACGACCGCAGCTCGCTTGATCGAGGGCGTTGTGGATGTGCTTGTCGGCGCGGACGTCGCTTCGTTCGGCCGCTGGGGCGTAGTCCTCAAGGACCGCCCAATCATCGCGATCGATCGCGTTCGATATGTGGGCGAACCGGTCGCGGTCGTAATTGCCGAGACCGTCGAGATTGCCGAGAACGCCGCCGAACTGGTGGATGTCGAATATGAGGAACTACCGCGCGCCACGACAATCCGGGAGGCGCTGGCGGACGGCGCACCGCTGATTCACGAGCGACATGAAAATCTCGAGGACTTTTACTTCAAGGGCGGCGCCAGGCCGACCCAGAACAGCAACGTTTTCCATACGTACCGAAGCAGCGTGGGGGATGTCGATGCTGCCGAGGCCATCGCGGCTCATGTGCACGAAGATAGCTTCACCTTCCCGGCCATTTCTCATTTTGCGATGGAGCCGCATACCGTCATTGCCGATTTCCAGGGAGATGCCCTGACAATCTGGGCAGGTGCGCAGACGCCGACGGCAGTCCAGAAGGTGCTCTCCCGATTGTTCGGGCTGCAATTGGCCAAGATTCGCGTGGTGGTCCCCTTCGTTGGCGGTGGCTTTGGTGGAAAAGCGTCGGTGAAGATCGAGCCGCTGGTCGCGGCAGCATCCTGGAAGGTGCGGCGACCGGTTCGCGTAGCCCAATCCATCTCGGACTCCATGCTGACCTGCCGGCGGCTCGGCGCCGAGATCACAATCCGAACTGCTGTGGATGCCAAGGGGCGAATCCTCGCCAAAACTGCCAAGCTGCTGCTCGACGGTGGCGCCTATTCCGATACGGGCTCGGCCGTCGCGACCAAATCGGCAAATCGGATCATGGGTCCGTATGTCATGCCGAACCTCCGCCTTGAGGCGTCGGCGGTCTACACCAACACCGTGCCTGGTGCTGCCTTCCGGTCGATCGGTGGGCCGCAAGCCGTGTGGGCGAAAGAGTCCCACATGGACAATGTCGCAGCGGCCATCGGCATGGATCCCGTCGAGTTCCGACTTATCAACATGGCGGGTCGTGGCGAACGCACACGGCCTGACCTGCGGCCGCTCGACATGGATATGAGCGAGCTGGTGGGGCGTGTGACCCAGTCGCCTGTGTTCGAAACGCAGGGGTCAAACAGACGAGCGCGGGGCCTTGCCGTTGCGGCGACGGATCCGGCAAATACGCCGATTGCAAATGCGATCGTTCGTCTCAAGATCGACGGGTCGGTTTCGGTGTCTGTCTCCAGCATTGAGGTCGGCCAGGGCGCGCATGCGACCATGGCGCGGGTCGCGGCGCAGACACTGCAGCAACGATTCTCCGCTGTCACGACCCTGCGCACGGATACGGACATCGCGCCTTACGACTGGGGCACAGGTGCAAGCCGTTCCACCGTGGTGGTCGGCCTGTCGGTCGAAAGTGCGGCGCTCGACGCCGCCGATCAGATTTTCGACATGGTCGCCGACGTCTGGGAGTTGCCGAAGGACAGCCTGACTCTCGTCGAAGGCGGCGTATCGACAGGATCGGAAGTTCTCACATTCCATCAGATTTTCCATCGCGCGCTGGGAGTCGATTCCGGAGAGGTGGTCGGCCGTGGCGGGATCACGCCGCGCTCGAAGAAGGGCGCTCTGGCTGAATCGCCGCTGTTCTGGGAAACCTCCGCAGGGCTCGCCGAGATCGTTGTCGATGAAGACACCGGCCAGATCCACGTCCCGCGATACGCCAGCGCCGCCGATGTCGGCCGCGTGATCAATCGAGTCGCCGCCGAAGGGCAGGATGAAGGCGCCGCCGCCATGGGCTTCGGGCACGCGCTCTTCGAAGAGCTGGAATTCGACGACGGCCAGCCAGTGAATGCGACGCCGATCGACTATACGATTCCGCGGATCACGGACGTTCCGCCGGTGTTCGACACCATCCTGGTCGAAAACGGAGACGGACCAGGTCCAGGCGGCGCCAAGGGCATGGGCGAGGGCGCGATCCTGCCTGTCGCCCCCGCGATCGCCAATGCCTTGTTCTCAACTTATGGGATCAGGATCACTGATCTCCCGATGACACCAGAAAAAGTGTGGCGCGCCCTGCAAAAGAGGAAGTGAGCTCATGGAATTCAATATGTCGATGGTGGTGCCAGCGAGCCCGGCAGAATTGTGGAAGACGTTGCTAGACGTGCCCAGCATCTCGTCCTGCATACCTGGCTGCGAAAACGTCGAGGAGATTGAACGGCTCGCGACCTACAAGGCGACCGTCAAACAGAAAATCGGTCCGTTCAAAGTCGAGGTGCCCGCCGATATCGTGGTCGAGGCGATAACCGAACCTTCGAATGTGCGCATTCGCGCTACCGGTCGCGACAAGTTCACCGGCACGCGATTGACCGCCATTCTCGACGTCAATGTGACGCCCGAAGGATCCGACTCCACCTTGGCGGTCGATGCGAAGGTCGACATCCAGGGGCGTCTCGCCACAATGGGGCTCGGTGTCATCAAGCGTCGTGTTGATCAGAATTTCGAGGAATTCGAGATCAAGCTCAAGGGTCTGGTTGGCGCCGCCTGATCATGCTTACGTCGCCCTTCACATTTGAGAAGCCCACGACCATTGCCGATGCCATCGAGGCGGTCGGCGATTCCGGCGAGAGCATGTTCTACTCTGGCGGCACCGAGCTGCTACTCGCGATGAAAATGCGCGTCATTCACACTGAAAGGCTTGTCGACATCAAGGGAATTCCCGGCCTCGATCGCATCGTGTTGACCGACGCGAACGAAATCGAAATCGGTTCGCGCTGCACGCACAAGAGGATCGCCGCAGATCCCGTCATCCGCGAGCACGCGCCTGCATTGTCGACACTCTGCGATAATGTCGCAAACGTTCGAGTGCGCAGTGTCGGAACGATCGGCGGCAATCTGTGCTTCGGGGAGCCCCACGCGGATCCACCGACCATGCTCGCCGCTTTGAATGCGCGGCTGGTATTGCAGGGTCAAACTGGTGTCCGTTTCGTCCATGCAGACGAATTCATTCGGAGCGAGCTCGAAACGGTGAGAGAGCCGGACGAGCTTCTGACGATGATCGTGTTTCCGCGTCCGACCGGGCCGGTGACCTATCGGCGTTTCAAGCATGGTGAACGGCCCTCGGTAAATGTCGCTATGGCCTGGTCGATGGAGGCTACCAGCAGCACTATCAAGACCGCGCGCGTGCGGGTCGGGGCGCTTGGTTCGCGTCCGCAGCCGTTGAAAGCCGTCGAAGATGCGCTCAAAGACCGATCTATTGCCGATGTGCGTCCGGCCATCGAGGCTGTGCTCGCAGAAGCGCTGGATGAGCTCGATATCAACGACGATCGTCACGGAGGGGCTGACTATAAGCGTCATCTCGCAGGCGTGTTGCTTCTGAGAAACGCCGAAGAGGCCATGACCCGTGGGAAGAGGTCGCGGTGACGCACATGCTACCCATTTCCTTCTCGCTGAACGGCCAGACTGTGTCGATGGAGGTTGCCGCCCATACGCTTCTGATCGATCTCGTCCGGGGCCGCCTCGGTCTGAAAGGCACGAAACGCTCCTGCGACATGGAAGTTTGCGGTGCCTGCACCATGCTGCTCGATGGCGATCCGATCTCGAGCTGCACCACGCTTGCCGTTGATGTCGATCAGCGCGAGGTCACGACCATCGAGGGTGTGACGCCTCCCGACGGCCTGTCGCGCGTTCAGAAAGCGTTCGTGCTGCATGGCGGCCTTCAATGCGGCTTCTGCACGCCCGGTTTTATCATGGCTGTCACCGCACTTCTGAAGGCGAACCCACACCCGACCGACGACGAAATTCGCCATTACTTGCACGGCAACCTCTGTCGATGCACCGGATACGTCAAGATCTTCGAGGCTGTGAAGAGCCTTGTAATCGAACATGTCTCCGAAGATGCGGCCTAACCTAGAGCAACTACGAGAATATTGTCTGGAGAAATCATGATTACTGAACATGTCAGTAGGTCGAGCGTCCTTATCGCCGGCGCCGGCATTGGCGGGCTCGCCATCGCACTGTCGTTGCTCCGCCGAGGCATCGATTGCGACGTCTTCGAGCAGGCTTCGGAGCTACGTGAGGTTGGCGCCGGCCTGTGGATCTCGATGAACGGAGTGCGCGTTCTGCAGGATCTCGCACTGACGCAACAAATCGAGCAGAATTGCATCGCCGCGGAGCGCAGGGATATTCGGCTGTGGAGCAATGGTGGCAGTTGGCCGCTCTACAATCGAAGCTCTGATCCTGCGGGAAATCAGCCGTATTTGCTGCTCCGCGCGCATTTGCTGAAGATACTCGTTGAAGGCGTTCGCAGGCTCAAGCCAAGTGCGATCCATCTCAATGCACACGTTGTCGGATTTGGTCAGGATGACGAGGGCGTTCGGGCGAAACTGGCCGATGGAATTGAGGTCAAAGGGCGTGCTCTCATCGGCGCCGATGGCGCTCATTCGAAGGTACGCCAGGGTCTTATCGGCAATATCGAAAGCCAGTACACGAATGCCATCGCATGGCGCGGCCTGGTGCCGGTCGATCGACTTGCGCCGCACCAGCGCGAGCACGTCGTATCGACCTGGATCGGGCCGACCGCGCATGTCACCGCCTTATCCGGTCCGTTGGCAGGATACCGAGCTGATGACCTTCTCCGGTCAGGTCGACCGTGCGGATTGGCTGCTGGAGTCCTGGTCCGAGAAGGGGGCAGTCGAGGAATGTCTGAAGGACTTCGTGGGCTGGCATTCCGATATCATCGAACTGGTCAAGAACGTCGACACGCTCAACAAATGGGGGCTGTTCGTGCGGCCTTCGTTGGATACATGGTCGAATGGGCGCGTCACGCTGCTCGGCGATGCCTGCCATTCGATGTTGCCTTATCTCGGCCAGGGCGTGAACATGGCCCTGGAGGATGCTGCGGTTCTCGCGCGTTGCCTCGACGATCAGCCCAATGACCTCGCCGCCGCTTTCCAGACCTATCAGGATCTTCGGCTGGATCGGACGACCAAGGTGGCGAAATCCGCTGCCGGAATGCTGCCGGTCTTCCACAATCAAGCCCTGACCACGCCGGAGACGGCGGGCGACTACATCAAAACCCAATGGGCTCCGCAAGCAACGGCCGCGCGTTACGATTGGATCTACCAATATGACGCGACTACCGTGCCGCTTCACTGACACGACAGCAGCAGGAGCGCAGCCGTGACCGCAAAGCAGCCCTGGGACGACGTGATTCCATTGGAGGAGCGCAAGACCTACGCCATGGCGGGGCTCGGTGGCGCGGCCGGATTTGGCAACCGGCCTGCGCTTCTGGTAATCGACGTTCAGTATCGTTCGATGGGCGATCGGCCAATGCCGATCCGCGAAGCCATCGAGCAATATCCCACCAGTTGCGGCGAAGCCGGATGGCACGCCGTTGCGCATATCGCCGAACTCATCGGGCTGTTTCGGGAGAAGAAATGGCCAGTCATCTTCCCGCATGTTGCGCGGAAGGTGGGTCATGACCACGGTACATTTTCGGCAAAGATTCCCGGGATCATGCGGATTCCGCCCGAAGGCTATGACTTTGTTCGCGAAGCTGCTCCGGAGCCAGGCGAGCTGCTGCTGCCGAAGACGCAAGCGAGCGCATTTTTCGGCACACCGCTCGCGACCTATCTGATCGGCGGCGGTATCGACTCGCTGGTGGTGACCGGCTGCACGACCAGTGGCTGCGTGCGAGCTTCCGTCGTCGACGCTTGTGCCTTGAACTTCAAATCGATGGTGCCGAGCGATGCGGTTTATGACCGCTCGCCGACGTCGCACGCCGTCAATCTGTTCGATATCGCCAGCAAATATGCCGATGTGGCGCCGACACAGGCGGTTGTGGAACGGCTGCGCACGCTGCCGGAAGCGGCAGCCCGGCGGACAGACTGAGATGATTGGTAACGCTGCGGCCCGGCTTCTCTATGGTGCCAATGTGCGCGCCAATGGCATGCGGCAACATTATCTGCGGTTTGGCGGAAAGGGTCCAGCCATTGTCATCGTGCCGGGCATTTCGACGACCGCGGCACAGTGGGCCTTTGTCGCGGAACGCCTGTGCGATGATCGCGACGTTTATGTGCTCGATGTTCGCGGTCGCGGCCTGTCGGAGAGTGGACCGCATCTCAATTATTCTCTCGATGCATGTGCGGCCGATTTGGTTGCATTCGCCGAAGCACTCGGCCTCCATCGCTATACGATTCTCGGCCATTCCATGGGAGCCCGGATCGGTATACGGGCTGCGCGCTGGCGGGCCTCGTCGATCGAGCAACTGATCCTGGTGGACCCGCCGGTTTCCGGCCCCGGACGCCGCAGCTATCCGATTCCCATCGAACCGCTCCTCAAGCTGCTCCATAGCGCGCAACGAGGCGAAGCGGAGATGGCGCTACGCGGACCCGAGGCTCCAAAATGGCCGGAGAAGCATATCCGGACCAGGGCGGAATGGCTGCACACGTGCGACGAGCGCGCCCTGATCGAGGCTCACAAGGGCTTCCACAACGACGACATTCATTTCGATCTCGCCAATCTTACCGTGTCGGCCGCGCTCGTCATTGCCGGAAGAGGCGGGGTCATCCGGCCGGAAGATGAGAAGGAGATCCGCAGACTGCTTCCATCTATCGAGATCAGATGGCTGGAGAATGTGGGTCATCAGATGCAGATCGATGATACCGAGGGCTTCCTGTCGATCATCCGCGCGCTCCTGGAGTGCCGTTTCTAGGCTGCCGCGGGCACTATGCTTGAGCTGAGCGCTCCTGGTCAGCAATCAGAAAGACCATTCGGCCGGCTGCCAGCGCTTTGTTGTAAGGATTGAGCACCGACGCATCGACTGTTGCCAAGGTGCGTCCGTAGTGAAGGACGTTTGCTTCGACGGTCAACGCAGCGTCGAAGGCTGGCCGCAGAAAATCCACGCGCATGTCGACCGTCTGGGCAGGACGCCCCAGCAGGGTCGCCACCGCGTAGGAACCCGCAGTATCCAACAGCGTCGCGAGAATGCCACCGTGAGCGAACCGCTGGTCCGGGTTCGAAATGAACTCCTCCCGCCACGGGGCCGCCAATGCGATCTGGCCGGCCGCTGCGGACACGACCGAGAGGTTCATCCAAGCTGCCATGTGATTGCGGGAAAGCCGTGCCTGGAGCTGATCCAGGGATAGCTGCATCTGTCTGTCGGTCGCCAAGGAACGGGCCTGTTGTTTCTGTTCGAGGAAGGATGGCCGCAACGGCTATCTGCGGATCACTTTTTTCAGCAACGTCGTCAGCGCCGCGTGCTCCGCAGGGGAAAGAGGCGAAAACGTTTCCCGTGAGATTTCCCTGATCGTCGCGATCGCGTCGGCTGCCACCGCCCGGCCTAAGTCAGTCAGGTCGATCGCCACGCGGCGGCGATCGAGGGGATCGACGATGCTTTCGATGAAGCCCCGGGCCTTCAATCGATTGATCACCCCGGTGATGGTCGCGGAATCATAGTGAATGAGGCGGCCGAGGTGGTTTTGCGAGCAAGGTCCAACCTCGAGCAGTTTCGCGAGAGTGGAGAACTGCGGCGCGGTCAGGCCCTCGATCATCTTTGCCGTGAGGAACGCAGTATGCGTTTTCAATGCCACGCGTAGCAAAAAGCCCGGCTGGTCGTCGAGCACGTAACGCTCGGGCTCGTCGGCAGCAGTCACGGGTTGGATCATTATTTGAGCAGTCTGTGTCACGCGGTGTCGTCAGTCTTGAGCGGCCTTGCGCCCTATGAAGAGAGAGCGTCAGCCAAAACCAGTATCGACGAGGGCTCGGGATGAAGCCTTCGCAGCCTTCCGTAAGTCTCGTGGGAGCCATAGTGGCTGCAGGGGGTAAGCCACGGCAGCGCCATTATGGGTCAGCGCATGCCCGCCGGCACGAACCAAGCACATCGGCTGACAGCCAGTGCTTTCACGACGATACACCGTGAATGCACTTGCTTGCAAGTTGTGCGCTTGCGAACAAGTTTTACGCTTGCATACGAGTGATTGTCAAAATATCGTCCGACATAATGTCTGGAGAGGTAACGCAATTGGCACCCTTGGGAGGCCCAGCGCCCGCTGTTCGCAAGCTCGCCCGGATGGACACATCGCCGTCCGTCGGTGGCTGGGGTGTCGTGGCGTGCCTTGTGCCCGAAGATCGGCGCATCCGGCTGTTGCAGCGATCTTGTTCCCGGGGGGCGGGTTTCGGCAGATCGCCGAGCCAGCCGACTCCGCAGGGGCGCATGCGTCACGTGCGCTGCGTCGCGTAGCGCCCGCCAGGCGAGCACGTCACCAGCAATAAGTAGGAGAGATGAATGGCGAAGACCATAGTCGATGTCGAGATGCTCGATGTGTTCAAGGCGGAGCTTGAACTTTGCAAAGTGAAGAAGGGGGAAGTGGTCGCGGTCCTGAGTGGCGGCGACGATCACCCGGAATATGCGCAGACCTTCATGCTTGCGGCGCAGAGCCTCGGCGCGACAACGTTTCATGTGAACGTGCCGAAATATGGCCAGCAGAAGATTGCGGGCGTTCAGGGGCGCCACGCGCTGACCGGAAATCAGCCCGCAATCGACACGCTGAAGCGGGCCGATCTCGTGATTGACTTGCTCGGTCTCCTGTTCTCCGCCGAGCAGGCCGAAATCCAGGCCGCCGGGGCTCGGATCCTGCGCGTTATGGAGCCGTTCCATATCTTGAAGCAGATGTTCCCGACGGAAGATCTCCGCAGGCGGACGGAACTGTCGCGGACCATGCTGCAATCGGCCGAGACTATGCGGATCACGTCACCCGGCGGCACCGACGTGACTTACGGCCTGAGCCAATATCCCGTGATCTCGGAATACGGTTACACCGACGAGCCCGGCCGCTGGGATCATTGGCCTTCGGGCTTTGCGTTCACGCAGGCGACCGATGGCGAGGTCAACGGAACCGTCGTCTTGATGCCGGGCGATATCCTCTGTGCTTTCAAGCGTTACGTTCAGTCACCCGTCACGCTAAAAATCGAGAAAGGTTACATCGTCGATATCCAGGGCGAGGGGCCCGACGCGCTGCTCATCAAGAAATATATCGACAGCTTCGGCGATCCCCGTGGCTGGGCGATCTCTCACATTGGCTGGGGATCGAACGAGCGGGCCAAGTGGCATCATATCGCCTCGACGTCACAGCTCGCGTCCGAGCACATCATGAATGCGCTGTCCTTCTACGGCAATGTGTTGTTCTCGACCGGGCCGAATACCGAGCTTGGCGGCACGAACGATACACCTTGCCATCTCGATATCCCGCTCCAGGGCTGCAGTCTCTGGCTGGATGACATCCACGTTCTGGACCACGGCGAATTTGCACTTCCGGAGCTGAGGGCGCCTGGCCGATAGCTTCCGAACGTCACTTCCAAACCATTCAACAGGATCAATTACGATGCGGATGTTACTCGCGACGACGATTGCAGCCGGGCTTTCCTGGGCCGGAGCGCCGGCATTGGCTTCGGACGACCCGTTTCCCACGAAGCCGATTACCCTGAGTGTCAATTATGGTGCAGGGGGCGGGTCCGATGCGATTGCCCGCGCCCTTGGTCGCGCTCTCGAAAAGTCGCTGAAGCAGCCGGTGGCCATCGAGAATACCGCCGGCGGCGCCGGTACGCGCGGCGTCACCGCCGTCGTAACGGCGCAGCCCGACGGCTATCAAATCGGCGTCGCGACCAATAGCCCGATGACGATCGCCGTTCACACGGTCAAGGGACTGCCTTGGGGAGATCCGAGCACCTACGACATTCTCGGCGGTATCGGCATCGTTTATAACACCATCTGCGTGCAGGCGGACTCGCCACTTCAGACGTTGGACGACGTGGTGAAGTTCGCAAAGGAAAATCCCGGCAAGCTCAAGGTCGCCAGCATCGCCGGCGGCATCAATCAATACACCTGGGATGCCTTTGCCAAAAAGGCGAACATCAATATCAGGTTTGTTCCCTATAGCGGCGATGCCGAAGGCGTCGCTTCGTTTCTCGGCAAGAACACGGAGCTCGCGGCGCTCACCTGGCCCGGACTCAAGGCCCAGATCGAGGTCGGAAAGGCGAGGCCGCTGGCCGTGTTCGGTCCACGACGCATGGAGTCGAACCCGGATGTCCCAACCTTCAAGGAGCTGGGCTACGATGTGGTCACTACCAGCGACTATGTCGTCTATGCGCCGAAAGGAATCCCGGAGTCGCGACGCGTCGTCCTGATCGAAGCCATCAAGCAGAGCATATCGGACCCCGAATTTAGACGCGTGCTGACCACTCAGAACATTCAGGTGAAGTTCACCGATGGCGAGGAGATGACCCGTCAGTTCACGGAGGTCTTCCGCGGCACCGCGCCAACTGCTCAGAGCGGAAAGTAGCTGGTGATGGTCGAAGCGGCAATCGGCGTCGATGTACCGTCAGCACCGAAAATAGTGCGGTCGGCATCGCTGATCCTGACAGCCTTGGGGCTGTTCTATCTCCATCAAGCGTCGATGATGCCGCTAGGGGACCCGCCAGGAACGGGCATCGGCGCCGTTCCGCTTATGGTGGGCACTTGCTGGGTGGCCTTCGGTCTCTATGTGACCATACGCAATCAGAGCGGATTGGTCGATAGCGGGCCATGGCCGAAGGGGCGGGCCGCCCTGCGTGCCCTCTATGCACTTCTCCTGTGCGTCGTTTACATCGTCGGGCTCCCTTTCCTTGGCATCTTTATCACCACCGGGGTCTTCCTCGTCCTCATGGCGCGCCTTGCTGGTGCGCCATCGACGAGCGCGCTCGCTGTCGCGGTCATGACGCCTATCGCGTTCTGGGTGATCTTCTCGTTGGGTCTGAAGGTATCGCTTCCATACGGGTCTCTTCTCGCTGCGGTTCTCGGGAGCTGATGATGGATTTGCTTGGTCAAATGGTCGGCGGGTTTGCCGTCGCCTTGCAGCCGGTCAACATCGGCGCGGCATTGCTGGGCGCGTTGGTCGGCACCGCGACTGGCGTGTTGCCCGGTCTCGGCGTGCTCGGCGCGATGGCGATTCTGATGCCGATCACCATCCATTTCTCGGCGGTCACCGGTCTCATCATGCTGGCCGGCATCTACTACGGCGCAATGTATGGCGGCTCGACGACGGCAATCCTGCTCAGGATTCCAGGTGAAGGCGGCTCGATCGTCACCACGATCGATGGCTACGAGTTCGCGCGAAAGGGGAGAGCCGGTGCTGCGTTGATGATTTGTGCAGTCGGATCGTTCATCGCCGGCACGATCAGCATCGTCGGGCTGAGCTTTTTCACCACCATCCTCGCGGATGTGGCGTTGCGGTTCTCGTCGCCTGAATTTTGCCTGCTGGCGCTTCTCGGAGCTCTGACGCTGGTCCGGATCACGGGGAACGACCCGGCGCAGAACACGCTGATGCTGCTGGTCGGCGTTGCCTTGGCGACGATTGGTGTCGATGCGGTGAGCGGCGATACACGCTTCACGTTCGACACCAATGTCCTCGGATTAGGCTTCGATCTCGTGCCGATAACGCTTGGGCTGTACGGCCTGAGCGAGCTGTTTCATCTCCTCGCATCGCATACCGGATTCCCGCGTGCCGATACGGTACGCCTGCGTGACATGATTCCGACACGCTCCGAATGGTCGCGCGCGTGGCCTGCGATCGTCCGAGGGTCGGGCATCGGCTTTCTCATCGGACTACTGCCGGGGCCCGGCTCGCTCACATCGACATTCGCTTCATACGGTGTCGAGAAGGCGATCGCCCGCACCCATCGTGATGAGTTCGGCAAGGGCGCCGTGGAGGGCTTTGCCGGTCCGGAAGCGGCGAACAATGCGGTGGCGACCTCTGCGCTGGTACCTGTTCTCAGTCTGGGCATTCCGTTCACGCCAAACGTAGCGTTGATGCTGGGCGCGCTTATCGTACAAGGCATCCAACCTGGACCGCTGCTGCTGTCGCAACATCCCGACGTTGTATGGGGGCTCCTGGCCTCGATGTATATCGGAAACGTCGCGCTGCTCGCGTTGAACCTGCCGCTGGTCGGGTTATGGGTAAGGCTCCTGAGGGTACCGCAATATGCGCTGATCGGCTTCATTCTCGCCATCAGCTTTATTGGCGTCTACACGATGCGGAGCAGCTATTGGGACCTCTGCGTCCTGGTCGGCTTTGGGGCGATCGGTGCGATCCTGCGCCAGATTGGATTCGACCTTGCGCCGCTCGTGCTCGGATTGGTGATCGGCCCGATCTTCGAGAAAGCGCTTCGGGAGACGCTCTTTCTCAGCGGCGGCGATCTGTCGATCTTCGTGACCCGGCCGATCAGCGCGACATTGTCCGCACTGTGTGTCGTGGCGGTGGTTGGCCCAACCCTTGCCACGCTGTGGCGAAGAAGAGCCGCCGTTACAAAACAGGTGTAGCGCGACATTCCCATTCCATCACTCGGCATTTTATCACTCGGCATTGCCGGGGTGACGCTCCACGGAGAACATCAGTGAAATATGCAGGCGAGAAATTCTATCCAGAGGGTGTCCGCTGGGACGAACCGATCGCAGTCGGTCTCGTGCCGGCGTTGCTGGAGGAATCGGCGCGCAAATTCGGCGATCGCGCGGCGATTGAATTTCGCGATCGTCAGATCAGCTATCGGGAGCTGAACGCAAAGGTCGCACAGGCTGCAGCCGCTTATCTGCGAGACGGCCTCGCGCGCGGCACCAGCATCGGGCTCTTTCTCGGCAACACGCCCGATCATCCGGTCAACTTCTTCGGTGCGCTCAAGGCCGGCGCACGCATTGTGCATCTCAGTCCGCTCGACGGCGAGATCACGCTGAAGCACAAGCTGACCGATAGCGGCGCCCGTGTGGTCGTGACCAGCAACCTGTCGTCGATTTTCCCCCGAGCGCTCGAATTTCTCGACGCCGGCATCATCGACCGCATCATCGTCTGCGAAGATGAGGCGTGGGGCGAGGCGGAGAATAAGCTGGCGTCCTACGACAAGCGGCCTGCGATCGTCACCTACGCCGAATTCAACGCGGAGGCTCGGCTTCCCGCGACCTGGCCGGCCGTTGAACTGGATGACGTGGCGCTGCTGCAGTATACCGGGGGGACGACCGGCTTGCCTAAAGGCGCGATGCTTACGCATCGCAATCTGACCGCCGCGGTCTCGATCCGGGAAGTCTGGACGCGATCATTCCGGGCGAAGCGGAATGTTGCCGAGCGCGTCATCTGTGCGCTTCCACTGTTCCATATCTATGCCTTGACGCTCATCCTGATGAAGCGGCTGCGTTACGGCGATCTGATTTCCCTGCATCAGCGTTTCGATCTCGAGGAAATCATGCGGGATATCGAGGTCAAGCGTGCGACGGTGTTTCCGGGCGTGCCGACCATGTGGATCGCCATCACCAGCCTGCCTGATCTGGACCGCCGCGATCTGTCGTCGCTGGCCTATTGCAGTTCGGGCGGGGCGCCGCTTCCGGTCGAGGTCGCCGCGATCTTCGAGCGTAAGACCGGCCTCCGGCTGCGGAGCGGCTGGGGCATGACGGAAACCGCGTCGCCCGGCACGACGCATCCGTCGAACGGGCCGGACAAGCCCGGCTCGATCGGGCTGATGCTGCCCGGCATCGAGATCGACATCGTGGCGCATGACGACCCGCATCGCGTCTTGCCGGCTGGTGAGGTGGGCGAACTGCGCATCCGCGGGCCAAACGTAACGCGTGGCTATTGGAACCGGGACGAAGGGCGATCCGAATGGTTCATCGGCGATCGCTTCCTCACCGGTGACATCGGCTACATGGATGCGGATGGTTGGTTCTATCTCGTCGATCGCAAGAAGGATCTCATCATCTCGGGTGGGTTCAACGTCTATCCGCAGCTGATCGAACAGGCGATCTACACCCACCCCGACGTCAAGGAGGTGCTGGTCGTCGGTATTCCCGATGAATATCGCGGAGAGGCTGCCAAGGCCTATATCACGCTCCGGCCGGACGCTGCGCGCTTCAGCATCGACCACCTGCGCGCCTTCCTGACCGGCAAGATCGGCAAGCACGAACTGCCGGCGGAGCTCGAGTTCATCGACGAACTGCCCCGCACCAATGTCGGCAAGCTGTCTCGGCAAGCGCTGCGCGATCAACTCTCATCTCGTCCTGCCTAAACTGGGAATCATTCTATGGCTGATGCTGTTATCGTATCCACTGCGCGTACCCCGATCGGGAAGGCCTATCGCGGCGCGCTCAACAACACCGACGGTGCCACCCTGCTCGGTGAGGCGATCAAGGCGGCAGTGGCGCGGGCCGAGGTCGATCCTGGCGACATCGAAGACGTTGTCATGGGAGTCGCGATGCAGCAGGGCACGACCGGCGGCAATATCGCTCGCAAGGCGCTGTTGCGCGCAGGTCTGCCGGTATCGGTGTCGGGCACGACGGTCGATCGCCTGTGTGCATCGGGACTGCAGGCCATCGCCATCGCCGCACGGTCGGTGATCCATGACGGTGTCCAGATCGCCGTCGGGGGTGGGGGCCAATCGATCAGCCTGGTGCAGAACGAGCACGCCAATACCTATCGTGCCGTCGATCCCGTGCTGATGGAGCTGAAGCCTGACGTCTATATGCCGATGCTCGACACCGCCGAGGTGGTTGCAAAACGTTATGCGATCTCGCGAGATCGTCAGGACGAATATTCCTTCGATAGCCAAATGCGGACCGCATCGGCCCAGACGAGCGGAAAGTTTGACGACGAGATCGTGCCGCTGTCGGTCACGATGTCGGTCAGCAACAAAGAGACAAAGGAAACCAGCCTGAAGGACGTCACGCTCGTTCAGGATGAGGGACCTCGTCCGGATACGACGCTGGAGGGGCTCGCCAAGCTGAGGCCTGTGCGCGACAGCGGCAGCATCACGGCCGGCAATGCCAGCCAGCTCTCGGACGGCGCGAGCGCGATGGTGATCATGAGCGACAAGGAAGCCGGCAAGCGTGGCTTGAAGCCGCTCGGCATTTTCCGGGGTTTCGTGTCGGCCGGCTGCGAGCCGGACGAAATGGGGATCGGTCCCATTTACGCCGTGCCGCGGCTCCTCGCGCGTCACGGTCTGCGCATCGACGACATCGACTTGTGGGAGCTGAACGAAGCCTTCGCCGTTCAGGTGCTTTACTGCCGGGACAAGCTCGGAATTGATCCTGCCAGGCTGAACGTCAATGGTGGCGCCATTTCCATGGGCCATCCTTACGGGATGAGCGGCGCGCGGCTGGCCGGTCATCTTCTCATCGAGGGACGTCGCCGCGAGATCAAATATGGCGTCGCCACCATGTGCGTTGGTGGCGGCATGGGAACCGCCGGCTTGTTCGAGATCATCCACTGATCCAAGCACTTGAGAAAATCGTGGCAGCGTGGGGCCCTGTCGTCAGGACCGGGCTCAGATGCTCGCGCCTGTTGAGATTGTTTCTGATGGGAGACTTGAATTGAGCGACGCCGTCAAACTCGCGCTGGTCGATCATTGCGCGGTGATTATCATCGATGCGCCACCGGTGAACGCTCTGAGCGCGGCCGTACGCCGCGGCATCTTCGAGAGCGTCCAGGCCGCGAATGCGGATGCCGCGGTTCGGGCCATCGTGATGACGTGCGCTGGCCGCACCTTCATCGCCGGTGCGGATATCACCGAATTCGGCAAGCCGCCGCAGCCGCCGGCCCTCAATGAGGTGATCACGGCTATTGAAAGCTGCAGCAAGCCGGTGATCGCGGCGATCCACGGCACAGCGCTTGGCGGCGGCCTTGAGCTCGCGCTCGGCTGTCACTTCCGCGTTGCCGTCAAGGATGCCAAGCTCGGCTTGCCCGAGGTCAAACTCGGCCTGCTGCCGGGCGCGGGCGGAACGCAGCGCCTGCCGCGGGCGGTCGGCCCGGAGTTCGGCGTCAGGATGATCGTCACCGGGGAGCCGATCGGCGCGCCTGAAGCGCTCGAGCATGGCCTCATCGACGAGATCGTCGAGAGCCAGGCGGACGGCGCGATCGCATTCGCGAGGAAGCTCGTGGCGGAACAGCGCCCGCTGCTGCTGCTACGCAACGATGATTCCAAGCTCGTGGCGGCCAAGGCGGATCGTTCGCTTTTTGCCGCCGCTGCTGCAGCGGCCACCAAGAAGAACCGTGGCCTGAATGCGCCGCTGGCCTGCGCGGAGGCGGTGAGCTGGACGCTGGATACGCCTTTTGACGAGGCGCTGAAGAAAGAGCGCGAGGCCTTTTTGAAGCTGGTCGCCGACGATCAGGCGAAGGCACAGCGCCATGCCTTCTTCGCTGAGCGGGAAGCGGTCAAGGTTCGAGACGTGGCGGACGGCGTGAAGCCGCGTCCGGTCGGGCGCGTCGCCATCATCGGCGCCGGCACCATGGGCGGTGGCATCGCTATGTCCTTCGCTAATGCGGGCATTCCGGTGACCCTGATCGAAACCGGGGAAGAACAACTGACACGCGGCCTCGGCACGATGCGGAAGAACTGGGACGCCACGGCGGCGCGCGGCGGCATCCCGGCGGATGAGCCGGCGAAGCGGATGGCGCTGATCGACGGCAAGGTCGGCCTCGAGAACGTCAGGGATGCCGACCTCGTCATCGAGGCCGTGTTCGAGACCATGGCGATCAAGAAAGCGGTCTTCACCGCCATCGACGCCAACGCTAGGCCCGGCGCGGTGCTGGCCACCAACACCTCCTATCTCGACATCAACGAGATCGCTGCGGTCACCCGCCGGCCGCAGGACGTGTTGGGCATGCATTTCTTCTCGCCGGCCAACATCATGAAGCTGTGCGAGGTCGTGCGCGCCAAACAAACCGCGCCCGATGCGCTGTTGACCGCAACGACGCTGGCCAAGCGCATCGGCAAGACGCCGGTCGTCGTCGGCGTCTGCCATGGCTTCGTGGGTAACCGTATGCTGGCCGTCCGCGGCCTGCAGGGAGAGGCCCTGCTCAAGAGCGGCGCGCTTCCGGAAGAGGTGGACGCGGTGCTCACGCGGTTCGGCTTTTCGATGGGGCCGTTCGCCATGGGCGATCTCGCAGGTCTCGATATCGGCTGGCGTTCGCGTCAGGACCGCGGCATTCGCTGGGACATTGCCGATGCCATCTGCGAGGCCGGCCGTCTTGGGCAGAAGACTTCGAAGGGCTATTATCGATACGAGCCGGGGTCGCGTGCGCCGATTCCGGATCCCAAGGTCGAACAATTGATCGACGCGACGTGTAAGCGCCTCGGTCTGACCCGTCGCACCATCGGCGATCAGGAAGTTCTGGAGCGCATGATCTATCCGATGATCAATGAAGGCGCGCGCATCCTCGAAGAGAAGATCGCCGCGCGCCCGGGCGACATCGATGTGATCTGGCTGTACGGCTATGGTTGGCCGATCCATCGCGGCGGGCCAATGTTCTATGCGGATCTCGTTGGCCTCAGGACCATCGTCGAACGGCTCGAATTCTATGCGCGGAGCCTGAACGAGCCGGCCTTGAAGCCCACCGCGCTGCTCGGGCGCCTTGCGGACGAGGGCGCAACCTTTGCCTCGCTCAATACCGAGAAGACCCGCGGCTGACGCAACCCTTGCGGTAAGCGCTTGCGCCGCTCCATGTCCTGTCGGCGCGCGATGCTGCGCGAGCCGACACAGTCGCAGCATTGCTGCGACTGCACAATATCTCCCTCCGCTATGGGCAAAGCTTAATCACTCGCAAGCAAGCATAGAGCTTGTACACGAGTGATATACCGATTACCGTCCTGCCAAGTGCCAATCATCCGCCCCCAAGGATTTAAGAACATGCATCAGCTTCTTGCGATCTTACTCACGCTTTGCACCCTCATCGCGGCTGAGCGAGCCGCGGCTGCTGAAAAGATCAATGTTCTACTCCCGCAGCGAAACGCAAATGAAGCGATTGCGCCTTTCATCGCGGCGAAATATCTCGGCTATCTCGATCAGGAGGGAATTGAGGCTTCCTACCTGCTCGCTGCTGGTTCGAACGAGGTGGCGATCCAGGTTGCGACCGGAAACGCACCGATCGGCTGGGCCAGCCCAGCGCAGGCGGTGATCGGTATGCAGGATGGCGACGCGCAGCTGGATCTGCGTTATTTTTCTGCAGTCGAATATCGCAATATCTGGTCGATTTCGGTGCCGGTCGACAGCCCTGTCAGTTCGGTGGCCGAACTGAAGGGCAAGCGCATCGGCGTGACAGCGCTGGGCAGCGCCGGCATGAATTACGGAAAAGCGTATCTGCGGGCGGCCGGTCTCAATCCCGATCGGGATGTCACCTTCATCCCCATCGGGGCGGGCGGTCAGGCGATCACCGCCATGAAGCAGAAGGTGGTGGACGCCATCGTGTTCTGGGAAACTGCGAACATCACGTTCGGCATCGCCGGATCGCCGGTCCGGCAGCTGCCGATCGAACAGAAGCTCACGACATTGCCCGACGTGTCGCTGCTGGCCAGGAACGAAACCATCAAGAAGAATCCCAAGCTCCTCGTCGGCTTCGCCCGCGCATTGGCGAAAGGCCTGGATTTCTGCCTCGCCAATCGTCCGGCCTGCGTATTGATGACCTGGAAAATCTATCCCGAGAGCAAGCCCGCGGAAGGCACTCCAGAGCAGAAGCTCGAGCGCGGTCTGAAAATGACGACGACGTGGGACGGCTGGACCGATGCCCAATTGGGCGACAGGCGCGGTGAATTCATAGAATCCCGTTGGAACGATCTCAGCGACTTCCTGCTGCAGGGCGGGCAGATCGCGAAGCCGGTACCCGCATCGCGTATGTTTACCAATGAGTTCGTCGGCGAGATCAACAATTACGACCGCGCAGCGATCCTGAAGCAGGCGAAAGAGTTCGATCTGAGGTCGCTGCGGTGAACCGCGCTTCGAGCGCTGCTCCGGTCGAAACAACAGCGTGCAGGACCATCAATCAGTGAACGAGATTCATTCATTCATGTTGACTTCGCCCCTAAGTGCGTTGGATGAGCCGCTGCAGCGCGACAGCCGAACGCTCATCAGGATCGAGAACGTCGAAAAAAAGTTCGTCACCCATTCCGGTGACGTCGTCACGGCATTGGCCAAGGTCAATCTCGACATCAGGGAAAACGAGTTCGTCTCGGTTGTGGGACCGAGCGGGTGTGGCAAGACGACGCTGCTTCGCATTCTCGCCGGCCTGTCGTCGGTCAGCTCGGGCGAAGTGAGATTCGACGGTAATCGCCTTCGTGGTCCCCGATCCGATGTCGGCGTCGTGTTCCAGCAGGCGCTGCTGCTGCCCTGGAATACGGTGCTCGACAATGTTCTACTGTCGCCTCACTTGAGGAATGATCGTTCCGAGAAGACGCGGCGCCGGGCGAAAGAACTGCTGACCTTCATGGGGCTCGCCGATTTCGCCAGGAAGTATCCGTTCGAATTGTCGGGTGGCATGCAGCAGCGCGTTGCGATCTGCCGCGCGCTGATGCGCGAACCGAAAGTTCTGCTGATGGACGAGCCCTTCGGCGCGCTCGACGCCATGACGCGCGAATCGCTCAATGTCGAACTGATGCGTGTCTACTCCGAGGAGAAGAAGACGGTTCTCTTCATCACGCACAGCATTCCCGAGGCAGTGCTGCTCGGAGACCGCGTGGTCGTCATGTCGCCCCGGCCTGGCCGAATCTCCGAGATCATCGACGTCGATATCGCACGGCCGCGAAGTCTGAAGACAATGGCAAACAAGCGGTTCAGTGAAATCTGCGACCAGATCCGGACCATTTTCGGTTCCGAAGCTCCGATGGTGACCTCGCTATGAAGAACGCGCGTCTGAATCTGATGTCACCCAGCTATCAGGTGGTCGGCCTCGCGGTCGTTCTGCTCGCGGTCTGGGAAGGCATCTGCCGCTACGGCCACGTCTCGCCACTGGTGCTGCCGGCGCCGACCGGCATTGTGGTTCGCTTGTATGGAATGTTCGCCGAAGGATCGGTGTGGCCGCACCTCATGGTCACCCTGACCGAAGTTCTGATCGGTTTTGGCGTCGGCATCGCGTCAGGGCTCGTGGTGGGGGCGCTGGTGTCGCTGGTCCCGGCGGTCGAGAAGCTCGTGTATCCCTATCTCGTGGCATTGCAGACGGTCCCGAAAGTGGCGGTCGCGCCGCTTCTGGTCATCTGGTTCGGATACGGTCTGACCTCGAAAGTCGTCATCACTGCCTTGATCTGCTTCTTTCCGATCCTTGTGAGCGTGATCTCCGGGTTTCATTCCACCGATCGGGATCAATTGGACATGATGAAGGCCTACGGGGCGACGACCCTGCAGACCCTGGTGCGCCTGCGGATTCCCTCCGCGCTCGTGCTGATCTTCGCCGGTCTTGAGATCGCCTCAGTGCTGGCAGTGATCGGAACCATTGTCGGGGAGTTTGTCGGCGCGCAGGCGGGTCTCGGTTACCTGATCATGACCTATAATTTCAATCTGGACGTCACCGGCGTATTTGCCGTTCTGATCATCCTTTCGGCGATCGGTATGACGCTGCACAGCATCACGCGCTTCGCGGGCCGGCGGTACATCTTCTGGATCCGGCGGGAGCCAATGGCGGTGATGCCGCACTAGGACTGTCATCGCGTATCGACAAGAGGCGCAGAGCCTCGCTCCCGCTTGGCCGAGATGGGGCAGGTGCGGCGATGCGGACAAATATTTGGCTGATCTGGAGTCGTTTCACGATGGATTTGAGCTTCACTCCCGAGGAAGTCGCGTTTCGCGACGAAGTGCGCGCTTTCTTCAGGGACAAAGTCGATCCTGCGGTGCGCCAGAAGCTGTTGGAAACCCGGCACATCACAAAGGATGAGCAGGTGAGCTGGCAGCGAACGCTCAATAAAAAGGGCTGGGGCGTGCCGCATTGGCCGGTGGAATATGGCGGCACCGGCTGGAGTGCGGTGAAGCAGTATATCTTTCTCGAGGAGCTGCAGAGATATCCCGCGCCGGTGCCGCTGCCGTTCGGCGTCAACATGGTCGGCCCTGTCATCTACACGTTTGGAAACGAAACCCAGAAGAAGCAGTATCTGCCTCGCATCGCCAATATGGATGACTGGTGGTGCCAAGGTTTCTCCGAACCTGGGGCTGGCTCGGACCTGGCTTCGCTGAAGACGTCGGCAAACAAGAAGGGCGACACCTATATCGTCAACGGCCAGAAGACGTGGACCACGCTGGCGCAGCATGCCGACTGGATCTTCTGCCTCTGCCGTACCGATCCGACCGCCAGGAAGCAGTCGGGCATTTCCTTCATCCTCATCGACATGAAGACGGAGGGCATTACGGTGCGCCCAATCCAGATGATTGATGGTGGGGTAGAGATCAACGAGGTCTTCTTCGATGACGTGGTGGTGCCTGCCGAGAACCTCGTCGGTGAGGAGAACAAGGGCTGGGACTACGCCAAATTCCTGCTTGGCCACGAACGTGTCAACATCGCTCGCGTCGGCATCTCTAAGGCGCGGATCGGCCGCATCAAGGAACTGGCAGCCCGGACCATGTCCGGCGGCAGACCACTGATCGAGGATCCACTGTTCCGGCAAAAGCTCGCCTCGACGGAGATCGAGCTGAAGGCGCTGGAACTGACGCAGATGCGAGTGGTCGCCGCCGAAGGCAAGCATGGCAAGGGCAAGCCCGATCCGGCCTCGTCGATCCTGAAGATCAAGGGTTCGGAAATACAGCAGACGTTGACCGAGTTGCTGCTCGAGGTCACCGGTCCGTTCGCACTGCCGTTCGCGCAGGACAGTGCGCGAAGCACGAATGACGACTGGGCTTCGCCGATTGCGCCGACCTATTTCAACTACCGCAAGGTGTCGATCTATGGCGGCTCCAACGAGATTCAGCGCAACATCATCGCGAAAGCGGTGTTGGGACTGTGATCCGCCGAAACGGCCTCATTGTGAGGAGCGCACCGACGAAGCGATCCAGTGGCCGCGAGCGAAGCCTGGATTGATTCGGCGCAAGAGTGCCGCGCAATGACGGCGACTTCGAGCATTCACCACGCGCGTCGCGCGCGATCCGAGAGAAAAGAAAATGGATTTTGATCTTTCCGAAGAGCAGCGCCTCCTTAAGGATAGCATCGACGGGCTGCTGAAATCGTTCTACGATTTCGAAGCCCGCAAGAAATATCGCGCCGAGAAGGGTGGTTACAGCAAAACGATCTGGGGCAAGTTCGCCGAACAGGGCCTGCTCGGCCTGCCTTTCTCGGAGGATGACGGCGGCTTCGGCGCCGGCCCGATCGAGACCATGATCGTGATGCAGGCGCTCGGCCGCAATCTCGTGATCGAGCCTTATCTCGACACGGTGGTGCTCGGCGGCGGTTTCCTGCGCCGTGGGTCAAGCGAGCAGCGCGCAGCCCATCTGCCGGGGATCATTGACGGCTCCAAGACCCTGGCCTTCGCCCAGCTGGAGCGCGACTCGCGCTATGATCTCGGCGATGTCACCACATCGGCGAAGAGGAGCGGCTCGGGCTATGTGCTCAACGGCGAGAAATTCGTCGCCGGTCATGGCGACACCGCCGCCACCGTCATCGTCACCGCCCGGACCGCCGGCGGCCAGCGCGACGCCAAGGGCGTCGGCGTGTTCCTGGTGCCCGCCAATGCCAAGGGCGTCGATATCCGCGGCTACGAGACCCAGGACGGCAGCCGCGCCGCCGATATCAAGCTTGCCAATGTCGAGGTCGGCGCCGACGCGGTGATCGGCTATGCCGAGGACGGTCTGCCCATCGTCAACCAGGTGGTCGATGACGCCCGCATCGCGCTGTGCGCCGAGGCGGTCGGCGCGATGGAGGAGGCTGTCAACATCTCTGTCGAATATATCAAGGAGCGCAAGCAGTTCGGTGTCGCGATCGGCTCGTTCCAGGCGCTGCAGCACCGCGCCGCCGACATTTTCACCGCGCTGGAGACCGCGCGCAGCATGTCTTACCTAGCCTCGATGGCGTCGAACTTCACCGATCTCGACGAGCGCGCCAAGACGGTCGCGGCGGCAAAGGTGCAGATCGGCCGCTCCGCGCGCTATGTCGGCCAGAGCGGCGTTCATTTGCATGGTGGCGTTGGGGTCACCATGGAATATCGCATCGGTCACTATTTCAAGCGGTTGACCATGATCGATCACCAGTTCGGTGATGCCGACTTTCACTTAGCCCGCATCGCTGCAACGGGCGGCATCATCCGGTGATTAATGCGGCGTGGCGCCTTGGCAGCCTCCGCAACGATCGCGAGGTCACCGACGAGTTCGTAGCCCCGGCGGAAGTCGCCAGCGATCATCACGCGCTTGAGTTCGGATCCGAGTTCTTCGCGTGGGCGAGCAGGGCGGCGGCACGGTGCAGGTGAAGGTGGCCTTCTCCGCTTTTCGCGATGGCGAGGTTTTGCAGTATCTTGGTTTGGAGTGCGGCGCCGAGCCCTTTGGCCTGGTGCCTACTGCTTACGCGGATTTCGCGTATGAGTGAACCCCAACGCGCAGCCCTCGCAAGCCTTTGCATTACAATACTCTTTCTCCCTCACTTTTCGCACCAGCCGGCTTGACACCTGCCTTCGGAGGGCAACGCTATGCGACTGACTCAATTAGTAATTTGAGATGGTTGCAGGTCCCCGATTTGAACCTACTCCCCAACCATCTTTGGCGGTGAAGGACCGCGCACGGACGGTGGTTTCGCGCGGACTATCGAGATCCGACGTTCCGGTAGGCTGCTCTCCAGTAAGAAAGCAGGGCTTCCGAAATTGTGGGCCTGGCGATGTAGCGGACCCGTGACTCGGACCCCGACGGTTGTCAATGCGCTTTCCTCCGCGTGCTGATCAACCGAGGCTTAGTTATTCCGACAAAGAGAATATCTGTTGAGGGTTCAATGCAGGTCTGACGGTTCAGTTGTCGGAATGGACGTTGATTTTCCTGCCAAATCATCGGCCTCTTAATCAGCGGGACCCAGGTTCGAGCCCTGGTGCGCTCACTAAGCTTTCAATAGCTTGGAGTGGGACGGAGCCGGAATGGTTGTTGCGGTTTGCTGTTTGGTTTGCAGTTTCCGTTCTACAGACGTACTTCAAGCGGCATGGAAAACCCCTATTGGTCTAGTAAAGGCCAGACTCATCCGGTGAGCGTCGACCAGATCCGACGGCTCTCGTTCGAAATAGCGAACATCGTCGCAGCGAGTGGCGAATTGGCGTCTCACGGCCCGGATATTGACGAGCGGGATAACAAGACACCTTGGGAATCTCGGATTTTCAAGCTTCACCATGAGTTAGCGGAGACTGTGCTTTGCGAGAAGCTTCTTCAGCTTGCATTGCTGGTGCGGACCTTCGACGACGTCGCTTTGGGTTCGGCCAAGGCGGATCAGTATAAGCAGCACGCTGAGCGCACGAGCGGCAAGGACGAGATTGGCTGCCTAACGGTCGCGGGGCAGGACGTCGACTTTGGCCTTCGCGAAGCCTGCAACAAGATCATCCATGCCCAGGAGATCCGAGCGGTCTACGATGATGCCATCGAATTTTCTGGCGATGACATGATTAGCAGGCGTTGGTTCTGTGATGGACAGGTGGAACTGAAAGGAGCCCAACAGAACAAGAAAACTTGGGAAGCTTCAGTCTATATTTTCGATTTCATAGAAACTGTGTTGGAGCGTGTTGAGTTTGCGCTTTAGCCTCCGTAGGCAACCATTGACCTGCTCCGCCAGCCGACGAAGATGGGACCGCGCCAGCGATTTCAAGGCGACCGGGCTCCATAGCAACTGAACTGATGGCATTCGCTCGCGCGGGGCGATGGCAGACAGCGCGCGATCAAATCACACGTCTGTGCCCCGGCTGTACCCCGAGATTTCCCGGGCACACGCGGCGGGAGATAGTCAAATAAGTCGTTGATTTTATTGTATGAATGGTGGGCGCACAAGGGATCGAACCTTAGACCTCTCCCGTGTGAAAGGGGCCCTCCTCGGAGGCGCAGCATTAGGACCGCCGGGCCCAGATCAAGGCTCACATCAGGTAAGCTGACCACCGAGTGACCACCGAAACCTCTTGAACGGACGGCGATTAAGGTGGTCAATTGCGAGCAAACCTCATTGTTTCATTGATCTTTTCGTTTGCTACTTACGTTCGGGACGCAGTGGCCGCAGGTCAACATACGTGCCTGCCGCGATTTACAACCCAGCTGTAACTAACTGATCTTTATGGCTCCGTCAGAGCCATCTTTTACATCTAAGTGCCTGCACCCATTTATGAAATATGAGACTCTTAATCAGCGGGTTGCCCGAGCACTGCTGTGCCCCACCGATAGAAAACTTATCCCGGTTTGGGCTACCCCGCGTTCGCCTTGAGCCCCGCCGCCTGAATGCCCGCCATCGCGCACGCCTCGTCATTGTCGGACGTGTCGCCGGAGATGCCGACCGCGCCGAGCAAGGTCGCGCCGTCCATGATCAGCACGCCGCCAGGGACCGGCACCAGCGCCCCCTTCGCGATCGTGTTCACGGCATCGATGAAATAGGCCTGCTCCTGCGCGCGCTGGAACAAAGCGCGCGAGCCCATGCCCATGGCGAGCGCGCCATAGGCCTTGCCATGCGCAATCTCGGCGCGCATCAGGCTGGTGCCGTCCTGCGCTGCCGCGAGCTTGAGCACGCCGCGCGCGTCCAGGATGGTGACGACCAGCGGCTTCAGCTTCAGCTCGCCGGCCTTCGCGAAGGCGGCGTCGAGGATTTTTCGGGCGGTGTCGAGGGTGAGGTCAGCCATGGCTGGTTTCCTTTGCAGCTGGAGAAATGGGGTTGGATTTGGCGCGATCGAGGCTCATGGCCAGCACGCGCGCGACGTGAAGCGCCTCGTGTTGTGCGCCGTCATGAATCTGGTGCCGGCATGAGGTGCCGTCGGCGACGATCAGCGTATTCCGGTCAGCCTTCCGCACAGCCGGCAGCAGCGACAGCTCGGCCATCTCGATCGAGGCATCATAGGTATCCGCACCATAGCCGAACGCGCCGGCCATGCCGCAGCAGCTCGACTCGATGGTCTTAACCTCAAGGCCCGGGACGAGGCGCAGCACCTGCTCGACCGGCTTGAAGGCGCCGAAGGATTTTTGATGGCAATGGCCGTGCACCACGGCCTTGTCCGCGACGGTGCCGAGCGGCAATTGCAGCCTTCCGGCCTCGGCCTCGCGCACCAGAAATTCCTCGAAGGTCAGCGCGTGGGCGCCGACCGCCTTGGCGTCGTTGTCTTTGCGCAGTGAAGCAAGCTCGTCGCGCAGCGTCAGGAGGCAGCTCGGCTCGAGACCGACGATCGGCACGCCACGCGCCGCGTAGGGCGCGAAAGCCGTCACCAGCCGGTCGAGCTCGACTTTGGCTTCGTCGACGAGACCGGCTGAAAGGAAGGTGCGGCCGCAGCACAGCGGGCGGTTGCCGCTCGCAGGTTTCGGCAGATGCACGCGATAGCCGCCGGCCGTGAGCACGCGCAGCGCGGCGTCGAGATTCTCGCGCTCATAGATGCGGTTGAAGGTATCGGCGAACAGCACGACCTCGCGACCGTCCGTAGGTCCGACGCTTTCGTCCGGCGGCACGAACACATCGCGGCGGAAGGCGGGGAGGGCCCGGCGCGCGCTGATGCCGGCAAAGCGCTCGAACAGCCTTCGCAGCAGCGGGCTGCCGTTGCGCAAATTCGCCAGCGGCGCGAAGCGCGAAGCAAGGCCGGCATAGCGCGGCAAATATCCGACGAGCCGGTCACGCAGCGTCAGGCCGCGGCTGGCGGCGCGCGCGGCGAGCACCTCGATCTTCATCTTGGCCATGTCGACGCCAGTCGGGCATTCGTGGCGGCAGGCCTTGCAGGACACGCAGAGTTTGAGCGTCTCCATCATCTCGTCGGACGACAGCGCATCCGGGCCGAGCTGGCCGGAGATCGCAAGGCGCAGCGTGTTGGCGCGGCCCCGGGTGACGTCTTTCTCGTTACGCGTGGCCCGATAGGACGGGCACATTGCGCCGCCCTCCAGCTTGCGACAGGCGCCATTGTTGTTGCACATCTCGACCGCGCCCTGGAAGCCGCCGCCGGCGCCGGGATAAGCCGACCAGTCGAGCTTCGTCTTCAGCTCGCCGACCCGATAGTCGGGCTTGAAGCGGAACAGCGAGCGGTCGTCCATCCTGGGCGCATCGACGATCTTGCCGGGATTGAGCACGCCGGCGGGGTCGAAGCGCTGCTTCACCTCCCTGAAATCGGCGACGAGGCGTTCGCCGAACATCGCCTCGTGGAATTCGGAGCGCACCAGGCCGTCGCCGTGCTCGCCGGAATGCGAGCCCTTGTACTCGCGCACCAGGGCGAAGGCCTCTTCGGCGATGGCGCGCATCGCCTTGACGTCTTTTTCAAGCTTCAGGTTCAGAACGGGGCGCACATGCAGGCAGCCTTCGGAGGCGTGCGCGTACATCGTGCCGCTGGTGCCGTGCTTGGCGAAGACCTCGTTCAGCCGCGCGGTGTAATCGGCAAGGTGCGGCAGCGGCACCGCGCAGTCTTCGACGAAGGAGACCGGCTTGCCCTCCTGCTTCATCGACATCATCACGTTGAGGCCGGCCGCGCGGAAATCGGCGATGCCGCTCTGCAGAGCCGGCTCGGTAATCTCGACCACGCCGCCCCATTTGCGCGTGTCGTTGTTCCAGCCAAAGCCGAGATCCGCCATCAGCTCACCGAGCTGCTTGAGGCGCACGAGGTTGTCGGCTTGGTCCTCTTCGGCGAATTCGACCACGAGCACGGCGTCCGGATCGCCCTTGATCGCCGCGGAGATGACGGGTGCGAACATCGCGATGTCGCGGCCGAGCGCGATCATGGTGCGGTCGACCAGCTCGACCGCAATCGGCTTCAGCTTGACGAGGTGCTGGGCCGCATCCATCGCCTCGTAGAAGCTGCCGAAATGGCAGACGCCGAGCGCCTTGTTGCGGATCACGGGCCACAGCTTCAGCTCGACCTTGGTGGTGAAGGCGAGGGTGCCTTCCGAGCCGACCAACAGATGCGCCATGTTGTTCGGCGCGTTGCGCGGCACCAGCGCATCGAGATTGTAGCCGCCGACGCGGCGCTGCACCTTTGGGAAGCGCGCGGCGATCTCGTCGGCCTCGCGGGTGCCGAGGTCGAGCATGTCGCGGAACAGGGCGCGGGTGCTGTCGCCGGCCTCGAGGTCGGAGAGATCGCGCGCGACCTCGCCGAAACGGCCCAGCGTGCCGTCGGCGAGCGATGCCTCCATCGACAGCGTGTTGTCGCGCATGGTGCCGTAGCGCAGCGAGCGGCCACCGCAGGAATTGTTGCCGGCCATGCCGCCGATCGTGGCGCGGGAGGCCGTGGAGACGTCGACCGGAAACCACAGGCCGTGTTTTCTGAGCTGACGGTTGAGGTCGTCGAGCACGATGCCAGGCTCGACTACGCAGGTGCGGCCTTCGACATCGAGCGACAGGATCCGGTTGAGGTGCTTGGAGAGATCGACCACGAGGCCGTCATTGACGGTCTGGCCGCATTGCGAGGTGCCGCCGCCGCGCGGGGTGACCTTCAGCCCCTCGTCGTGCGCAATCGCCAGCGCCCGCAAGGCCTGGCCCATGGTCTTGGGGACCACCACGCCAGCCGGCATGATCTGGTAGAACGAGGCGTCGGTGGCGTAGCGGCCGCGGCTGAAGCCGTCGAACAGCACGTCGCCGGTCAATTCCGACCGCAGGCGCCGTTCGAGCGAGGAGGCGTTCGTCATCCCTGATCCCGGACTGACCCAGCGGGGCTCAGTCTTGCTGAGTTATTCATTGTGGTTCCTAACCGACTATATTGTGAATGCAAAATGAGCCGGGCGCCCTCAAGGCGATGCCGGCAGGCCCTCTTGGGGCTCGGTCAGGTGCTCGATCGCGGCCGTCCGCTTGTTGCGCAAATGCTGGAACAGGATGTCGCTGAGTTCACTGCCGGCGCGGCGGCGCAACGCATCGAGGATGGCCTCGTGCTCGCGCATGGCTTCCGCCCAGCGCTGCCGCTTGCGGGCGAAATTGGCGGAGTAGCGGACGCGTCGGATCCGGCCGGCGAAATTGGCGTAGGCAATCTTCAGCGTCTCATTGCGCGCGGCCGCGACGATGCTCTCGTGGATGCGCTGGTTGGCCTGGAAATAGCCATGCATGTCGCGATGCAGGTAATGGCCGTACATCTCGTAGTGCAGCTGCTCGATCGCCGTGATTTCCGCATCCGTTATGGCTTCGCAGGCGAGGCGCCCCGCCAGGCTTTCCAGGCCCGCCATGACGTCGAACAGTTCTTCGAGGTCGCGCTGGCTGAGCTGGCGCACGCGCGCGCCGCGGTTGGGCAATAGCTCGATCAGGCCCTCGGCGGCGAGCACCTTGAGCGCCTCGCGCAATGGCGTGCGGGAGATGCCGAGCATCTCGCAGAGTTGCCGCTCGGGAACGCGCGCGCCTTCGGGAATGTTGCCTTCGACCACGTAGTCGCGCAGCCGCAGCAGGATCTCGCCATGCAGCGAGGCCTCGTGACGGTTTTCCTGGCGATCGCCATTGCCGGGGGACGGGGTGATCGGAACCCCATTGTCGGGAATCGTGGATTTCATTTGCAGCACAGTAGTTTGCCCGGTTGATCGCGTCGACGCTCGCAATCGAATACCAGATTTCGATTGAAGGGACAAAAAATGAATGCAAAATAGCCGGCAGAGCCGGCCATAACCCGCCGAAAGGGAGCTTTGCATGCCGCAGGGACGCCATTTCCTGCAGATTCCGGGCCCGAGCCCGGTCCCCGAGCGCGTCCTGCGCGCGATGGACATGCCTGTCATCGACCACCGCAGCGCCGAATTCGGCGAGCTCGGCCGGACCGTGCTCGAAGGCAGCCAGCAGATCTTCCAGACCAGGGGGCCGGTCGTGATCTTCCCCTCGTCGGGGACCGGCGCCTGGGAAGCCGCGATCGTCAACACGCTGTCGCCGGGCGACAAGGTGCTGATGGTCGAAACCGGCCACTTCGCCACGATGTGGCGGCAGATGGCCGGGCGCTTCGGCATCGAGGTCGATTTCGTCCCGGGCGACTGGCGCCGCGGCGCCGATCCCACGGTGATCGAGGCCAAGCTCTCCGAAGACGCCGCGCGCACCATCAAGGCGGTGATGGTCGTGCACAACGAGACCTCGACCGGCGCGACCAGCCGCATCGCCGAGATCCGCGCCGCGATCGACCGCGCCTCGCATCCGGCACTCTTGATGGTCGACACCATCTCCTCGCTCGGCTCGGTCGACTATCGTCACAACGCGTGGAAGGTCGATGTCAGCGTCAGCTGCTCGCAGAAGGGTTTCATGCTGCCGCCCGGTCTCGGCTTCAACGCGATCTCGGAGAAGGCGCTGGCTGCGTCCAGGACCAACAAGATGCCGCGCTCCTATTTCGACTGGGAGGAGATGCTCAAGCCCAACGCCAAGGGTTTCTTCCCCTATACGCCCGCGACCAATCTGCTCTACGGCCTGCGCGAGGCGATCGCGATGCTGCTCGAGGAGGGGCTCGACAATGTTTTTGCGCGGCATCAGCGCTTGGCGGCAGCGACGCGGGCCGCGGTCAACCATTGGGGTCTCGAAGTGCTCTGCCAGGAGCCTTCGGAGTTCTCGCCGGTGCTCACGGCCGTGCTGATGCCGCCGGGGCATGATGCCGATCAGTTCCGGAAAGTCGTGCTCGACAATTACAACATGTCGCTCGGCTCGGGCCTGTCGAAGGTCGCCGGAAAGGTCTTCCGCATCGGCCATCTCGGCGAATGCAACGCGCTGACGCTGCTCGGCGCGCTCACCGGCATCGAGATGGGCCTGTCGGTGGCCGGCGTGCCGCACCGCGCCGGCGGCGTGGACGTCGCGATGAAGCTGCTGGAGCAGCGCCCGCAGGGCAATGCCGCGCCGCATCTGAAGATCGTCGGCACGTAAAGGTCGGCCCGCGAAGATGGTCGCGACGGAGCGGCCGAGGGCAGGCCGGCCCGCTATGCCCGAGGGGCCCTTTGGAGGAGAGGACAAGCCGGTCAAATGGTGCTATTCGGCGCCCACCAAACCAAGGCAAGACCGGGAAGGACGCCGATGACCGTGCATACTGGAAGGCATTTCTTACAGATTCCAGGACCGACCAACGTGCCCGATCGGGTGCTGCGGGCGATGGATATGCCGACTTTGGACCATCGCGGTCCGGAGTTCGCCGAGCTCGGTTTTGCCGTGCTTGCCGCAATGCAGCGCGTATTCCGCACCAAGCAGCCCGTGATCATCTTCCCCTCGTCCGGCACCGGCGCCTGGGAAGCGGCGATGGTCAACGTGTTCGCGCCCGGCGACAAGGTCCTGATGTGCGAGACCGGACAGTTCGCCGTGCTGTGGCGCGGCATCGCCGACAAGTTCAAGCTCGACGTCGACTTCATCCCGAGCGACTGGCGCCATGGCGCCGACCTTGCCGAGATCGAGAAGCGCCTTGCCACCGACAAGCAGCACGCCATCAAGGCGGTCTGCGTCGTGCACAACGAGACCTCGACCGGCTGCGTGACGCCGCCGCTGGAGGTGCGCAAGATCCTCGACCGCACCAAGCATCCGGCGCTGCTGATGGTGGACACCATCTCCGGCCTCGGCTCGATGGAATATGAGCACGACGCCTGGGGCATCGACGTTTCGGTCGCCGGCTCGCAGAAGGGCCTGATGCTGCCGCCGGGCCTCGGCTTCAACGCGGTCTCGGAGAAAGCGCTCGCGGTCGCCAAAGCCAACCCCGGCATGCGCTCCTACTGGGACTGGCAGGAGGTGATCAGCTTCAACAAGCTCGGCACCTTCCCCTACACGCCCGCAACGAACCTGCTCTACGGCCTGCGCGAGGCGGTGAAGATGCTGGAGGAGGAGGGGCTGGAGAACGTCTGGACCCGCCACAAGCGCCACAGCGCCGCGACGCGTGCTGCGGTCAAGGTCTGGGGCCTGGAGACGCAATGTGCCGATCCCGCCGCGCATTCGCCGGCGCTGACCGGCGTGCGCGTGCCCGAGGGACACGATGCCGACGCCTTTCGCAAGGTGGTGCTGGAAAACTTCGACATGTCGCTCGGCACCGGCCTGAACAAGGTCAAGGGCAGGGTGTTCCGCATCGGCCATATCGGCCATTTCAACGATCTGATGCTGATGGGCACGCTCGCCGGCGTCGAGATGGGTCTCGATCTTGCAAAGATCCCGCACCGGAGCGGCGGCGTGCTAGCGGCGATGGACGTCCTCAAGGGACGCGACGCGGTGCCGATGACCAAGGCTCAAGTCGCCTAAGGCTCAGGTTGCCTGAGGGCGGCCTGACCGAACTTTAACGAAGAAAGTGAGCGCGCGATGAACGCACCGACGACTGCCAACGAAGACCTGCTCTACTCCGTCACGGACGGCATCGCGCGGATCACCTTCAACCGCCCGCAGGCGCGCAACGCCATGACCTTCGCCATGTATGACCGCATGGCGGAGATCTGCCAGGAGATCAACGTCGACCGTTCGATCAAGGCGCTGATCCTGACCGGCGCGGGCGACAAGGCGTTCGCCTCCGGCACGGACATCTCGCAATTCCGTGCCTTCAAGACCGCGCAGGATGCGCTCGACTACGAGGCGCGCATCGATCGCGTGCTCGGCACGCTCGAGCAGTGCCGCGTGCCGGTGATCGCGGCGATCGCCGGCGCCTGCACCGGCGGCGGCGCGGGGATCGCGGCCTGCTGCGATCTTCGCATCGGCACCGAGACGACGCGGATGGGCTTTCCAATCGCACGCACGCTCGGCAACTGCCTGTCGATGTCCAACATCAGCCGCGTCGTCGCGCTGGTCGGTCCCGCCCGCACCAAGGATATGATCTTCAAGGCGCGCCTGGTCGAGGCGCCGGAGGCGCTGGCGCTCGGCCTGCTCAACGAGGTCGTGCCTGACGTGGAGACGCTGCAGCGCCGTGCCGACGAGACTGCAAAGCTCGTCGCCAGCCACGCGCCGCTGACGCTGGAAGCGACCAAGGAAGCGGTGCGCCGCATCCGCCGCACGCTCTCGCGCGAGGAAGGCGAGGACCTGATCCTGAAAGCCTATATGAGCGAGGATTTCCGCGAGGGCATGGACGCCTTCCTCAACAAGCGGGCTCCGGTCTGGAAGGGCAAGTAGCGCGCATCTTCAATACCCGCTGCAGCGCCACCGTATCCAGTCCCACCCAAAGCGCCCCCGACAGCCGCCGGCAAGCACGATCTCGACAATGCCCGTGCTTGCACGTTGCGCAGGCGTGAATATACCGGTTGTGGGTCACTGGAGATCGTGGCGAGGCGCGGCCAGCGCATTCGAGGTGCGTAGTGGCCTGGCTGAACGGCCTCCAGCTAAGACAGCCGCTTGCCAAGCGTGCATCTTATCACCTCGGGCCCTCCAAGCACCAATGAAGACCATCGCCGCTTAGGGGGGGCGGTTGGCTATCTTGCCGTCCCAACAAAATATCCGTCTGTGTCACCGTCCTTAGTGAATCTGGGACAGACGCAAAAGCCGCCCGGTGAGCTGCGAGTTGGACACATGACCTCTGGTGTTTCCGGCGGTAGTTCGGAGGCCTTCACGAGGCATTGCGATTTAGGTTTGGGATCGAAATCCTGCGACGACTCACGGTAGTGGCTGACCGCAATGAAGACCCACGCGATATCAGTCATCTCGGCCGCGCGCGCGATGGCTAGATAGCGGCTCTTGTTAGCAACGGCAATCTTTGCGGGGTGCGCGAATTCGGCTTCGCGGGTGAGTCAGGCTTTCGACCAGCGAGCGGCGTTCGCCCGCGTCAGGGCGCTGAGGTTTACCATGTGATTTTCCCAAAGAAAAAGCCGCCCGAAGGGGGCGGCGTGGTCGGTACTATTCTATTCGAGCGTGTCGGCTATCTAATGCCGCCGGCACAGATCGCGAGCACAACCGAAATGGCCGCAATCGCGATCAGTACCCAAGGAATGTGCGGCTGATCATCTTGCAATGATGCGGCCCTTGATAGCGAAGAGGTCGGCCGCATCGTAGTTTTTAAACCGATCCGCGATCTTCAGATCCGGCGGTGACTCTCCCGCAACCGAACTTTCTTCCAGGATCGTGAACCCGGCTTCCTTGAACATCCGCACATAGTCGCTGTGCCTGAGCCGATTCACATACTGCTTACCACTATTGAACGGCCGCCACTCCTTGTCGGAGTAGCGCAGGAAGTTCAGACGAGAGACCGACTTATCCGACCGCGCATAATGATCACTATAGTCGATCGAGTGCGTCGTGATGCCCTTGGTGATAGCACGCAGTCCTTTGAGCAGAAAGGCAAGCTGATCGGCCGGAACATGCTCAAGGACTTCATTCGAGCAGGAGCAATCGACCGTCTCATCATCTGGGCTGACATAGTGCGGGGCAAGGTACTTGACCCCGAACTGCTCCAGTTCATCCCATGAACGCAACTGCAACTGACCGGCCAGGAGGCGATTGGCCGCGTGCTGGATCAGATCCAACTTGCCTAGCCGCTCAACATCGCATGCAATGACCTTCGACACACCCAAGCGCCGGAGTGCCAATGGCACTGCGAGATCGCGCCCTGCCCCAACTTCAAGAACAGAGGCCGGCATCCCGCCGATGTGCCGCGCATAGTCTTCAACGACGCGCCGGGCTATGCCGGCCAAAGAATCCAGCGTCGTCGGCCTTCTAGGCCAGTTCCTCGTAACGTGCCGCTGCAAGAAATAATGGGCGTGGGCCCCACCAGGAAGCTCAAGAGCACGAAATGCCAGGGCTTTGATCCGCCAATCCATCGCGGCAAAACCTTTACAAGCGATAATCTCTCTCTGCAAGGTCATGGGTTAAAGAACACCCCAGCCGTCCTTCGGACGCGCATCAGCCGCCCTACTGGAACCAGCACCTTGCCCGTTATTCACCAAGTTGACGCAAGCGCCCTGCTTGACAGTGTTAAAGATCGCGAAATTTCCCGGCGTGTTGGTGCCTTGGAGCGTGACAAACTGAGTGCAATTGGCGCCCCGGTCGAGTTCATCACCACATTGGAGTGGATCCTGCGGCACGCCCTTGGCGAACACGGTTGTGCCAATGCTGGCTAGCAGAAACACCAGGACGCCTTGAGGGTGCATACGTCTCCTCGAACGATTGCCGAAGATGGCTGGCCACACTCAGAGTTTAATACCGGCTTGAAATTCCTGACATCCGTTAACGAGTGACGTGGAACCGTACGCCCAATCGCGTGCCGCGGTACATGAGCTTCAAATCATCTGCCGAGATGCAGCATGGCTGGCGCGCCATCAGGACCAACGCAAACTGCTTTCGCTCTATGAACCGATCTGCTTTAGTAATTTGTTGTGTTCGCAATCGAGTTGAGCAGTTCTCCAGCAATGTCGCTATGGCCCGGCACTAATAAATCCCCGTCCTAGATTGATATTGCAGGGTCGGAATATGTGAGGGGAGCTTTTGATTCATTCCTCGCGCCCGACATCCATCCCGGCCCGTCTACGTCTCGCGAGTTTCTTGGTAACCCGTAGCTTCATCTATGAGGCGCATAGTGCATGAGCGTTGAAGCTGCTCGGCGATAATTCCGGCGCGGTGAGCAACGTTGCGCTGAACGGCCCTTAGGACTCCGGCTCGTTGGGCGCGCGCAAAGACATCGCAGACCTCCGGCAGGAAGTTCGCCGCGTACCCGAATGCCTTAAAGCCCTGCTTGGTACGAAATTCGATCTGGTTAGCCATCATAACCAACTCTTCGCCGATAAAGGGCTTTAGGTTCTGCACTGTCAAAAAAGCAGGGAGATTGGCGCCGCTCCTGTAATACTGACGTCCCTTGGGGGGGCGAATGCGACCTAGGCCCACCATGAAGCCACTCTGAGTCACCAGGCGCTGTCCGTCATTGAGAACGGCAACCTCAATCTCGATGCCGCTAAACCGGATGACGCCTTCATGCGTCGCTTGCGGCAAGTGTCTCGCCCAACGGGCCTTGGCGGCCTTCCGCGCAATCTCCCTTCGCTCGTCACCGGATAGCGCGGCTGCTCTAGCTGTGCCGCCAGCGGCTCGGGCGGGAACTCCCCACTTCACTTTCCACCGCGTTCTCTTCCGCTCGTGGCCGTGGTTCAAAGTCAGTTTTCTACTGGTACTCATATTTTCAGGAATATGGTTGGAAAACGAAATTGCAAGCACAGACGAAACAGAATGCCTGTTAGGAGCCGTGCTTGCGGCTAGTAATGTTACCCTTCGAGCAGAGCCGGGTCGTTCAAAACGTCCTTAACACGTGCGGGTGAAGAGCTGTGCCAGACCGCTGTGCAGAATGCCTTGAGGATCACGTCTCTGCATTGAATTTGTGGAACCGGCCGAAACGTCGCGGCGAGAGCTTGAGCCACACTGAGTGCGCGGTAGACATCCCGCTCCTGATAGAGCTTCAGACCAAGCAGGCTTCCCAACAATCCACCCCAGAAGCTGTGCTTGTGAGAGCGTACCAAGACGCCCCTGCTGCCAACAGAGACCCAACAGGCGTCCCCGCTGTCGAGGATGATCGTTGCGTCATGGCCAAATTTCTCATTGATGTAGAGGAGGCGCGGCATCACTTCAGCACTTCAAGTACATTTCGCAAACTCAGAAAGGCGAACGGCTGAGGGCCCAAGATCTTTAGGCCCAAGAAGATCATTGATCTACCCTTCGCCTCCGATAGGACCAGCTCCCTTGCAGCTCGTATAGCGCGTGACTTGTCTTATTCCAAAGTCATAACCGGGATTGACGCGGGATGGCTTGAACTCGGCCGGATTCGCCAGCACAATGGGCCGAGTTCATCGCTGAATTTCCAATGTAAACAAGAAGATAGGGAAGACGCACGTGGGACATGGAATGAAGGCCGCAATCGCGCTTGCAACCGCGCTTTGTGGCGCGCCGGCTGTTGCGGGCTGGGAGCCGACGAAACCGGTGGAGATCGTGGTGGCGGCGGGCGCGGGTGGCGCCTCCGACCAGATGGCCCGGATGATGCAGGCCGCGATCCAGAAGAACAATCTGATGAAGCAGCCGATGGTGGTCTCGCTCAAGGGCGGCGCCTCCGGCGCGGAAGCGCTGATGTACATGAAGTCCAGCGAGGGCGATCCCAACAAGGTGCTGATCGCCTATTCGCTGATCTACATGCTGCCGCTGTCGGCGAAGATCCCGTTCAACTGGCGCGAGCTGACGCCGGTCTCCGTGGTGGCGCTCGACCAGTTCGTGCTGTGGGACAACAGCGCGGGCCCCAAGACGTTGAAGGACTTCGTCGCGGCCGCCAAGGCTGCGAGCGCGCCGTTCAAGATGGGCGGCACCGGCTCCAAGCGCGAGGACCACGTGCTCACCGTGTTCCTGGAGCAGAAGACCGGCGCGAAATTCTCCTATCTGCCCTACAAATCCGGCGGCGAGGCCGCCACCCAGCTGGTCGGCAACCACACCGAAGCCAACGTCAACAACCCATCCGAAAATCTCGAAGTCTGGCGCGCCGGCCAGGTGCGTCCGCTCTGCGTATTCGACAGGGAGCGCATTGCCTATACGACCAAGGTGACCGACACCCAGTCCTGGGCCGACATCCCGACCTGCAAGGAGGAGGGCGTCGACGTGCAATATCTGATGCTGCGCGCGATGTTCCTGCCCGGCAAGGTCACGCCGGAGCAGCAGGCATTCTACGTCGATCTGTTTCACAAGGTGACGCAGACCGCGGAGTACAAGGACTACATGGAGAAGCAGGCCTTGAAGCCGATCTTCCTCACCGGCAAGGACATGGTGCAGTTCCTCGAGGAGGACGATGCGCTGAACAAGCAGCTGATGACGGAAGCCGGTTTCGTCGCGAAGTAGCTCTCTCTTCTCCCTCGCCCCGTTCTTACGGGGAGAGGGCAGGGTGAGGGGCTCTCTCCACGAGTTGAGCTCGCAGAGAGAGCCTCTCACCCGGCGCTTTGCCATAGCCGAAGCTTCGCTTCGGCGTTCTAGAAAACGGCCGCGGATCCGGCCTCTGCCTCTCCCCGTCAGCACGGGGAGAGATGCACAATCCCCAGCCTCGCATCTGAGCCCATGTCCCAAACCGATATCGAAATCGTCGTCGAGGATCCTACCGCGCCCGAAGACGATTCCCCTTCCGTCGTCTCTTCCGGCACGATCGAGATCGTCGTCTGCCTGCTGCTGCTCGCGCTCGCGGTCACGCTCGGCTACGACAATTGGCGCACCGGCGCGTCCTGGGATGCGACCGGGCCGGAGCCCGGCTATTTCCCGTTCTATCTGTCCGTCATACTCGCCGGCGGCAGCCTCTACGGTCTGATCGCCGCGCTGCTGGCGCGGCGCGTCTCGCCCGGAACCTTCATCGCGCGCGCGCAAGGCCGCCGCGTGCTGGCGGTGTTCGTGCCGACGCTGCTGTTCTGCCTGGCGACGCAGTTCCTTGGCCTCTATGTCGCGAGCTTTCTCCTGATCGCGGGCTTCATGCGGCTGGTTGGCCGGATCGCGTTGTGGAAGTCGCTGCTCACCGCGTTCGCGTTCACGGCGATCATGTTCGTCACCTTCGATGTCGCCTTCGACGTCATCATGCCGAAGGGGCCGCTCGAAGCGGCCCTCGGCCGCTAAGCGGAGCCGCGCGCGATGGAAGCTCTCGGTCTCCTGCTCCACGGCTTTGCCGTCCTGCTGACGTGGAAGACGCTCGTGCTGATGATGGTCGGGCTGGTGCTCGGCATCTTCGTCGGCGTGCTGCCCGGGCTCGGCGGCCCCAACGGCGTTGCGATCCTGTTGCCGCTGACCTTCACGATGGACCCGACCTCGGCCATCGTGATGCTGTCCTGCATCTATTGGGGCGCGTTGTTCGGTGGTGCCATCACCTCGATCCTGTTCAACATCCCGGGCGAAGCCTGGTCGGTCGCGACCACTTTCGACGGCTATCCGATGGCGCAGCAGGGCAGGGCGGCGGAGGCGCTGACTGCGGCGTTCACCTCCTCCTTCGTCGGCTCGCTGGTCGCGGTGCTCCTGATCACCTTCCTCGCGCCGATGATCTCGTCCTTTGCGCTGAAGTTCGGCCCGCCCGAGTTCTTTGCGGTGTATCTCCTCACCTTCTGCTCCTTCGTCGGCCTCGGGCGCGAAGCCAAGCACAAGACCGTCATCTCGATGTCGCTGGGCCTGCTGCTGGCCGGCATCGGCATGGATACGGTGTCCGGCAGTCTGCGCATGACCTTCGGCTCGCCGGAGCTCTTGCGCGGCATCAACTTCCTGGTCGCCGTCATCGGCCTGTTCGGCATCAGCGAGATCCTGCTGACGATGGAGGAGCGCCTTGCGCTGCGCGGGCATGCGGCTAGCATCTCGCTGCGCGTCGTGCTCGGCGTCTGGAAGGATCTGCCGAAATACTGGGTGACGCTGCTGCGCTCCTCTTTCATCGGTTGCTGGCTCGGCATCACCCCGGGCGGTGCGATCGCGGCCTCCTTCATGGGCTACAATCTGGCAAAACGTTTCGCCAAGGAGCCCGAGAGTTTTGGCAAGGGCCGCATCGAGGGCGTGTTCGCGCCGGAGACGGCGGCGCATGCCTCCGGCACCTCGGCGCTGCTGCCGATGCTGGCGCTCGGCATTCCCGGCTCGGGCACGGCCGCGATCCTGCTCGGCGGGCTGATGGTGTGGGGTCTCAATCCGGGGCCGCTGCTGTTCGTCGAGCACAAGGATTTCGTCTGGGGCCTGATCGCCTCGATGTATCTCGGCAACGTCGTCGGCCTCGTGCTGGTGCTGACGACGGTGCCGATCTTCGCCTCGATCCTGCGCGTACCGTTCGCGGCGGTGGCGCCGATGATCGTGGTGTCCTGCGCGATCGGCGCCTATGCCATCCAGAACGCGATGTTCGACATCTGGCTGATGCTGGGCTTCGGCGTGGTCGGTTACGTCTTCAAGAAGATCGGCATTCCGCTGGCGCCGTTCACCCTGGCGCTCGTGCTCGGCAACCGTGCCGAGGATGCCTTCCGCCTTTCGATGATCGGCTCAGGCGGCACCCTGAAGGTGTTCTGGTCGAACGGCCTGGTCGGCTCGATCACGACCCTGGCGATTCTGCTGCTGTTCTGGCCGGTGATCGACGGCCTGCTCGGCCGTATTGGCCCGAAGGCCGCGGGGGAAAACGGCGGCGCAACGAAAAGTTGAATTCTATCAGCGCCTTGGTTTTAATGTGTCGTCACCGTCCGGTCGCTGACGCCTTGTGATTGTTTCCAGATGTTGCTGCTGCGCGACAGACTGGGCCGGACTTGGCGCTTATCCTTCCCGTAGATTTCTTAACTTTCTGATGGGGGCATTGCAATGAAGCAGGTTGTAATGGGAATTGTGGCTGCTTCGCTGGTCGCGAGCAGCGCACTGGCCGCTGATCTGGCTTCGAAGCCCTACGTGAAGGCCCCAGCCGTCGTCGATCCGGTCTGGAGTTGGACGGGCTTCTACGCCGGATTGAACGCCGGATACAGTTGGGGCAGGGCGGAGACCACGGTGGCGCCGATCGCATTGCCATTCCCGACCATCCAGTTCGGCTCGTTCGGCCAGAATGTCGACGGTTGGCTGGCCGGCGGACAGCTGGGCTATAATTGGCAGGTCGATCCGAAATGGGTCGTCGGCCTCGAGGGCGACATTCAGTGGTCCGGTGAGCGGTCGTCGCGGACGGTGACCACGACCAGCGCGCGCTATGGCTCGAATATCATCGGTCTTCCAATCGGCACCGACTTCAACTCCATTGCGACGCTCACCGCAAACCTGTCCTACGATCTGCAGTGGTTCGCAACCTTCCGCGGCCGCGTCGGCATCCTGTCGGATCCGCAGACCCTCTGGTACGCGACTGGCGGTCTTGCCGTCGGCGAGTTCAAATATTCGTCTGCGACCACCCTTGGCATCCAGGTTTTCGGACCGGGTCTGGGCGGCACGACGCCGCTCGGCGGGTTCGCCTTTCCGATCGGGCCGGGGGCGAGCAGCACCGATACCAGGGTCGGCTGGACGGTTGGCGCCGGCGTTGAACGTAAGTTCACCCGCAACTGGTCGGCCAAGCTCGAATATGTCTACATGGATTTCGGCAGCAAGACCTACTTTGCGGGAACCGCCAACCAGGCGGATGTGAGCTTCCACGACCATGTGCTGCGCGCCGGCTTCAACTATGCGTTCGCCCCAACGCCCGTCGTTGCGAAGTACTGAGCTGCCACCGCGAACTGCCTTCGATGCCCGGCAATCTCGCCGGGCATTGTCGTTTCCGGGATCGCTCACACCACCTTGGCGTCCCGGAGCTTCGCAATCTCGTCTGCCCCGAACCCGAACTCCTTCAGCACTTCATCGGTCTGCTCGCCGAATTCCGGCGGCCGCGCCACCATCCTGCTCGGCGTGCGCGACAGCGTCACGGGCTGGCCCACCAGGCGGATATGCCGGCCTTCATCGTTCGGCACGTCCTTCGCAATGCCGAGATGCTTGACCTGCGCGTCCTCGAACATCTGGTCGATGGCGTAGATCGGCCCGCAGGGCACGCCGGCCTCGTTGAGCTCCCGGACCCAGGTCTCGGTCGACTTCGTCACAGTACGCTTCTCGATCTCGGCGTTGAGCGCATCGCGATTCTTCGAGCGGGCGGGAGCCGTTGCATAGTCGGGATGGCTGTAGAGCTCCGGCGCGCCGATCGCCTGCGCGCAGCGCTCCCAGATCCGCCCGCCCGTGGTGGCGATGTTGATGTAGCCGTCGGAAGTCTTGAACACGCCGGTCGGAATGCTGGTCGGATGGTTGTTGCCGGCCTGCTTGGCGACCTCCTTCTCCATCAGCCAGCGCGCGGCCTGGAAGTCGAGCATGAAGATCTGGGCCTGCAGCAGCGAGGTCTGCACCCACTGGCCTTTGCCCGAGACCTCGCGCTCGAGCAGGGCGGTGAGGATACCCATCGCGCAAAACAGGCCGGCACTGAGGTCGGCGACGGGAATGCCGACCCGCATCGGGCCTTCGCCCGGCGCGCCGGTGATCGACATCAGCCCGCCCATGCCTTGCGCTATCTGATCGAAGCCCGGCCGCTTGTGGTAGGGGCCGTCCTGGCCGAAGCCGGAGATGCTGCCATAGACGATGCGCGGGTTGATCGCGGCGAGGCTGTCGTAGTCAATGCCGAGCTTCTTCTTCACGTCGGGTCGGAAATTCTCGACCAGGACGTCGGCCTTGGCGGCGAGGCGCTTGAACACCGCGAGCCCGCGCTCGTCCTTCAGGTTCAGCGTCATCGCCCGCTTGTTGCGATGCAAATTCTGAAAGTCGGAACCGCGCCGCGGCCCGCCAGGCTGCTCGCCGCCGGCATCCTCGGTCAGCGCATCGACCTTGACGACGTTGGCACCCCAGTCGGCGAGCTGTCGCACGCAGGTCGGCCCGGAGCGGACCCGGGTCAGATCGAGCACGGTGAAGCGCGACAGGGCTTCCGAGGCATGCGGGAAGGACATCGTGAAAGGCTCCGGGACAGATTGCGGGCCTACCATATTGGCTGACAGAGGAGCGGCAAAGCCCCTCGGGGCGTTGGTTCGCTCTGAAAACGCGAAGGGACGTCGCTGCAGCGTCGACGATTGTCGATCACGGGATGCTAGGGTGCCTTGACTTCGCGGGTCCGATGCGCTTGCTCCCGAACAAAGACGCGGCCGGGTCAGAACAACTTTGACCGTCTACTCTAGTCGCACCTATCGCTGTGCAAACGACTTGGTAGCGGGAGCCTGCTGATCGGGCGAGCAGGCTCCTACAACCGCATACAGCGAGCCAGCGCGGCAGGGTGTCATCTGGAAATCGGACACGATCCCGAAGGCGAGGGTAGCCAGGGCCAAAGCAGAGACGACGCCGATCCAGTTCATTCTACGAGAATACTTCAAGTTGTCCGCCAAACCAAGCCGCGCTAGGTGCCACCCGGTTGGTCAGTGAATAAGGCCGCGTCTGTGGATCAGGGCAGGGCCACCACTTTAAGAACGAACAACGGGTTGCTCGTGGAAAGGGGGCTCCCGAAGCCGATACCACATACCAACCCGTGTTGGATCGTACCGAGCAATGGCGATTGACTACACTTTGCGCAGCCGCTGTGCCAGTTTGACCCGGACCCCCTTTAGTTGGGATCAACCATGGCGCGAAAATCTTCGGGTGATTTACGCACGCCCGGCCGTAGAGCTAGAGTGTCTTAGATGACTTGAGGCTTGCAATCTCCTCGACGAAAGCCAGTCTCTTCAAGCACCTCTTCCGCTGCTCGCCGAATTCCGGCGGCCACGCCACCATCCGCTAGGCGTACGCGAGAGCTACAAGGGCTGGTTCCGGATATGCCGGCCTTCATCCTTCGGACACCTCCTCAGCGATGCCAAGATGCTTGACCTGCGCGTCCTCGAACATCTGGTCGATCGCGTATCAGCTTCTGTATCTATTCCGCGCGGGATAGTCCGAGCGACGAATAGGATGAAGTGACCGAACGAAGCCAAGCGTTGGCGTACCTCCGCGGGGGCGCAGCTGCCAGTCTAAATTGGCCGGAGTCCTAGAGGGCGATTTCGCGTTGACTCTCCCGGCGCAAGGGCACAAGAATCTTGAATAAGTCTGGTTTGACTCCATTTGGTCGCCTTGGAACTTCGGAAAACCTGCAACCAAATGGGCAAGGCGTTCGGAGCGTTCTGACGAATCCTAAGGGAGCCTGCGCTGATAGGAGCCAGCGAGCGTTCCCTTACTCGTCCGCCCACCAACGATAGAGCACGTGTAGACTGAGCAAACGATGAGAGAAGAGCGTCTTCGGCATCTGGTCTTCAATTGTCTATTTAGTTTCGTAGACCGATGGAAAGTTAGGCGGTTGCCGCTTGTGTGCCCAAAATGTTTTGAGCAAGCCTCGAGAGCGACCTTCGCGAGAGGACGACGGATAGTGGCAGAAAGAGACCTTCATTGCGATGCGTGCGGTGCCAGCAGCGATATCGCAGGATGGCGTTTTGCGGCGGAGTACAAAAGAAGGGGAGAGCGACCTCCATCTCTGTCTGCAAACTGATCTAATTTGCATAGCTTCCAAGTAGAGCCAACCGAACCCGACATTCAGTGCGTCATAAGATTGATGCGTGAGCCGGGTTCTCGATATGGTCGGGCATTCGAACTCTAATCTTCTATTCTTCGTGGTAGGGATTGTCCGTCTAGCTGTTGGAGAATCCTCCCTACTGCCAGACTCACGCCTATCACATAGATCCAGCCCGGCACAAAATCGAACAGATGTGAATTAAATAAATAACTAGCAATGCTTTTCCGAGCTCGCCTTGGATTTCGCTTCAATTATGAGACATTCAGACTACACGAGCTTCTGTCAAGCTTGCGATCTCGTCCGTGCCGAACCCGAACCCCTCCAGCACCTCGTCGATCTGCTCGCCGAATTCCGTCGGTCGCGCCACCATCCTGTTCGGCGTGCGCGACAGTGTTACGGGCTGACCGACCAGGCGGATACGCCGCCCCTCGTCGTTCGGCACGTCCTGGGCAATGCCGAGATGCCTGACCTGCGCGTCCTCGAACATCTGGTCGATGGCGTAGATCGGCCCGCAGGGCACGCCGGCCTCATTGAACTCGCGGACCCAGGTCTCGGTCGACTCATCACGGTGCGCTTTTCGATCTCGGCGATGAGGGCGTCGCGGTTCTTCGAGCGGGCAGGGGCCGTCGCGTAGTCGGGATGGGCGTACAGCTCCGGTGCGCCGCGCGCAGCCCTCCCATATCCTCCGGTGGAGACGGACGCTGTCGTCAACAAGCGGGTGCCGGTCTGGATGGGCAAGTAGCCCTGCTGGCTCGAGAGAGCGTAACACCGGGCGAAGGCCTTTACATGCATTCTTCGCGCCGACATCATCCCGGGGTGCTACACCCTATGTTTCACGAGCTTCGTGGTAACCGGCAGCCTCATCAAGGAGGCGCATCATATTCGAAAGTTCAAGTTGCTTGGCGACAATTCCGGCGCGGTTGGCAATTGTGCTTTGAGAGGCCTTTAGAACTCCGGCATCTCGGGCGCGCGCAAAGACATCGCAGACCTTTCGGAGGAAGTTTGGCGTGTAACCGAATGCTCTGATGCCCTGCATAGTGCGGAAGTTGATCTGGCCGGCTATCGTAACGAGATCTTCACCGATAAAAGGCTTCAAATTCTCGACGGTCAAGAAACCAGGGAGATTGGCGCCGTTCCGATAATATTGACGCCCTTTGGGGGGCCGGATGCGACCCAGCCCAATCATAAGGCCACGGTGAGTAATTACGCGCTGCCCGTCATCGAGGACGGCAACTTCGATCTCGATGTCCCCAAATCGAAGTGAACCCTGATGCGTCGCCCGCGGCAAGTGTCTCGCCCAACGGGCCTGGACGGCCTTCCTAGCAATTTCCCGTCGCTCGTCGCCTGAGAGCGCGGCTGCCCTTGCAATGCCGCCTGCGGCACGTGCGGGAACCCCCCAGTGCACCTTCGACCGCGTTCTCCGCCGCTCGGGGTCGTGATCTAAACTGACTTTTCTACGCGTACTCATAATTCAGGAATATGGTGAGATCAGAAAATTGCAAGCGCGGCGAGCAAGCAGAAATGAACTTGGTCAACGCTCTGCACGCAGCAACGTTACGCTGCGAGTAACGTCGGATCATTTAGGACGGTTTTGACTCGTGCGGGTGAAGAGCAATGCCAGACAGCTGTGCAGAAGGCTCTAAGCATCGAATCCCTACATCGAATTTGGGGAACCGGCCGAAACGTTGCCAAGAGGGCTTGGGCGACGCAGAGTGCCTGGTAGATATCCCGCTCTTGGTAGAGCTTCGGACCAAATAGGCTTCCAAACAATCCGCCCCAAAAGCTATGTTTGTGAGATCGGACAAGGACACCCTTCTTGCCGACGGAGATCCAACAAGCGTCTCCGCTCTCTAGTATGATCGTCGCGTCGTGGCCAAATTTCTCATTGACGTCGAGCAGGCGCGGCATCACGTCATGCTTCCCTCATTCAGGATTGCGCTTGATCGAAGCGGTCGGGACAAAAGCGATTGCGTCCGATAGGGACGGATGATTGCCCTCTTCGGCCCAGGAGGCTGACCATATGCTCACAGCTCCGATGCGCAAAGCTTACCGACCAAGTTGCAATGAGGATCATGTCCGCTTCAGTTTCGGCGAATTAGCCGGCACATATTCGCTGAGGTTATCTCCAAATTTCATTCCAATTCAAGAACATAGGTGGACACGCCTGAACCATGAATCAAGGCCGCGATAGCGCCGGCAGTCCCGGTGGTACGGCTCGCCGGCTGGGGAGCCGGCTAGTTTGGTCGAGATCGTGCTGGGCGGCTGCCGCACGGCACTTTGGAGAAATAGCGGATACTGCAAGCCGCTCCATAGGACGAACCGAATACGCCGGCGGAGTCCTGTGCGATAGATCAATGGATGCTTCTCGCGAGTACAGCAACCACCCCGGCGAATGCGAGCTGTGAACCCACGCCAAATATTCCCGTCAATGCCCGCTTAGAGTGTATCCACCAATGAAAGCGTTGGAGAACGTGCACTGGGCCACGCGGGTAGAGCGTGTGAACGAATTGCAACGCGTCTGGCAACATCGCGGTGAACGCGCCGATTGCAATCGCCCAGATCGATGTTTCCGTCGCGAACAACCAGAGCGCAAGGCCAAATCCGGCGCAGGTATCGATTCCGATGATTGCGAAATCCGTCAGCGTCGCGCTACTGAAGGAGAGGCGGCGATTGTCGGCACCTTTGCCAAGACTTATCGAGCGAAGTGGATAGTCCCAGTGCGGAATTGCATCAATTGCAAAATGGCTTGCGAACCCCGCGATCGCCGCGGCTGCCGGGTGCAATGGGACCAGGCTGGCAATCGCTCCGCCGACGATCGCGTGCGTGCTCAAGATCATGTTTTCTGTCTATTGCGAGGATGATGGGTGTGGGGAGCCACAGTTTCATGGGACGGATGTTTTCCCGAAGTTGCTGCGACGGGAAGAAGTGACGCGAGATCGTCGTTCTCTCATTCTGTCGGAGATACTATCGAGGAGGATTGCAACGAAGAGGCAGGCGACGATCATCCAGCCGCTAAAAACGGCCAGAAACCAATTTTGGATCATCTTCAACCATGTCCTCGTTTGGCGCTCAGCCTTCAAAAGCAGCGAGAGCTTGACTCGTCAAGTCGAACGGCTGTTGAAGAAACGATATCAGGATTGTACGAGCGGCGGTAGATTGTCAGGTTTCTCGGAACTCGGCGTCCCCAAGGCTTTCGCTTTTCATTCCGACCAGCCGAAATCCTTCGGTACCTCGTCTGCCGGCGCAAGTCCAGGAAGCTGCCGCCAAGCTCGACGCACCGTGCACTCTCATGATAGTTTTGAGCTACCGACTCAGGCAAAGTGCTTTGTAATGAGGGTGGCTTCATTTCGAGCGACCGGATTGCTCCCCGCCTACGGGCGGCGATTGGTGGTGGGTATGGCTGCCCTCGCGGCAAGCCTCCTTACTTCATCGTGTGTCGGCTCCGACAAAGCCTCTTCGGGCCTAAGAGTTACGACTGGTGCTCCTTGGGCGCGCGATCTCAACGAGCCGCCGCCTAGTCGACCGCCCGTGCGTAGACCTGACTAGCTGATCTCGCACGGCAATGCGATAGGCCCGATCGTTTTCACCCTTTGATTTTCGGATGATGTTCTTCTCCTTAGATCGTTGCGCTTGTGCGTGTTGTCCGGAAACCCAAGCGCTGCTAGGTGCTACCCGGTTGGTCAGAATGAGGTCGCGTCTGTCGACCAGGGCAGGAATACGACTTCCAGAACGGACAGCGGGTTGCTCATGGAAAGGGAAGTCCCGAAGCTGATACATAAACCAATTCGTATCGGATCGTACCGAGAAATGGCGATTGATTTCACTTTGCGCGGCCGCTGCGGCAGTTCTCCAACAAGCTACTTGATTTAGCCCGGACTTCCCCTTAGTCGGAATCAACCAGCGCGAATACTCTTCGGTTGATTCACGCACGCCCGATCTTAGAGCTAGAGTGTCTTAAGTGTCTTGAGTCGCCTTCAGGTTGCGACCTGTCGACGACAAGGCAGTCTCTCCCAGCACCCCATTTGCTGCTTGCCGCATTCGGGGCGGTGTCTGCGAGATCAGCGCGACAGGCGCTTCAATTCGGCGCGCGCCCGAGCGGCAAGGGGATCATCGCCATGGCGCGCAATGAAGAGCTCAAGGGCCTCCCGCGTTCCCTTCCGGCGGGCAGCTTCATATTCCTCGGCCACCGCAGCGGCAGGATCTCGTGCCATCGGCATGGAGGGCGCACGCCCTGCCTTGCTGCTGTCGTCTGCTTTGGCCCTCTCCACCATCACAGCCAGTCCTCCGAGACGTTGATGGGACAGTCCGGCAAGCACAATCAAGGCGCCAAACAGGCCGGCCGGAAGTGTGCGTCGTTTCATGAAACCAAAATCATGGGTGTTCCGGGAACGGACCCTAGCTGGCGTTCCGTATGACTACGGGATTTAATGGCTAACACAGCCTTGTGGAGCAGCGCAAACGCCCCTGCCCCATTTAAACCAAACGTTTAACTCTCTAGCTAGAATCATGTGCCCCCGCGGCGAATCACACGACGCGCTGCTTTGGAGAGTCAATTGGCCACCGCTGTTTATGTCAGTGCCACCAACAACGCCGAGATCGACGGCCTGCTGTCCGGCGTCAGATGGTCGGGCACGATCACCTACAGCTTTCCTGACGCTCCGAGCGACTATTCGAATCCTTATTCCGGGGGCAGCGGCGAGCCGACCAGGTCGGGCTTTGCTTCGGCTCCCGTGCAGATCCAGACGGCGATCAACTACGCCATCGGATTGATCCTCAGCTACACCAACGCCAATATCCAGTACGCGGGCACCAACGGCGCCGACCTCATGATCGCGCAGTCGCCGGCCGCCAATCCGACCGCCTACGCCTACTATCCCAGCAATTATGCGTCCGGCGGCGACATCTGGTTCGGGACTCAATACAATTTCTCGCTCGCCAAGCTCGGCAATTACTACTTCACCACCGCGCTTCACGAGCTCGGCCATGCCCTCGGCCTCAAGCACAGCCACGAGGCCGAAGGGCCCGCCAACGTCGCGCTGCCGACCGCGCATGACAGCAGCGAATATACCGTCATGAGCTATCGCAGCTATGTCGGCGCTTCGACCACGGGCGGCTACACCAACGAAGCCTATGGATATTCACAGACCTACATGGCCAACGATATCCTCGCGCTCCAGACCATGTACGGTGCGGACTACACGAATCAAAGCAGCAACACCGTCTACACTTGGAATCCGACCACGGGGCAGGAGTTCATCAACGGGGTCGGGCAGCTCGCACCCGGCGGCGGCGTCGGCGGTTCGGCCAACCGCATCTACGAGACCATCTGGGACGGCGGCGGCGTCGATACCTACGACCTTTCGAACTACACGACGAACCTGAGCATAAACCTCAATCCGGGTGCCTCATCGGTGTTCTCCGCCGTGCAACTGGCCAATCTCGGCAACGGTCACTATGCGTCGGGCAACGTCTACAACGCCTATCTGTACAACGGGGACGCGCGCTCCTACATCGACAACGCCACAGGCGGATCCGGCAACGACACCATCGCAGGCAACGCCATCGCAAACGTGCTCAACGGCGGATCCGGCAACGACATGCTGGACGGCGCTGGCGGTAACGACACCATCGCGGGCGGCGCGGGGACCGATACGGCGGTCTATTCGGGCAACTTGGCGAACTACGCGATTGCGTACAACGCGGGCACCCAGACCTTCATCGTTGTCGACCAGCGCGCCGGCGCGCCGGACGGCACCGACACCTTGACCGGGATCGAGAATTTCCAGTTTGCCGATACCACGGCCCCGAGCGCCGCACTCGTGAGCCCGCCGGTCTCGATCGAAGCCGTGGGGGCGACGAGCCTGGTGCAGAGCGGCAGCAATTTTTACATGAACCCGGCGGCCGGCTTCGGACCTACGCTGAAATACGTCGGCTCGCCGGTGGTGGCCGGCCAGTTCGGCGCCTGGACGCCGATCGCCGCGGAGCAGACCTCGAGCGGTTACGAGGTGGCGTGGAAGTACTCGGGCAGCGATCAGTTCGCGATCTGGACGATCGACAGCAGCGGCAACTTCGCCACCAGCACCGGTCAGGTGTCAGGCACCAGCGCCACGCTGGAGCAAGCCGAGAGCCGCTTCCATCAGGACCTCAACGGCGATGGCGTCACCGGCATCCCCATGACCAGCATCGAAGCGTTCGGCAGCACGAGCCTAGTGCAGAGCGGCAGCAATTTTTACATGAATCCTATAGTCGGCGGCTCAGGACCTGCGCTGAAATACGTCGGCTCGCCGGTGGTGGCCGGCCAGTTCGGCGCCTGGACGCCGATCGCCGCGGAGCAGACCTCGAGCGGTTACGAGGTGGCGTGGAAGTACTCGGGCAGCGATCAGTTCGCGATCTGGACGATCGACAGCAGCGGCAACTTCGCCACCAGCACCGGTCAGATGTCAGACACCAGCGCCACGGTGGAGCAAGCCGAGAGCCGCTTCCATCAGGACCTCAACGGCGATGGCGTCACCGGCATCCCCACGACCAGCATCGAAGCGTTCGGCAGCACGAGCCTGGTGCAGAGCGGCAGCAATTTTAACATGAATCCTATAGCCGGCGGCTCAGGACCTGCGCTGAAATACGTCGGCTCGCCGGTGGTGGCCGGCCAGTTCGGCGCCTGGACGCCGATCGCCGCGGAGCAGACCTCGAGCGGTTACGAGGTGGCGTGGGAGTACTCGGGCAGCGATCAGTTCGCGATCTGGACGACCGACAGCAGCGGCAACTTCGCCACCAGCACCGGTCAGGTGTCAGGTACGAGCGCCACGCTGCTGCTGGCGGAGGCCCGGTTTCATCAGGATCTCAATGCCGACGGGACGATCGGGCCGGTTGCGTCTCACGCAATCGACTGGCATCTCCATGTTTGAACACTGAGCCCCATCGCATGGGACAGCAGCGACTGCCGCGATGACGGTGGAAGAGTGGCTGCGGCAGGTCATTCGGCCCTGAGCCCTCTGTTTCCCAAAGGCGAGGGACGGCTAGCCAACGCGGTGATATTCAGCGCCTCGCAGTTCACTTTCGTGTCGGCACGGTCGTCGACATGGACGTTCACGTAAGCTGCGTGACGCCAGGTGATGGCGGGTGCCAACCGAGTTTGATTGAACGGTCAAATGTGCCCGCATTCCAGTGTTAACCGTAGCCGACCCCAGACCGCAGCAGGCAGTCAATGAAAATCGTCATTCTCGCGGGAGGTCTCGGCACCCGAATCTCCGAAGAGACCAGCACGCGACCCAAGCCCATGGTCGAGATCGGCGGCCGACCGATCCTCTGGCACATCATGAAAATCTACAGCCGTCACGGCTTCAATGATTTCGTGATCTGCCTTGCTACAAGGGTTACACGATCAAGGGAGTATTTCGCGAACTACTTCCTGCACATGTCCGACGTGACGTTCCATCTTGCCGAGAACCGGATGGAGGTCCACCGCGAAACCGCCGAGCCCTGGCGGGTCACGCTGGTCGATACCGGCGATAACACTCAGACCGGCGGCAAGCCGAAGCGGATGCTGTCTAATGTCGCGGATGACCCCTTTTTTGCGTTGACCTATGGTGACGACGTCGCCGACATCGATCTCGTCGCCGAGATCGCCTTTCACAAGGCGCACGGGCGCTAGGCCACCGTCTCGCTGGCGCGGCCGGCCAAGCGGTTCGCGGCGATTGCGATCGAGGGCGATCGCGCCGTCAACTTCGAGGAGAAGTCAGGCGACGACGGCGGCTGGATCAACGCCGGATTCTTCTGTGCTGTCGCCGTCGGTCGGTGACCTGATCGCGAGCGACAGCATGATCTGGGAACGCGAGCCCATGGAGCAGCTCGCCCGCGGTGACGATTTGCGCGCGTATGTTCATCCCGGTTGACAACGAGTGACCGTTGATGCCGGCGTACGGGATCGCCGAACCTTGCATTTTGCAGCTGATCGGGCCGTGGCGCGGGGCCAATTTTGAAAGTCAAGCGAAGGCTCGGGTGTTTTCGCCTCGGCGCCCAAACGCAATGAGATTGCGATGAATCATCATCGCGCTTTAGGTTGTTGTTTGCAAGATCTTTTCGGAAAACCGCTGCGCACGGATCATGCTTTAATTCCGGCCAGCGCGCCGCCATAAGCCGCGCATGACGTATCCGATATCGCCGTGGGCAAGCATCCGGGCGAGGCGGCGCAACTGGGAGTAGGCGACGCTCAAGCCTGACGGTGCGCGTCCACCGCGAATTGCCAGGTTCTCCTTCGCAAAACGTTCGGCGAGGACACTCGTTTTCGATTGGCCATGATACCGGAGGCAGCCCCAATGCTCCCGAACGTGGACCGCGCGTCCAGACTTGAGGAGGCGCATGAACCAATCATAGTCGAACGAGCAATTGTACTGCTCATCGAGAGTTCCAACGCGCTCATGCAGGGCGCGGCGCCAGAATGCCGCCTGGTTCGCGAGCACCATGCCCTCTGCGAATAGGCTCTCGTAGGTTGGCTTGACATATCTGACATCACGGATCGGCGCGCCAGCTTCATCGACGAGGACGATATCGGCCAGAACGATGTCGGCATCGGGATAGCGTCGAGTGGCGACGGCAAAGGATTCGAAAGCTCCGGGCAAATAGAAATCGTCGGAATTTTGCCAGCCTACCCAGTCGCCGGTAGCGCGCTCGAACCCCTTGTTGAGAGCGTGCACTTGGCCGCGATCTTTCTCGCTAACCCAAAATGTCAAGCGGTCACTGTAGCTTTCGAGGATCTCGCGGGATCCATCTGTGGAGCCACCGTCGATGACGATGTATTCGAGTCCAGGATAATTCTGGTCAAGAACGCTGTCGAGCGTCTGGGACAGGAAGGGTGCTTGATTGAAGGACGGCGTGACGATCGACAGGGTCGGGAAGGAGGCGGTCGTCCCGCGGAAAGCTTGGTCATTCGTCATAGTCATCTCACCGAGAGTTTGCAGAATTTCGAATAGGCCAGCCGCGCAAGTGCGGATGCTCGGATCTCGTGACCAGTGATGCTGAAAAGCCCAGCAAGAGACTAGCTGTCGACGACAAAAGAATTCGGCCATAGAATTGATCGAGAATTATGAAGAATAAGAGCAATGCGAGCACAACAATCGCTGGGCGACTTGTGCAAGGGAGACGATCAATCGCCAAGCCGATTAACGAGAATGTCGCTGTGGCGAGCAGTATTACGTACGCGATCCCCCCAACAGCGCCCATCTCGACGAAGGCTTGCAAAATAGTGCTATGCGGAAAGCTGCCTGGGCAAGAGTGGGCGGCGAAATTTTCGAGCCCGATTCCGAATACTGGCGTTTCTTGAAAAAGTAAGAAGCCTTTTTTAAACAGCCAGATCCGAATCGGCGTCGAATCAACCATTTTATTAAGGTGATCACACTCCTCCTGCGAGACTCGTCCCAAGTCCGGAACGCCAGCGCCCGCCGGCGGTTCTAGCGGCAGATAGGTACGCACCATGAAGTCGCGGGCAACGTGGTTCAATATCAGTGAGAGCGTGGCTCCGAAAAGTATGGCGGTGAACACGACAATGCGTTCGCGGCGTCCATCGCGGGTGGGTGCCATTACCATTAGCAAGGCAGTCGCGATGGTCGCGATAACGACGCCGCGCGCCCCGAGTACCACGAGCGCAGCGGTGACCAGCGCGGCGATCATCGGCCTCGTCCAGGTTGCGATCGAGTATTTCCCGGACGCGCCGCTGGCTTGGATCACGACGGAGATGCCGAGCGCAACGGCCACGATCAGTACGCCGTGGTTAAGGCCCAGCATGACCGGTCGTAAATTATCGCCCGCCGTCAACTCCAGTGAGAACCGCCACGCGATCGCTGCTGCGCTTACTGTCAGCGTTATCGCTGCGAGGATCTTGAGAAAGCGCGTTATGTCCTGCGCGGAAACGAGCCTCGCTGCAGCGTAGGGGCCGATCCAGAACGTCACGAGGAGGGCCCAGTCGCGTAGACCTGCATGGAGTGTGAAAACCTTGAGATGGACCGCAAGCAAGACAGAAACGAGGCAGAATGTAACGTCTATTGCTGTAATGCTCACCTGGCGACGGATGAAGTTCGGCAGAAGGAGAGCCAGAGGTATAAGCCAAACAGCTACCGACCAGACAGCAAAATAAGAGGATTCGTGGTTGATACCTAACAATTGTAATGAGAGAAAATACACCAGTGACGCGATTGGCAGGAGGCTCAACAAAGTGAGGCTGAGTGATCGAAGTAAAACGCCGCTCATCGTTCACAAGCTCTCTTCCGAAAGTTACTTTGGCCCTCGCATTGAGGTTTGCATCGTCAGATTGACGCGGAAAAGCAGACATCGCAAAAGGTTTCTTGCTCTCCGATAGAAGAGGGGATCTACGATGCTCGCGAGCTCGGCAAGCGATGCTTGATTGATTGCAACCTGGTCCGGCATCGGCGGCGACGATTCCGGTAACTCGTGAGTTAGGCCTCGCCATAGCAATTTTGAACGGGAGGTATGAGTTCCCGAGCTGTCGAGCCCATCATTCCGAACGAGGCTGATGGGCGGGTAGAGCACTAGCCCATCTCGGCGGAACACCGACCAGTACCATCGAATTGCCCAACTATCTACGCGGCCCGCTTCTTGTCTCTGTAGCATGTCGTAATAGGCAAATAACCCACCAAGGTCGAAGCGCGATCTAAGCGCGTAGTTGGAGCGCAAGGCATCGGTATCTCGGGCATCGGGATCAAAATCGTGCCACGATCGTTCCCATGTAGCCCAGCCCCAAGACGTCGTGACTGGCAAAAACCGTGCCTTCGAGTTCGGCGATGCGTTGCTTCGCGCAAACGCAAATCCAGAGATCTGCATGACGCGTGGATCATCTGCAAAGGTATCGAGGCCGGTATTCATATAGTCAAGAAATGCAGGTGAGACGGTCAGGTCGTCTTCGACAACAATGACGCGGCCGTATTGGTCGCATAAGCGAGTGACACCGGCGATGATCGAGCGGGCGAGGCCCTGGTTCTCGGTCGAGATGACGAGGGTCTTTCGTGGATGGTCGAAGGCCTCGACGATGGTGCGCACATCCGCGACCGCCTGGTCGTCGCGCGTGCCGCGAGGACCGTCGCAGAAAATATACAAATCAGTGTTTTCTATTCCCCTGCAGCGAGCGAGCGATGCTAGCGTGGCTCTCGTCTTTTCAGGTCGGCGAAAAACGAAAAGTGCTATCGGAGCAGACATTATGAAGTTGTTCCGTTCCCCCGAATTCAGGACTTACCCCTCCATCCTTCGGCCGCTTGTGATCATCTGTCAAGAAGTGCAGGCTGTTGGAGAAGGTTTAAATGAAGTTCGCGGCGATCTCTTGCTCCAGGTCGCGGCACTTGAAATTGCACTATGCTGTCTTCAATCGATGCACCCGCTTCACGTTGATCCGCTAACCGTCGCGCCGCAGGATGAAGGCTCGTGATGAGTGCCGCGACAAGCGGGAACCGCGGGACAGGCCGCGTCTGATCGAGACTGCGAAGCGCGCCCCAACTCCAGGGCGTGTGCGCGAGATCGGCTCCTCTGACTCCGTCGGCTGCAAGCCAGCTCGATCTGTGCTCTGTAACCGGGACTTCATCGGTGGCCGAGGCCCTTGCCAGAGCTAGCTGAGCTGGAAATTCGCACTGAGGCTGGTCCAAGAACTCGCGGACCAGCGCATCCTAGATTGGCCCCGACCTAGGCGGGACCTCCTGTGATCTCGGCAAGGAAGGTCCCCAACGATCCCATGAGCCCATCGATCAGGCGGACCGTTAGCGGCAATTATTCGCGGTAGACGATCCAAGCGAACCTCGTTATGACCCACATATAGACCTTGAGGGACAGGTGGTGACTAGGAGTTGGTTGTGTCGCGAAGCCTGAGCGGAGAACTTGCCGAAGCTTTTGAGGCTGCAGTCGCCCGGCGGAATGCGTCACGGATACAGCGACTGGTCGCCGACCCCCTGCGCGCTGTGACGCCTGCTTTTCTGCGGACGCTCGGGCACGTCAAGGAAGTTCCTGCCCAAACGTTCTGGGGCGAGACAATGCGGGTTGTGGTTCCCGAGCCGGTTTCGGCAATGATCTATCGCTTCGGCTATTACGATGAGAACGTTTGCCGTTTCTTGCTTGCAGCTCTGCGCGAGGGCAACACGTTTGTGGATATTGGCGCTCACTTTGGGTTTTTTTCGAAACTTGCCGTGCGGCTCGTCGGAGGGAGCGGGCATGTGGTTGCGTTCGAGCCCATGCCGCGGACACGCAGCCTGCTGAGCGCGAACCTTTCCGGCTCCATCGGAGCCGGTTGCGCAAGCATCGTCGAGTACGCCGCTTTCGATGAGGAAAAAACACTCGAGTTTCGCGACTACGGGGATGCGCATTCATCGTTCAACTCTGCATTCGTTGGACGCGGGCTCGAGCGAACCGGAATCCCTGTCGATGTTCGGGCGCGCCGCTTCGACGATATCTGGAACGAGCTGGGCCATCAACGCATCGACGTCATGAAGATCGATGCAGAGAGCGCCGAGCTGAGGGTTTTGATCGGTGCCGAACAATCGCTTGCGAAATACAAGCCTGTCGTCATCGCAGAATTCGGCGATTTCGACCTTCCGAACGTTCCCGCTTCGCGATCCATCGTTGAATGGCTGCTTCCCCGCGGTTACGTCGCGTTTGAGGCATCAAGAAGTGGCCCCAGGCCACACCAGGCCCAGGTCAGGTATGGTTATACCAACCTGATGTTTGTGCCGCGCGACAAGCTGGGCCTTATCGATGCGCGCGACAGTCACTAGGCAGGCGATAGCCTCCCAAGCCGATGTTGTTATCCAGGGCGTCGCACTCGCATTTCTGTACGGGTACCTCCTGCGTTCTCTCGGCTCGGATCAGGTCGGTCTTTGGGCAGTCGTTTTCAGCATCGCCGCGATTGGACGCGGCGCCGATCTCGGTCTGTCGAGGGGATTGATACGTTACCTTCCATTGCAGACCGATGACCCTCGGCGATCGCCGGATCTGGTCGATTCCGCAGTCGTGGGGACTCTCGTTCTACTTGCGCCGTTGGGCCTCATCTCGGCCGCAGCATTGTGGTTCCTAATCCCGTTATCCGTCCAAGGTTCCTTGCATGAAGCGCAAGCGCTGGTCCCATGGGCGCTGGTTCTGCTTGCGATCATGACGATGGGGCAAGTTTATCTGAATGCGCTTACGGCGGTTTTTCGTACCGACCAGCGATCCTATGCAAACATCACCGCGACCCTGGTCATGCTCTCGGCAACCGTATCCCTTGTGCCGGTCTACGGACTTCTCGGTGTCGCATGGGCGCAGATCATCCAACACGTTGTTTCGATCGCAGTTTCTGCCTTGCATCTGAAGCGCAGCCTTCCGGGATTTCGTTTCGTGCCACGAAGAGCCGGGCGCAAGGACATGCGCCTGCTCTTCGCCTACGGATTGAAGTTGCATGTTGCAGGCCTTGCCATGTTGGTATTTGAGCCAGCTACCCGGATCATCTTGGCCAGGGTCGAAACGCTCGACGCCGTCGCCTACTACGATATGGCCTCTCGCTTGCTCCAGCAGGCGAGAAACCTGATCGTCATGGCAAATCAGGTCATGTCGCCCTACTTTGCCCGGCTTTCCGCGCTCTCTCGCGTAGAGCTTCTGGCTGCCTATCGCTCGGCCTTGTCCATGACGCTCTTCTTCTCGCTGCCGACGATGGCATTCCTTGTCGTGTCGGCTCCCCTGATCGCAATACTGTGGATAGGCAAGAGCAATGATTCTTTTGTCGTCTTCGTTGCGGTACTCAGCGTAGGCTGGACCATCAACATTTTGAGCGCGCCCTCCTACTTCCTGGCGACCGCCGCGGGATACCTGTCTCCCGTCGTCGTTTCCCACCTGCTGATCTCCGTTGGCAGTTCCGTTCTTGCGTATGCATTCAGCCTGCTCGCCGGCGAGCGCGGAGTTGTTGTCGGCGTCACGTCCGGGCTCGTCGTCGGAAGCGTTTGGTGCATGCGAATGGTGCATGCCAACAGCCTTGGTGGGTCGGAACATCTGTGGCGGCCTTCGGATCTGCGCTTTGCAATTCTTTGCGTCGTTGGGCCGATAGCAAGCCTGACATTCTATTTCGCTATGCGCGCGTCGCTCGGCACATCGACAAGTGCGCTGGCGGGGTTGGCTGGCGGAACGCTCGTGATCGGATTGGCCGTTTTGACCAATCCCTCAACAAGGCTGATACGCGATAGTTTGCTGCCGTCGCTAAGGCGGCATGGCGGAAGGAAGGCCGTTGACATATGAGCATGAAGCACCTCGCCACTGCATTTCTCGCCAAGTTTGATCTTCACATCGAACGCTTGTCCAAGCATCCGAAAGAAACGCTTCTCGGACTTACGAGCGAAAACGTACGAAATGTGCTGGATATCGGAGCCAATACGGGACAGTTCGCGCGTGTGGCGCTCAACCGATTTCCCCGGGCGAAGATCTGGTGCTTCGAGCCGCTTCCCGCGGCATACAAGCTCTTGAAAGGCATGGAACAGGGCAGTGACGGTCGCATGACCGCCCTGAACTTCGCGCTCGGAGCCAAGCAAGGCGTGGTGAACATGCACTTCCATAGCGAGCATTCGCCGTCGTCGTCGCTGATGCCGACGACTGGGATGTGTGAGGAGCTCTTTCCCCAAACTCGTGCTCAGACCAGCGTTCCCGTCGAAGTCCGGACGCTGGACGGCGTTTGCGCCGAATTCCCGACGCCACCGCTCGAAGATCTCGTGATCAAGATAGATGTTCAGGGTTATGAAGCCGAAGTCATTGCGGGAGGCAGGAAAACGATAGCGGCGGCGAAGGCGGTGATCGTCGAGATTTCCTTTGACGAGCTCTACAAGGGAGCTCCAACCTTTGAAGACCTGAGTAAACTTCTGGGCGAGACGGGACATCGTTTCGCCGGAGCCATAGAGCAATTCACTGCAGGGGACGGCCACGTCATCTTCATGGACGCACTGTTCAAGAAGCTCGGATAGTCCTCGGCGACAGAAGGATGAGACACTGCCTTGGCGGCCAGCATTTCGTGATAGTCGTTGCCGTTTCGCGAAGTGGGCCGTATGACGCGACATGTCGGGGGGGATATACGTGTGATTGCGAGCCGCCTTTTGTCAGCGAAGGTCATCTAGCCATGTGCGGGATTGCGGGTATCGTTCATTTCCGTGGCAACGCGATTGAGCAGGAGGCGATATCGCGCTTGACGAATCTCCTGGCCCATCGCGGCCCGAATGGCGCGGGGACCTGGTTCAGCGCCGATCGCGATGTCGCCATGGGGCATCGCCGGCTGGCGGTTATCGATCCGGGAGAGGGCGGCTACCAGCCGATGTTGTCGGCTGATCGTCGCCATGTGATCGTCTTCAATGGCGAAATCTACAATTTCCTCGAGCTTCGGCGCGAACTTGAGGAGCGGGGCGCGATCTTCCGCACTCAATCGGATACCGAGGTCATTCTTGCTGCGTGGCGGGAATGGCGGGAAGCGATGTTGTCGCGCTTCAATGGCATGTGGGCGCTGGCAATCTACGACACCGAAACGAGGGAACTGTTCCTCGCGCGGGACCGCTTCGGCGTCAAACCGCTGCTCTATGCGATGTCGCCGGAGCGCTTTGTTTTCGCATCGGAGCAGCGCGCCCTGGTGCGAAGCGGTCTGATCGGGACATCGCTGGATGTCGACGTAGCGCGGCGGCTGTTGCTGGATGCCTTCGGAGTCGAAGGGAGCGAGCGGACCCTATGCCAGGACGTGCGCCGCTTGCAGAGCGGCCATTGCTTGTGGCTGCGTCATGGGCACGTAGAGATTCGACGCTGGTGGCGCACCATCGATCACTTGCCGGAGGTGCCGAAAACCGAAGCCGAGCGCGTTGAGCGTTTTCGCGAATTGTTCCAGGATGCCGTCGCGCTGAGGATGCGCAGCGACGTACCAATCGGGACCTGCTTGTCGGGAGGGTTCGATTCGTCAGCGGTGATTTGCACCATGGCTTCGCACGAAAAGGCCGGGATGGGACCGCGCGACAGTACGTCGTGGCGCCACGCCTTCGTCGCAACATTTCCGGGCGCATCGAATGATGAGCGGCCAATGGCCGAGGAGGCGGCCGCGTGGGCGGAAGTCAACCCGACCTATCTGGAGATCGGTCGGGCGGACGCTCTGACGGAGCTGGACCAGATCCTCGACGACAATGATGACGTCTATATCGGGCTCCCGAGTGCGATCTGGTTGATCTATCGTGAACTCAAACGTCAGAACGTGCCGGTGTCGATCGATGGCCATGGGGCCGATGAGTTGATGGGGGGCTATTTCCAGGGAGGGCAATACGGCGCTTTCTGGATTAGAAATGCCCTTGCGGGAATTTCCTCGAATTCAGCGTTGACCAGGCGTGGCGTCGATCTGTTGAGGGCGCTGATGATCAAGCGTCAGGGGCAGTATTTCCTGCGCGGCGGACTGCGCCAGGTTCCGGGCCAGCTCAGTCTTGTGGGCGATGACGACGTCCTGCCGCGCGATTGGGGCGCGTTCAATCGCCGCCTCTATCGAATGTTTCACGGCACCGTATTGCCGACAATTCTGCGAAACTACGATCGCCTCTCGATGGCCCATGGCATCGAGGTCCGGATGCCGTTCATGGACTGGCGCCTGGTAACCTACACGATGGCGTTGCCGGAGAGCAGCAAATCCTCCAATGGTCTCACGAAAGTCATTGCGCGGCGGGCAATGGAAAATCAGATGCCGGAGTCCATCCGCATGGGACGCCGGAAGGTGGGGTTTAACTCGCCGATGCCGGAGTGGCTGAACGGGCCTCTTGCCGGCTGGACGGCCAGCCTGCTCGATCAGAACGTTCCGGCATTCGCCGAGTTGGTGGACGAGCCTGCGTTGCGCCGGGCGGTCAGCCGCTTGACAACATCGACGGCCTGGGATTGGGAATCGGTCGGACGAGTTTGGCCGTATCTCAACATGAAATGGATGCTGGCGAGGCGCACTTGACGAGTTACGTCGGCCCTTAGAGGGCCGATCGATCGTCATCGTCGGCGGCTACTCGCGGCACCATTCCGCCCGCGCGAAAGCGCTGGAACAGGTGTCCGGGCTGCCGCAAATGCTTGAGGTCGTGTTCCACCTTCGATGCATCGCGCTTGACGCGTCTGGCCGAAACGGGCTGGCTCGCTTGTTTCCGAAACCTGGATGGCCTAGACGGCCGCACACGGTAGCCAAAATCAGCCGGCCACCGTATTTGGGAGGCCGTTGTACGAACGTGTCGGAACGTCCAAAAATCGTCCTCAACGGAGCCGTTGACATGGCGGGAATGGATCGAGGAAATATGGGCTGTTTCGAGGCGATTGGATGCGGCGCCCCGGGACGGAGGGAATTCCCCCTGGCATGAGCGCAGGCGTCACGATGCTGACTTATCAATCCCCGGAACTGGCGTTGACCGTCTCTGGCCAGCCGCCAGCAGGGATCATTTAGGACCTCGATCATGCGCACAGATGCCCCCGTGCATGCGGCCAAATCCCTGGTCGACGCAGCCGCGGCACCGCTTTTCAAGATGCGCCCGAGACCGTTCGGGCCAGGCTATCAGACCGTCAAGCGCCGTATCATCGGGCGCGCGATCGATCAGGGAGTCCTGCGCGAAGCCAGCGAATTGCCACCGGCCTACGGCGTCGCCATGGATGAGCGGGTGGTCGAGTATCCCTGGGCCTTCTGGCGGCTCCCCAGGGGAGGCAGGATGCTTGACGCGGGTTCGACCTTCAACCACGATTTCCTCCTGTCTCGCCCGCCCCTGAAGGATCTTGACCTCACCATTATGACGCTTGCGCCGGAAAAGCGGTGCTACTGGCACCTCGGGATTTCCTACGTCTTCGGCGATCTCAGAAGGACGCTTTTTAACGATCACGTGTTCGATGTCGTGGCGAGCATTTCCACGATCGAACACATCGGCCTTGACAACGCGATGCTGTATTCCGGCGACATGCGACATGCCGAAACCGACGAGAATGGGTTCGAGGCAGCTGTCCGCGAGTTTCGGCGCGTTCTCAAACCCGGCGGCACCTGTTTGATTTCTGTTCCGTACGGCCAACGTACGAATCTCGGCTGGTATCAGGTGTTCGATCAGGAGAAGATCCAATCCATCGTCACGGCCTTTGCGCCGACGTCTCATGTCATCGACTATTTCGGCTACAGCCGGAACGGCTGGTCGCGCGGCAGTTCTTCCGGTCTCTCCGATGCGACCGTCTATGACGTTCACAGCGGGGAGGGTTGGGCCGACGATCTCGCCGCATCGTCCCGTGCCATCGCGTGCCTGCAGTTGACCGCATGAACATTGACTACCTGATCCAGCGACTGATTGGACGTCCGACCTGCGTGTTGGAGGACGGCGCCGTGCTTGGCTCCAGCGCGAGGATCAGGAATATCTTCGGTCAACGTGACCGCATCAGGGTCGGATCGCATTCGCAGGTCCTGGGAGAGCTTCTGACGTTTCGTCACGGCGGGCGGATCGAGCTTGGTTCATGGTGCTATGTCGGCGAGAGCAGCCGAATCTGGTCCGCCGGCTCCATCATCATCGGCGATCGCGTTCTCATCTCTCATTCGGCCAATGTGTTCGACAACCTGACTCATCCGCTGAGCGCGCAAGCGCGTCATGTGCAGATCAGGGACATATTCAAGTCCGGCCATCCCAGGGAGATCGATCTCGGCGAGCGACCGGTACGGATCGGCAACGATGCCTGGATCGGCGCGAACGCCATCGTGCTGCGCGGCGTGAACATCGGGCAGGGGGGCGTTGTTGCGGCCGGGGCGGTCGTCACCAAGGATGTGCCGCCCTATTCGGTCGTGGCGGGCAACCCGGCCGTCGTGGTGAGGGAGCTTGAGGCCGATGTCGGCTGAAGCGAAGATGCGCAACTGGGAGGACGCGGTGGTGTGGCTGCGCGAGCAGCCGGATCAGCGCCAACTGGTGCTCGATGCCTACTATGACGATCCCCTGACCCAGGCCGCGGAGCGATACTTCCGGAGCGGCGAGTGGCACGAGATCGCCAAATTGCTCGCGGGCCGCAGCGGCAAGGCGCTCGACGTGGGCGCCGGCCGGGGCATTGCCAGCTATGCGCTGGCCCGGCAGGGTTTCGACGTCACCGCGCTGGAGCCCGACGGCAGTGCCATCGTCGGCGCGGAGGCAATCCGTAAGCTCGGCCGCGACACCGGACTTGCTATCGAGGTGGTTCAGGAGTTTTCGGAAGGGCTGCCGTTCGAGGATGGGACGTTTGACGTAGTGTTCGCGCGAGCCGTACTGCATCATACTCGTGACCTCGACGCCGCGTGCCGCGAGATGTATCGCGTGCTGCGCCCTGGGGGCGTATTTCTAGCCTTGCGCGAACATGTGATCAGCCGTGAAGAAGATCTGAACTGCTTCCTGGAGCAGCACCCGCTTCATCGGCTCTACGGCGGCGAGCGCGCCTATCTGCTTAATCGTTACTATACGGCGTTGCAGAGGGCCGGGTTCTCGCGCATCGAAATCCTGACACCGCTGAGGAGCGCGATCAATCTCTTTCCCCACTCGCGAGAGAGTCTGCGGGCGGCGATCATCGACCGGCTTTCCCGATATATTCCGAGGCGCGCACTGTTCGAGTTCTTGCTCGGCCGAGGACGCGGCTTCGACTATCTATTGTCTCTCGCCGGATACTTCGACAATCGTCCAGGCCGACTTTATTCTTTTGTCTGCCACAAGGGCGTCCCATGAGCGTTTGGGTCACAGGCGGCAACGGCTTCATCGGGCGCCATCTCATCGGTCAACTGGCCCGAGAGGGCGAAAGCGTGTATGGTGTTGGTCATGGTGCGATTGACGAAACGGATCGACGGAAGCTTGGCCTGAGAGACTGGATAAATGGCGAGATCATCACGCCGAACCTGGACGGTCTTGTGCAACGCGGGGGCGCTCCCAGCGCCATCTTTCACCTCGCCGGCGGGTCATCGGTCGCGCGTTCGATAGAGCAGCCCTACGAGGACTTCTCCCGCACCGTTGCAACGACGGCAAGCCTTTTGGAGTGGCTGCGCCATTCAGTGCCCGAGTGTCGGCTGATCGTGGCCTCCAGCGCTGCCGTGTACGGAGCGCATCATGCAGGCGCAATTTCAGAGCAGGACAACGCGCAGCCCATGTCGCCCTATGGACATCACAAGCTGATCATGGAGCAACTCTGCCGCAGTTATGCGGTTTCGTTTGGTATCCGGGCTACCATCGTTCGATTGTTTTCGGTCTACGGTCCCTTACTGCGCAAACAGCTGTTGTGGGATCTCTGCTTGCGGCTCGGGGAAGGCCAGCGCGAACTCGTGCTCGGCGGCACCGGCAACGAGACTCGTGATTGGATTGATGTACGGGATGTCGTGCGACTGCTAGCGGAACTCGCGCGAGCCGACGGTGCGCCCCTGAAGGTGCTGAACGGCGGCAGCGGCGTTCCAACCAAGGTTGCAGAGATCGCCCATTTGGTGACGAAAGCTTGGGGCGGCCATACCTCCGTGCGGTTTTCGGGTGTCGTCCGTGCGGGAGATCCCTTCAGCTTGGTCGCCGACGCCAGACAGCTCGCCTCCATCCCATTCAGCTGGCGTATCCCAGTCCAGGATGGCATTGCCCAGTATGTGAGCTGGTTCAAGGGGCGGGCCCATTGAGCGATGCCCGCCCCATCCGGCTCGCCTTCACCTTGATTTCTCGCAAGGCCTGGGCGGGCGGCTACAATTATCAATTGAACCTTTTCCATGCGCTTGCAAAATACTGCCCTGGCGCGATTACGCCGGTGGTGTTCGCAGGCAAAGCTCACGATGCTGGCGAACTGGCACCCATCCGAAAGGTGCCGGGTGCCGAGACTATTTGCTCGGCGCATTTTGATCGTCCCGCGCTGGCATCGTTGCTGCCGACCATGTTCGCCCAGGATCGCGACGCGATCTCCATCTTTCGCGATCACGATGTCAATGCGGTGTGGGAGAACGCCCGCTTCTTTGGATGGAACTCCCCCTATCCGACCGTAGCCTGGATGCCTGACTTCCAGCATCGGCAGTTGCCTCATCTGTTCTCGAATAAGGCGAGACGACGGCGTGAATTGGGTTTTCAGATGCAGGTCCTGTCCGGCCGCACTATCATTCTGAGCAGCCGCAGCGCCGAGCGCGATTGCCTTTGTTACTATCCGCGTACGAAGGGCCGGACCGCCATCGTGAGGTTCGCCAGCGAGCCTTCGGCCGATCTCCTCAAGCTGGATCCAGAAGAGGTGCTTCAAAGATACGATCTGCCGAGAACGTACTTCTATGTCCCTAATCAGTTCTGGCGCCACAAGAACCACAGGATCATTCTGGAAGCGCTTGCCTTGCTTGGGGAGCGCGGCATCCACCCCGTTGTCGTCGCATCCGGCGGCGGCGATCCGCATGAACCGGAGTATCTTGATCAAATCCTGCGCGAAGTGGCAGACCGCGGTCTGGAGCGGCAGTTCCGGTATCTCGGGATGATCCCGCTCGCCGATGTCTATGCCCTCCTGCGTGCCTGCGGAGCGATGATCAATCCGTCGCGGTTCGAGGGCTGGAGCACAACGGTGGAGGAAGCCAAGTCGTTCGGCGTTCCGATGATACTGTCCGATATTGACGTGCACCGTGAACAAGCAGAACAGCGCGCGCGTTATTTCGGCACGGACGATGCCGCCGCGCTCGCCGCCCACATCCATGATCTTGAGCATCCTGCCTTCGTCGTGCGCGACATGAACAATCAACTGGGCGAACGTGTGCGGGGATTCGCCGAAAGCTTCGTCTCGACCATCAAGCAGGCAATCCGAGCCCATCGGCATTGATCGGCAATCATTGGAGTGCAACGACATGAATCGACCGGTCGTTCTCGTCACCGGCGCGACCGGATTTATCGGGCGCAATCTTGTTCCCTTGCTCGATAGCAGCGGTTTTCGCGTGCGCCGGGCATTACGCGAGGGACGAGCCGGGAAGGATGATGTCCTGGTCGGCTCGGTCGGACCGTCCACTGATTGGGGCGCGGCGCTCGAGGGGGTGCACTCCGTGATCCATCTGGCCGCCCGGGTGCATCATCCCAATGAAGAGCACGCGGGCGGACTTTATGACGCGGTGAATATGCAAGGCACCATGCAATTGGCCCAAGCAGCCGCGCGGGCGGGGGTATCCAGGTTCGTGTTCCTGAGCACGATCCTGGTCAATGGAAGCTCGACCGACGGGAGGGGACCTTTTAAGGCGGACGACGCAACGGCGCCGCGCGGTGTCTACGGAAAGTCCAAGGCGGCCGCAGAGAACGCTCTGCGGCGCATCGGGGCTCAATCCAAAATGCGGATAGCTGTAGTGCGCCCGCCGCTGGTGTATGGACGCGAGGCGCTTGGTAATTTTCGTCAACTCGTCGGCGCGATCAGACGGCGGATTCCGCTTCCGCTTGGCCTTGTCGACAACAAGCGCGCATTCATCAGCGTGCAGAATCTCGTGTCCTTTGTCGCGCATTTGGTCGACTTCGACCTTGGTTCGGCGTATCAAGTCTACTTGGTTGCCGACGACGAGCAGATCTCGACCGCGGCTTTCGTTCGCCGCATCGGCAAGGCCATGGATAAGCCCGTCGTTCTTCTGCCTGTCCCTCCTTCGGCGCTGGCGCTCGTCCTTCGGGTGATCCGGCCGGAGCTGCGCCACAGCCTGTTAGGATCCATGGAAATTGACACCTCCGCCGCCCTGTCGACTGGCTGGAGAACGCCGCTCAGCATGACCGAGGGATTGCGGCTGGCGGTGGGTACATCGGCTTCGTCCTAGACACCCATCCGAGTCATTCGGTAGCTGCTCAGCTGACGCACCGGCGAAAACGTTGTGCGTGCTCATCGTTGCTCTGAAAGGTCGGGGCTGCGCAACAATTCGCCGATCAGGCCGGCATAGGCGTTCATCGCGACGGTCCGGTCAAACTTTGCAGCCGCCTTCACCGCGCGTCCCGCCATGGCGCCGTTGTCGGCACGGGATGCCGCCCGGATTGCGTCGGCCAGCTGATCAGCGCGGCCCGGCGGCACGACCCAGCCGAGCCCGCTCTCCACCACCGTCAGTGCGGCCTCGGCCTCCGGCTCGGACACCAGCACCACGGGACGGCCGACCGCCAGCAGGTTGTAGAACCGGCTCGGCACCGACACGCCCGCAACGTCCTTCCGGTACGGGATGATCCAGACATCGGCGGACGCCAAAAGCGCCTCCAGCTCGGAATCTTCGACCCGCCCGACGAAGGAGACGTTGGCGAGATTCGCAGCCGCCTGCAATTGCTTCAGCCGTTCGAAGCCGATGCCCCAGCCCGACAGGAGGAAGTGAACGTCCGTCTCGTCCTCCAGAAGGCGCGCCGCCTCGAACACAATCTCCGGATCATGGGTAAAGCCGAGATTGCCCGACAGGCCGACGATGAAGCGCGCGGCGATCGCCTTGCGGAACGGATTGTCCGGCGTGATCGGCCGCGGTGCGGGCACGAGTGTTGCCCAGTTCGGGATGAAGCGGATCTTGTTCCGCGTCATTCCGGGATAGCTCAGCAGCGGCCGCTCCGCGTCGCGGCCGATGGTGATGACGGCATTGAGCGCGCGGAACATCAGTCCGTTGACGGCCCGCATCGCCCACGTCCCGAACGAGCGGGGCTTCAGCAGGCCCGCCATCACCAGAACGTCGGGGAAGAGGTCGTGCATGATCAGGGCCGAGCGCGCGCCCCTCAGCCTCGCCGCCGCCGTCACTGCGTAGGGCAGCATGAAGGGCGCAGTGACGGTGAGCACGACATCGCCGCGCCTCAACTGCCGCGTCAATGCGACGAAGGTGCGCGAGGCGAACAGAAGCTCCGACACCGCGCGCCGTACCAGCGCCGCCTTGCCTGGAATGCGGTTTTTGATCGCGACTACGCGCGGCTTGCCCGGACAGGTTTGCGAGGCCGGCAACGCGCCCGGCCAGCCCGAGAGTACAACGACCTCGTGCTCGTCTGCGAGATGGCAGGCGATCTCGGCCACGATCGTCGCCGTCGTGCTTGTATCCGGCGGATAGTGCTGGCTCGCGACGACGATCTTGCTCAATGGCTGCATGGTCAGGCCGCGGTCGAACTGAATTCGGGGACCGCGTCCTTCAGGACGGTCCTGATGGTGGCGCGATCATCGCGTAGGATCGCCTGCTCCAGCGCCGCGATCCATTTGCGCAGCGTCTGCATCCGCGGTTCGTTCGGCTGCGCAGCCATGATTCCGGGGACGCCGATTTCGCGGGTCGGCTCCTCCGAGGCGAACAGGATCTCGTGCAGGCGCTCGCCCGGGCGCATGCCGGTGAACACGATTTCGATGTCGTGGCCGGGCTGCAGACCGGACAGGCGGATCATGCGCTCGGCGAGATCGACGATCTTCACCGGCTGGCCCATGTTGAGCACATAGACGGAGACGTCGGGACGCTGGGTTCCGAGCGCATGCGTGGCCGCGGTGATCACGAGATCGCAGGCCTCGCGGATGGTCATGAAGTAGCGGACCATGGCGGGATGCGTCACGGTCACCGGGCCGCCGGCCTCGATCTGGGCCTTGAACTTCGGCACCACCGAGCCGTTCGAGGCCAGCACGTTGCCGAACCGCACCGAGATCAGCCGCATCGGCGGCTTGGCCCCGCGTGCGCCGGCGGCGAGGTCGTGGTCCAGCGCCTGGCAGTACATCTCCGCGAAGCGCTTGGTCAGGCCGAGCATCGACACCGGCTCGATCGCCTTGTCGGTCGAGATCATCACCATCGCCTCGGCGCCGGCCGCCACCGCGGCGTCGGCAACGTTGATCGAGCCGAAGATGTTGGTCTTGACGCCTTCGCTCCAGTCGCGCTCGAGGATCGGAACGTGCTTGAGCGCCGCGGCGTGGAATACGATGTCCGGCTTGAACTCCGCCATCACGCGCGTGATGCGCTCCCGGTCGCGGATGTCGGCGATCCGCGCTTCGATCGCAGCTGCCGCCCGGCGGGCGGCGAGCGCTTCGGAGATCGCATAGAGCGCCGGCTCCGAGTTCTCCACGATCAGAAGCCGCGCGGCACCGAAGGCCACGACGCGCTCGCAGATCTCCGAGCCGATCGAGCCGCCGCCACCGGTGACGAGCACGGCCTTGCCCCTGATCAGGGCCTCGAGGCGCGCATAGTCGATCTTCTCGCTCGGCCGCAGCAGGAGGTCCTCCACCGCAACCGCCGTGAGCCGCGGCGTGTCGCCGCTCTCCAGCGAGGGCATCCGGTTGACGATCACGCCGAGCTTGCGCGCCCGCATCAGGACGGATTCCGGATGGGCCTCCGGCTCGAACGCCGACGGCGTCATGATGAGGCGCGCGATCGGCTTGTTGCGCTTGGCGAAGTCGGCGATGACGTCCTCGACGTCGTCGATGCCCCCCAGCACCGGCACGGTGCGGATGAGCTGGCCGCGGTCGGCGCTCGACGGCGACAGCACGCCGACCGGCCAGATCCGCTTGATCGCCCCGCTCTCGATTCCGCGCAGCAGCACCTCGGCATCCGCAGCGCGGCCGATCAGCAAGGTCGGCGCAGCATCGCCGGTCCTCGCATCACGGCGCACCCGCGTATAGCGGAAGTAGCGGTAGGCCATGCGCAGCGCGCTGAGGAAGGAAATCTCGAGGAACCAGTAGAGGACGATCGTCACCTTGCCGAGAAAAAAGGAGCCGCGGACGTTGGGGGCAACGAAGATGTAGTCGAGCACGAGCAGCGCAAAGGTCAGCACGGTCGCCGCGCGAATGATGTTCAGCGCGTCCGGCAGCGAGATGAAGCGCCACTTGGTCGTGGTCAGGTTGAGGACGAAGAAGACGACCACGCTGAAGGCGAGCAAGTAGGGCAGGATCTGGAACAGCAGCGGCAGGCGCTCGAAGAAGTCGTCGCCGCCCTCGAATCGCAGATAGAAGGCGGCAAAAAGCGCCGCCGTGGTCGCGAGCAGGTCGTGGAGCGCGATCAGGAAATTGCGCAAGGTGAGATGCGAAAGACGCGTCATTAGCTCACTGATCTCGGACTTCGGATCTACCGTGCTACGGCTCTTGCCTAAAGAGAATGACATCCATCTGAAATCCCACGTTCCATCAGCGGTCGCAAGGTTCGACAGGGCTAAATCGTATTTTGACGATGGCCCAACACCGAGGTTGCCAGTGAAGCTGCCTCCGCAGTTGACCAATCTGAGCAGGGTACTTGAGGACAATTTATTGAACGCCATGACACCTTGTGCTACCTTGCAGCAATGTCTTCTCCGGATCGGCCATGCCCTGGCCAAAGCGGCAACAATCGCACGGATACGCTCACTGGACCGATGTATGAGCGACCTCCATCGGCAGGGTTTCAAAGCTGATAGCGCCTGCCTTTGGACAACTATGGTCTTGCGGTGGCGGTTCGCTCTACTGTAGCTTTCAACGCGTCCACGTGGGCCCGAATTGCTCTTGTTTCGGCGACGTTGGTTGGGATTTCTTCCGTGGCTTTTTCTACCTTGGTCATGCGAAGATTCAATTCGGCCAGTCCCCTGTAGATCAGGTCCAGATACATTGTTTCGCTCTTCTTAGCCTCAGCTAATTCCTTGGCTAAAAAGTCAAATCGTTCGGTTGATGGTTGCTGGATCTGCTTAAAGTATGCTTCTTCGGTCCGCCATATCGCGAGCCTCTGCATTTGCAGGAGGCCCATGAAGACGAGGTTTGCCGCAAGCAACGTCACCAAAATTACACGCCAGTTTTCCTTGAACATCCGATTCCTTCCGATACAAGAGCGCTTATCACCTGGCGCTGGCTGACGGACGCGCAAACGTTTGATTACCCCCAAAATCAAAGGGCGCCGGTTCACGCTGGCGGGGCTCTTTCCGCAATCGCCCACGTTCTAACTACGGTCTGAGGATCGATTCGAGGTTCCCTTGATGGGCATGGAGATCTAGGCGATGGCACGGTTATAGCGGCTCGCAATGGTTGGGTTCTACCCTTCTCGACAGTTTTACGGGTCTTCCGGTCTGTTTCCTACCAACTCGTTTACTCTCGTACCAACCCTCCAATCGCGGTGATCGCATCGTGTATTCCGATTTGCGGGGGCGGCGCTCCCAGTATCCTTCCCGATCCCCGCACCTGCTCTCGCTAGCGGTACATTTGCCGCTATGCTAAGGGCTGCAGCTTCAGGGCGAAAGCGATCGATTGAAATGTGCGGAATTGCCGGTATCGTAAATTTCGATGGTGAACCGATCGCCCGTCAGTCCATCGTTCAAATGACTGAAACCCTGGCACACAGGGGCCCGGATAGCTCCGGGATCTGGGTCGAGGACCATGTCGGTCTTGGACATCGCAGGCTCGCGATCCGGGACCTGTCGCCCGCCGGCGCCCAACCAATGATCGATCCCGGTGCGAAGATCGCGGTCTCCTACAATGGCGAACTCTACAACGACGTTGAACTTCGGCGAACGCTCGGCAACACGGCGGGTGCCAGGTTCCACACCAGCTGCGATACCGAAGTCATCGCTCCCAGTTATCGTCTCTGGGGCAAAAACGCGTTCCTGAAATTCGAGGGCATGTACGCGATTGCGCTTTGGGATCAGGAGAACGAGCGCCTCATTCTGGCGAGAGATCCGATCGGGATCAAACCCCTTTATTTTTCCTTCGTTGGGCGGTCGTTGCGGTTTGCAAGCGAGATCAAAGCTCTGCTGGCGCTGCAAGATCAGCCGCGGCAACTTTCACCGCAAAGCCTGCATCGGTTCTTTGCGCAGGGCTATCCCGGACCAGCGCGCAGCCTGATCGACGGGATCGAGCCGCTGCCGCCCGGCAGCACGCTCGTCGCGGACCGGAACGGTTGGCGCGTCGAACATTTCTGGCAACCCAAGCGGCACACCAAGATCGTGAGCTTCGAAGAAGCCCTTTCCGGTTTCGATCAGCTCTGGCCCGAGGTGGTTGATGATCAGCTCATCAGCGACGTGCCGGTCGCTCTGTTGTTGAGCGGCGGAATCGACAGCGCGCTGATCGCCACCGCGCTGCCTGGTCGCTCGGACCTGTCGGCCTATACCGCCAGTTTCGGCGAAGCCGCCTTCGACGAAAGTGGACTCGCCGCGGTCACCGCCAGACACACCAATCTACGCCAGCGTTTTGTTTCGATCGATACCGAGGAAGATATCGAGGTTCGCTTTCTGGACGTTGTCGCCAAGGTCGATGGCCAGCTGGCCGATTCGAGCGCTTTGGCATTTTATTCTCTTTGCCAGAAGGCCGGCCGGGAAGTCCGCGTCCTGCTGACCGGTGATGGCGCCGACGAGTTCTTCGCCGGCTATGAAACCTATCGCGCCACCCGCGTTGCAACGGCCGTGGGGCCTTTGTTTCCGAAATTCGCGATGCGACATCTTTCAGACGCGCTGTTTGCGAAAGCGGCGGCGAGCCAGGCCAAGGTGGGAGCCGCGGAAAAATTCGCGCGATTGCTCGCCGGCATGGCGAACGGTGGCGCGCGGCCACACCCGCAATGGCGGCGATATCTATTTCCCGAACAGATCCACACCCTCTATGGCACCGGGATGAAGGACATCGATCGCGAGGCTGATGCCCTCGACGAATATGCCGCGGCACTCGGCACCGAAGGCTCCGCGGCGGACCGGGCCCTCGAGGCGGATCAGCGTTACTATCTTCCCGGCGACATGCTGATGAAGACCGATTCGATGAGCATGGCGCACGGCGTTGAGGTGCGGGTGCCGTTCCTCGATCGGCGCGTCATGGAATTCGCCAATGGCCTCGACGTGGCGGTGCTCAGCCCGCTTCGCGGTCCGGACAAGCGCATTCTGCGCGCCTATCTCGAGAGACACGGTCTGCCAAAGGACCTGACACAGGGGACTAAAAAGGGCTTCAATATTCCGGTGGCAAGCTATCTGCGCCATGGCCTGAGGTCGCTTGGAGAAAGGCTGCTGGACAGGGAGGCTGACTGTCTGGCGCCCTTCCTGCAGCCGGATGCCGTGCGGCGACTCTGGCGAGAGCACGTTGACGGAAATTCCCGTTATAGTTACACCCTCTGGACCTTGCTGACCTTGGCGACCTGGCGAACAACGGCCAATGTCTAGCAGTGCTTTCCGAGCCTAATTTAGGAAACAATTTTGGGGCCGTTCGAAGACGTTTCAGTCATCATTCCGGCGTTCAATGAAGCGGGCGGGATTGGTCCGACTTTGGAGCAGCTTTCGCTTGCAGTGCCGGGCGCCGAAATCATCGTCGTCGATGATGGCTCGATCGACAGCACCGCCGAGGTTGTCGAAAAATATCCGAACGTGACCCTGATGCGGCATGGCTTCAACCGGGGATACGGAGCGGCGCTGAAAACCGGCATGGCCCACGCCAGCCGTCCGCTGGTCGCCTGGTTCGACGCCGATAACGAGCATCGCGTCAGCGATCTAGTTTCGATGATAGGTGCCATTCGCCAGGGCGGTCTGGCGGCGGTGATCGGCCAGCGAATATCGGGCGGCGCGTCCGCGGTCCGCGGCGTCGGCAAGGCGGTGATCCTGATGCTCGCCCGGTCGCTCGGGTTCCGCGGCGGTCGCGACATGAACTGCGGGCTTCGCGTCTTCCGCACTGAGGTGATCTGTCGATATTTGCCGTTGCTTCCGAATGGTTATAGCGCGTCGATGACGAGCCTGCTGGTGATGCTCGAGCGCGGTTATCCTATCGGATACCATCCCGTGGAGCTCGCCGCCCGCATCGGAACCAGCAAGGTCACCCTCCGCGCGGGCTTTGCCAGTCTGCTGCTGGTGATGCGGGTGATCATGATGTTCGCCCCGATGCGGATTTTCCTGCCCTTCGCATTGGCAATGTTCAGCATCGGCGCGGTCTACGGCGCGACCCTGGCAATCCTGCACGGCGAAGGGTTTCCGACGTTCGGCATCTTCTTGATGCTCGCCGGCCTTCTCATCGGCATGCTGGGGCTGATCGCCGACCAGCTCAGCCAGTTGCGCCTCGTCCAATACGAGACCACCACACCCTATCGCGCGCTGCCGCTTGCAAAGGACCGCGAAGCGAAATTACCGCCGGGACTGTCTTGAGAAGCCATGTCTTGAAGGTCGGCCGATCCGCCGCGCCGCTGCTATTGACCTCGTTGCTGCTCTGGCAGGTGTCATACGCGGTCGATTCGAGCCAAGTGTTGCGGCAATTGTCGGCGATGCGGCCGGGCTTCTTCGTCGCCGCCGTGATGCTAATGTTGCTGAGCAACGCAGTCGCAACCCTGCGCTATCAAGCGGTGCTCCGAACCCTTTGTCCTGACGGTCCGGTGCATTACTTCCCGTTGCTCAAGCTCAACCTCCTGACGCTCTTCAGCGCGCATTTTGTCCCCTTCGGCGCGCTGGTGGATGCCATGCGCGCGCTGATTTCGCGCAGGCTCCTGAAAATGTCGGTCGGCAAGGCGGTGGAGGGCGTGATCGCAGATCGCGCGCTGGCGGTAGCCGGATTTGCGCTTTTTGGACTGCTGTTGCTTCCACTGCAGATCTCGATGCACTGGCCCTGGCGGATCGTCATGGCTCAGATCGCGGCCTTTGGCGGGCTGCTCGTGCTCCTCGGAGTCGCTGCCTTCGGCTTGACCTTGCACGTGCGGTTCCTCAAGTCCGCAGCAGAAGCCGCGCGACGGTTTTTGGGACATATCGCGACGTGCCATAGCCTCGGCTGGCAGCTTGGCCTCGCGGCCGTCAGCACCGGCCTGTTCGTAGCGATGCTGGTGCTGCTCGGGCTCGGGCTCGGCTTGCGCATTCCGCTCTGGGTCGCGTTCACGACGACGCCCGCCATCTATCTTTCGCAGGTTGTTCCGATCTTCTATGCTGGGTTTGGCTCGCGCGAGATTGCGTTCGCCGCTTTGCTCGTACCTAGTGGCGTTCTGGTCGACTCGGATGCGGTCGCCCTCAGCTTGAGCATAGGTCTTTGCAATCTGGCGGCCAGTGTCCCAGGAGTGATTTTCGCCTGGCCGCTGCTGCAGGCATTGCGAGGGAAGGCGATCGCGCCGGCGGTGAAATGATCGCCCGGTTGCCTCCTCTGATAGCGAAAGGGACACGGGTTCGGCCATGAATCCCAATGCGACGACACATGATGGAACTCTCCCGCCCAGCTGGGCGCTCGCCCCGCGCAGGAGCTTGCTGCAGTCGGCCTGGGACCTAGCCGGTGCCCCCCTGCGGATGGTGCTGCTGCCGGATTCACAGAGCGAACGGCTGCACTTGACATCGCTGCGGGCCGAGCGCTATGCGGCCGTGTTGCCGCAGCTCAGGGGACGGGTTCTCGACATCGGCGCTGGCGACAATGCGCTGATACGTCTCTATCTACAAAGGCTGCGACGCTCAGGCAAGGATGACGCCGGCGCGGACGACAGCGTCGGGGTCGATGTCGTCGACTGGGGCGGGGATACGCTAAAGATCGCATCCTCGGACAGTCTTCCGTTCGAAGCGGAAAGCTTCGATACGGTCGCCTTTGTCGCATGCCTCAATCATATCCCTGAGCGGATCGGTGCCCTGAAGGAAGCGCATCGTGTGCTCAAGCCCGGCGGTTTGCTGGTAGCGACGATGATCGGGCGGCTGATCGGCGATGTTGGCCATGCCATCTGGTGGTACAGCGAAGACAAGCACCGCGACGTTGCCGAAGGCGAGGTCATGGGAATAGACAAGACTGAGATGCTACGGCTTCTTGAGCAAGCCGGCTTCACGCAGGTTTCGGTAAAGCGGTTTGTCTATGGAATGAACTATCTCTATCTGGCTACGCGCACCTGATCCAGAAGGCGCGGCGCGCCGGAAGCGGGAAACGGGCAATGACATCCTCGCATTCAGCAAAATCCAAGCCGGACGTCGGTCAGCGGACGATTGCCGATTTCGGCGATCAATGGACCCGTTACACCGACAATTCTGGCTATTATGGCTCGCTCGGACTCTTTGCCGATATCTGCGAGCCGCTACTGAGCCTCGACAATGTGCGCGGACGCACTGTTGCGGATATCGGATCCGGTACTGGCCGAATAGTAAGTATGCTGCTGGATGCCGGCGCCGCGCACGTGACCGCACTTGAGCCCTCGGAATCCTTCGCTGTTGTCGCTGCCAACACCGCGGATCGCGCCAGCCGGGTCGAGGTGATACGCTGCGACGGGACGGCCATTCCGCAGGATCGTGATTTCGACCTCGTGGTATCGATCGGCGTGCTGCATCACGTCGAGGATCCCGCACCGATCGTCAAGGCGGCGAGATGCGCGCTAAGACCGGGAGGCGTGATTTTCATTTGGCTCTACGGTCGGGAAGGCAATGGCATATACCTGGCGCTGTTCGGGCCCTTGCGAGCCGTCACCAAGCGAATGCCGCATCGCCTGCTAGCCATTCTGTGCCACGTCTTGGACTTCATTGCGATGTCGTACACCGCGGCTTCGCGAATCCTGCCGCTTCCGATGCGCCAATATATGCAAATGGTCTATCGCCGGCTGCCCCCCGATAAGCGACGCCTGGTGATCTATGACCAGCTCAATCCAGCATACGCCAAGTATTATAGCGAAGACGAGGCGCGGGGCCTGTTGGAGAACAACGGCTTCACGAACGTTCGTACCCATCACAGGCATGGCTACAGCTGGAGTGTGATCGGGGTACGATGAAAACTGCTGGTGGCCCCTCGCAACGTGGTTAGGCGGACTGGTCGGGCTTGTAGTAGCTTAAATACCAATCGACGAATTTCCCGACTCCCTCTTCAATCGAGGTCTTCGGTTGAAATCCAACGGCTTCAGCGAGACTATCAACATCGGCATATGTGCTGGCTACGTCGCCCGGCTGCATCGGAAGAAATCGTTTAATGGCCTTCCTGCCGATTTTCGCCTCGATACACTCGATAAATGAAGTCAGCTTAATCGGATTTCTGTTTCCAATATTGTAAATTCGGTAGGGCGCCGATGAAGTTGCCGGATCGGGCGCCTCGTAATTTCGGACCGCGCTGGGCGTTGCAATCTTGTCTGCAACCCGAACGACGCCTTCGACAATATCATCAATATAGGTGAAGTCTCGCTCATGCTTCCCGTTGTTGAATACGTCGATGGGCGTTCCGGAAATAATACTGCGCGTAAAGAGAAACAGAGCCATATCCGGCCTACCCCAAGGACCGTACACGGTGAAAAATCGCAATCCGCTTACAGGCAGATTGTATAAATGGGCATACGAGTGCGCCATTAGCTCATTGGATTTTTTGGTGGCCGCGTAGAGGCTGAGAGGATGATCAACGTTATGACTGACCGAAAACGGCATCTTGGTATTTGCGCCGTATACGGACGAAGACGACGCAAAGACGAGATGCTTGACGCCGTTGTGGCGACAGCCCTCCAATATGTTCAAGAAACCTATGATATTTGAGTTGATGTAAGCATGTGGCGCTTCCAGGGAATAGCGCACGCCAGCCTGAGCCGCCAAATGGATGACCTTCTCCGGCTTGAACTTTGAAAACAAGCCCGAAACGGCGCTGCAATCTTCGAGATTCGCTTCTACAAAGTGAAAATTCCGAAAGGCAGAAAGCCGGCTTAGTCTGGCTCTTTTCAAATTCACATCATAATAATCGCACACATTATCGATCGTAACGACGTCGTGACCTGCCTCCAACAGACGGTGGGCGGTGTGATATCCAATGAAACCAGCTGCGCCGGTTATCAGCGTCGGCATCTTTGACTTCACGAACTCAGGGTTCGTGCCCTCGATATTGTCTTGGCTTCCAAAGCCGGCTCCGCTTTGCTTTGGGCCGCCCTGAACGTTCATCCTGAGCCAGTTAGCGTCCTTCAGTGTTGTACGCCAAATGGCGCGGGTGGAGCAACGGACGATCGGTGGCCTGTACGCGGCGTTCGAGTCATGCCCGAAGGCTCCAGCGAGCGCCTTCAATTGGAATTGGACTGTTTCCGCAATCCACCCCCTTCCTGGCAAATGAAAAGTTCCTCTTAACGATCGCGGAGATCTGAAGAAGAACCGGCGTTGGAGGCAAAGGCAAAAGGGCAAGGCACGTTGCTATGGAAAAAAGGAACGTCCCGAGCAAAGCGTAACTATAGCGGACGTCTGCGAACAACGAGCTTCCCGTGATGTAGATATTGATCAGGGGTATCCCGAGAAATATCGCGCCAAGCAAAACGTCCTTTCTCACGAGAACCGCCGATGCCGCTAATGAAAGAAGAAAGAAGAGGTCAAGCGGAATATAGGCGACCAACCCCATGATAAAATGAAGGTAAGTCGGCTGGCTTCTGAAGTATGGTTTCATCGATGCAGCAAACACCCGATGAAGTTCGGACTTGCCATCCTTCTCAAAGAACTCGGCGATTTGACTGTCGAAGGCGCCAACGTTTGGCTGAACCCAGGACAGGTAAAGATAGTGATTGCGTTCATGCGCAAAGAGCTTCTTGCCATTGAAGCCGCGAAAAATCTCATAGTCGGCTGGAAGAGCTAAAAGATAAAAATTGAAACCGCTCGAAGAAAGACCGTAGCCGATCGAGTTAAGTCGAGGTCGATAGCCGTCGGCCACAAGCGCCCGGCCCATGTCCTCGATTTTGCCGATGACTTCTGTGTTGGAGGCACCCGCATCAATCCAGGAGCGCATGATGGTCGTAACGTCACCAAACGAAGCTCCCTCCTTGAGCAGCCTTTCCGCACTGATCGAGGGTGGTAACTGGTAGCTTCTAAATCTCTCGGTCAATTCCGGGCTCGGTTTGGGATTTGCATACAGCCCCGCCCACAACTTGCTCGGACCCAGTCGGGGAAAAATGAACTCGCCTCCATCAAGTGCTCTGATTGACGGGAAAAGCAAAATGCCGAAGATGAAAACCAAGCTGAATGCCGCAAGATTCCCGGAGAGCAGCCGGCCTCGCCGAATGAGCGTCGCGCAAGCGATGCCAAGACAGAATACTGCTACGGTGCTTCTCAATTGAGTTGCGAAGAAGATGCAAATGCAAAAGAGAACCGAAGCTCGAGCGCTCATGCTGCGGCTATTGATCGCGCCGACCGATGTTCCCAAGGATATCAGCAAAAACGACGAAGATAGCGACTCCGTCAAAAGCGCATTATGCATCGATTGATAGAATGGAATGAGACAAAGCGCCACCGCCGCAACCGCAAACCATCTTGACGGCCAGGTAGAGTAAAAGGATCGGGTGCAATAGACGAGTGCAGAAGCGGCAATTGCGTGTTGTCCGACTGCAAGGCAAGGCCAGATCAGCTTGACTGGCAACAACGCCAAGGCGTTCCAAAGCAACGGCAAGCCTAATGGAACGTAATTGTGCCACCAAAGGGGCTCCCCCGTGATGATGCCGACGCCACGCTGTGAGGTAAAGAGCGCATCAGATATATTGATGTAGCTTGATGCATCCGCCCATATGACTGCACCCTGCAACCATAGGAAGAGGATGTGAAGAAGCACTATCAAAAAAATGAAAGATCGCTTCTCCGGGCTCAAACAATTCAGGCTCTGCTCTCCCAGAGAGAAAGAAACAGGCGCGCAGTTTTTTCCAAGTCGCCCCAACTGCATTAGACGTCCAATGGCCATCTCAGACTGCACAGACATTCAACCAGTTCATCCGTCAAAGGCGGGAGAGATGGATTCCGCTAGGCACATCACTCCGCGGCAACATGCCCTTTAAATCGAAAACAATGCCTTGATCGGCCAGCTTGAGCAGGCCGGAGACGCGACGCCATCCATACTCACTGAAGATCTTGTGCGGGACAGCAATGATCACCGCATCGGCCGGGGCAAGATCATCAAACTCAAAAAGACTCAAGCCGTATTCCTTCATTGCCTCGAGCCGATCCACAACGGGGTCATGCACCTGGATGTTAATCCCGTATTTTTCAAGCTCTTTCACCGTGTCTGCAACGCGACTGTTTCGTATGTCAGGCACGTTCTCTTTGAATGCCAACCCCAAGATCGTCACTGTCAGCGGGTGGTCAAGTTTCTTCATCATCATCACACGAGCGCATTCGTCAGCTACGGACTTACTCATGGAATCGTTTACGCGGCGCCCTGCAAGTATGACTTCCGGGTGGTAGCCGATCTGCTCTGCCATATGGGTCAGGTAGTACGGATCGACGCCGATACAGTGCCCGCCGACCAGGCCAGGCGAGAAGGGCAGGAAATTCCATTTTGTTTTTGCGGCCGCCAGCACGTCACCCGTGTCGATACCAAGGCGTTTAAAGATCAGCGAGAGTTCGTTGATCAACGCGATGTTCAAGTCGCGTTGTGTGTTCTCAATGACCTTTGCCGCTTCGGCGGTCATGATGTTTGGCGCTTCATGGATAGGTGCGTTAATGACCGCGCCATAGACACGCGTCATCGTTTCCAGTGTCTTTTGATTCTGACCGGCAACTATCTTGGCGATGTTTTCGAAGCGATGCACTTTATCTCCGGGATTTATCCGCTCAGGCGAGTAGCCAAGAAAAAAATCTCTACCTGCTACCAACCCGGATGCTCTCTCCAGATAGGGCGCACATTCATTCTCCGTGACACCAGGATACACAGTTGACTCATAAACAACGATATCGCCCCGGGAAAGCATCGAGCCGACGAACTCCGAAGCGCTAAACAACATGCTAAGATCAGGCCGCTTGGCGTGATCCAAGGGAGTCGGAACAGTCACGATGAAAAAGTTTATCGCCGCAAGACTCCGAACATTGTTCGAATAGACCACATCGGCTTCTTTGAGATCGTCTGACTCAACTTCTCTGGTCCGGTCGTAACCTCTGATGAGCTCATCTATGCGTTGCGGGTTTATGTCGAAGCCTACAGTTTGAAATCCCGCGCGTGCGAACGCAACAGCAATCGGTAACCCAACGTAGCCGAGTCCAACGACGCCAATCCTAATTTCATCACGCACTTCTGTTTCCCTCTTTAGCTGTCGTGCACTTTAGAAAAGTTGCCAACTCGACCGAGGTCGGACCGAGCAACGCAATTGCTGTTCCTGCAACTTACAGGAAATTCCTGGGGCTGCTCAACTCGAATTGCTGAGTCATTTTGGTTTCGGCTTGCGTGGCGCCTCCGGGGTTTATTGCCCGTAGTTTGGACACCACGCAAGAGGAGGACACCATGACGGAAGCGATGGCGCTTGAAATGCTTGAGCGATGGATGTCTTGCCAAACCTTATAGTGTCGGCAATCTTCACTCCTTCCAGCGAATTACCGCCAGGACAATCCAGTCTCACGTTGGCAACGAATTTTCCGGCATCGTTTGCCTGGCGAGCCGACTGCGAAACCCTATGCGCATCGGCGGGAACAATTTCTCCGGTGATCCAGATGGTCGCTTGACCGGATTTGTCCACGCCGACTTTGATCTCAACAGATTCAGCATTGCTCAAAAGCGTTGCGATCAACAGCAGTGTAAAAACGACTGAGGCCGTCGCCCGCGAAATGATCATCGTATACCCCCAATGAGGGATATTGTTCAGAAACCTGGAAGCGTGCACAAGTGCTTCCAAAAGGGAATGGATTCTTGTACCAAATCAGCGCGATTCCCGTCGGACGCCTGCTGGATCTGAGCTATAGTCGCTTCAATGGGCGGGACTTGGTCGTTGGCACCGGCAACAAGCCGCCCGCCGGCCTCTGCGCTGGCCATGGTGTGCTGTAACGAATGGGCGAGTCCGGATTCTTCCACCGCCCAGTCCGGGTAAGTCCGCGCGTGTCGAGTCCACCATAGCGATGCATCCACGCGCTGTCCGTGTGGCAGAAGATGTGAAAGCCCCGCATGCGGCGGGCAGCACTACCTTGGCGCGGTCCAGTGCCAGGTGCAGCATCTTGTAGAGCCGGCCGCCCTTGCAGAGCCGGAACAGCTTTTCGCCTGGGACGGCGCGCGAGGAAGGGCACGCCTGCGCCGGCTCTGTCCCTACAAGACCTTGCCGGTCGAGGAGCAGCGCGGCGTGGTCGATAGCTTGAAGAATCTGGAGCACATCGTATTGCGCTGGGACAAGCTGATTGATGCATAGCGCGAGCGCGAGTTCTCGGCGGCGGCGGAAAGCATCCGCGACGCGATCGACAAGTATTTGCCGAAACGTCCGCCCGGCGAGGACGAATGGCGAGCAGGCGCGCAACCTCGCGCGTGCGTATCTCGATAGCGTGCTGAAGCCGTCGAGCGCTTCCAAGCTTTACACGATCACACGCCGGCAGTCATCATCGGCCGATCCGGCGCAAGCATTGTCATGTGGGCGAATGAACGCGTCTTGCTGCGCTCGAACCGCACGGATTGGAGGTTGTCCAGGCGAAGCAAATTCCGTTCGTCGGCTTGCTGACACGCGCGACCGACCAAGCGTCTGCGGCGCACCCGCTGTCAAGGTCGACCTGACGGCTGCGAGCAACGATCCGGCCGGGCTCAACCTGTTCTTCGATAGCGCTAACAAGACGTTCGTTGCCCCGCGCGCCGGGCGATATCTAGTCAATGTCTACGTCTATCAGACGTAGGGCGGTTCGCCATCGTACACCAAGCTTGGGTTTGTGACACGACGAGCGTGCAGAAATCGCAAGTGTTCTCATTTACGGGTCACTCGCGGCAGGGACGGTCTACGGCCCTTGCATGCAATTCCTGAACGCTGGCGATCTCCGATCCATCGGAGTTCAGGCCAACGGGACGACGCGACCTGTCATGGCCCGCTTTGAGTTTTCGGAAGTGTGCCCCTCGTGGTGAACCGGCATTCTACTTTAGGATGCCTCGTTTCATGTTTGGCCCGCTTGCGCCGGGAGGTACAAGATGTAATCACTCGTTTTATGGCGCTGGCAAGACGGCAACTCCTTCTTGGGGTGCCTGCGATGATGTTGAGAATTGGCGCGCAACGCGTCAGGGGTGGCAGCGGAGTATCCGAGTTGCCTCCTCCTGGTCGCATGCCCGGAAGCTACCCCGCCAATGATCCCGCTATTTCCTACAGCGATTGCGTTGCGCCGACGTTCGTTAATGGTTGGGCTCGCTTTCAGCGGCCGATCGCTGATCCTGGGTCGGACTTCCAGTACTGCATGCCCGGAGCGCGGCAGCGGTTCATGTCGAACGCGCCTTCTGTTTCTGTGCGATTGCGCTGGAACGGATTAGTAACGCGGACTGACGCGCGCAATCTGATCGGACACGTCTTCGTTGATGGCGTGTTTGTCCAGGACTTCCAAACGTTGGCAGAGATCAATGAGGTCACTACTGGTGCGGTCGTGATCAACATGGGGTCGAGCGCGAACCGCCTCTATGAAATCATCCTGCCATATGCGGATGGCGTTGAGTTCGGTGGCGTCGAGGTCGATCCGGCCTATGTCGTGACGGCCGCAGCGCCGCGCACGGGGCCGCTGATGGTGTGCCTGGGCGATAGCATCACGCAAGGATTTGGGGGAACCGACACTCGCCGATCTTGGCCGTTCCTGCTCGCCCAGGCGAAGGGCTTTCGCTGCATCAATCTCGGCTATGGCGGTCGCCAAACAGTGCCGAGCGACGGGACTGCTGCCGCAAATTTGAACCCTGACAGGATCACTGTTCTGTTGGGAATGAATGACTTCCTCGGTCAACGGCCGGTCGCCGACTACAAGGCTGATCTTAAGCAACTGTTGATGAACATCCACGTCGTCGCGCCGACCGTGCCGGTCTACGTCGCGGGCGTGACGCTCTCGACGCAAGTACTTCCAATCCCATATGCCAGCTACAAGGCTGTGGCCGGGCAGGTGATCACGGACTTGGGGTATACTCAACTGGTCGGCGTCGATACGGCAACGCTCATTCCCGATGGGTTGAAGCTGACACCGGACGGCGTTCATCCGAACGATGCGGGTGAAGCGAACATGGTGGCCGGCTGGGCTGCTGCTATTTCGTAACAACGTTGCGAGGCGCTCAGGTGGCCCAAAGCGGGCCGGGCGGATTATCATGGATGAAGTCACGCGAGCTGAGATCGAGTCCACGGGAGCTTAACGACATGAAAGAGCGTGTCGTTCTCTTGGAAGCGCAGCAGCCGCACATCAAGCAATCGCTGGAGCGGATCGAAACCAGCGTTGACAAGCTGAACGGCTACCTCTCGAGACTGATCTGGCTCGCAGTCGCCCTGTTCGTCGCCGCCGCCGCAAAGTTCATCCTGGCGGGCGGGTTCAACCACATTCCGCAAGCTTAGCCTGCAACCATTGCCGGTGCAGTGTGCCGTCCTCAACTGAGGGCAGGCTTAGATGAGGCGTGGCATCGCCTCTGGTCGGTGCGGGTCGCAATCCGTGGCGGTCTATTCTGAAGCGCCATCGACGGCCTGATTATGGTTTGGCCGCGCTCGCTGACAAAATCCCAACACTCGCATACGTGCTCGGTGGCATCGTTCTCTCGACGGCGTTCGGCCTCGCGCGCGTGCTCAAACAGCCGGGGGCTGAATAATGGCGATCACCAAGAAACACGTCGGTCTCTCTGCCGCTGGCGCGGTAGCGGATAATACTGAGGCCGGAGGCCAAGGACGCATACCGAAAGCTTCGATCATCCTCTCGGGGAAAGGTGATCGGATCACGGCAGTCGGTGTCTTCTCGGTATTTGTCAGTTCAGCCTGAGCCCGGGCGAGGGCCGCCTCGATGGTTCCGCCTGCCCATCAATCTTTGTGCGTCTTACTTCTGCCCCCCCGATGAGAAGGGCAATTAGATAGCATTGTCAATGGAGTGCACCCCTGGAGTGGGCGAGCCATTCTCCTAGGCGCTTCTATCGATCCGAGAAGGGCTTCGCAAGAGCGGTACATGACTCCGCCATGCGGTCAGATAATTCCTTCCGGGCGGCTCCCGGTTGACCGCTCCCTCCTCTATGGGATTTTCTAAGATCTTGGGACATTGCCGATGGGCTCTAATCATCCAAATGACAGCATAGCTTGGGAAGCCAAAGAGCTGACACCAGACGGCATAAAGAACGTTTTGGTTGTGGAGACTCACTTGGTGCTTACAGCTAGTGCTGAGGGCCACGATCCTCTTGCCGTAACCAATCTTCTCTCGGCCGCGAACCGGTATCTTTGTCCAAAATGGGGAGCGTTAGGAACCACGAATGCCCTCAATTCAAGAAATATCGAAGCAGGTCCGACGCGGCGGTTCGCGCAACCCTCTAGGCGCGGGCGAACGAACTGTTCCCCCATGTAGGTTGAGGAACTGAGTTCGTGTGGAGGCAGTGGGAAGGGCGGGTTAATATCTGCGACCACCTGGCCACTGTCCCGTCGGTTAGCCATGTCACTGTTTCCAATCAGCTTGCAGTCGTTTGACAGACGCCGGGATGGGGGTTGACGTGCGAATGGTGATCTGTCCAAAAAGACGTGCGTGAACATGCTTCGCTGGCGCCTCGTCGCGCCTGTTTTATCTTAGATGCGCGGGAACAAGGTAGGCCATGACCAAACGGGTCGCTTTAATCACCGGCGTGACGGGTCAGGACGGGGCCTATCTCGCCGAGTATCTGCTGTCGCTCGGCTACGTCGTGCACGGCATCAAGCGGCGCTCGTCGTCCTTCAACACCGCGCGCGTGGACCATCTCTACAAAGACCCGCATGTCGGCAACGTGCCGTTCCTGATGCACTATGGCGACATGACGGATTCGACCAATCTGATCCGCCTGGTGCAGCAGATCCGCCCCACAGAGATCTACAATCTTGCCGCCCAGAGCCACGTCGCCGTCAGCTTCGAGAGCCCGGAATACACTGCTAACGCCGATGCTGTCGGCGTGCTGCGCCTGTTGGAGGCGATCCGCATCCTCGGCATGGAGAGAGAGACGCGGTTCTACCAGGCTTCGACTTCCGAGCTCTACGGCCTCGTGCAGGAGATCCCGCAGAAGGAGACGACGCCGTTCTATCCGCGCTCGCCCTATGGCGTCGCCAAGCTCTACGGCTACTGGATCACGGTGAACTACCGCGAAGCCTACGGCATGTTCGCTTCCAACGGAATCCTGTTCAACCACGAGAGCCCGATCCGCGGCGAGACCTTCGTTACCCGCAAGATCACCCGCGGCGTCTCCCGGATCGAGGTTGGGCTGGAGCAGACGCTCTATCTCGGCAATCTCGAGGCCAAGCGCGACTGGGGCCATGCCAGGGATTACGTCGAGGGCATGCACATGATCCTGCAGGCCGACAAGCCCGACGATTTCGTACTCGCCACCGGCGAGACGCGCTCGGTGCGCGAGATGGTCGAGCTGTCCTTCGCCCATGTCGGCCGCCGCATCGAATGGCGCGGGAAGGGCGTCGACGAGACCGGCGTCGAGGCCATCAGCGGCAAGACGGTGGTGAAGATCGATCCGACCTATTTCCGCCCGACCGAGGTCGATCTGCTCGTCGGCGATGCCAGCAAGGCGCAGAAGGTGCTCGGCTGGAAGCCGAGGCGGACTTTTGCGCAGCTCGTCGACGAGATGATGACGGGCGATCTGGCCGAGGCCAAACGGGAAGCAACTCATGGCAAGCGTACCATTTGAGCTGAAGGGCAAGAGCGTCTACGTCGCCGGCCATCGCGGCATGGTCGGCAGCGCGATCGTGCGCCGGCTGGCGCGGGAGGATGTGAATCTCGTCACTATCGAGCGTCGCGAGCTCGATCTCTGCAACCAGGCGCAAGTATTCGACTGGTTCGCGAAAGTGCGGCCGCAGGTGATCTTCCTCGCCGCCGCGAAGGTCGGCGGCATCGTCGCCAACAACACGCTGCGCGCCGAGTTCATCTACGACAACATCGCGATCGCCACCAATGTGATCCATGCTGCGCATGTGAACCATGCCGAGAAGCTGATGTTCCTCGGCTCGTCCTGCATCTATCCGAAGCTGGCGCCGCAGCCGCTGCGGGAAGACTCGGTGCTGACGGGCCCGTTGGAGCCGACCAACGAGCCCTATGCCATCGCCAAGATCGCTGGCATTAAGATGGCGGAAGCCTATCGCAGCCAGTATGGCAGCGACTTCATCAGCGTGATGCCGACCAACCTCTACGGGCCCGGCGACAATTATCATCCTGAATTGAGCCACGTCGTTGCCGCGCTCATCCGCCGCTTCCATGAGGCCAAGCTGTCGGGCGCAAAGACCGTCGAGGTCTGGGGCACCGGCACGCCGCGGCGCGAGTTCCTCTATGTCGACGACATGGCGGATGCCTGCGTGTACCTCATGAAGACCTATTCCGGCGCCGGGCTGGTCAATATCGGTACCGGAAAGGACATCGCCGTTGCTGAGTTCGCCCGGGTCGTCGCAGACGTCATTGACTACAAGGGTGAGATCTCTTTTGACACATCAAGGCCGGACGGCACGCCGCGCAAGCTACTCGACGTCAGTTGCCTCGAAGGGCTCGGCTGGCGTGCGAAGACCGCTCTCGCGGACGGTCTGAAACAGGCGTACGCGGCATATCTGTCGCTCGGCTGATAGAGCGGTTACTCTCGCTTAATCCATCGTAAGCTGTCCACGGGAGCTGTGATCGCTTGAAGGTTATTACTTCGAAGACGATCCGATCAGATCCTGCAATACTCGCACTGCCTTGGCGATGTTTGCCTCGTCCGCGGAAGCTGGGCGGCGCTCGCGTTGGTCTGCTTCGATCACTTCGCAGGAGGTCCATTGATGTCATCGCTTACGTCTTTACGCTCCGCCTTGCCGCAAAGCGGTTCGATGCGCACCGCGGATTGGGTGCCGTCTGGCCGGGTTCCGCGAAGCATTGAATTCTTTTATCAGCAGTAGGCGCCGAAGCTGCGCTCCGTTCAGGAGTGATTCAAATAGCGTGAGGATCTCGTGCGCCTGAACATAAACCTCCATGCTGATGGCGTGCTGATCGAAGCCGTGCGATCTGAGACGGGCCTCGCTGTCGTGCGCGGCCGAAGCATCCATTTGCCAATCCAGGGCATTATTGATGGTGTAGATTTCGGCTACATCCTGAACGTCTGGAGCAATGCCAGCTAGGTCGACGCGGCGAAGCGTCATCTCGATAGCCTTCTGGCGGTAGGTGTTCAGGACCCTATGCCGCAGTACCCGGTAGCGCTGCATCTCCCAGGAGAGTTCGGCAACGTCGATAGCGAGTAGCCATTCGACGGCCGATTGAGGGCTTAGGTCGCGAAAGATCGTTGCCTGGATTGCATGATAGTGCTCAACATCCTCTCCGGGCAGAAGTTGAGGCGGAGGGCACAGCGCCTCGAATTGAGGCGGCAAGACGCTCGTCTGCTGAGATTTAGATAGGTTGACAGGACCATTCATTGACCTTGCGCACCCGTTAGTCGACGCGAAGGCGGTGCAGCAACTGTTGCTCCGTTCGCCAGATGGACGGGACTGCCATCCCAAAGCTCCTTCGCGATCGGCAGGGGCGAAATCTGAAGGTTGGTCCACCAGGCACTTTCGTCTCCGTGTCGGTGCAGAGATTGATGGTGGGATCTGCAGAGCGGCACGGCGAACTCGTCGCTGACCTTGCGTCCCAAGGAGCGTGGCTGGGCAAACTTCAGGTGATGCGCATCGGCAGGTGTCTTCTGCAAACCAGGCAGCCCTGGCTGCGAATGAAAGCGAGGTGATCCTTGCTGCGTCGCCGGGGCGGCTCCTTCGGGAAGGCAAGACCGGCCTGCTCTCCGGGAGAGGTGTCGCGAGGTGCGCGAACGTCGCTGGATGGTTCCGAGGATTGCTCAAGTCCGGGCTGTCCGGCCGCTGATATGGGGCGCTGCTCTGCTGGATCGATCTCTGGGAGCGGAGCTTCTTCGAACCTCTTTTGATAGGCGGCCTCGAGCACGCGAGCATCTGCCTCCAGCAGAGTGTTTTTGAGAGGAAGGCAGGTCCTAGCCCAGGCAAGCAGTCCTTCGCTGCCCTCTAGGCGGCCCAGCTCGTCCAGGAGCTGGTCCAGCAGGTCGGCGGATCGTTCGGGAGGCAGCACCGGTGGCCGGTTCAGGACGCCCTTAGGCGACTTTCCCTTCGGCCCTGGTGCGGCCTGCGGCTCGGTGGCGGCGGGAGGCCCTGTAACGACATCAGGCGGGTCCAGATCGTCCTCTCCGGCTATGCCGACCAGTGCAAATAGGGCATACCGGCGGGCATAGGTCAGTGCTGCGCCCATCCGGTGCGGCGCCTCGACCTCCTTCGAGGCGCAGACCGGTAGGTCCGAGGAAATCCATTCGCCGGAAGCATGGGCCAGCAGGGTGGTGAGGTGGATCTGACCGGTGACCTGCTCAATCCGGGTGGTCTGGATGGTGGCGATCTCCTGCTGGCTCAAAGTCTTGCGGACAATGTCCAGGCCGGAAGCCAGAGACGCGTAGCGGAAGGTGCGATCGTCCTCGCGCGGGAATGGCGACCGGATCACGGCGGTCAGGGTCTTTTCGGGATTCGTCAGCTCGGCCTGAGCTCGGGCGAGGGCGGCCGCGATAGTCCCGATCCGCTCACTGGACTGATGCATGGGGCCCCTCCGTCGCCTGAGCCTCGAAGCTGATCGCGCCAGACTTGGAGCGCTTGGCCTTCCCGTGACCGATGGCTTCCTTGGCGTCCTCCGGCATGAGCGCCTTCAGGTCGGCCTTCGCTGCTTCATGTTGCCCGTGGGCCTCTCGAGTTCGCAAATAAGTGGCCGCCAGCTCTGCCCATTGGTTGGAGGTGGACATGTCGACCACTCTGACAGCCTCCAGCCGCGGGCGGGGCGTCTCGATGTTGAACAGAGCGGGCGGCTCCCCGCTCTGGACGCAGCGCCAGAACTTCTTCTCGGCGGTCAGCAGAAGATGTTGATACAGCGGATCGGCGTGGACTTTGATCTCCACCCACTTGCCGCCGCCGGTGATGATCGAGAGGACTGCGTTGCGGCTGGCTGTGACCCACATGTTGTGCTGCAGCTGGGCCATGTGCTTCTCGGCTGCAGCTTCCTCGGTAAAGGCCCAGGGCAGCATGAACTTGGCTTCGAAGACCGCGCCGGTCTGCTCGACGGTCCCGTCCAGCGTTGCCGCCATCCATTTGTGCACGGGGTGACGGACGCGCTTTTGGATGTCCTTGACCGTGTGCCCGCTTGCCCGTTGGTACCAGGCGCGGTTCAGGACCTCCGTCACGGTGCCGAGCTGAACGATCAAGTTGTCTGATAGATCCTCAGGCTCTGCTTCGCCGCGCTTTTCGCGCCAAAGGCGAACGAGACTCTCTTGATCATCCCCCATGATGATGCGGGCGTCCGAGCCGCCGATGAAATGCCGGCGGTCGTTTGGGTTGAACCTGATGATTTGATTGGACGCGTCTGCGCCATTCGTTTGAACCGTCGTCACCGGTATCTCCTACGCAAGAACAAGCCGCGGTACATGCCGCACTGCCTGAAGCCCCGCGTCCGCGAGGCGAGATACCGGCGCTATAATCGGTGGTAGCGCCCGGCCGACTCAGTAACGCTCCGATCGCGCGGGAATGCCAGTTCTTTCTGCAGCAACATTGTTGCTCTCTTTAGGGTCAAGAATGGGCTCTTGTTCTCACGCGTTTGGGGCGGGGGTGACGGGAGGCGGACCAGCATCAAAGCGGCAAAACGAAGCTAATTTATGCTTCAACGCAGACAGCTGGACGCAAGGCGCGGGCGCAGAGGAGGATCTTGTCCGGCCGCGACGTGTTGAAATGGAGCAGTGATTGTCGGAAGATCGGCAGTATTGCTCGAACGTGGGTGAATGAGCTTTGAAGCGTCCAGCAGTTTTCTTTGATCGTGATGGCGTCCTCAATGAGGACGACGGCTATGCTTTTGATCCGGACAAGATCCGGTGGGTGGAAGGAGCCCAACAAGCCGTGAAAGCAGTCAATGACGCAGGGTACTTTGCTTTTGTCGTAACGAACCAATCAGGGGTTGCGAGAGGCTTTTACGAGGAACGGCATGTTCGCACCTTGCATGAATGGATGTCGCGTGAGCTTGCTATTGTTGGTGCACATATCGATGCGTTCGAGTTTTGCCCACATCACCCCGATGGACTGATTGAGAGATACCGTGTCCTTTGCAACTGTCGCAAGCCGCAGCCGGGGATGATTAGAGCCCTGCTTGAGCGGTACTCAGTGGATCTCGATGCAAGCTTCATAATTGGGGACAAGCAGAGCGACCTTGCCGCAGCGCGGGCGGCTGGCATCGCGGGCTATCTGTTTGATGGGCCTAACCTCCATACCTTTGTCGCCCCGCTGTTGACGGCTTGGTCCCGCCATCCTCCTCATCAACACCGCGGGTTCGCGGGAACGGAGGATTAGCGCCTCGATTAGCGATCGAGATCGGTCGATCGCTAGCTCCGAAATCAAGGAGGGAAGTTGGCAACAAGGAGACAAATCGAAGCCAATCGCGCAAACGCGACGAAGAGTACCGGCCCGCAAACAAGTGCTGGGAAGTCAATATCAAGCCGCAATGCTTACCGACATGGTCTATCTCGTTGGGACGATTCTGAAGGCTCTGTTTCCACTGACTTCGATGCAGTTCTTGCAGAGGAATTCAAAGGCGCGGGTATGGAGATCGCGCTTCAAGATTTTGTTCAAGCCAGGAATCGACAGGATCGCCTGCGAGCTCTTCGGCTAAGTCTGATCCTGGCCGTGATCGAGGGCGCTGATACAAAACAAATGAGACTTCTGCCGAGCTTGGAACGTTATGAGAAGGCCGCGCTCTCGCGACAGCGGCGAGGGCTTAAACGCATGAAGCTCAACACCAGATGAGGACTTGGAGCTTTCACATTTACTTCGACGACTTGGAGACCGCATGGAGTACATTTTTCCCTGCTAACGGTGACCTCACCATCGGTCTTTTCTGCTTTACGCGATGGTGCGGGCGAACCTGCGTCGATGGCGGCCGGCCCGTGAAGTTGCTGACTAGCCCGATTCGAGTCAGAGATAGGCAGCTGAGCTACTTTGGGCAGGTTGGCGATCAACTGTACGAGGCTTCTATCGGCGGGGACCCGCAGGGTATCCAAAAGCTGAAGTGACGCTTGTAAAGTTGGACTAGACAGTCCGCTCAGCTGCCCCTCGTGCGGATATGGTTTTACTTCGGCTTAGTCACCGTGCAGGGACGGGGATCTCCCGACAGAGATAAGCTTTGAACTGGGCAGGGGCGGGAAGATATGTTTACGCAGGCCAGTCGTCGCAAGTAGGCCTTTGCTTACGCGAGTTTTCTCTGAACGCATCTGAGCAGACGCAATTTGGCTTTCAATCGGAGTTTTAGGCTATATGCTTGGAGCGCTAGGAACCGCTGCGTGGGTTTAGAGGTATGCACAAAGAGGTCCTCATAACACTGTGGTCTTTGGCTGCTGCATGCGTGGTGGCTTTCAGCCTAGCCGCACTCGTGTCATCGCACTAGGATTTGCACGTGCGCTGCTTTCAGGTCGTTCTGGTTGGCTTTTTGTTCGCCGGCGCTTGGGGCGCGTTCGCCAAAAGCACGCCGCACGCCACAACGCCTAAATCGCAGTGCCTCGTGCATGCGTCCGAACTGCCGTCGGAAACACCAAGGGTGGTATGTCCGACACGCAGCTCGCCGGGGAGGCTTTTGCGTCTGTCCCAAATTCTCGGAGGACGGCCAAGCCAACGGATACTATGTTGGTACGGTAAGATAGCATCCGCGAGCGTGAGGCACGTCCTCAGCGAGCTAGCCACCGCCGCAAAAAGGGTGGCGCGCAATCATCTCTATCTTGCAGACACCAAGCCTGCAAATTGGGATTTTCTCGCTTAGGATTAGATCGGTGTGTTGGACGTGAAGGGGCTCCGATTCATACTCAAAGGAACACGCTCGCTGTAGACGTCGCTCAGCGAGAGCATCGGGTAAACTGTTCCAAGGGTTTTTTTGGATTCATCCGGCTGCAAAGCCTGTCGAAAAACCGAAATGGAACTTGCGTCGTCGGGCAAAACAGTGGTTCATAGGGTGCTGGTCCAGTGCGAAATGGAGTCCAGCCAATGGCCGACCAATGCAAGGTTTCGTCCGATCTGCCGGAGCTAGCTAAGCTAAACGGAGAATTCCGAAGGAACTACGGGAAGCTGCTTGGAGCCTTTCTTTATCTACGCTCCGTTAGCGCCGCCCGTGGGCGCTCCTGGTTTTGGGCGGCATTGCTTTCGGCCGCTTGCTCGACGGCACTGGCGTGGCTGGGGAAGAGGGGGTTGCTGCTGTAAGCTGACATGCTTCCTAAACCAGCCGGGTGCCCGCCGGAAGCGAAGGGCTCTCACTGCTCAGGGCTGGATCGCGAATGGACGCTGATACCGTCAATTCCTTCGCGCGTTGTGCCGATATCTCGCTGCGATAGCAGAGGCTTAAACCTTCAAGTGCCTAAACGATACCGCCAAAGTCGATGCCTTCCTTGGTAAGCTCCTCGGCTTCCTCGGCGGAAGCGGCGGGTTTCGTATCAAGGTAGGGATGCTCAGAGGTTGGTAGGATGGTTCGGATGTTTTGACCATCCGCCCTTGTGATGCGGGCAACCCAGCGCTTATGGCCGTGCTCAAACCGCTGGATGTGATACTGCTTGTACGTGATCATGAAACCCGAACGCAACAACACCCTTCATTTCGGCCTGACGCAATCCGCTCTGCAATTTGTCATGCGCAAGTCGGGGCGGCACCGGATACTTGCTCGTCGAAGCAACGCAGCGCGCAAAGCGCCAAAAGGCTAGTCGCGATATCGGCTCGCAGAGGCGAGGTCGCGCGCGGCAAGCTCCAATTCAAGGTCAGTGATCCGCTCGAAGATGTGAGCGGCGACCCTCTCCGATTCCTGGAAGGTCAGCGATCGGATGCCCATGGACGCAAGTTCATCCCTGAGGATTTTCGCGACAATCGACTTAACACTCATAGTAGGCATATCCCAAATGCGAGCATCAAAGCTCAGCCCGAGCGCCAGCGCAAGGTCGCAAATCCGGCTTGCTGAATCAGCGCCGCTGGCGGATGTTTTGGTCTTGGATCGTTGCGCTTTTGGCCGCTTGCTCCTAGGCCCTTGCGCGATGTGAGAAGTAGGATCCGGCTTTATGAATCGGCGGGCGACGGCTTGGATTAGGCCATTGACTGTCTTGAAACGCGCAATCCCCCGCCGCGCTCGTGACTTTTCGGAAAAGCGGATTGTGCGTTTCATTTTGCCGTCGGTAGGCAACAGGACGTAATCGAGTACTGTCTTGTTGTGCTCGGCCAAGCGAATGGCGGCGATCCAGCCGTGAGGAAGGCACGCCTCGCGCTCGATACTACAGTACGGTGCATGCGTTGGCTTTTGGCCAGGGGTCCAACGGGCGGCCCTGACGGAAAGACAGGCCATCCCGTCCACTCGGACGCAATCGCTCCAGCCCCCCGAACTGATCCGCCCGCCCGCCGCCTTAATGGCAGCGGTGGCCTGTTCGACGAGCTTTGACCTGAACTCAGACCAGACAGGCCGCGCGTCGAGAAACTCGTAGTTTCGCTTCGGGGTGTAGCCGAGCAACCGATACAGATTGCGAAAATTGCCAAAGTGGGTTTGGCAGGTCGCGGAGCAGGGCAGCCCCGGCGTTCGATCGATAATGGTCGGTGTCAAGCGGCCTTCTCTAAGAAGTGCTTTGCGCAACCGGGAGAGCATCTCCTCCTCTGACAGATCAACCCGGCGCTCCTCGATAATCTTCCTAACGCTGAAGAAGACCTCGCGATCGATGATGGGCTCGATGCAACCCTCGCTTCTAGTCCATTGTTCGGGCGGGTTCTTCACGGCCGTTTGTCGGAGCTTTTGGGGCTTTCGGTTGAAAATGAGATTTCCGATATAGCTGAGAATCAAGGAGATCCTACTAGGCGCATCATCGATTGCTGATATACGTACGCAAATGAAGCAGCCGAACTCGTATTATCCCGAGTTCGCTGGTTTCCCCACACAGCTTCTTCGGGAAAGCAACCTTGCATTCCTGCAGAAGGTCGCAAACTTCAAAACCTTGCTAGGTGGAGCGTCACCACCGCCACGGCCAGAACTCCTGAGAATCTATTCTATAGCAAGCGGCCAACTTCCTGACGCGCTTTCGGATAAGGACCTTCCGTTGTTGCGTGAGTTCGGAAATGTTGTCCTCGCGACGCAGCGCCCCATCCCGTTACCAGGCTATGGCCTCAGTCGATTTGAGCCATCTTGTGGCCCGAGGACGCTTTGGGGACTGTTCTTCACTGGACCTTCTGTCAGCAACATTAGAGCAGGGGCTCCTCCGCCCCCGCCGGCGATTCTTCCCTACCTGTAGCAAGGCAGGGTTATCGTCAGCCGGCCTTGGATTGCAGTTTCTCGGCGCATATACATTGGCCGGAAGCCGGATTCACGGAAGCAGACATTTGGCGCGGTGGCGTCGACAGAGTGGGCGCAGGTGGAGCTTAGTTTTAATTGCGTGTTGTGGCAGACAATAGCTCGAGACCGCGGCTAGCTGCGAACCTGCGCGTTTCAGAGAGATTGTTTCGCGGGGAGGAGCGTGAGGATAGAAAATCGTCCCGCTTACGAGAAATGAGGTTTGACCGGAACGACCCTCGCCATCTGTCGATCGGCGAAGCCTGTCGGGGAAAGTACGCTGCGTGAGCAAAGCACTCGTGTGAGCCGATCCAAAATTGCTTACTGGATTAGTCTTTCAAGGCGAGCCGAGCGCAATTCGGACACTGGTAGACGGAAGTTTGTTGGCCGTCTCGCGGATCAAGAATGACCGATCTCAAATCAGCGGCAATGTGGCAGTCGTCGCACTTGGGACGCAAATCAACAAAGGTCGGGTCAAAGATGATCTGCTGCTCGCGCATGTGATGCGGCCCCCTCAGCAAGGGGATCAGATAGCGAGCTCGACATCAATATCCTGAGTTATGTTGGCGGCGTAGAGGCCGGACGGCCGCATGGTCAAGCGAGCCCCGGCCCTGTCTTTCGGGTCGATTGCGTGTCCGCTATGGGCTGCTCATCGGACGTCCGAAGATGCGACGAGCAAGTCGCGATGGGCCAAAAGGCGACAACATTCGAAAGGATGAGGGTCTCTAGCTGATGCGGCGTTACGCGTAGAAAGCTACGCCGATCTGACCGTCCTTTCGCCAAACAATATGGCAGGGCCTAGAAGTGCCATCCGAGGCTATCGCGAGCACGAAGCTGTCAGGAAACCAAAACGGGCCCCGCGCTTGGATGCGGGCACCCGTCGCGGAGATATCGCGAACGATGCAATCAACCGAAAGTGAGCCGAATACAATTTGGCCGCCCTTGAGAATGCGACGAAAGTGGTTCGAGAGCCCCTTAGCGAAATTGCCGAACACCAAGTCTATCATGAATGAGAGGAGGTGACCCCCGGAGGTGCAGCTCCTGCCCATTTGATGAGCGGACGTTTTCGCGCAGGTTGCGCCCTTGTGTCCCAACCAAACAATGTCGATCCGACTGCAGTGCCAAAAACGCCCAGCCCAAGGAAGTCCCTTCGTCGCATGTGCCCCCCTCTAAAGCGCCATCGTCTATATCGGGGCTAACCGGGCGGCCACCGTGACGCGGTTCACGGACGAAGACGTTCCGGTCCCACACCATGCGGCGGCTTGCACAGACGCAAGCGACCACATCAAAGGGTCAGAGACATGTTCAAGACCATATCGTTGGCGGTTGCCGTCGCGCTCTCCGCCCTTTCCATTGCGCCAGCAATGGCCTCGCAGCGCCCAGAAAGAGACATGCAGAGCCAGTCACGCCTCGCTTTTCCGCAAGGGGTTGAGCACACGTTATGCGGAGTTGTAGGTCCTTGCATCGAGGTACCCACGCATAGCCATCCAGAAATGATCTGCGATCCCGGACTGTGTAGAACCAAGCCGCCTGTTGAGAAACCGCTGCTCGGGCGTAATGTCATTTCCAAACTGACTTGCGATACCGGGCGTCGGTTATGTCTACCGTCCGCCCGGAGTCTCGCGCGTTACAACTCGCGCTCCATCGCTGGATTGGCTGCGGTTCTTCACCTTGATCCAGAACTTTTGCCGTCCGCCGGGTAAGGCCGATCGCGATGCTTGGGCAGGAGACCTGATTTCAAAATCTGCAAAAACAACCCGATGCAGTAGCCGACACGAGACTCAGGCGACCCTTGCGGCACCAACCGCAACCCGCGCTCTAGTGGAGACACGGTGGGAGGAATTTCGGATAAGCTAGTGTAATGATTCATCGACTGAAGTCATGGAGCGTACTCCGCATTGCGTCCTTGCCATCTGACCGTAGTCGCTACGCAAACGGGCGCTGCCCCCGTTAGCCAGTCAGTTGCTGGCGGAACAGAACGTCCACACCGTAGCTCGTTGAGTTGTAAGTGTCGGTTGGGAAGAGGCTGTTTGATCCATATGCATACACTCCATTGCCTCCGCTCGAAGCCGAGGATGGCGCAGTCAGCGGTCCGTTGCTAACCGCCGAGCTAAACAAGTTGGGATCGGCGGAGTAGTTTCCCGACGTATGATAGGATGCAACATACGTCTGCCCTGGCGTGATCGTCACCGGTGTGGCGAAGTTGACTTGCTGCCAGCCGCTCGCCGTCTCGTTGGTGAAGGTGGCGGTGGCCAGCAGGGTGCCGGTGCTGCTCCAGAGATTGGCAGTGTGAGTGCCGGTGTTCGACGGGCCCTTGTAGAAGCGTAGCCCGGTGACATCGCCGGCGCTCGACGCCCGGAATTTGAACCCAAGCTCCACCGAATTCGGATCATTGGCCGATACCACACTCGGCGTCGGATTATTGCTGAACAGACTTACGATGCTCGCAGATGCTGCGTTGACGTTGAGAGAGGCGGACGCGCTTGCCGTCCCACCTCGACCGTCAGAGATTGAATAAGTGAATGACGCCGGTCCCGTATATCCGGAGTTCGGGGTGAAAGTGACGGTGCTGGTCTGCGCGTTGTAGCTCGCGACGCCGCCGGCGCCGTTGCTGACGCCCGTGATGGTCAGGGCATCGCCGTCTGGATCGGTGTCGTTGGCCAACAATGCCGAAGCCGGGATCGAGATCGCAGTGTTCTGAGTAGCGCTGAACCCGGAGTCATTCGCCGCGACTGGTGGCCGGTTGACACCGCTCGCGGGGCTATACATCACGTCCACCCAGTAGTTGGTGGCCCCGAAGGTGCTGGTTGGGAACAGATTGCCGGTGCCGTAGGTGTAGACGCCATTGTTGCCGGCGGGCGCTGTGAGCGGACCATTGACGCGCGGGGCCGTAAAGTAGTTGCTCGTGGACGTGTAGTGCCCGTTGCTGTGGTAGCTTGCCACATAGGTCGTGCCGGCGGCGATCGAAACCGGATTGTTGAAGATGACGGTCTGCCATCCACTGCTGGTTTCGTTCGTGAACGTCGCGGTCGCGAGCAGCGTGCCCGTGCTGCTCCATAATGACCCCGTATGGGTGCCGGTGTCGCCGGTACCCTTGTAGTACTTGATGCCGCTGATGGTGCCGGCCGCGGATGACGTGAAACGCACCCCGAGATTGACCTGGGCCGCGTCAGGATCCGAGAGAATGGCCGGCGTGTCGGAACTTGAAAACAGGCTCACTGTCGGCGGGGTCACTGTCAAATTAGCCGTTGCAGTTGCGGTGCCGCCGCGACCATCCGAGATGGCATAGCTGAAGGATGCAGCGCCGGTGTAGCCGGTGGTCGGCGTGAAGGTGACGCGATTGGTCTGGGCATTGAAGCTGACGGTACCGTTGACGCCGCCGCTCACGCCCGTGATCGTCAGCGGGTCGCCATTCGGATCGGTGTCGTTCGCAAGCAGGGCCGACGCGGCAATCGTGAGAGCCGTGTCCCGCGTGGTGCTGTAGCCGCTGTCGTTGCTAGCTACCGGCGGCTGGTTGGTTGCGGTATTTACCGTCAGGCCGACCGTGGCAGTTGCGGTTCCGCCCTGTCCGTCGGCAATGGCATAGCTGAAGGATGCCGCACCGGTATAGCCGGTAGTCGGCGTGAAGGTAACTACATTGGTTTGGCTGTTGAAGCTGACGGTGCCGTTGACGGCGCCGCTCACGCCGGTGATTGTGAGAGTGCCGCCATTGGGATCGGAGTCGTTGGCGAGCAGCGCGCTGCCCGCAATCGTCAGTGCGGTATTCTGGGTGGTGGTGTAGCCGCTATCGTTGTTGGCAACCGGCGGCTGGTTGCCGCCGCCGGACGGCGCGAACACAACATCGACCCAGTAGTTGGCGGCGTTATAGGAGTTGGTCGGGAAGATGCCGGACGTGCTGGTGCCACCATAGGAATAGACGCCGTTGCCGCCGGCCGTCGTAGTCGAAAGCGCGGTCAATGGGCCGTTGGTGACAGCCGTGGTGAAGTAGTTGCCGGTGGCCACATAGGAGCCGGTGGTGTGATAAGAAGCAACATAGGTCGTGTTGGCGGCGATCGAAACCGGGGACGGCAGGTTAACGGTCTGCCAGCCGCTGACCGACGTATTGGTGAAGTTGGCTGTAGCGAGGCGGGTGCCCGTCGACGTCCAGAGATCAAGGACGTCGGGACCAGTGTCGCCGGGACTGCGGTAGAATTTGAGAGCCGTGATCTGGCCGGCAACGGAGGACGTGAACTTCATCCCGACTTCAAGCTGCGATCCGTCATTGAGGTTGATCTGCGCTGGTGTATTTGACGCGCTGAACAGGCTGACGGGAGCCGCACCGGGCGGTACCACCGTGAGGCTGACATTGGCAGTGGCCGTACCGCCGCGCCCGTCCGAAATCGTGTAGCTGAAGCTGGCCGGACCGGTATAGCCGGCGGCGGGCGTGAATGTGATGTTGTTATTCTGCGGATTGGGTTGCGTGTTGAGGACCACGGTGCCGTTTGTCGCTGCGCTTACTCCGCTTATGGTTAGTGCGTCCCCATTGGGGTCGCTGTCGTTGGCGATCAGCGACGCCGCCGTGATCGTCATGGGCGTATTTTGCGTCACGGTCGGCCCGGTATCGTTCGTAGCCACCGGCGCGGAATTGGTGGTGGAAGGGTTGAACATGACGTCAACCCAGAAATTTGTCGATTGGAACGTGGTGGTCGGGAATGCCCTGTTGCTGCTGTAGGTATAGACGCCGTTACCATTGGCGAGGGCGGTCAGCGGACCGCTGGTCACATTGCTCGTGAAGTAGTTCACGCTGGAGGAGTAGTGGCCTACGTTCGTGTGATAAGACGCGACATAGGTGGTGCCTGCCGTCAGCGGGACCGGGTTGGAGAAGGTCACGCTCTGCCAACCGCTTGTCGTTTCGTTTGTAAACGTGGCGGTTGCCAGCAAGGTGCCGGTGCTGGTCCAGAGTTCACCCGTGTGGGTGCCTGTATCCTGGCTGCTCTTGTAGAAGCGGATTCCGCTTACGGTGCCGGCAGTCGACGTCTGAAACCTCACACCGAGCTCGACGGCGCTGGCATCTATCGTGTTGACTGTGGCGGGGGTCGCCGAGCCAGGAAAGAGCGAGATGAAGGACGGCGCGCTCACGGTCACCGTGCGGCCCGCCGAAGGCGTTTCCAGATTGATGCTGTCGTCCACCGCGCGTGATTTGATCGTGTAGGTCCCGGCAACTTGCGGCGCCCAGGTATAAGTCCATGTCTCATCGCCAATCGCGTTCTGCCAGCTCAGCCCACCATCGGTCGAGACCTCCACGCCAGCGATCACGCCGCCGCCGACATCCGCTGCCGTGCCGGAAATCGTGACCGCACGTCCGGCACTGAAATTCGCCAGGGCGTTGATGGTGGAAGTCGGAGCCGCCGAGTCCGTCGAGCCGGTGCCCGCGACCATCCCCGGTTGGAGCGTTCCCGGTTGAATCCCCATGTCGGCGAGCAGATTGATCATAGCCTGTTGCACGCGCGGATCGGTCGGCGTCGGCGCCAGGTCGTGATTGTCGCTCAGGCCCCATGCCCAGTAGACCGTACCGGCGCCGAAGACTAATGCGCCGCTCGGAGCGCGATAGAGGGTCAGGTTATGGGTTGAAACGCCACTTCCGGTCGTGTTGCCATAGTCAAGCAGGTAGGTATTGACCGGAATGGTTGTCGAGGAAAGCCGAACCAGGCCGGCTGGATCGAATCCGTTGTCAGGCGCTTCATCCCACTCATAGCCAAGATAGTTCTTGGTCAGCGTTGCCGTTTGCCCGGGCTGAAGATTGGCAACGCTGGTATTGCGCCAGAAGCGCAGGTTAGCGTCGTCATAGGGAATTGTGATTGACTGGAGGCCGCTGCCTTGGCCGACATCATCGACCTGGAACATCTGTCCGATCAGGGCATTTTCCGGGATTCCCCCGCCGACCGCCGGCGGGCTGAGGCGCGGATCACGGAACGTTCCTGTCCACTGGTCGCTTGGATCAATCGACGCTCCTGGTGAAAAAGTCTCCTTATAGGAGATCAAGGTGCGGTAGGCGGTGGCGTCGCTGCTTATGCTGTTACCCCAGCGCGTGCGCCAATACATCTCGTTGCCGCTCCAGAACGCAAGATTCACGCCGGCATCGCGGGCCGCCTGGACATTGGCGCGTTGCTGCCCTGACCAGTATTCGTCGTGGCCAACGTCGAGGTAGAGCTTGTGATTCAGGAGGAGACTGCCGTAACGATCGGCATCGACTCCCGACATGTAGGAGACGTCGTAACCATTCTGCTCCAGCCAGTAGATCGCAGAATACTCAGCGCCGAACAAATAGTCCTGCGGGCCGGCATAGGTCCCGACGTTGCCGCGGGTGGCGATCGGCCGGTTGTAGCTCACCGCGTAGGCGCGCCCGGCGCCTTGACCGGTCGCGGGACCGTTGCCGCCATAGAAATTTGCACCGCCCCAGCCGTTATAGGCCTGCCAGGTTGTATCCGAGGTCTGGAAGATCACATCGCTGGTGCTGCTGTCGTCTCGAACGATGAAGGGGATGTGATTGGCGCCGGCAGTTCCGTCCTGGCGCACGAGCTTTGCAATATAGACGCCGGACACGGCATCGGCGGGAATATCCCAGGAGGCTGAGACGGACCAATTGCCGGCATCGACCAGGCCGGTCGCCGCGTCGCGCAGCGGCGTAGGCTGGTTCTGCACGCCCGTGTGCTGGATGGTGGCGACCTTTCGCGCTCCCATGCCGCCATAGTAGCCGAGGCGGTAGATGTCGATCCGGTAGTTTGATGAATTCGTATTGATCTTGAAGTCGACCCGGTTACCCCGATTGACGCTGATGTCGGTGGCGAAACCTTCGATATTCGAACTGCCCGCGCCAACGATATCCCATTCGCTTTGTGGGTTTCCCGGCTTCTGGTTCTCGAGAACAATTGGGTTTGTCGAAGTCGCTGCAGCCGCGAGACTGCTGGTGGACTCCGTTGTGGCGGCCTGCCGGCCGGCTGGGGGAGTCTTTGCGGTTGTCACCGAGCCGGACAGAATTCCAATTGGGCTGGTTGCCGTCCCGGTACCGGTCTCTCCTCCACCTGGCAGCGCGTTCCAGTTGATAAGAGGCGTAACCTGCTGCAATGGCATGTCGGCACTGGTGGAGGCTCCCATGATTCCGGTCTGGCCGGTCAGCACGAAGTCCGCTCCACCAGATAAACGAGTACCTTGCAACTGCCCGATGTGGGCTGCACTTTGATCGAGCAATCGTGTTGGAGCAATGAAGTAGCCGCAACCACAAACCTGCGCGGCCGCTGGAATCCCCGACGATCCAACGATACTCGGAGCCAAGGCCGCCGAGGGAATCCGACCAAGAATGACGACCGGATTTGAGGTCGTTTGGTCGGCTGCCGCAGAGGTTGGCGTTCGCCATCCTGCGGTTACCCTCGGCAATTCGGCGCTCGAAGCCAAATTGGATAAAGATAGTGCAGTGGCATCTGAGGCGCGCAGGTCCGTTTCAAGCGGATTGCGCACGGGGTGCGTTGGCAGCAGTTCGTCCTTAGCCTCTGGATCTGACGCCCAAATGCTCCTCCGGTGCAGGGTCCGTGGCCAAGTCCGCAATCCGAAAGCCAACTGGCTCAAGCCAGACTTTTCGTACAAGGACCTCATGACATCCTCGCGAGAGATGGGAGAGTGTGAATGAAAGATTCTGATGCCCGTCACCTAGACGATGACGTGGATGTCGGAGGGACATCTCCAATGTTCGCGAACGAGCCAATCTTGGACTGACAGGCGGGGCTCTGAACCAGTAGGCGAGCGGGAAGCCGCACTGCTCGATCTGCCTTTCGGCTGCGGTTGCACCGTTACTCGTAGCGGCTGCCATGATTGCCCAAAATTCAATTCCGCCGAATTAAAGCGCACGTTTTAACTTATTAAATATTAAATATCAAGATTTTTCATATCACATACTCGCCATCTGGCCGTCTTGATGTAGCTAAAATGCAAAGCGCCCCGGCGCCGCCTAGCTTACGTGATCAGGATATTGCCAGGGCGGAAAGGGATCGCTGAGATTGCGCCAGCTCTGGGGATCAAACCCATTCTTCGAATTGGCAAGGCAGGCATCCAGCGAGGCTCGGATGTATGCTTCGTCCATGCCTGAACCGATGAACACCAGCTCCTGACGACGGTCGCCCCAAGTGCTGTCCCACTGATCATTGAGGTGTTGTTGGACGTTAGGATGGCTTGGCCACTTCGACTTTGGGACTGTTGCCCACCAGTATCCTATGGGCTCGCACCGACGTTGCATCCCTGCAACCGAGAGGACACCGATCCAATCCGGACGGGTCGCAAGCCAAAAATGTCCTTTGGCGCGCAATACGCCTGGCCAGGGTTTATTGAGAAAGGACAAGAGACTGACGGGATCGAACGGACGTCTTTCCAAGTAGACGAAACTGGATATGCCGTACTCCTCGGTCTCCGGCACATGGCAAGCGGGATTGTACAGCTCCTTGTTCCAGAGAGGATGTGTCGCAGCCTTGGCTTCATTGAAGAGGCCGGTGTTAAGAATTGTGTGGAGAGGAACGTCGCCAAAGTCGGTCTCGATTGTGCGTGCCCGGGGATTGAGCGCGGCAACCACCTTGCGCACGTCCGCTCGCGTCGCCTCGGTCACTTCTGACACCTTGTTGATGACGACCACATCAGCGAATTCGATCTGCTCAACTAGGAGATCGACGACCGTACGAACGTCGGAGGCATCACGTAGCTCGCCGTGGTCGCGCAAAAGATCGCGACTGCTATACTTGGCGAGCAAGTCCGTCGCGTCCACGACGGTCACCATCGTGTCGAGTTTCGCAAGATCGGAGAGCGAGACGCCGGCTTCGTCGCGAAAGGAGAAAGTTGCCGCGACAGGGAGAGGTTCAGAAATACCGGTCCCTTCAATCAGAAGATAGTCAAAGCGCCGCTCCTCGGCCAACCGCCTGACCTCCACCAGGAGATCGTCGCGCAGCGTGCAGCATATGCAACCATTGCTGAGCTCCACGAGTGTTTCAGTGGTATGCGATAGGTTCGCGCCACTGTTGCGAACCAGATCCGCATCTACGTTCAACTGACTCATGTCATTGACGATGACTGCAACTCGGAGGCCCCCGCGATTCCTCAGCACGTGGTTGAGCAATGTCGTCTTCCCCGAACCCAGAAATCCACTGAGCACGGTGACCGGAAGCCGATTGGCGGCGCTTGCTCTCTCTTGCATAAGTCTCCCCGGCCGATGACGTCCCAACTAAACAACGTTGACGGAGGCAAGTTGTGCTGCTGCAGGCGCGCATCGCAACTATTTAGACCTATCTGTCTCTCCCGAGTCTGCCAGTTATTAGTATAATGACAATATTAATAACAGGTCTAACAATTAAATCAGCAAATCGCCGCCGGCAGAAGTTCGTCCGTGTTCCCGACACGGCGCTAGGGCCTGCTTCGGCTAATCGCCTTGTTGATATTGTGCGGTCTGGTTGGGCTATAGCTCCGCACACGCTGAAAAGCGCGGCGCGCTGGTGATCGGTAACTCGGCGCGAAGCTGGCGAACCCCACGAACGATGCCGCATTAGTCGCCGGCATGCAGGAGGGCCGGGTTCGATAATGTTAACATCAAGCTCGAACTCAATGTTTCGGAGATGCGCAGGACGCTGCGCGACTTTGCCAGTAAGGCGCGCGATGCCGAGGTCGCGGTGGTCTATTACGCCGGGCATGGCACCGAACTGGACTGCATCAACTATCTGATCCCGGGCTGTCGGCTGGTAAGGTCCGGCTGTCGGACAGAAGGCACTGTCGTACGGGTACGCGGCGGGAGGGCACAGCGGAAGTGTGTGATTGAGCCGCGCGGCCGCACAGCTCACGTCAACTTCCGCAACGGGTCAAAAGCTGCCCAGGCCGGGGGGGCGCCGAAGGTCCGCTATTGAGGCAGAACCAGTCCCATCCACTCTCTCAGGGAGGCGCTAGCGGACTGCGGCTGCAGGATGGTCACCACTCGGAACGACCCAGTCGATCGCGAGGAGGCAGGCTTCGACTATGACAAACGAGAGTAGGCCCCCAATCCATCCGAAAAAGACGACCGCGAAAGTTGCAATCAAAATCGCGCAGAATACATCGGCCAGCACCTTAGCTGCGCGTTCGCCTTTGTCCTGTTTGGATGTGAAATAGAGGCATGGTCTCCTCCGGGCGCTTCACTGGTCCGGCCTTAGCCACACCTGCGAGCGGCCGTCCACTCCCTCAGGGGTACCGCACTTACCGAGCGTCCTATTCCCGCTATGGGTCGCAAGCGGCGGTCCTGGCAAGCGCAGCCGTACGCCCGGTTAAAGGCAATAGCCGACAAGCATCGGAATTGCCGTTCTACGGCGAGGGCGGGCCGCAGGCAGGAAGCCCACCCGTAAATTTCCCAAGTGTCGGATTTTCGCTCGCTGGTTAACTGGTGCGGATCGAGCGCCGCATTATGAAAACACCGAAGCCGAAACAATGGGCCGAGCAGGAGGTCCGACGATTGATCGCGCTGGCTCGGCAGGGAGTCGGCGCAGCGAGGATAGCCGCCGAACTCGGCCGCCACACCGGATCGGTGAGGCGCATGGCGCGAACGTTGGGACTGCTGTTGAAGAAGTAGCCCCCGAGCAATCTTGAGCGCAGCGCGGCAGACCTGCAGACCAAAGCCCCCGACCTCCCGCTGCGAGCGGGCCTGCAATTCGCGCAGAGCTCGAACTTAGATTGCAACAATATCATTCCGACGACGGTCACAAAGACTCGCCCGTTCACTCCATTCAGGGGCGTGCAACAGCTGAGGTCCGCTGTCAGAACGGAGTCGGACGAGCTTGCGCATTCTGGAAGGTTAGGCCAGAGGCGGACAGGCCTTGCCGAGCACTGTCAGTTGAAGCCCTCGATGTAGGCGCGAACTCCGGACGCGTCGTCCGCCGCAGCGGCGCAGATGCCTATTGCGTGGATTTCGGGAGGTACGCCAAAGTTCGCGCTAATCCGCATATCCACCATCATCGAGGCAACCGCCTCACGTGCCCGACCAACGTTCAGCAGCGAGAGCGCATGTTCCTTGCTTTGCTCTACGTATTCTTTTCGAGTCATTGCCAACACACTAGTCTTCAGGCCGAAAGTTCGTTCAATTGGGCGTCAGCATCGCATGCTTTCCTTGGAATGACTACCTCGCGTAGGTTGCCGGCCCATTCCATCTCGGCCCGTCAGAGGCGAGTTGCAACAAATCGCCCCCTCAAGGGGAGCGCCCGCCCTCTTCAAGGAAGATTCGAAAAGGCAGCCTGAACGTCCGCTGAGGGTCAGAAGCGTCGGTCTGTCGTTCCACTGCAAACGTCCGCTCTGCACTGTAAAGTGACATCTAGCGGTAGCGCCTCAAGGGAAGCCGCGGCTTACAGTTGCCGCCAAACCCCCACTTCCGTTGGCAAGACGCTCCCGCCCGTTGATCGGGTTTACCAGAGTGATCGAGGGCGCGCGGCGGTCGCAATCAGTCCAATTCCGAGCGAATCTCGGTCATCAACCCGAAGTAGCTTTGACCGTTGAAGCGATCCTCACATCTTCACGTCCTCTCCGCCTTGAAATTGGAGTTGCCATGCGCCGTTTGCCCAACGACACGATCACGCTGACACTCCCGCAAGTTAGCTTCGAAGCCTTATCGGCGACCCTGAGTTCCCGGCCAATGCGCATGGCGGCAACGACACCATTACGATCAACATCGAGGCCATGACGTTCGTCAACCTGGTGGGCGATACTGCGACCTTGCTGGATCATTCCCAAGGCGGCAACGACACACTCAGGGTGAACATCGACGGCTCGCTCAACACCGTCATCATCGACGGCGATGCACAATCCATGTCAGGCCATGCCAGGGGCGGCAACGACACGGTGATCGGCGACAGCACGGGCTCGGTTCGCAGCGGCTTCACACTCTAGGGGGACGCCGAGGGTGCCATGTCTGACCACGTGCAGGGCGGCAACGACATCGTCATCGGCGCGTTCGGCGGCCGATCATTGAACATTCTGGTGGGCGATGGCACAACCATGTCCGGGCACGTCCATGGCGGCAACGACACGCTGATCGCTCTCCAGACCGGCCAGACCGGCTCGGCAATTCTGTACGGCGATGCCTTCGGCATGGCCGATCACGCGCACGGTGGCAATGATAACCTCACCTTCACGATCGGGGACGAAGCCCAGACCGGAGGCGGGAGATTATACGGCGATGGGGGTGGGCTCTCGGGTGATGCACGTGGCGGGAACGATACCCTCACCGTGGTCGATCTCCATGGCAATCTTCACTTCTATTCCTTCCTGCTGATTGGCGATGTCGATTCCATGTTCGGCAATGCGCAGGGGCGTAAGGGATTGTACAAGAAATAGCTCATCTGCCTGCGGGCCTCCGTTTGCGGACGCACAACCGCGCCGGCGTCGGCACCTTCAGCACCCCCGCGGCGATCAGAGCAATTTACGTGATCTGGATGCGCTCGTTTCCAGTAACGCCGTCTGCCGCATGCGCACCAATTTGGCCTGCCGTAGGCCACCGTTCCACCCCTTGTGAGGAACGACAGAACCCACCAAAATCGAGGGATTGCCTATTGGAGATTTCAAATGCCCCTTACTACCGATCCGTCTCGCGATATCGAGTTCCGACTTTTCGAAGGTATCGCGTTTGCGATGTTGGACAGCGAACAGCGCGTCCTTTGCTTCGTCACTTGGGCTGCCTTGCTCGATCGCGCCGCAAAGGATGGGACCCGTCAAACGGACCTCAGAGGCACGTTTGAGCAGTACCGTTGGAAAATCGAAGCGATCGCGAGCGGGAATTACGACCAGGGGGAAACCAGGCCCGTGGTCCGTACCGAGCGGCTCACCCCGCCCTAACGGCTCCTGCGGATTTATGGCCCGCAGCTCCGACGCTGGCGGCGAGCCGCGCTGCGGCTTCCGGGGTCGGCCCAAAGGGCGAGCTTCAACGTGCTTCACGCTGCGGCCTTAAGGCCTCATTCCTTGATTCAGGAATAAATCATGACACGTGGTGCGAGCGGGAGGGAGCAAAATCGCGCCTTTTCACAGCCGGTAGATAATTCGTGGTCGGCTCTTTGACCCGCCGCGACTCAGGCGTGCCCCCCAATCGAAAGCTACTACGCTGGTATGGCAAGATAGCCCTCGCAACGCGTGCGAAGGAAAAGGGGCGCCTACGCAAAACCTCGAAGGTGAATGTCGGCCGGGCGATCTACCTTGTCGGGTGACAGCCATCTCCCACGGGTGATGGGATCAATCCATGTCCCGGTTATCTCAAACTCCGGATTTGTTGGGCGAGGGGCGCGAAGTCCCATTGCGCTGCGCATTCGACAGTTTGCTAGCCATCGACGAGCGTGCAGTTGGCATTCCGGAGAATCCTGGAAGTCGCGGTTGGTCAGAGCTAGCTTGCTCCATTGCCCGCTCAGAGATAGACCATAGTGCGCGCCCTCCGAGGTGCAACGAGAGGGCCAAAGTTGAGATCGTAAGATCTGAGGGGCAACCCTCTCGACTAATTCCCTGTTGAAGATTTCACCGGATTCCTCCGAGGCGTAATAGTGAGCGCGATAGCCGGACGGTCCATTGAATATCCAATCGTAAAGTGAGGCCGAACAAGGGAAGGCTATCCGCACCCGAATATAACCAGGCTTCTCATCGGCAGCCTCCGGCCAAAGCTCTCCTTTGTTGATGCGCGAGCGCGCCTCGACAGCGATTAGATCAGCAATCTCTCGCCGTCCGGTGAAGCATCCAGATGCGAACGGCGATCTTGCGGAAGATCGTACATCCAATCTGTTGCTGGAATCCGAACTCTCATGACTTGCCCGGAAGAGCATCGATGGACAGATGCTCCCGGAACCGGAGAGCGGGCGCAAGAGAAAGCTGCTGGGGATTACCGACAGCTTTCGTCTTAGTCGAGATATTTGGCGATCTGCTCCAGCGAAGCGTTATAGCGCTCGCCGAGCACACAGAAATTCTGACCGGAATCGACGAGCATGTATTCGCCGAAATCGTCCGCGTGAACCGATCGGCTCCGGGATTTTCAGATAGTGTACCCCGCCCGGTGAGATCGAGCTCGCAGAGCGCTTTCGTTTCATTGACGGTGTGAGCGCTCCGGCTTGGTTGAAAAGGAGGCCGGTTGAAACCCCAATCACGCTCGCTTCAACATGGCCCTAGGGCCATACCTTTCCGCGCCACAAGACCGACCTGGTTGGGATTGGCACGCCGGATCAGTTCGCGAATCATATCGCGGTCGAATGCGCCGGCAATGCGCGCGGATTTCCCCAATCGGCCAAGCGTTCAGCGGCCAGACCTGAGACCAGCCTGCGCCTACTAGTGCAACACGCGGCCGGCCTCCGCGAGCCGGCCCCTTTCTCTCAGCTCCTCGAGCTCCTCGATCGCCTCCAGCAAACGCACCAGCTCACGGGCAGTATGTGTCAAACGGGGCTTCGGTTGCTTTGAAATCCGGACTCGCTGTCCCATCGGTGCACGCCTCTGCGCTGGGGACGTGCAATTCGCAAGGAGGGTGCCACCCCATGAAAGGGGGTGGATTTTTAACGCGCCGAGGCCGTTGCTTGGGAGATAGCCGTCCAGGATCAGAACCTGCCGGTGGCGCAGCTCGCGACGCCACTGCGGGGGCCTATCGTGACTGTTGTGGGCTGGCCATGCAATGGTCAGCACGACACCAGCTGATCCGAAGGCTCTCTCGTGGACCCTCTGCTCTACTGAAGAACTTCACCAGTCTTCCGTAGGAGGTGGTCGGCCGATCACTGGCGCTAGACCTGCTTCACACCGTGAGGATGTCCCTGACGAAGATCACCAAGTACGGGAAGGATAAATGAAGCGCCGGCGCAGGACACACAGAAGCGCGACTGGCAGGGGCCTATGACGCACCGCCGAAGGCTGAAATCCGCAACCAGGCATCAACCGGCACCGCTTTACGATCGGTCATCGCGATTGGTGACGAGTACCGCGGTATGCATGGGAAAAGAGACCGGCCGGCTCCCAGGTCGGCGTTTTTTTATTGGGTTAGCCGTCCTGGCAGCTAATGCCGAGTCTGTCGCAAGTGAGGGCGAATGAATCTTTCGACTTGGAATCTTCAAAGCAAAACCTAGTGCCGAACTCAGCTCGATCGGTCCACCAACTGACGTTAGCAGCTTTCGCGATGCGGGAAGCTTCGCCTCGTTGCAAGTCGAGCTGTTTCCCGGCTGCACGAACAATCAGGCAATTCTCTTCGGGCATAAAAGGGCCTCCAATAGCAATTTGGACACTGCAAAACTGTCGAGACAAAACCAAAACTTGCGGTGGGATACAAAGCTAGCTGGGGACGGAGCCCCGTCAGCAAAGGCCGCAGCAGGCCGCTTCCTCGATCCAGGGATAGTGCTTGGTTGTCGGTCAGATCCGACGTTTGAAAAGCTCGTTGCTCAAGTGTTGCTTAATATTTTTCCGGCCGACGCTCGCCCCGGGAAGCGAGCTTGAGAATGCGCTCAGCGACCTCTACTGCCGACCGCTTCTGCTGGAGCGCGAATGGCGGGCTCGAAAGAACCTCATCAAGAAACGTCGCAAAGCATTTGCAAGGTGGCGGCATCGTAGCCGAGCCTCCAAATTAAGAGAAACCAGAAAAACAGCGGTGCCGAGCTCGAATACGCGTTTCGGCAGCGCCTGTTTTCAAACTGAGCACTGAAATCCCGTTGGCGTTTATCAAGCAACGGCCATGCCACAATCATATGACAGGCTGGGCCGACCCAACATCCGCTCTTCGACCCGCTGCAGTTGTCCAGCGAACTCAATTCAGGCGAGGCAGGCAACGATCGCAAGCACCACATCGGTGCCGAGCTCGGGTGAATAAATCCAGCAGAACAATCCGGCACCAAGGACCGCCGCAATTCCTTGAAGTGCAATCATCTGAAGTCTCCCCATGAAAAGGTCCAAATGGAAGACTGGCCCCCGTCTGTTTCCGGGATGCTTCGATCGGAGGGGGAAGGTGTTTCGTTCACCAACGTGTTATCGAGCACGGCGGTACCGCTCTGGTCCGCGCCCCCCCAGCTCACGTTGGCGGGCTTCTCTCTTGCGGCTCTCCCCGTTTAAATGGGTTCGATAACTGGGAGGATCGCAATGCACAAAATGATCACGGTGGGAGTTATGACTGCCGCGCTCATCCTTGCGGCCTGTGGCAGAGAGCCTGGACCTAAAGGTGATCCAGGGCCGCAGGGGCCGGCCGGCCGGCAGGGTGCCCAAGGGATTCAGGGGGTACCGGGACCACAGGGCCCAGCGGGTGCGCAAGGACCACAAGGGCCGCAGGGGCCGAAAGGTGAGAAGGGAGACAAGGGCGATCCGGGGACGGTCAATATCCGCTCAGTGCAAGCTGATGGCGCCGTCAATTGCGACAACAGCGAAACGCTAGTGTCGGTGTTCTGTCCAAGCGGGGGCTCAGTCGACGGAGCGAAATGCGGGACGTCGCCGACAGTCGGGCTTTGTTTGAAGAAGTGAGTGCTCGGGCCCGCCGGTTCACGCTGGCGGGCCTGCTCCATTAAGCAAACATTAACCATAAGCGCTCACCTTGCCGGGCAACGGCTAAGGAGCGCTGACATGAAATTACTCTTTGCCTGCTTTCAAACCGTGCTCGCAATCGTCGTCGTGGTAGACGCAGGAGTGTTGCACCTGCTTTGACTGCGGGGAGGGGTGCCTTCGCAGGTTCATGCAGCCTCTGGCTCAGGCGGAGCTTGCTTCTTCATGCTGGAAGCCATTCTCATCCTGCTGGTGATCGGAGCCGTGGCCCTTCTCCTTACGGCCTTTTGGGGCCTGCATAGGCACGTATGAGCGGCACGGCCCCGCCAGGGTGAAACCGGCGGGGCTCGAAGCTTAGGGAGGCCAGATTTGATAGCCCTGCTTATTGAAGGTCTCGGGATCGAAGCCGATCAAGCCTGGCACCGTGACATCCTTCACCTCCTTGATCCGCTCCCAAGAGCCGACCTTGGGCGGCGGCAGGTTGCTTCCGTCAGGTTCTTTTGTAATGGCCGTTTGAGCGCCAGCCTTAAACACATAACCCTTCACGCTTTACTCCTTAAGAAAATGCCCCCGAGGACCTCATATAGGGGCAAATTTCTGCGGACAAAGCTGATGGCGCCGCTGCCCGGTCAGAGCTCTCACGGCGCCGCGCTGATAGAGCGACGAATGCTCAGAGGCGCTTCGGACTCATAAATTGCGGTGGCTTGCCGCTCTCGAAATCCCGCCTAACGTCAGATCCCCGACTGCCGCATTCGCCGCAGACGAAGCGCGGCTCGATATCAGACAGGCGAACATCGTCGCGCCAGCGATCTGCGCTCAGAGCGATGTGGTGGCCGCAATGGCAGTAGACCAGGACGCCGTGAAGGCCCATCTGCGCATCTGGCCGAAGGTGATCTTGAGCGGCCGGCCGGCGTGGTAGGCGTGTGGTGGCGTGCAGGGCGAGGAATGCCCCCCTCAAAGCGGCAATGTAAGTACCTCGCAAATTATCGATCCCTTGGAGCTCATCCGTCGCGCGATCTACCGCGCGTCGTGGGCGTGGAAAACGACCTGCCGTGGTCCGGCCGGTTTAGGCTGGCGGCTCTCTATTGCGGTACTTTCCCGCGACTGCCAGAGTGGTCCGCAGGTTTCGAGACGATTGTCGTACCAATGGCCAGCAGACATCACATGCCAAGCGACAGGACTGAGTAGCCTTTGAAGCAACCGGCGCCCAGAACGGTTCAGGAGGCTCGCGCGAACGCGCGGGCAGCCGAACTAGCCCCTCTTATCGAAGCTCTCCAGAAGTCCGGTGCCACGTCCTTGGGGGCGCTTGCAAAGAAACTCAATGAGACCTGCGTTCCTACGCCAGCCGGGCAAGGCAGATGGTCCGCCACGCAAGTCTGGCGAATCCTCAAGCGCTTGCGTCAGATCTCACATGGCCCTTGAGCAATTGTTGAAATCCGGGCGGCGACGGGACATCAGCCGTGCCGGCCACAAATGCAATCCCCCTCAGGCATGCCTGTAAACGCTATGGCTGCATCGGTCATCGGCGCAATAGACCGCGACGCTTCGCACGGCCATCACGCGCATCTGGCCGAAAGTGATCTTGAGAGGTCGGCCGTCAGCATTTGTGGGTGTGTGGCGTCTGGCGGGGCACACGGAAATCAAAGCAGCACCGCTGCCACTGGCAAGTTACCGAGTCGTATTTCAAAGGGGCCAGGCCGCGCTACGTCTGAACGGCCACCTACCAACCAACGGAGGATTTTCCCGGCCCCCAACTCCACTTTCTAGGCAAGTAGAGATCAAGAGGACCATCCGCAGACGCCGCGGACACCGAGAGGTCAACACTAACTTCTGGTCTTATCGTTTGAGCGTGGACTGGAGCAACCTTCGTGCGTTGTTCGCCCCCGTCAGTGCTCTGAGCGACTTCCGTTGACATGGCTAGGGCCTCCACTGAGCGTAGAAGCCTAGCAACGACGGTTGGCGAATGCTGTAGCGGAAATGCGACAACTTCTGCGGAAGCGCGCCGCCCGGTCCTTTGTTTCACACCCGTAGTATATCGTGAATTGCTGTCTTGATGCCCGCAGGAATTAATGGTCGGGCTATGGTGGCAGGCTTTTTGATTGCTGGCGGCGTTGCCGTGTTGGCTCTGGGCGTCACATTCGCCGCCGTGAAGTATATGGACGGTCGGACGGAGCGAAAGCGCCACTAGAAGCATCGGTACCTATGCGGCGCTACGGGGCTTGAACCACTTCGTTGGCAATCCAATGTGGTAACCGCGCAGGCGAAGCTCTTGCTCGGTTGGGTTCAGCGTTTCGGAAATGAACTCGACGGGCGCGCCGAGATGAACAAGCACTCACGCAGCATCTCGTCTTCTTGTCTGGTCCAGGAGGAGCGGGCCTGCTTCATATTGGAGATTGGATGTATGTTGGAAGTAAACGGCTATCGTACCTCTCGTTGCCGAACGCTCGATAAATGCTTTGTGCGCGGCAGCCCGGTCTTTTCGAGATCTCTGAAACGTTGAAATTTTGAGGGTCTGCCCGATCGCCCAGCAGATTGTATGAGGTTCTGGGAACACGAAAGCTTAGCTCATCTGCGAGCTTCGACGTGGGGACTTGTCGGTAAGGCTTCGCCTAAGCCTCAAAGCAGAAGGCCGGCTCAAAAAGCCGGCCTTTGTTTCTTTAGTGGAGATAATCAGTACCTGGCAGCGACCGGAGCGCCAAAACCACCAAAACGGTAGTTCACCCGAACCAGAGCCAGATCTACATCCTGTCCGATACGAGCGGTGCCGAAAGTAGCCCCAGCTGGCGTGGTGAAAACCGTGTCATGGTCGTCCAGGAAGATATGGTTATACTCGAAACCGACCGACCAGTTCGGAGCGAAGCCAAATTCGACGCCAGCGCCCACGGTGGCACCCCAGCGCGTGTCGCGTGCTGACGCCAGGAGCGTACCGGCACCAATGAAGCCAGGCGGAATATAGGTGTCGTAGCGATTGCCAACCACCGCTGCACCGCCCTTGACGTAGAGCAGGACGTTGTTCCAGGCGTAGCCCACTTGGCCGGTAATCAACCCAAACGCATCGATCCGGGTGTGATTGTCGAAACCCGTGGCAAGGCCAATGTTGCTGCCGCTGAAGTCCGCCCAGTTGCCCTGGCCTTCAACGCCGAAGACCCAGTTGGCTGATTGCCAGCGGTATCCGATCTGGCCACCAACCGTTCCGCCGCTGGCGTCATGGCAACCATCGGCCACAGCCGGCACGACCGGAACAACGCCAACCGCCACGATATCGGCGCAAGTACGCGAAGAGCCCCAACCGCCGTTGACGCCGATGTAGAAGCCGCTCCAGTCGTAGATAGTGGCCACCATTGGCGGAGCCTTGGTCATCGGACGAGCGGCCAAGTCCGCCGCACTGGCGGGAGCCGCTAGACCAAGTGCCAGAGCACCGGCCGCAGCCGCGAAAAGTTTTCTCATTCGAGTGTCTCCCCAATAATAACGAGTTCAATGAATCAGTGCATTCGCCCACCTGCCAAACTGAGCGTACTCACCTCAGGCAGAATTGCTGTAGCTCCGGCGCAACACCCGTGCTCTTAAAGAAGCCTAATTCTACAGGTACTTAGGGAACTAAATGCACTCTAGCGTGCCCAACGGCAGGTTTGATACCCGCAGCTCTTAAGGGCGGAACGAGAAAAACGTATCTCGGGCTGGAGTTCACCAGCGGCGCCGGCTTGGACAACGGGTGTTGCTTTCCCATCACATCGCGGCTCGTGATTTAGAAGTTGGAACCGCTGCAGGATCGCGGGAAAGGGCGTCGGGTGAGTGCTACCTGCGCGAGGCTTTCTGGCGAGTATGACGTCGGCTGTCGAAGCCGCTGACCAAAGTGTACCGCTTTTCACCAAGGCGCCCACGGCTGCTAGGCATCAAACCTGGACAGGATTGCATGTAGGCGGGAACGTCGGCGGCGCTTGAGCAAATCGCACTGTGAACCTCGCAGGTGATCCGCTTCCGCTTTCCTCTTCAATCTGGAGTTCCGGTCTTAGCTCCCTTGCAGGGCAGGTTGCTTTCACAGCCTAAGACCTCTCAATGAGTAGTGTTAGCGGAGGCTGGCAAGCTAGCTGGCGTTGAAGGTGACTTGAGCGCGGCGAGCTTGCGCGGAAGAGCCGCTAAACGCTCGATCATTTGTTCGGGAGAGGCCGCGGCGAGCATCGTCTTCTTGATCTCAGGAGTGGTTCGTGAGGTACATCCGGCCGCGCCGGCGGATGCTAAGGCTGGTGGTCGGCGGCGGCCGACGGATGCGGCGGGAGTCGATGGTCGTCGGCGAACAGAGTTGCGGTGTCCAGGCCTTCCGTTTCGTCGCACATGGCTTGCTCTCCGTGAGCCCCAGCAAGCGCTTGGGACCCACCGAAAACTGAGCTCGGTCAATCGCGAGAGTTTGTTGGCTTTTTCGACAGTGCACGAAGTGTCTGAGATTTAGCGGTCCGTCGGCGTTCTCGATGGCATTGTCGAGCAACGAATCGATCCCGAGTGAATCAAGGCAAACTCCAGACAAAACCAACATCACGAGGACATCATTGCGATCGCTTCATTTTTCAAGTCGCGAGGACTCACAACTCCCACAATTTGACAGACAAACCTCGGACGTGGCCGGCTTCCCCTCTCGGAGGGAGCCACCATGGTCGAACCGCCGCTCTATTACGAACATCAGGTACTGAAACGCTTGAAGCTCAGGGCCTCCGAGCTCGAGGAGCTTCTGAATATCGGCATCGTCTCGCCGGTCGGGCGCAGGGGGAGCGACCCGCTTTACTGCGTGGAAGCGATCGTCTCGCGACAGAATACCACAACACGAGGATGAGCGGCAAACACATAAATCATGTCCAGGGGCCGCGCGCGTATGTCCAAGGCGCACGCCCAAAGGTGCGCGGGGCCGTCTAACGTCGGTCATTTCGCCCCTGGGCTTTAGCTCTTGCTCGAAAGGCAAAACGTTATGTGCTCATCTCTCGCCCTCCGTACAAACGTCATTCTTCTGAAACTGAAATCGGCCGCGCTCTCGCGCCCACGAAAACCAACGTCATCCTGATCATTGAAGAGGGGGCGCCCTCGTTCAGTGCCAAGTGAGCTCGGGAGTGGCCGCCGCGATGTTGGCGCCGCTCAAGGGGAAAGCTGCCGGCCAGTTCCGCGCGCTCGCTGGCAACCTAGTTGAGATTGACGCCCTGGTGACGCTGCCGATGGCAATGCGGATGCTCAAGGCGAAAGACGGCGCGCAAGCTCGGTTGCAGCTCAACTGACGCCGACCGCGCCGAGCAAGGTCGCGCCGTCCATGATCAGCACGCCGCCGGGGACAGGCACCAGCGCGCCCTTGGCAATCGTGTTAACGGCATGGATTAAATGGGCCTGCTCCTGCGCGCGCTGGAACAAAGCGCGCGAGCCCATGCCCATGGCGAGCGCGCCGGGGGAGCGCCCGGCGTGCGCTGATGAAGGCAAAGTACTCGAACAGCTTCCGCAACAGCGGGCTGCCGTTGCGCAAATTGCCAGCGGCGCGAAACGCGGCGCAAGGCCGGCATAGCGCGGCAGATATCCGACCAGCGGTCGCGCAGCGTCAGGCTGTGCGAGGCGGCGCGCGCGGCCAGCACCTCGATCTTCATCTTGGCCACGTCGACATCAACAGCACATTCATGCCGGTAGGCCAGGCGATGTTGGCCGATTTGTTGGAGTGTTTTGCGCCGGCAAAAGTGCGGCGGCTCAACGGGCTTGAGCGCTATGAGCGGGCCGCTCTGGTGAGCAGAGGCGGGCGCATCGCGTTCCCAAACCAGAGGATAGTTGAGCAATGGCCACTCAGCTTCGTTCTGGAAATCTGCGTTTTGCCGCACGATGCTCTGCAAAGCTCAAGACCGCCCGGAAGCTCGGATTGTGTGGGCTCGACAATTTCAACCGGGCTACGCCAGTGTGCTGATCTGCGTCCTGGACCTCGGGTTTCTTCAAGTTAGGCCAGAGCGTCGAGGTTGCTCATTCAATAGTGCCACAGCATCGGCGTAGATGGTCCGAGACGGCAGCGTTCTTGGGGGCGATCTGCGAGAATCATCAGCTTGCGTTGGCTCGGCGGCTGGCCAGCGATCGAAAACGATCCATCTGATGCACGAAAAAGAGCCGATGAGTTCAGACAGAATTTGTTGATGCCGAGTAGGAAAGTGGGCCCAGGTCCTGGGCCGCATCTTGACAACCTCCAGGACAGCGCTGGCGAGTATGCCTGGCGCGCCGGTGATTTCGACGAGAGGATGTGCGTTATCTCAAAAGATGAAGCATTTCACTTGCCGAGGGAGCCCCAAGCCTTGCCACCGATCCGCTCGATCCATTCGAGGCATTGTCCCAGTCTGCCTTGAAGGTGACCCGTCGCTCGGCTTCGGTGCGCCAGGTTAGAAACTGGGACAACGCATCCATCATGTCATCGGTCTTGCCGAACGGAAACGAGACGTACTCCAACATAAAATCGTCTAGCCAGGGTGCCGTTCGCGGCAAGATGAGCGAGCCGGCCTGCAGCTTTGCGGTCTCGCCGCTCATACGCGTCCGCTTGTCTTTGGTCGGTTTGATCGCAACAATGCCTTGCAGCCCAACCCGCATGAGCTCACCGGCCAGCGGAGATCCCATAGCTGTATCTTCGATGAGCACGGCATTAGGCGCGTGTTTGGCTACTTGCGCCTGCATGAGTTGGCAAAGCTCGTGGAAGGCAACCTTTCCTCGCCAAACGTCAATAAGATGATACTGGTTCCGATTGCGGACAAGAAAGGCCAAACAAGTCGAGTAGTTGCTGTTCTCACTAGCTTTCGCGGCCATATCGCAGGAGAGTACGACTTCGTCCCCCGACTGACGGGTCGGAACGACATCATACGACTGGAGCCATTCCCGCTTGAGGTCATTCCCCTCATCCGGAGCGGGATCTTGAAGATATTGTGTTTGAAACACCAGCGATCCAACTTGGCTCTTGAGGTCGTCCAAGACTTCGAGGGGCTCTCTCGCTTGTAGAGGCTCTCCTTGTTTCCAAAAAAAGATCGATTTTGCAGCCGGAACTTCGTGTCCTGCGCCGCAACAGCCGGAAGCACCAGATGATCCCAGCCTCGTCTTTGGATGAGATGGCCGGTTAGGTCTTGCTGGTGCAGGCGCTGCATCAGAACGATGATGCTGCCTTTGGACTTGTCATTGAGGCGCGACATGAGCGAACGATCAAACCACTCGTTGCAGTGCTTGCGCGTCACATCGGAAGCCGCCCCGGCTGCGTTGAGCGGGTCATCAACGATAATGGTGTCGGCGCCAAAGCCGGTTAAAGTGCCGCCGACGGACATTGCTAACCGACAGCCCCCATTCGTTGTCGCGAGCTGATTCTCAGTGCTCTTGTCCAGACGTGTTGAAAATAGCGCGCGGTACCAGGGCGATTCCATAATTCGTCGGCAATCGGCCGAATGCTTGTTTGCTAAGTCTTGGGAATAGCTGACGCATATGAACTTGTGAGTGGGATCTTGGCCCAGTCTGAATGCGGTCCACGCCACCGAAACGAGATAGGACTTGAGCGCGCGGGGCGGCGCGTTGATGATCTGTCTTGTTGCGCGTCCAATGCTGCCATTTAGTCTTTGGGCGACCGATTCATGAAACCATTCCTGCGAATACGTGTCGCTGGAAAAGACGTAGAAGGCCTTCCTGGCGAAGGCAAGATAGTCGCTGCGATAGATCGCATCGCGTTGGGCTGGGGTGGAGATCGGCACTGATCACTCCTCATGTTTGGAATGGCGGCGTAGAAAATCTGCAATAATCTCTTGATCATGCTCGGTGACGATTGTGGTCTCGCTGTGGGATTGCTCTCCGGGCTCGAACTTCATGATCATGTTGAACAGTTGCGTGCAGGCCTTGGTATCGCCCTTTGCGGCCCGCTCGAACAGTCTGAGGAGCACGAGCTCCTGCCGGCTCACCAAGCGCGGTTCGCCATCCTCGCGAATCTGGACGCGCCTTTTCATCATGCTGCTCAGGTCCGTCCTGAGATTGCGCGATCCCTTTGGCCGACCCTTGGGATTACCTGACTGTCCCTTCTTAAAGCGTCCTGAAATAGGCGGGCGGTGATATCCCGCCCCTTGATCGTCAGTCACGAGCGTCTCCCTTGCGAGAGGGGCCAGGCAGCAGAAGCGGCGGCGCGTAAGTCAGGGCGGCGGCCGCCGCTTCTCGGTCGGCAAAGCTACGGCCAGTCCTGACGCAGATTGCGGCCTGGCCGGTGTGATTTTGCCAACGGCGTACGATGACGTCGCAATATAGCGGGTCGATTTCTAACAGAGCGGCGCGGCGGCCGGTCTTCTCTGCGGCGATCACGGTGGTGCCGGATCCTGCGAAAGGATCCAAGACGAGGTCGCCGCGCCGTGTGCAGTCCTTGATCACGTCGCTAATCAGGGCGACGGGCTTCACCGTGGGATGCAAAGCCAGCAGCTCGTCGCGTTGCCGGCCAAAGCTGTTGATGCCCTGGTAGGTCCACAGGTTGGTTCGATTGCGGCCGTGGACGCCGAGCTCAATGTTGTTGATGTGCGGCGCGATGCCGTTCTTGAACACATGAACGAGTTCGTGCTGGGAGCGGTAGAACGAGCCCATGCCGGCATTGGTCTTAGCCCAGACGCAGGTATTCTTATGCTCGGTGTAAACACGCCGTGCCGCGGTCAACAGCTCGAGCGTATGTCGCCAATCCATGCATAGGTAATGCAGCGAGCCATCAACGCTGTATCTGGCGGAGAGCGCGCAGGCCGTGGTCAAAAATTCGGTGAACTGTTGCGGCGTCATTTCGCCGGAGGCCATGGCGAACTCGCGGTGCTTGATGCTGCCGCGGCCGCCGACATGGCCGTCGACGGCAACGTTGTAGGGCGGATCGGCGATCACCGCGCGTGCCCGCTGATCGTGCAGGAGGGTCTTGTAGGCTTGCTCGTCCAAGGCATCGCCGCAGATCAGCCGGTTGCTGCCAAGCCGCCAGACGTCGTCTCGCCTGGTGACCGCCGGCACGGCAGGTCCAAGCTCGGGCAGGCGGTCATCGCTCTCGGAGGGCTGATCCAGGATCAAATCGATCTCTGGCGTGTCAAATCCGATCGCGTCGAAATCGAAATTCAGATCAACAAGGACCTGCAGTTCCTCTCTGAGAAGTTGCAGATCCCAGGTGCCGTTGGCGGCGATTTTGTTGTCGGCGAGGGCGAAAGCCCGTTTCTCGGCCGGCGACAAGTGTCGAATAATGACGACCGGTAATTCCGATATCCCGAGTTGCTCGGCAGCGGTGACGACCGCGTTGCCGTAGATGATCTTGAGATTTTCGTCGGCGCCGATTGGTCTGTTCACTCCAAATGTATTGATGCTCTTGGCAATTTGATCGATCTGCTGCTGCGGATGGCGGCGCGGATTGCGGGCATTTTTCGTCAGCATCTGTACAGGAAGATAGTCGAGCCACAGTCTAGGGGAGTTCGACTTTTCGATGGGCATGACTGCTCCGGCGCAAATAAAGGCCCTCTAAGCACCGGAATATTGGCTCTGTAACAGAAGGACGGGCGCTCTCATCGATGAAATGAGCCGGAGGACGGCTCAAAGCCGAAAGGCACGCGTGGTCGTGGCCCGTAATAGGCCAATCCAGCGGCAGCGAGATCACCTCAAGGTTGGGGTGGGCGAGCCGGTTGGTTTTCCAACCGACCCGGCGCCGTCCCCCTTGGCCCGCCTAAAGCGGAATTGGGTTGGGCCGGCTCGGGAATTTCAGGCTTGCACGCCATGCTCGCCGCTGAAGTTCCGATCGCCCCACACCCGCGAAGACCAACCGGAACCAGCCGGGGGAGATGACTGACGATCGACCTAGATCGCTTCGGCGCTCCGATTTTGAAATCGGCGAAGTGATGAACCTGTCAGCCTGCCTTTGAGCGCCTTGGCGCGTCCCTGTTTCGGACGGGTGCATTGCCTGTTCTACACCGGACATTTCCCTGTTCCAGTTTTGTCGCTCCGCGGCCGAGATGCCCAAGATTTCAAGGCACTTCCCACGTGTTCATGCGTCGCGGTCCGGCACGCTGGAATGACTTTCCCTGCAGAATTCCCTGTTAGCAGGGAATGGAATCTTGGAGTTTCAGCGCTCGTCCGCGATGACCTTGCCGTCATTCGGCAGCGTGCCTGGACCGACCAGCTCGACGGCTCCGCCGAGCTTTGTCACGGCGCGCAAGCTGGCCGCGATCTCGTCACGGAGCGAGCCGTTAGCGGCCGCGGCTTCCGCTCTCAACGTCATGGCATCGGTCTCGCCTTGACGCGTGACGACGAGACGAAGTCTTCCGAGCCCGGCGTGGCGCTTGCCGATCTCGGCGATCTGCTCGGGCCGAACGAACATGCCCTTGATCTTGGTGGTCTGGTCGGCGCGGCCCATCCAGCCCTTGATGCGCATGTTGGTGCGCCCGCACGGGCTCGTGCCGGGCAAGGCCGCGGTGAGGTCGCCGAGCGCGAGCCGGATCCAGGGATGGTGCGGGTCGAGCGAAGTCACGACAGTCTCGCCGACGTCACCTGGTGCGACCGGATCGCCAGTGCCGGGCTTGACGATCTCCAGGATCAGGTCCTCGTTCACGACCATGCCTTCGCGGGCCTCGGTCTCGAAGGCGATGAGGCCGAGATCGGCGGTACCGAAGGCCTGGTAGGCATCGATGCCGCGCCCCTTGATCTCGGCCTGCAGCGAGGGCGGAAACGCTGCGCCCGAGACCAGCGCGCGCTTGATCGAGGAAACGTCACGCCCCGAGCTTGCCGCGGCATCGAGCAGGATCTTCAAGAAGTCCGGCGTGCCGCTGTAGCCGACCGGCCGGTAGGCCTCGATCAGCTCGAACTGCTGCTCTGTGTTGCCGGGCCCGGCCGGGATCACCGCGCAGCCGAGCGCACGCGCCGACGCATCGAAGATGAAACCCCCGGGGGTAAGATGATAACTGAAGGTATTGAGGACGATGTCGTCGGGGCGGAACCCGGCTGCGAACAGCGCCCTTGCGCCGCGCCAGGGATCGGCCTGTCGCCCTTCCGGCTCGAAGATCGGACCGGGGGAGGTGAACAGGCGGGCGAACGAGCCCGGGGCCCCCGCCACGAAGCCTCCGAAGGGCGCGGAGGCCTTGTGCAGAGCGGGCAGTTCCGACTTGCGCAACACCGGCAAATCCGCCAGAGCCGCCCTGGAGGTCACGGCGGCGGGATCGAAGCCTTTGAGCCGCTCGGCATAGGCCGGGGCGGCCATCGCGGCTCGCAGCACCTCCGGCAGGCGGGCGAACAGGTCGGCCTCGCGCGCGGCCTGCTCACGCGTCTCGCGGGCGTCGTAATGGGCGGTCATGGCTGTTCTTTCCGTGTTGGCATCCGTTGCGCGCCGCCACCGGCATGGCTATCAGACCGCCATTGGCGAGGCTTGAAAGGGATCCGATGGCGGACGAAGGAATCATCGCGGCGGACGAGGCGTCGAACGTCGTTGCGCGCCTGAAGCGCAGTATGATCGACGCGGCGCTGCCGCTGTGGTCGACGGTCGGCTGGGATCACGCCGCGGGCGGCTTCATCGACAGGCTGCACCGCGACGGCGCGGCGGATGCGGCCGCGCCCCGGCGTGTGTTCGTGCAGGCCCGCCAGATCTGGTGCTACGCCAAGGCGGCACAGATGGGCTGGTATCCCGAGGGGCGCACGATTGCGTTGAAGGGGCTGGAGCACCTGCTGGCCAGAGCGAAGGCGCCCGATGGCCGGCCCGGCTATGTGCACCGGCTCACGCCGGACGGATCGGTGCTGGATGCCCGGCGCGATGCCTATGACCACGCCTTCATCCTGTTTGCGCTCGCCAGCGTCTATGCGCTCGACCAGGATGCACAGGTCCGCGCCGAGATCGATGCGCTGCTCGCCTTCCTCGACGGCCACCTGCGCTCGCCGCATGGCGGCGTTCACGAAGGTCTTCCGGTCTCGCTGCCGCGCCGGCAGAACCCCCATATGCATCTGTTCGAGGCGATGATCGCGTGCTTCGAGGCGACGCACGATCTGTCGTTCCAGAACCGTGCCGGAGAATTCTTCGCACTGTTCCTCGCCAACCTCTACGACAAGCAGAAGCACGTATTGTCGGAGTATTTCGAGGAAGACTGGTCGAAGATCGAACCGGTCAGCGTCGAGCCGGGTCACCAGGCGGAATGGGTCTGGCTGCTGAAGAATTTTGAACGCATCACGGGATGCCCGACCGGCCAGCGTCGTGCGGAACTGCTGGCGACCTCGCTGCGCTATCGTGACGAGGCGACGGGTTGCCTCGTCGACGAGGGCGACGCAAGCGGCAACATCCGCCGCAGTACGCGCCGGCTGTGGCCGCAAACCGAGATCGCGAAGGCGTGGATCGCGCAGGCCGAATCCGGCGAGGCGGGCGCGGCGGACGAGGCGCGCGCGGCGCTGGTGCGGCTCGAACGGCATTATCTCAGCCATCCCGTTAAGGGCGGCTGGTACGACCAGTTCGATCGCGACGGCAAATCGCTGATCGACACCATTCCTGCGTCGTCGTTCTATCATGTTCTCTGCGCGGTCACGGAAGCCGACCAGGTGCTCGGCTAGGCTCCTTGTGGATCACAGCCAGCGCTTGCGCCGCTTGAAGCTCTTGAGGTTCTTGAAGCTCTTGCGCTGGTCGCCGGCGCCGCCGAGGTAGAATTCCTTGACGTCCTCGTTGTCGCGCAATGCGTCGGCGCTGCCGTCGAGCACGACCTTGCCCTGCTCCATGATGTAGCCGTGGCTCGCCACGGAGAGCGCAGCGCGCGCGTTCTGCTCGACCAGGAGGATGGTGACGCCGAGATCGCGGTTGATCTTCTGAATGATCGAGAACACCTCTTTCACCAGCAGCGGCGACAGGCCCATCGAAGGCTCGTCCATCAGGATCATTTTCGGGCGCGCCATCAGCGCGCGGCCGATCGCGAGCATCTGCTGCTCTCCGCCGGAGAGATAACCGGCGAGACCGGTGCGCTCTTTCAGGCGCGGGAAGTAGCTGAAGACCATGTCGAGGTCGGCGTCGACCTCGCGGTCCCGGCGCGTGAAGGCGCCGAGCTTGAGATTCTCGAGCGAGGTCATGTCGGCGACGATGCGCCGGCCCTCCATCACCTGGAAGATGCCGCGGCGGACGATCTTGTCGGGATCGATGCCGTTGATCCGCTCGCCCTCGAACAGGATCTCGCCCCGCGTCACCTCGCCGTCCTCGGTCTTGAGCAGCCCCGAGATCGCTTTGAGCGTCGTCGACTTGCCGGCGCCGTTGGCCCCGAGCAGCGCCACGATCGCGCCCTTGGGCACGTCGAGGCTGAGGCCGCGCAGCACCAGGATCACGTCGTCATAGACGACCTCGATGTTGCGCACGGCGAGGAGGGGTGGTGCGGGGACGATGCTTGGGGAGGAACGGGTTGCTTCGCTGATTTCGGTCATTATGCCGCCAATCCGTAACTGTCGTCATGCCCGGGCTTTTCCCGGGCATCCACGTTCTTCGTACCGCGTGGTCAGACGTGGATGGCCGGGAGAAGCCCGGCCATAACGTCGGAGATTTCAATCACCACCCGAGCCATTCCGGCTTGCGCGGCAGCTCGACGGTCTTGACCTTCTCGACCTTGATCGTGCCGTTGGCCATCAGGTCGTTCAGGTCGCCATTGGTCGAACCGGACACCTTGGTGCGATAGAGATCGACCTTGAGGGTGCCGCGATGGTCCTTGTTGGTCCAGGTCGAGGGATTGCAGACGCCGTCCATGCCTGATGGCACCCAGTCCTTTTTCTGGTAGAAGCCCTTGGCGACGTTCTCACCGGTGGCACCTCCGTTCTTGGCGGCCCAGTCGAGCGCTTCCCTGGCGTAGAGCGCGCTGCAGACGCCTGCGATATAGTGCACCGGACGATAGGCCTTGCCGCTTGCATCCGATATTTTCGAGATTTCCATCACCGTCTTCATGCCTGGCGCGTTGCCGCCCCAGGTTACGGCCGTGCGTAGCGGGAAGACGACGCCGTCGGCGGCGTCAGCCGCGGTCTTGGCGGCGTTCTCGTCCATGCCCCAGACATTGCCGAGGAACTGCACGTCCACGCCGGCGGTCTTGCAGGCCTTGAGCACGGAGATGTTCGAGGCTGCGGTGTTGCCGAGATAGGCGTAGTTGGCGCCGGAGCTCTTCAGGCTGAGGCATTGCGCGGAGTAATCGCCGGGCGTCAGCGCGAACACGATCGGCGGCAGCACTTCGAAGCCGAGCTCATTGGCGATCGCCTCGCCGGCGGCCTTCGGCGCGTTCGGGTACGGATGATTGCCGCCCATATGGACGAATTTCGGCTTACCGCTCTTGCCCTTGGCCTTCCAGTCTTCCGCCGCCCAGGTCACCAATGCCCGCATCGCGTCCGAATAGCTCGGGCCGTAGAAGAAGTTGTAGGGCGCGGGTTTGGCCTTGCCGCTCACGCCTTCCGGATCGGTCAGCGCCGCCGCGTAGGAGGCGGAGATATAGGGAATCTTGTCCTGCGCAACAAAGCCGGTCAGCGCTTCGGTATCTGCGGTACCCCAGCCCATGATCGTTGCAACCTTGCCATCCGGCGCCGACCACTTCTTGTAGAGCGCGATCGCGCGCGGCACCTGATAGCCGTAGTCGTTGGTATCGAGGTTGACCTGCTTGCCGCCGATACCGCCGTTCTTGTTGATCCAGGCAAAGGTGTCGGCGACGGCCTGGCCGTAGGGCGTGCCAACGTCCGACGTCGCACCGGAGTAGTCGGCGAGATGGCCGACGGCGATCTGGGCCTGCGCACTGGCCGCAAAACCAGCGATCGCAAACGCGAGCGACGCGGTGCTTAAAAGCGATTTGGTCTTCATGGGTTGGTTCCTCCTGTTATCGTTTAAGTGAAGTAGCCGTGCTCAATGCGAGAACGGGTAGAGTTTCCAATACGCCTTGATCTGTCGCCAGCGATGCGCGAGCCCATCGGGCTCGAACATCAGGAATGCGATGATGATCACCCCGATCGCGATCTCGCGCAGAAAGGTGATGTTGGTGTTAAGCGAGAGCGCCTTGTCGATCGCGCCGCCCTTCAAATGATGGCTGATGAACTCCATCGCCTCGGGCAGCAGCACCACGAAGGCGGTGCCCATCAGCGTGCCCATGATCGAGCCGGTGCCGCCGATGATGATCATGGCCAGGAACAGTATTGAGCGCTCGATGCCGAAGCCTTCCTGGGAGACCACGAGCTGATAGTGCGCGTAGAGCGCGCCCGCGATGCCGGCGAAGAAGGCGGCGAGACCGAACGACAGCGTGCGGTACCTGGTGAGGTTGATGCCCATGATCTCGGCGGAGAGATAATGGTCGCGGATCGCCACCAGCGCGCGGCCATCGCGCGTGCGCATCAGGTTGGTGACGAGGATGTAGCTCAAGAGCACATAGGCCAGCACGACGTAGAAATATTGCCGGTCGCCCCGCAGCGTGTAGCCGAAGATCGAGAACGGCTCGGCGCTCGCCGGCACCGAGCCGCCGGAGAACCACTCGGCGCGCGAGAAGAAGTCGAGCAGGATGTATTGCGCGGCCAGCGTTGCAATGACGAGGTAGAGTCCCTTCAGCCGCGCCGCGGGGATGCCGAAGATCAACCCCACCAGCGCCGTCACGAGTCCCGCGAGCGGGATCGCGAAGAACACCGGGATCGGCGCATTATTGGAGATGTAGGCCGAGGTGAAGGCGCCGAGCAGGAAGAAGGCCGCGTGTCCGATCGAGATCTGGCCGGTGAAGCCGACCAGGATATTGAGGCCGAGCGCCGCGATCGAGAAGATGCCGATCTGGATCAAAATGCTGAGCCAGTAGCCGCTGAAGAGTTGCGGCGCGAGGCAGAGCAGCGCGACGCCCAGAATCGCGAAGTTGCGGCTGGTGGTGGTCGGGAAGATCGTGGTGTCCGCGGCGTAAGTGGTGCGGAAATCACCAGCGGGAATGAGGGCAGGGCCGGCCATGGATCAGATCCGCTCGATGTCGTGGGTGCCGAACAGGCCGTAGGGCTTGATCATCAGCACGATGATGAGAACGTAGAACGGCGCGATCTCGTAGAGATTGCCCCAGTGCAGATACTCGCTGTCGACATATTGGGCGACGTTCTCCAAAAGCCCGATGATGATGCCGCCGAGCACCGCGCCGCCGACGGAATCGAGCCCGCCGAGGATCGCCGCCGGAAACACCTTGATGCCGTAGGCAGCAAGGCCCGAGGACACGCCATTGACGACGGCGACGACGACGCCGGCGACCGCCGAGACGGTCGCCGAGATCGCCCAGGCCATCGCGAACACGCTCTTGACGGAAATGCCGAGCGACTGCGCCACCTGCTGGTTGAACGCGGTGGCGCGCATCGCAAGGCCGTACTTCGACGCGCGGAAGAACCAGGCCATGCCGATCATCATCGCGACCGACACCACCAGGCTCATGACGTACACGGTCTGGATCTGCAGTCCGAACAGGTCGACCGACTGGCTCTCGAACACGCGCGGGAACGGCTGCGGATTGACGCCGAACATCCATTTCAGCGTCGCCTGCAGCACGGTGGAGAGGCCGATCGTCACCATGATCACCGAGATGATGGGCTCGCCGATCATCGGCCGCAGGATCAGCACCTGCACCGCGATGCCGAACACGAACATGAACACCAGCGTGATCGGCATGCCGATCCAGAACGGCACCTGGTATTTCGCCAGCAAGGCCCAGCACACCCAGGCGCCGACCAGCAGCAATTCACCTTGCGCGAAGTTGACGACCTGCGTCGCCTTGTAGATCAGCACGAACGACATCGCGACTACGCCATAGAGCGTGCCGACCACGAGGCCGTTGACCAGGAGCTGGATGAGGAAGGCGGTGTTCATGTTGAGTGACTCAGCCCGTCATTGCCGGGCTTGACCCGGCAATCCATCGATGAGGAAGGAAGACTGTTCGGAAGAGGATGGATGTGCGGGTCAAGCCCGCGCATGACCAGGATCTGTATCACTCCGCAGCCTCCGCCATGTGCCCGTGCCCGCCGAGGTCCACCACCCGCAGCGTCGTTCGCACCCGCTGCGTGGTGCCGTCCTGGAAGCGGATCACGGTGTCGACGGGGATGTCGGAATCGCCGCGGTAGATGGCGTCGATGATGCCGGCGTATTTCTCGTTGATGACGCCGCGGCGCACCTTTCGCGTCCGGGTGAGCTCGCCGTCGTCGGCGTCGAGCTCCTTGTAGAGCAGCAGGAAGCGCGAGATGCGCTGGGCCGGCGGCAGCGTGGCGTTGACGGTCTCGACCTCCTTCTGCAGCAGCGCGTAGACCTCCGGCCGTGAGGCGAGGTCGCTGTAGGTCGTGAAGGAGAGGCGGTTCTTTTCCGCCCATTTCGAGATGATGGAGTAGCGAATGCAGATCATTGCCGCGAGCGCGTCGCGGCCGGCCCCAAGCACCACAGCTTCGGCGATATAGGGCGAGAATTTCAGCTTATTCTCGATGAATTGCGGCGAGAAGCGCTCGCCGCGGGAGGTCTCGGCGAGATCCTTGATGCGGTCGATCACGACGAGCTGGTGGTTGGCGTTGAAATAGCCGGCGTCGCCCGAGCACATCCAGCCGTCCTTGATGTCGGCGACGCTGGCCTCGGGGTTCTTGTAGTAGCCGAGGAACATGTTGGGGTGCCGCACGACGATCTCGCCGACGCCGTGGACGTCGGCATTGTCGATACGGATCTCGACATTGTCGGCCATCGGTACGCCGGTGGTATCAGGATCGACCTTGCCCTCGGGATGCAGCGTGTAGGCCCCGAGCAGCTCGGTCTGACCGTAGAGCGTGCGCAGCGGCACGCCCATGGCCTGGAAGAACTTGAAGGTGTCAGGCCCGAGCGCCGCACCGCCGGTCGCGGCCGAGCGCAACCGGGTGAAGCCGAGGCGATCGCGCAGTGCGCGGAACAGGATCGTGTCGGCAAAGCCCGAGCGCTTGCCCTGTTCGAGCGCGGCAAGGCCCGACTTCATGCCGATGTCGAACAGGCGCTGCTTGAAGGGCGTTGCGTCCATCACCTTGGCACGGACGTCGGCGGCAATCGATTCCCAGACGCGGGGCGCGAACAGAACGAAGGTCGGTGCGATCTCGCGCAGATCGTTCATCATCGTGTCCGGCTCTTCGACGAAGTTGATCTTCATCCGGCAGAGCAGACCTTTGCCGAGCACGTAGACCTGTTCCATGATCCAGGGCAGCGGCAGCACCGACACGTATTCGTCATCGGGACCCTTGGGGTCGAAGGCGAGATAGGTGGCGCAATGGCCGAGCACGCGTCCGGCGGCGAGCATCGCGAGCTTCGGATGCGAGGTGGTGCCCGACGTCGTGCAGAGAATCGCGACGTCCTCGCCCTCGGTGGCATCGACCAATCTGTCGTAGAGTTCCGGCTCGCGTGCTGCCCGCGCGCGGCCGAGCTCGGCGAACTTCTCCGCCGGCATCAGGCGCGGGTCGTCGTATTTCCGCATCCCACGCGGATCGGAATAGATGATGTGCTTCAGCTTCGGCACGCGCTCTGCAAGGATGAGCAGCTTGTCGACCTGCTCCTCGTCCTCGGCAAAGACCAGCTGCGCCTCGCCGTAGTTGAGGAGATAGGAAGCTTCCTCGTCCAGGACGTCGCGATAGAGCCCGAGGCTGAGGCCGCCAATGGCATGCGTCGCAACTTCTGCCGCGACCCAGTCGGGCCGGTTGTCGCCGATGATGGCGATGACATCACCGCGGCCCAGGCCGAGCTCGATGAGGCCGAGCGCGAAATCGCGCACGCGGGCCTGATAGTCGTTCCAGGTGAAGATGCGCCAGAGCCCGAGATCCTTCTCGCGCATTGCGATCTCGTTGCCGTGCTCCGTGGCATTGAGCCGGAGCATCTTCGGATAGGTGTCGGCCTGCGCGACGCGGCCCGCATAATCCATCATGCCGCGCTCTCCTGCGCCGGAGAGGCATCATCGGGATCGACAAGCACCTCGTCCTCTTCGCCGAGATAGGCACGCCTGACGTGCGGATCGGCGAGCACTGTCGCCGGATCGCCCTCGGCGATCTTCTTGCCGAAATCCAGCACCATGACGCGATGCGAGATATCCATCACCACGCCCATGTCGTGCTCGATCATCACCACCGTCATCCCGAACTCCTCGTTGAGATCGACGATGTAGCGGGCCATGTCTTCCTTCTCCTCGAAATTCATGCCGGCCATCGGTTCGTCGAGGAGGATCAGGCGCGGCTCCAGCGCCATAGCGCGGGCGAGCTCCACGCGCTTGCGCAGGCCGTAGGGGAGGGTGCCGGCGGTGGCCTTGCGCACCGGCTGCAGATCGAGGAAGTCGATGATCTCTTCCACCTTGCGACGGTGCTCGAGCTCCTCCTTGCGCGCGCCGGTGAGCCAGTACAGCGAGCCCGTGAGGAAATTGTTCTTCAAGAGGTGATGGCGGCCGACCATGATGTTGTCGAGCACGCTCATGTGGTGGAATAGCGCGAGATTCTGGAAGGTGCGGCCGACGCCGAGTGAGGCGCGGGCATTCGGCGTCAAGCCGGTGATGTCGCGGTCCTGATAGAACAGCTGGCCTTCGGTCGGCTTGTAGCGACCGGAAATACAGTTCACGATCGAGGTCTTGCCGGCGCCGTTGGGGCCGATGATCGAGAACAGCTCGCCTTCCCTGATGGCGAAGCTGACGTCGGTCAGCGCGCGGACGCCGCCGAATCGTAAGGACACGCCGCGCACTTCGAGACTGGTAGCCACCAAACGAATCCCTCCCGGTGATGGCGCTTGATTGGCGCTCTTCCGTTCCTGTCAGGCGATCCTAGTACGGTCGTGCCGGCCAGACCATGCAGCTATTGGTCTCGACCGGACCGGCGCCACCTTCGTTCCCGTGAGGGATCAAAAGCCGCATCGCCCGAGGTGGTCCTCAATAGGGGAAAGCGCTATTTTGAAATGTCTCCGGCCTGACAATTCTGCGACAAAGTTGTCGGGCCGAGCGGGTCTTCATCTTTCGTCGGATGGATAGCCGAAGCGATTCTGTTGCAGTGCAACAGGAGCATGGGGTGACTGAACGGTGCGGCTGGCTTCGAGATCATGATTTCAGAGGATCATCTGAAGCGCATTGCCGCCTGGTCGCGTGAGCTCACACCAGCCGAGATCGAGGTCGCGCGCGCCGGAATTACGGAACGGTCCTACGGCACCGGCGAGAGCGTGTTCATGCGCGGTGATATCTTTGCCTATTGGGCCGGCATGGTGCGCGGCCTTGCCCGCATGGGTGGGGTCTCGCGCGACGGCAAGGAGACCAGCCTTGCCGGGCTGACGGCAGGGGCCTGGTTCGGCGAGGGCAGCGTGCTCAAGAACGAGCCGCGCCGCTACGACGTGGTCGCGCTGCGCGACAGCCGCATCGCGCTGATGGAACGCAGCGCCTTCATGTGGCTGTTCGAGAACAGCGTCGGCTTCAACCGCTTCCTGGTGCGCCAACTCAACGAGCGGCTGGGCCAGTTCATCGGCATGCTCGAGGTCAACCGCACGCTCGATGCCACCGCGCGCCTCGCCCGCAGCATCGCCTCGCTGTTCAACCCGATCCTCTATCCGGAATCGACTGCGCATCTGGAGATCACCCAGGAGGAGATCGGCGCGCTCTCCGGCATGTCCCGCCAGAACGCCAACCGCGCGCTGAACCGGCTGGAGAAGGAGGGGCTGCTGCGGCTGGAATATGGCGGGGTCACGATCCTCGATATCGCGCGGCTCGGGAGCTACGGGGAGGAACGATGATCTGCGCATTCCCGGTGCTTCCGTGCTCATAGAGTTCGACCATCGCGCGTCGGACTCGCCTTACGTCGAGCGGGTATGGCGCAGCCGGAGCCGGCGTGGCGGCTCGTTCCTGTCGATGGCCGAGGGAAATATCGAGCTTGTGGTCACCAGGCTCCCGGAGCTTCTGGCGGTGACGCTCCGAGGGCCGGTCACCCGCGGGACACTCGTCGAATGTCCCGCGAGCGGCGAATGGCTGGCGATCCGGTTTCGGCTGGGAACCTACCTGCCGGAGATACCGACGAGCGCACTGATCGACCATCAAAACATGCAGTTGCCGGTGCTGCCCAACGGCCGTTTTCTGTTTTCGGGTCTGAGCTGGGACATTCCAGGCTATGACGATGCGGAAAGTCTCGTCGCTCGCATGGCGCGCGCGGGTGTCATCGCACGCAGCCACGCGACCGATGCGGCGATCGACGGCGACGTCGACTGGATGAGCCGGCGTTCGGTTCAGCGCCACTTTCGCCGCGTTACGGGCATGACGTTCAGCAGCCATCAGCAGATCGAGCGGGCGCGTCGCGCCGCGGCCTTGCTGGTGAGCGGCAGCTCCGTTCTGGACGCGACATCGGGCGCTGGCTATTTCGATCAGGCCCATCTTACCCGCTCGGTCAGGCAACTGATCGGCATGACGCCTGCGCGCCTCTCGCGCGAGCGGCCGCAATTGTCGTTTTCATACAAGACGACTACGTCCTGACCGCAATATGCCTGGATCGCTCCGGCCGCGCTGGTGGAGCAAACATCGGAGGAGCGCTGCGGTGAGTTTCAAGGCCTATCTCGACAATATCCAGGCCAAGACCGGCAAGAGCCCGGACCAGTTTCGCAAATGGGGCAAGGACCGGGGTTTTTCGACCGGGGCGGGATTGGCCGCCGGCGTGAAAGCGGGTGCCATCGTGGCCGCGCTCAAGGACGAGTTCGGCCTTGGCCATGGCCATGCGATGGCCATCGTCGCGCTTCTCAAGGGGAAGGCGTCGTAGGTGATGACGATGTCCAAGTCGAGACATGTGGCCGGCTCCGTCATGAGCGGGCTCGTGATTGCCTTCATGCTGTTTGATGCCGGGATGAAGCTCGTCCCGCTGGACGTCGTGATCAACGCGACCGCCGAGCTCGGCTATCCCCCGTCGGCCGATCTGGCGCGCGCGCTGGGCGTGGTGGCGCTGGCCTGCACCGCGCTCTACGGCCTCCCGCGAACGGCCGTGCTCGGTGCGACCCTGCTGACCGCCTATATGGGCGGCACGGTGGCGGTTCACTTGCGGGTCGGCAACCCGCTCTTCAGCCATATGCTGTTCGGCGTCTATCTTGCTGGTCTTGCCTGGGGCGGTCTCTATTTGCGCGATTCGCGGGTGGCGGCGTTGCTTCCTCTGAGATCGCCGCCGGTGGAGGTCTGACGTCGCTACGGGGACGCCGTCATCGCGCATTGGCCGGCGCGTGCGCCGGCCACAGATCGGCGCGCCAGCGGATCGCGATTGCCAGCATCGCGACGAATCCTGCGCCCGCATAAAGCGAGCCCGTCGCGGAATAGCCGATGACGTCGATCAGGCTGCCGGCCGCGAGCAGTCCGATCGGCAAGCCATAGATCACCATCATGCGCACGCCCATGACACGGCCGCGCAGATGTGCGCTCGCGGTGCGCATCAGGATGACGGCAGCCGAGATCATCGACATGCTCTGGGCGATACCGGCGAGGACGAGGCAGGCCATCGCCACCGGCATCGTCCTGACCTCGACGAACACCAGCAGCATTGCGTACCAGGCCAGCGTTGCGCCGATCAGGAGCCGGGCAATGCGTACGCCACTGACCAGGCTGAGCGTGATGGAGCCGATTAGCGAGCCGACGGCGAAGCTCGCCGAGAGATATCCGAGGCCGGTCTGATCAGTGTGAAAGATCTCCCGCGCGATGTAGGGCAACAATCCGCCCGTGAAAGGAAATGCGGTGAGATTCGCCAGAAAAGCGACGCACAGCGCCGCGCGCATTGCCGGCCCGTTCCAGGCATAGACGATCCCCTCTTTGAGGTCGCCAAGCAGCCGCGAAACGGTGTGGCTGCTTGCGGGAAGATCGCTCGTGGTGACGGTCCTTTTCGGCTGGGTCAGGCAGAGCATGAGAAGCGCTGCCGTGAAGTAAAGGCAGGCGATCGCCACATAAACGAGGCCGATACCGAGCACGGCGAACAGCCCGGCCCCCGTCAACGCTCCGGCAATGCGCGCGCTGTCCTGGGTCGTGCGCGCAACACTGATGGCGCCCACCAGCTGCTCGGCCGGCATGATATCGGCGAGCAGCGCGCCGCGAACGCCGAGATCGGAGGGGCGGATCAAGCCCATGATCGTGACGATGATCATGACGCTCAGCGGCGACAGATGACCGCTCAGCGCGAGGACCATGATGGTCGACGACAGCGCCGTATAGGCAAGGCGCATGACGACCAGGAGATCGCGATGGCCGATCCGGTCGCCGATCATACCGAACACGGGCGCGACCAATGTTCCGACGAACTGGAGTGAAGCCAGCAGCGTGAGCAGCAGCACCGAGCCGGTCTCGACGATGACGTACCAGCCGAGCACCAGCGTCTCGACCTCGAAGGCCCAGGAGGTGAGCAGATCGGACGGCCACTGGAAGCGGTAGTTGCGGATGCGGAATGGCGCGAGCGCCGAAGGTCGTGCAGTGGCGCTCACGACGCGATGACGCGTGTCACGGCGATTTCCTTAACCTTGTTGTTTCTTCTTGCTGTGGCGCAACCTAACGCTGGCGATGCCGGTGTCAATCGCAGTCGCCGCAGGCCGCCCCCGCGCTCGGCTCTTACCTCGCCGCGCTGGCCGCTTTCCTGTCGGCCAACGCACTTGCCATGGCCGAGATCAGAGGACGCATGAAATAGGCTTCGTCGGCGGGCGAGACGTCCGTGCGCAAGCCATGCGCTGCGAGCTCGCCGGAAACGGCCGGGCCGACCGATGCGATCAGCGTGCGTTCGAGACCTGCGCGCAGCTTCGTCTCGCTGCCGCGCGCCTTGGCAACCTCGATCAGCCGGCGGACCTGGCCGAGATTGGTCAGGGCGATCGAGTCGATGCGTCCCTCTGCCACGTCGTCAATGGCGGCGACGATGTTGGCATCGGCAGCCTTGGAATCGTAGACGTAGGGCAGCACCGTATCGACGTCGGCGCCTTGCGCGGCCAGCGCGCCGGTCAGCGCGCTATGATCCTTGTCGGGATAGAGCTGCAGACCGAGGCGCCGCCCCTTCAGGTCGAGTCTGGCCAGCATCTCGATCACGCCTTCGGTGGTCGGCTTCTCCGTGGTCTGCTGCGTCTCGAGGCCGATCTCGCGCAGCGCCTTGCCCGGCTTCGGGCCTCGGGTGAACTTGCGCGCCTGGGCGAGCGCCGCGACAAGGGCAGCGTCGAGCCCGCGGGCGCGGGCGAGCTTCATGATGCGGCGCAGGCCTTCGCCGGTCATCAGCACGAGATCGTCAAAGGGCTTGTCGATGGCACGGCGAATCCAAGCCTCGACTGGAGCCGGATCCGGCGCATCATGGATGGTGAACATCGGGCATTGCACGACCTCGGCACCTTGCTCGGCCAGAAGCTTGGAAAACTGCGCCTCCTCGCGCGTTTCCAGGATCAGGATGCGGTAGCCGTTCAAGCGGTCGGCCATGGGTATGCTCCGTTGAGAATTCGCAATTGTCCGTTCATCCTGACTCCGCGGTTGGGATTGGCGCAAGGGCGGGTCGGTGCTAGAGCAGGGCGCAATCCGCTGGATCGTTCCGCTGCACAAACCTTCATCAAGAGCCGAGCCTTGCCCGACCATCAATACGTCCTGACCCTGTCCTGTCCGGATCGCCCAGGCATCGTCTCGGCGGTCTCGACGTTTCTCGCTCATAACGGACAGAACATCCTCGACGCCCAGCAGTTCGACGACGTCGAGACCAAGAAGTTCTTCATGCGGGTGGTGTTCACAGCGGCCGATCTTGCCGTGGAACTCGCGGCACTGCAGACCGGCTTCGCCGCGATCGCCGAGCGTTTCGGCATGGAATGGCAGATGCGCGACCGCGCTGCGCATCGCAAGGTGATGCTGCTGGTCTCGAAGTCCGATCACTGCCTGGTCGACATCCTCTATCGCTGGCGAACCGGCGAATTGCCGATGATTCCGACCGCGATCGTCTCCAATCACCCGCGCGAGGTCTATGCCGGGCTCGATTTCGGCGGCATCCCCTTCCACCATTTGCCCGTCACCAAGGAGACCAAGCGCGAGCAGGAGACACAGATCATGGACCTCGTCGGCAAGACGAAGACCGATCTGGTGGTGCTCGCCCGTTACATGCAGATCCTGTCCGACGATCTCTCGGCAAAGCTGTCGGGGCGCTGCATCAACATCCACCACTCATTCCTGCCGGGCTTCAAGGGTGCCAAGCCCTATCACCAGGCCCATGAGCGCGGCGTCAAGCTGATCGGCGCCACCGCGCATTACGTCACGCGCGACCTCGACGAGGGCCCGATCATCGACCAGGACGTCGAGCGCATCAGCCATCGCGACACGCCGGAAGATCTGGTCCGCAAAGGCCGTGACATCGAGCGCCGCGTGCTGGCCCGGGCCATCCGCTACCATCTCGACGACCGCGTCATCCTCAACGGCCGCAAGACCGTGGTGTTCGTGGATTAGCGAATGGGGGGTGGCGAATGGTAAGTGGAGGGGGAGAGCGCCCTATTCGCTACTCCCTGTTCGCCATTCGCTTCCTCAGCGCCCCGCGCCGGCTGACGTGGTGCCCGTCGCGCCCTTCTGGGCCTGTTCTTCCTTCTCGCGATCGGCCGCCGGCATCAGCCGCTTGCGCTCGCGCTCCTTCATGTAGGCGTCGTATTGCGGGGTGCCGGGCCGTGGCGGCGCATCAGCGGGCAGGCCGCCGGCCCATTGCGGGACGTAGTCGCCCATCCCGGCGGAGAGCTTCTCGTTGACCGTCCCGCAGCCTGCGAGATTGAGCAGGACGAGTGCGGCGGCGATCGAAAGCGAGCGAGAACGCATGAATATCTCTGGTCGTGCCCCGACGGGGCGCGGAGGGTGGAGCGCCATAGGCGTTAGCGGCAACCATATCTCTCAATAGGTAAAATTGGCCTATTCAAGGGAGGGCAAAGCTGTATACAGAGAAGGTATTATAATAGGCATATTTTGCACTTGATGAGGTCGCAGCTGTTGGTACGGTATACACCGGGTATTTGTCATTGGGCGGATCGTAGGACGGGGCATGCCACGGACGCACTTAAGATGTCCGGATTCTGCAAATGAGAGACTGAATCCTCCATCCCCGGTGTGGTGCGGCCCTTAGGGTGGCAAAGCCATCGCCCTCCGGCCCAGTGTCACAGGGCCTTTTCGTTGACAGGACCATTTCATTTGTACAATCGTACAAATAGCTCTCCGCCGTTGTTGAGGCAGATTGCGCGGCTTGCGCCGAATAGTCGCCCAACGTTCGATTGACAACGGGGTTACAGAGGACGCCATGTGGCCGCACGGCATGGCTTGTCCGTGAGTGAAGCGCGGCAAGGACCGGGTACTCGGTCCGCCGCACAAGAGGTGAGGAATGAAGGGGAGGGACATCTGATGTTCGAACGCAGGATTTTTTTACGCACCGCAGCGGTCGTTGCGATCGCGGGCCTCGCGGCCGTCGCGCCTGCCAAGGCGCAAGACACGGTCAAGATCGGGCTGATCCTGCCGATGACCGGCGGCCAGGCCTCGACCGGCAAGCAGATCGAGAACGCGATCAAGCTCTACATGCAGCAGAAGGGCGACACCGTCGCCGGCAAGAAGATCGAAATCATCGTCAAGGACGACGCGGCGATCCCGGATAAGACCAAGACTGCCGCGCAGGAGCTGATCGTCAACGACAAGGTCAACTTCATCGCCGGCTTCGGCGTGACGCCGGCCGCGCTCGCCGCCGCGCCGCTGGCTACCCAGGCCAAGATTCCTGAAGTCGTGATGGCGGCCGGCACCTCCATTATCACCGAACGTTCGCCCTATATCGTGCGCACCAGCTTCACGCTGGCGCAGTCCTCGACCATCATCGGCGATTGGGCGGTGAAGAACGGCATCAAGAAGGTCGCGACGCTGACCTCGGACTACGCGCCGGGCAATGACGCCCTCAACTTCTTCAAGCAGCATTTCACGGCCGGCGGCGGTGAGGTGGTCGAAGAAGTCAAGGTGCCGCTGCAGAACCCCGACTTCGCTCCGTTCCTGCAGCGCATGAAGGACGCAAAGCCGGACGCGATCTTCGTGTTCGTGCCGGCGGGCCAGGGCGGCAACTTCATGAAGCAATATGCCGAGCGTGGCCTCGACAAGGCCGGCATCAAGGTGATCGGGCCGGGCGACGTCACCGACGACGATCTGCTCAACAACATGGGCGACGCCGTGCTCGGCACGGTCACCGCGCATCTCTATTCCGCGGCGCACCCCTCGCAGATGAACAAGGATTTCGTCGCGGCCTACAAGAAGGCCTTCGGCAACCGTCCGGGCTTCATGGCCGTGGGCGGCTATGACGGCATCCACCTGATCTACGAGGCGCTGAAGAAGACAGGTGGCGACACCAACGGCGACAAGCTGATCGAGGCCATGAAGGGCCAGAAGTGGGAAAGCCCGCGCGGCCCGATCTCGATCGACCCCGAGACCCGCGACATCGTGCAGAACATCTACATCCGCAAGGTCGAGAAGGTGGATGGCGAACTCTACAATGTCGAGTTCGCGACCTTCGAGGCGGTCAAGGATCTCGGCAAGACCAAGAAGTGACGCGCGAAAGCGCGTCATCCGGGGCGCGCATGAGCGCGAACCCCGGGGATCTCTCTCCAGCGTCATGCCCGGGCTTGACCCGGGCATCCACGCGGCGGCCCAGACAAGAACGTGGATGGCCGGGACAAGCCCGGCCATGACGGATTACTCAAGCTGAGACAATGACCGCAATCCTCACCAACCTGTTCGATGGCGTCGCTTACGGCATGCTGCTGTTCGTGCTCGCCTGCGGGCTCGCGGTCACGCTCGGCCTGATGAACTTCGTCAATCTCGCCCACGGCGCCTTCGCGATGGCGGGGGGCTATATCTGCATGGTGCTGGTCAACCGGATGGGTTGGCCATTCTTCGCCGCTTTGCCGCTCGCTTTCGTCTCCTCGGCTGCAATCGGCATCGCGCTCGAACGGACGCTGTACCGTCATCTCTACGCCCGCAGCCATCTCGACCAGGTGCTGTTCACGATCGGCCTGACCTTCATGTCGGTGGCAGCCGTCGATTACATCCAGGGATCCTCGCGGGTCTTCATCAATTTGCCCGCCGCGCTCCAAGGCCAGTTCGATCTGTTCGGCGTCGGTATCGGCCGCTACCGGCTGATGATCATCGTGATCTGCGGCCTGCTAACCATCGCGCTTCAAATGGTGCTGGCGAAGACACGTTTCGGCAGCCGCCTGCGCGCGGCCGTCGATGACCCCCGCGCCGCGAGCGGTCTCGGCATCAACGTGCCGCAGGTATTCGCCTTCACCTTTGCCTTCGGTTGCGGGCTCGCCGGCCTCGGCGGCGCGCTCAGCGCCGAGATCCTCGGCCTCGATCCGTATTTCCCGCTGAAGTTCATGATCTACTTCCTGATCGTGGTCACCGTCGGCGGCTCCTCCTCGATAACGGGCCCGTTCCTCGCCTCGCTGCTGCTCGGCATCGGCGACGTCGCCGGCAAATATTACGTGCCGAAGATGGGCCCCTTCGTGATCTACACCATCATGATCGTGATCCTGATCTGGCGTCCGAACGGCCTGTTCGGCCGCACGGCCGCGCGTTGAGTTCACCGATGAGCGCTGCTTCCGACGTCGGCTACCATGCCCAGCGCCAGGCGCGCTGGCACTACGGCGAAATCGCCTTCTGGCTGATCGTGCTGGCCTGCGGCTTCGCATTTCCGTCGCGCTATCTGATCATGACCGACATCCTGCGCCTCGCGCTGTTCGCGATGTCGCTCGATCTCATCCTCGGCTATGCCGGCATCGTTTCGCTGGGCCATGCCGCCTTCTTCGGCGTCGGCGCCTATGCCGCGGGGCTGCTGGCGCTGCACGGCATCGTCAAGGAGCCCGTGCTGGCGCTGATCGTCGCCGGCCTTGCCGCCATGGTGCTCGGCTTTGCCACCAGCTTTCTGGTGATCCGCGGCGTCGACCTGACGCGCCTGATGGTGACGCTCGGCATTGCGTTGCTGCTGGAAGCGCTCGCCGAGCGCTTCTCCAATATCACCGGTGGGACCGACGGCCTGCAGGGCATCGAGATGCAGCCGATCTTCGGCGAGATCCCGTTCGACATGTTCGGCAAGGCCGGCTTCTTCTATTCGCTCGCCGTGTTGTTCCTGCTGTTCCTGTTGGCCCGCCGCGTCGTAAATTCCCCGTTCGGCCTGTCGCTGCGCGCCATCAAGAACAATCCTCTCCGCGCCGCCGCCATTGGCATTCCGGTCAACCGCCGCCTGGTCGCGATCTATACGCTGGCTGCGTTCTATGCCGGCATTGCGGGCGCGCTGTTCACCCAGACGACCGCGATCGCCTCGCTCGACGTGTTCGCCTTCGAGCGCTCCGCGGACCTGATGCTGGTGCTGGTGATCGGCGGTACCGGCTATCTCTACGGCGGGCTGGTCGGCGCGGTGATCTTCCGCCTGCTCCAGGAATTGTTCTCGACCATCACGCCGCAATACTGGCAGTTCTGGATCGGCCTCGTGCTGGTCGTGATCGTGCTGGTCGGCCGCCAGCGCCTGCATCGCTGGGTGCTGTATGTGCCGAACCTGATCATCAGGCAGATTGCGGGCCGCAAGGCGATCGTCGCCGTGCCGGAGAGCGATTCATGACCATCGCGCTCGAAACCCAAAATCTCGAAAAGCAGTTCGGCGGCCTGCGCGTCACCCGCGATCTGTCCCTGAAGGTCGAGCAGGGCGCCCGCCACGCGCTGATCGGTCCGAACGGTGCCGGCAAGACCACGGTCATCAACCAGCTCACCGGCGTGCTGAAGCCGAACGCAGGCCGCATCCTGCTCGAAGGTCAGGACATCACCGATCTGCCGGTGCACAAGCGCGTGCTGCGCGGGTTGTCGCGCACGTTCCAGATCAACCAGCTCTACCCGGACCTGACTCCCCTGGAGACCATCGGGCTCGCGGTCTCCGAGCGCCTCGGCCATGGCGGCGACTGGTGGCGACGAATGGGCACGCGCAGTGACGTCAATGGCGAGACCGCCGATCTGCTCTCCCGCTTCCATCTGCTCGACGTCATGAACGAAGAGACCGTGACGCTGCCCTACGGTAAGCAGCGCCTGCTCGAGATCGCGGTGGCCATTGCGGCCAAGCCGCGCGTGCTGCTGCTCGACGAGCCCGCCGCCGGCGTGCCCGAGAGCGAGCGCCACGACATTCTCGCCGTCGTGGGCAGCCTGCCGCGGGACGTCACCGTGCTCCTGATCGAGCACGACATGGACCTCGTGTTCTCCTTTGCTGATCGCATCTCGGTGCTAGTCTCGGGCGCGCTGCTGACCGAAGGCCCGCCCGAAGAGGTCGCGCGCGATCCGCAGGTGAAGGCGGTCTATCTCGGCGAGGAGGCGGTCGATGTCTGACCTGCTCGCGATCGATTCGCTTCGCGCCGGCTACGGCGAGGCGGTGGTGCTGCCGAAGATGACGCTCCGTCTCGCCGAAGGACAGGTGCTGGCGCTGCTCGGGCGCAACGGCACCGGCAAGACCACGCTGATCAACTCCATCGTCGGCGTCACGCGCCGCTTCGCAGGCTCCATTGCGCTGGCCGGCACCGATGTCACGGCGATGCGGCCCGACCAGCGGGCGCGCGCCGGCATCGGCTGGGTGCCGCAGGAGCGTAACATCTTCCGCTCGCTGACGGTGGAAGAGAACATGACCGCCGTAGCGCAGCCCGGTCCCTGGACGGTCGAGAAGGTCTACGAGATGTTCCCGCGGCTGAAGGAGCGGCGGAGCAATTTCGGCAACCAGCTCTCCGGCGGCGAGCAGCAGATGCTGGCGATCGGTCGCGCACTTACCCTCAATCCGAAAGTCCTGCTGCTGGACGAGCCGATGGAGGGCCTTGCGCCCATCATCGTCGAGGAACTCTTGAAGGCGATCGGGACCATCACCCGGTCCGGAGGTATCTGCTCGATCATCGTAGAGCAGAATGCCCAAAAGATTCTGGGGCTCGCCGATCGCGTTGTGATATTGGAGCGCGGAACGATCGTCCACGACGCTCCGAGCGCCGCGCTGAAGACCGACCCCTCTGTCCTGGAGCGCCATCTCGGCGTCGCCGGGGCGGCGGCCCACTAAGATGTCCAGGGAGTAACACATGCAGCGAACCAAAGCCCCCTTCCGCGCCGACGAGGTCGGCAGCCTCCTGCGTCCGCTCAAGATCAAGGAAGCCCGTAGCCGGCTGGAGAAGGGCGAGATCTCGGCCGACGATCTGCGCAAGATCGAGGACATGGAGATCGAGAAGGTCGTGCACAAGCAGGCCTCGATCGGGCTGAAGCTCGCGACCGACGGCGAATTCCGCCGCTCCTGGTGGCATTTCGACTTCCTGGCCAAGCTCACCGGCTGCGAGCTGTTTCACCCCGACACCGGCATCCAGTTCACGGGCGTGCAGACCCGTCACGATGCGGTCCGCGTCATCGGCAAGCTCGACTTTCCAGACAGCCACCCGATGCTGGACCACTTCCGCTTCCTGAAGAAGGTCGCCGACCAGGCTCACGTCACCGCCAAGATGACGATCCCTTCGCCGGCAGTGCTCCACTTCCGCGGCGGACGCAAGTCGATCTCCAAGGACGTCTATCCCGATCTCGACGCCTTCTACGAAGATCTCGGCAAGACCTACCGCAAGGCCGTGAAGGCGTTCTACGACGCCGGCTGCCGCTATCTCCAGTTCGACGACACCGTCTGGGCCTATCTCTGCTCGCAGGACGAATTGCAGAAGGCACGCGAGCGCGGCGATAATCCGGATGGGCTGCAACAGATCTATGCGCGCATCATCAACTACGCGCTGGCGGAGAAGCCGGCCGACATGGTGGTGACGACCCACGTCTGCCGCGGTAATTTCCGCTCGACCTGGATTTCCTCGGGTGGCTACGAGCCGGTGGCCGAGACCATGCTCGCCGGCACCAATTACGACGGCTACTTCCTGGAGTACGACAGCGACCGCGCCGGCGGCTTCGAGCCGCTGCGGTTCCTGCCCAAGGGCAACAAGGTCGTCGTGGTCGGCGTCATCACCTCGAAGTTCGGCGAGCTCGAGAAGAAGGACGACATCAAGCGCCGCCTGGAAGAAGCCGCCAAGTTCGCGCCCTTGGAGCAGCTCGCGCTGTCGCCGCAATGTGGCTTTGCCTCGACGGAAGAGGGCAACATCCTCTCCGAGGAGGAGCAGTGGGCTAAGCTCAGCCTCGCGGTCGAGATCGCGAACGAAGTGTGGGGGCAGTAAGGCTCCGCCGTTAAGGCTCACCCGTGTCCCGGACGCGCAGCAACGCTCCAGCGTTGCTGCGCAGAGCCGGGACCCATGCTGCTCGACTTGCTGCGCGGAGCTATAGGCCTCAGCTCTGCAGCGCACCGCTGAGAAGCGCTGCGCTGCGTCGGGGCACGAGTCACTTCTCCGCCAGATAGACCCCCACAGAGAGGAGTTCGACCATGGGCACGTGCTTGTTCTTCGGGGTCGAGATCACCTTGCCGCGCCTGGCTTTGCCGCGATTGAGCTCGTGCCGCTCGGCGGGCCGTGCCCCTGCACCTCCCACGCGATGATTCCTTCGCAGGCATTGATCATCTTGTCTGCCGGCGTCGTGTCCGCCGTGCAGCTCGGCTCGAGCTGATTGCGCGTGCCTGCGCGACCGCGGGCGGACCACAGGATCGCGGCGAGCAGGGCGACCGGGCAGGCGCGCACGGTAAGGAGGCGACCAGAGGAGAAGCGCCAGTTGTTGCTCGGCGGGGCCAGAGTGGGGCGCGGCTCGCGGCCGGAGCAAACTGTGAAGGAGGCGCTTGGATCCGCTATTCCCTCAGTGGGCAGATTTTGCTAGGAGATTGGTCCCAATCCGTCTGCCCACCGATTTCCCACTCATGAAGAACGACGAAATCCTGAGCCAGATCACTGACTTCTGCCGCAAGGCAGACATGGCGGAATCGACGTTCGGCCGGCGCGCGGTGAACGATGGGAAGCTGGTGCACCGCCTGCGCGAGGGAAAGCGCATCACCATCGACACGCTGGAGCGGATCCAGGCCTATATGGCGGCGTCGATGGCCGGCGGCGTGCCGCCGCCGCGGGGACTTCAGGTGCCGCCCGAGAAGCGCGATCCACGAGGCAATTTCCGCTTCTTCGAGAACCGCCAGAAATACCTGCTGTTCGTCCACACCTGCAGCGAAAAGCGGGTGATCGCGGACCGCGTCGCGCTGGAGCTTGCCTCCATCCATCCGCGCCCGCCGGCGCTGCGCCTGTTCGACGCCGGCGTCGGCGACGGAACGGTGCTGGCGCGGGTGCTGCGCGCCACGCACCAACGCTTTCCGCACATGCCATTCTACGTCGCGGGCAAGGAGCTCAGCCTGGAGGATTTGCGCCTGACGCTGGAGAAGGTGCCGGACCGCATTTTCGAGCACCCGGCATCGGTGTTCGTGTTCACCAACATGTTCTACGCCGAGGCGCCCTGGCTGACCCCCGCATCGCCGGCGGCGGCCGCCGCCATTGTCTGGCACGAGGTGCCGCTCCGCGGCGCTTCGTCGGGCGAGTTCGAGCAGCAGATCGCGGAGCTGAGGCCCTTTCTGGAGCAGAACTGGCGCGCTGCGATCAGCCCACGCACGGCCATGCCGCTCTACGAGCGGCCGGTCGTCCTCGTGCTCTATCGCGAGGACCACAGGTTCCTGCTGGATTCGACCATTCCGCGGCCGGGCCAGACTGAGGCCAATTTCGACCTCGTCATCGCATCCCAGCCCTACCGGGCCCTGTCATCGGTCAATTTCCGGGCCAAGCGGATCATTGCACCTCTGGCGCGGGCGCTGCGGCCGGGCGGCAGGCTGATCGGTATCCACTCCCATGGGCAGGATCCGGGCATGGAAATGATCCAGGCGATCTGGCCGGGAGAAAATCCTTTCTCAGTCAGCCGTCATGAGCTACTGCGTGCCGTTAAGTATGAACTTGGATCGGTGGGCCGCGACTTAAATTTTAATGCATACGCGGACAATCGTTCGATCTTCAGGTATGATATGGAAGCTCTGCCCAACGAGGTCACCGGCACCATCGGAACCTCGACGGCCTTTGCAGCGTGGAATGCGGCGGTGTATGTCGCTCAGATTGAGGACGACCGATTGACAGAAATGACTCAAAACGGCCGCACTCTGGATGCCGCCAGGGATGTGCTGCGGAAGTACAACGGGCTCTGGTTTCTCGACGAATCCTACGTCATCTCGCGCCGGCGTGATTGACATCATCAAAAGTAAACATCGCAAACGCCCGCCGGCTAGCGGCGGAACAAGGGGTTACTGATGCGCGCGTCCTATCTCTTCACCAGCGAGTCCGTGTCCGAGGGCCATCCGGACAAGGTCTGTGACCGGATCTCCGATGAGATCGTCGACCTGTTCTACCGTGAAGGGCCTAAGGCGGGCATCGACCCCTGGCAGATCCGCGCCGCCTGCGAGACGCTCGCGACCACCAACAAGGTGGTGATCGCCGGCGAGACCCGCGGCCCGAAGTCGGTGACCAACGAGCAGATCGAGGGCGTCGTGCGCGGCGCGATCAAGGACATCGGCTATGAGCAGGAAGGCTTCCACTGGAAGACCTGCGACATCGAGATCCTCCTGCACCCGCAATCGGCCGACATCGCCCAGGGCGTCGATGCGCTGCAGCCGGGCGAGGTCAAGGAAGAAGGCGCGGGCGACCAGGGCATCATGTTCGGCTACGCCACCAACGAGACGCCCGATCTGATGCCGGCGCCGATCTTCTACGCCCACAAGATCCTGCGCCTGATCTCGGAAGCCCGCCACTCCGGCAAGGAGAAGGTGCTGGGTCCGGACTCCAAGAGCCAGGTCACCGTGCAGTACGAGAACGGCAAGCCGGTCGGCGTGCGCGAGATCGTCGTGTCGCACCAGCATCTGGTTCCCGACCTCAGCTCGAACCAGGTTCGCGAGATCGTCGAGCCCTATGTGCGCGAGGCGCTGCCGAAGGACTGGATCACCGCGAAGACGATCTGGCACATCAACCCCACCGGCAAGTTCTACATCGGCGGTCCCGACGGCGATTCCGGCCTGACCGGCCGCAAGATCATCGTCGACACCTATGGCGGTGCGGCCCCGCACGGCGGCGGCGCGTTCTCCGGCAAGGATCCGACCAAGGTCGACCGCTCCGCGGCCTATGCTGCGCGCTACGTCGCCAAGAACATCGTCGCCGCCGGTCTTGCCGACCGCTGCACCCTGCAGCTCGCCTACGCCATCGGCGTGGCGCGCCCGCTGTCGATCTACATTGACACCCACGGCACCGGTAAGGTTTCGGAAGACCAGCTCGAGAAGGCCGTTGCCAAGGCGATGGACCTCACCCCGCGCGGCATCCGCACTCATCTCGATCTCAACCGGCCGATCTACGCGCGCACCTCGGCCTACGGCCATTTCGGCCGCACGCCCGACAACGAGGGCGGCTTCTCCTGGGAGAAGACCGACCTCGTCGAGCAGCTCAAGCGCGCGCTCTAATAAACGCGACATCCCGGGGCGCGTACGCGAGCGAACCCGGGATCCTCATCTATCACGTCGAGATTCCGGGTTCGCCTCTTGGAAGTGCCCCGGAATGACGAGTTCAACAACAGGACACTCGCCATGAACGCGAAGCCCGGCTTCACCGATTACATCGTCAAGGACATTTCGCTCGCCGATTTCGGCCGCAAGGAGCTCTCGCTGGCCGAGACCGAGATGCCTGGCCTGATGGCCACCCGCGAGGAGTACGGCCCGAAGCAGCCGCTGAAGGGCGCGCGCATCGCCGGCTCGCTGCACATGACGATCCAGACCGGCGTGTTGATCGAGACGCTCGCCGCGCTCGGCGCCGACATTCGCTGGGTCTCCTGCAACATCTATTCGACGCAGGATCACGCTGCCGCTGCGATCGCCGCCGCCGGCATTCCCGTCTTCGCCGTCAAGGGCGAGACGCTGACCGAGTACTGGGACTACACCGCCAAGCTGTTCGACTGGCACGGCGGCGGTCACCCGAACATGATCCTCGATGACGGCGGTGACGCCACCATGTATGTCCATCTCGGTCTGCGCGCGGAGAACGGCGACACCGCCTTCCTCGACAAGCCCGGCTCCGAGGAAGAGGAAGTATTCTTCGCGCTTCTGAAGAAGCAGCTCAAGGAAAAGCCGAAGGGCTACTTCGCGGGGATCGCCAACAGCATCAAGGGCGTCTCCGAAGAGACGACCACCGGCGTGCATCGTCTCTATGACATGCAGAAAGCGGGCACGCTGCTGTGGCCGGCCATCAACGTCAACGACAGCGTCACCAAGTCGAAGTTCGACAACCTCTATGGCTGCCGTGAATCGCTGGTCGACGGCATCCGCCGCGGCACCGACGTGATGCTGTCGGGCAAGGTAGCGATGGTCGCCGGCTTCGGCGACGTCGGCAAGGGCTCGGCCGCCTCGCTGCGCCAGGCCGGCTGCCGCGTCATGGTCTCCGAGGTTGATCCGATCTGCGCGCTGCAGGCGGCGATGGAAGGCTACGAGGTCGTGACCATGGAAGACGCCGCGCCGCGGGCCGACATCTTCGTCACCGCCACCGGCAACAAGGACATCATCACCATCGAGCACATGCGCGCGATGAAGGATCGCGCCATCGTCTGCAACATCGGCCACTTTGACAACGAGATCCAGATCGCGTCTCTGCGCAATCTGAAGTGGACCAACATCAAGCCGCAGGTCGACGAGATCGAGTTCCCCGACAAGCACCGCATCATCCTGCTGTCGGAGGGCCGCCTCGTGAACCTCGGCAACGCGATGGGCCATCCGTCCTTCGTGATGTCGGCGTCCTTCACCAACCAGACGCTGGCGCAGATCGAGCTGTTCGCCAACAACAAGGACGGCAAGTACGAGAAGAAGGTCTACGTGCTGCCCAAGACGCTCGACGAGAAGGTCGCCCGCCTGCACCTCTCCAAGATCGGCGTCAAGCTCACCGAGCTCCGCAAGGACCAGGCCGACTATATCGGCGTGAAGCAGGAAGGCCCGTACAAATCGGACCACTACCGCTACTGAGCCACCGGTTCGACCAACCATCGACGCAAAGCCCCGGAGCGATCCGGGGCTTTGTTGTTTCGGGACATGGAATTCAACTCGCTTTGCAGTTGCGGCACGTTGATTGCCGATTGACGGCCAGCAGCGGCAGGCGGACAATCCGCCCCGGCGGAGGAAACCATGCAACAAGAACATTTCGACGTGCTGATCGTCGGCGCCGGGCTATCAGGCATCGGCGCCGGCTATCATCTGCAGACCAAGTGTCCGGCCAAGAGCTACGTCATCCTCGAGGGACGCGATTGCATCGGCGGCACCTGGGACCTCTTCCGCTATCCCGGCATCCGCTCTGACAGCGACATGTTCACCCTCGGCTATTCGTTCAAGCCGTGGACCGATCCGAAGGCGATCGCCGACGGGCCGCAGATCCTGAACTACGTGCGCGAGACTGCTAGCGAGAACGGCATCGACAAGCACATCCGCTTCCACCACCGCGTCAAGCGCGCGGCGTGGTCGACGCCGGATGCGCGCTGGACCGTCGAGGCCGAGCGCATCACGGGCGAGGGCGCGACCGAGCTGGTGCGCTTCACCTGCAACTTTCTATTCATGTGCTCAGGCTATTACAAATACGAAGCGGGCTATACGCCGGAGTTCAAGGGCGCCGCTGATTTCGCCGGCCGCATCGTGCATCCGCAGAAATGGACCGAGGACATCGACTACGCGGGCAAGCGTGTCATCGTGATCGGCTCGGGCGCGACAGCGGTAACGCTGGTGCCGGAGCTCGCCAAGCAGGCGGAGCAGGTCACCATGCTGCAGCGCTCGCCGACCTATGTGGTGTCGCGGCCGGCGCAGGATCCCGTCGCCAACAAGCTGCGCCGCAACCTGCCGGCGAAGTTCGCCTATCACCTGATCCGCTGGCGCAACGTGATGTGGGGAATGTTCTTCTTCCAGCTCAGCCGGCGCAGGCCGGCGAAGGTGAAGGATCTCATCCTCAAGGGCGTGAGGATCGCGCTCGGCCCGGACTACGACGTCGCGACCCACTTCACGCCGCGCTACAATCCCTGGGACCAGCGGCTGTGCCTCGTGCCCGACGGCGACCTCTTCAAAGCGATCCGCGAGCAGCGCGCCAGCGTCGTCACCAGCGAGATCGACACCTTCACGCATGACGGCATCCGCCTGAAGGACGGCCGCGAGCTGGCGGCCGACATCATCGTGACGGCGACCGGGCTGGTGCTCCAGGTCGCCGGTGGCCTCGAGGTCAGCGTCGACGGCCGCTCCGTCGATTTCGCCAACACGCTGACCTACAAGGGCATGATGGATGCCGACGTGCTGAACATGGCCTCGGCCTTCGGCTACACCAACGCGTCCTGGACGCTGAAATGCGACCTCACCTGCGAATATGTCTGTCGCCTCATCAATTACATGGACCGGCACAATTTCCGCCAGTGCATGCCGCACAACGATGATCCCACTATCACCGCGCAGCCTTCGCTCGATTTCACCTCGGGCTACGTGCAGCGCTCGATCGCCAAGATGCCGAAGCAGGGCTCGAAGCGGCCCTGGCGGCTCCACCAGAACTACGCGCTCGACATCGTCTCGTTGCGCTTCGGTCGGATCGACGATGGCGTGATGCAGTATTCCTGATCTTGCTACGTAGGATACCGGGATAGCCCCGCGTTCGCTTGAGACGAATCGCGACTTGCGGTAGTATTATTGCGCTGCAAGAAGTTTAGTTCCGACAACGTCTGAGTTCCGCGTCGTTGCCGTCATAAGGGAAGCGCAGGACATGCACGTCCTTGCCCTGGTCACGCAAAAAGGCGGAAGCGGCAAGAGTACGCTGTCCGTTGGACTGGCGGTGGCAGCAATGGAGCGCGCTGAGCGCGTCGTTCTCATTGAGGCGGACGCGCAAGGTACGATCTCGAAATGGAAAGAGCGCCGCGATCTTCCCTATCCCCGCGTCGAGCGCGTTGCCGATCCTGCCGAGATCGAACCGTTGATCGCGCGGCTGAAGGCCGAAGGCGTCTGGCTTGCCATCGTCGACACAGCTGCCACGACCAACAGCCTGGCGCCGCGCGTCATCGCCTGCGCGGATCTCTGTCTCATCCCGGCGCGCCCGAGCCCGGCCGACATCGAAGCCGCAATTCCTACACTGATCGCCATTCGCAGGCTCAACCGCCGATTTGCCTTCATCCTCAATCAGACACCGACGCGAGGGTGCCGGCTGAGCGAAGCTGCCACATCACTAAGCTCGCTCGGCGTGCTTGCACTCCCGTTTATTGCGCAGCGTAACGATCACCAGGATGCACTCGGAGCGGGATTGGGCGTGACGGAGTTCGCACCGGCGGGCAAAGCTTCGGACGAAATTGTAAGTTTGTGGGGTTGGATCGCGGCGCACTTGGCCGAGGAGTCGGACGATTATGGGAAAGGCGCGCTCAAAGCTGCCTGCTGACGTTGCACGCACCGGGCGTCGCTCGCTGCTGGAACTGGCCGCGGAAGTGAGCCGTGCGGTCGACGAGGGCTTGGCCATGCCGCCGGGCCCAGTCGTCGTCTTCCCGCAAGATGCGCCGCAGATCGCGCAAGAAGCACCTGCTCCGATGACTGTTCCGGTACAAGAAGCTGCCAGCGTCATCGTTGCAACACCTGAACCTCCGAGCAGCACCACCACTGATCTCATCGTGGACATGGTCAAGGAGTATCAAGCCCGCGCTTTGGACGGCATGAGCACTACGCTCAACTACGCCAACGACCTCGCAAAGTCACGGCTGGCCAGTGTGAGTTCAGAGGCCAATGAAGCCGTCGTCGTGGAAAGCGATCTCATCGACGCGATTGGGACGGCAGCCGAGTGTCGCACCGTCGTGCTCGAACTGATGAAGGTTAATGCGGGCGCGACCTTGGAGTATGCGCGGGAGCTAGGGCGTGCAAAGACTCTGGCAGAGTTGGTTGAGCTGTCGGGCACGCATGCGCGAAAGCAATGTGAGTTGGTCCTGAAGCAAACCGAGTTGCTGAGGTCGCTTGCTCAAAGCATGACAAAGCCCAGTGCCAGGTGATGCAGCTCGCCTGCGCGAAGGGCGGGACCAAAACCCGAGCGGTCGCCGAGATGGCCGGTGACGAGCGGGCCGACGATCGTGCCGAGGTCATGTCATCCTCTTGCGCGCGACGGCGTGCAGATCATCCTGCCTGGGCGGCGCGGTGGCGGCGGAATTCCTGCACGCGCAGGCCGCCCCAGCCCCAATTGTCGGTGTCGACCTCCTCGATCACGACGAAGGTGGACTCGAGCGGCTTGCCGAGCACGTCGCGCAGCAGCTCGCTCGAGCCCTTGATCAGTGCGGCCTTCTCCTCCGCCGTGAGCGACGCCGCACCCGGCGCCGTTCCGTCGCGGGTCACTTGAATGGTGACGATGGGCATTGTCGTTCTCCTCCGCTCAGTGGCCGGCGCTCTGGCCGCCGTCGACATGCAGGATTTCGCCGGTGACAAAGGAGGCGCCCTCGAGATAGAGCACGGCATCGACGATGTCAGACATCTCGCCCATGTGGCCGACCGGGTGCAGTGCGTCGAGCTGGGCATGCGTCGCGACCGGGTGCATCGGCGACTTGATGATGCCGGGCGACACCGCATTCACGCGGATGCCGCGCCTGGCGTATTCGATCGCGAGCGACTTGGTCGCGGCGTTCAGCCCGCCCTTGCTCAGCGAGGCCAGCACCGAGGGCACATTCGAATTGGCCTGATCGACCAGCGTCGTCGTGATTTGGACGACGTGGCCAGACCCCTGCTTCTCCATTTCGGCGATGGCAAGCTGCGTGATGTTGAAGAAGCCCGCGACATTGGTGCCCATCACTGCGGCATAGTCCTCGGCCGTGTACTGGGTGAACGGTTTTGCGACGAAGATGCCCGCGTTGTTGACCAGCGTGTCGACTCGGCCGAAGCGGGCGATCGCTTGCGACACCGCGCGCTCTGCGGTGGACCGCTCGGCGATGTCGCCTGCAACGGCGAGGACGTCGTCATCACCCGACGGCTTGATGGAGCGCGCCGTTGCGACGACGCGATAGTTGCGATCGCGAAAACCCTGGACCAGGGCGGCGCCGATACCCTGCGATGCACCGGTGATGATGGCGACCTTCTGCTCGATACCCATGACGGGCTCCTGTTGTTGGCTTGAAAACCTGCGCCAGCGGCGGCTGGCTTGGGCGTTGAGGTACGCTGCGGCGGCTTGCTTGCGAATATCCGCTGCCCGGCAGACACTCTTTCGCGACGCGAACGAATGCCGGATCGATCCTTGCGGAGGTTGTCGCAGCCGGCGCAAACGCCTAGCTTTCAGCCGAAATCTCAGGGGGCTGCGGCGAGCGCATGGATCGTCTGGACGCGATGAAGGTGTTTGTCCTTGCGGTGGACGAGGGCAGCTTGGCTGCCGCAGGACGCAAGCTCGGCCGATCGCCGGCCGCGGTGAGCCGCGCCATCGCCTTTCTGGAGCAGCGGGTCGGCGCCGAGCTGCTGCACCGGACGACACGCTCGATCAAGCTGAGCGAGGAAGGCGAGCGTTATGTCGAGATCTGCCGCCGCGTGCTCACCGATCTGGAGGAGGCCGAGGACATCGCGGCCGGACCGCGCACGGCTCCGCGTGGTCTGCTCACGATCACCGCTCCGGTGGTCTCCGGCGAGATGGTACTGCGGCCGATCCTCGACGCGTTTCTCGACGCCTATCCGACCGTATCGGCAAAACTCCTGCTGTTCGACCGTGCGGTCAATCTGATCGAGGAAGGCGTCGATATCGCGCTTCGCATCGGTCCGCTGGCGGATTCGGCGATGGTGGCGATGCGGGTCGGCGGGATCAGCCGCGTCGTGGTGGCAGCTCCCCGCTACCTGAAACAACATCCGCGCATCACCGAGCCGGGCGATCTCGCCAAACACCAGATCGTCGCGATGGCGCATCTGCCCAATTCCTGGACCTTTGCGCCGCAGCCGGGCTCATCGGCGCCGCGCACCGTGCAGTTCACCCCGCGGCTCGTCGTCAACAGCACCTATGCGGCAGTGGCCTCCACTGTGGCCGGGCGCGGCGTGGCGCGGATGTATTCGTACCAAGTGGCCGAGCAGGTCTCGCGCCGCGAGCTCGAGATCGTGCTGGCGGACGACGAGGATCCGGAGATGCCGGCGCATCTGATCTGCCCGCAGGGCCGGCTTTCGGTGCCCAAGGTGCGCGCCTTCACCGACTTCGCCGTGCCCCGGCTGAAGAAGCAGTTTGCGCTGCTGAAGCAGAGCACCAAGGCGCGTTGAGCCGCTTCATGCCCCCGCAATGCGCGGTTTCGCGTATACGGCGGGGCGGCTGAATCGGCGATGGTTCCTGAACGGTTAACGCCGATTTAACGGATGAGTCCTACCCTGTCTCGGCCGGGGTTACTCGCAAGGCCGAGGTGAGCCCAATGGAAGCCCAGAGAATAGCGGTCGACGCCGTCGTCGCGCTGACCGATTGCGACCGCGACGCCGTCATCGCCTTCATCCGCCGCCTCTATCTCGCCGGCGTCACCGACCCCAAGCGCCTGACCTTCAAGGGCCTGCAGGCGCTGTCGCGGGCTTGATTCGGCTCGTTTCGGCCGGTTTGGACCCCAGTCCATCCCCTTGCTCTCCCCGGCGTGATTGCAACCCAGCGTTGAATATCTTGCCGCTCCGGCCGGGTCGGGCTACACGACACCCCGGCTGGGTCACTTGGGGATTGGGGAAATGTTGAAACAGCTTTTTGCGCCGCAGCTCGTCATTTTGTACGTGCTTGCGGCTTCGACGATTTACGTCCACTTCCGCGGCAAGCAGCGGCTGCGCTTCGCGCGCCAGCTCGGCGATCACTCGACCTATCTCGCACCTTACAATGTGCTGATGTATGCGGGCTCGGCGGTGCCGAACAAGCCGGTGATCTCGGTCGATCAGTTTCCGGAGCTGAAGCCCCTCCGCGAGAACTGGGAGACCATCCGCGACGAAGCCGTGCGCCTGTTCGATGAAGGTTTTATCCGCGCGGCGGCGAAGAACAACGATTGGGGCTTCTACTCGTTCTTCAAGAGCGGCTGGAAGCGGTTCTACCTGAAATGGTACGACGACTTCCTGCCGTCGGCGAACACGCTGTGCCCGACGACGGTGGAGCTACTCAAATCGATCCCGAGCGTGCATGGCGCGATGTTCGCGATGCTGCCGCCCGGCGGCAAGCTCGGCGCTCACCGTGATCCCTTCGCCGGCTCTCTGCGCTATCACCTCGGCCTCGTCACGCCGAACTCGAACAAGTGCCGGATCCTCGTCGATGGCGTCGAATGCGTCTGGCGTGATGGCGAGGCCTTCATGTTCGACGAGACCTTCATCCACAGCGCCGAGAATGCGACCGACGTCAACCGCATCATCCTGTTCTGCGACGTCGAGCGCCCGATGAAGTACGGCTTCATGACCGCGATCAACCGCTGGGTCAGCCATCACATCGTCAAGGCGTCGGCGACCCAGAATGTCGACGGTGAGCACGTCGGCGTGCTCAACAAGGTGTTCGGCAAGCTCTACGAGATCCACCTCGCCAGCCGCAAGGTGAAGGAGTGGAACCGCAACGTCTACTACACGCTGAAATACGCGCTGGCGGCGCTGATCCTCGGCCTCATCGTGTATTCGGCACTGAATTGAGGCAAATGCACGGGGCGCGGATCAGCGAAGCTTGGTCGGCCGTTGCCTCATCTCGATCCGCCCTAGCGCGATCGTCTGATCTCGGTCGGCATTGTCTAGTGATGGTGCTTGTGCTTGTGCCCTGCGGAGCCGTCGGGACGCTGATAGCCCCGTAACTCTGCATATCGCTGCATCTGGCTCTGATCGAGCACGGCAGCGGTTGAGAGGTGGTATTTGAGGTGGCTCTCGCGGAGCTGCCCCTGAGTTTCGGCAATGGCACCAATGCTGGTCTTGAGCGCTTCCGATGTGACCCTACGGGAAGAGAAGAGGTCTTCCAGCGCTCTCTCTTGCTCGACGAGCTTGTTACCCAGCGGAACGGCTTCCTGTTTCATGGCATCGAACAGCCGTTGAACCTCGGCGCGCTGATCGGCGGTCAGGCCGAGACGATCACTGAGCTCGAGGACGTGGCTGGGACCGGGATATCCATTGAGCTCCGCAGCGAGAGCTAGGCCCATACCGCGTCCGGCGCGGAGATCGTCGATCTGTTGCTGTGACAGCGCCTTGATGGGGCGCTTCTCAAGGCCGGCATAGGGTTGACTGGACTGCGCGCCGGCTGTGCTGCCCGTGAGGAGGAGGGAGGCTGCAAGCAGAAGGACGCGGTTCATGAATCTGGCTCCCACAAAATGGAGCCGGCCGATGTCGAAGCATCGAACCCGGCTGTGACGTGACACCTGTCGCGATCGAGTGATCCCGGAGCACAAATCTTGCTGGATCGTCCGGCCCATGGCAACAAAGATCGCCGTGATTGAGTTGCCGAATGTGGAGCAGGTGATGGCCTCTTTGCCGACCGCGAATACTGAGATCACGCAGTTCTTCCGCCGATGGCTAGACACCTTCGCGGGTTATGTCCGAGAGGTCGATTACGCCTCGGCGCGGCCGCTCTTCGATCCGGACGTGCTCGCCTTCGGCACCCATAGCGACGTCATCCCCGGCCTCGATCAATGGGTCAAAACCCAATGGGACAATGTCTGGCCGAAGACGACCGACTTCCGTTTCGTCCTCGATCAGACCTCCGTTCTGGCATCACCGGACGGTATGATGGCAACCGTCGTCGCGCCGTGGACGAGCACGGGCTATCATCCCGATGGCAGCACGTTCGCGCGCCCAGGCCGCGCGACGATGGTGTTTTCGAGGAACGGCGATGGCTGGCTGTGCGTGCATTCGCACATGTCGCTCAATCGCGGTGTGCCGCAGGCGAGCCACGCCAATCGGCCGGTAAAGGCCTGTTAGCTCGACCGCGTGCACGATCGACATGCAAAAGGCCCCATTCCGGGGCCTTTTGAGTTCGAGCTGCAGCGAGCCTTATTCCGGCTGGCCGATGCTGACCTTCAGCGTGCCGATGCCGTCGACGCCGCATTCGAGCTTGTCGCCAGGCTGGAGCTGCGACACGCCGGCGGGCGTGCCGGTCATGATGATGTCGCCGGCGGCGAGCTTCACCTGCTGGGAGAGCTGCCAGATGATCTCGGGCACGTTCCAGATCAACTCGGTGAGGTCGCCCTTCTGCGCTTCCTTGCCGTTGACCGTCAGCCAGATCTTGCCCTTGGAGGGATGGCCGATCTTCGAGGCCGGCTGCAGCGCGGAGCAGGGCGCCGAATAGTCGAACGACTTGCCGATCTCCCACGGGCGCTCCTTCTTGCGCGAGGCGATCTGGAGATCGCGCCGGGTGAGGTCGATGCCGACGGCGTAGCCGTAGACGTGGTCCAGAGCCTTGTCGGCGGGAATGTTCAGTCCACCGCTCTTCATCGCGACGACCAGCTCGACCTCGTGATGCAGATCCTTGGTCAGAGGCGGATAGGGAATGGTGGCGCCGTCGGGCACCAGCATGTCGGCATGCTTGGCGAAGAAGAACGGCGGGGCGCGCTCGTCATTGCCCATCTCGCGGATGTGCTCGAGATAGTTGCGGCCGACGCACCAGATGCGGCGTACCGGATAACGGCCGCTCTCGCCGACGACGGGAAGCGAAGCCTGGGGCGGAAGCGGGATGACGTAGGAGGCGGCGTTCATGCGGGTCTCGCTGCTCTTGAGGTGGAACGAACTCTATGCGGTTGCGCTGATCGGCGCCAGAGCGCCGGCGTCGTGATGCTGCAGGCGGAAGAACGAGGCATAGCGGCCGCCGCGACGGAGCAGCTCGTCATGGCGGCCCTGCTCGACGATCTCGCCGCCTTCGACCACCAGGATGCTGTCTGCGTGCATGATGGTGTGCAGGCGGTGCGCGATCACGATGGTGGTGCGGTTCTGGCAGAGATGCTCGATCGCCTCCTGCACCTGCCGCTCGGATTCGGAATCGAGCGCGGCAGTGGCTTCGTCCAGGAGGATGATCGGCGCGTTCTTGAGCAGCGCGCGCGCGACCGCAATGCGCTGGCGCTGTCCGCCCGAGAGCTGGGTGCCGTGCTCGCCGACGGGCGTGTCGTAGCCGAGCGGAAAGCCCGTGATGAAGTCGTGCGCGCAGGCCGCCTTCGCCGCCTCGACGATCTCGTCCTCGCTGGCGTCCGGCTTGCCGAAGGCGATGTTGTTGCGGATGGTGTCGCGGAACAGATAGACGTCCTGGCCGACATAGGCGGTCTGGGTGCGCAGCGATTTGCGCGAGACCGACGAGATCGGCTGGCCGTCGATCACGATGTCGCCCTGCGTCACCTCGTAGAAGCGCAGGAGCAGGCCCAGCACGGTCGACTTGCCGCCGCCGGAGGGGCCGACCAGCGCAGTCACCTTGCCGGGCTCCGCGACGAAGCTCATCCGGTTGAGCACCGTCTCGCCCGAGCGATAGGAGAAACTGACATCGCGCAGCTCGATACGGGCATCTGTCAGCTTCAGCGCCGGCTTGTCATCGTCGGACTGCTCGCTCGCGGGGCTGTCGACGACCTCGAGCAGCATACGGGCGCCGACGAGCTGGCTGTTGAGATCGATGTTGAGCCGGGCCAGCCGCTTGGCCGGCTCGGTCGCCATCAGGAATGCGGTCATGAAGGAGAAGAACGCGCCGGGCGTGGCGTTCAGCGCGACCACGGCATAGCCGCCATACATCAGGCAGCCCGCGACGGCGAAGCCGCCCAGCATCTCCATCAGCGGGTTGGAGCGGTTGGCGACGCGGGCCATCTTGTTGGCGTTGCGCTCGACGACCGCGATGTTCTCGTCGATGCGCTTCTGCATGGTCTCTTCGAGCGTGAACGCCTTGACGGTGCGGATGCCCTGCAGCGATTCCTGCATCGTCTCCATGATGTCGGCGGTGCCGGTGAACTGGTTGAAGGCGAGGCCCTTGATGCGCTTGACCAGCTTGCGCAGCACCAGCATCGCCGGGGGCACTGCGACGAGGCCGATGAACGACATCAGCGGATCCTGCCACACCATCACGCCGATCATGGCGAGCAGCATCAGGAGGTCGCGCCCGACGGCGTTGACCAGCATGTTGAGCACGTCCGTGATCGACTTGGCGCCGGCGGTCAGCCGCGCGAGGAATTCGGAGGAGTGCCGCTCGGAAAAGAAGCCGACGCTCTCGCGCATCAGCTTGGCGAACAGCTGGCGCTGGTTGGTGGCGAGGATGGCGTTGCTGATCTTGGTCAGGATCACCATGTGGCCGTAGGTCGCCACGCCTTTGATGAAGAGCAGAACGACCGTGATCCCCGAAAACGTCGCGATGCCCGGGATGTTCTTGTCGACATAGGCCTGGTTGATGACCTGGCCGAGCACGTAGGTCGCGCCTGCGGTCGCACCGGCCGCCAGCGCCATCAGCGCGAAGGCCACGAGGTAGCGCCGCCAGTAGATGATTCCCTGTTCCGTGATCAGGCGGCGAATCAGGACCGCTGCCGCGTAGGGATCGTCGGTGATTCTCTTTGGAAACTGGGCCATCCGGTGTCCATTGACGGCGCAGGACAAAAGCCTGCCCGCGCGTCAGGGATCGATGGGCCTCTGTGCCCGCTCAAGCCGGGTTTTTCAAGCCCAATTAAGGGCTTGCGCTTGGGATGATTCTAGGCGGAGGCGGCGTGGCGGAGCTCGCCGTGGCGCTCGCGGAACAACTTGTCCTCCCAGGCCAGCGCATGGGCTGCGATGGTCTCGAGGTCGTCGTATTGCGGCCGCCAGTCGAGCAGGCTGCGGATGCGGCTGGTGTCGGCGACCATGGTCATGATGTCGCCGGGCCGGCGCGGGGCGTATTGCACGGCGAAGCTGCGGCCCGAAACCCGGCGCACCGCGTCGATGGTCTCCAGCACCGAATAGCCGCGGCCATAGCCGCAATTGAGCGTGGACGAGGCGCCGCCATTGCGCAGATAAGCGAGTGCCGAGCGATGGGCCTGCGACAGGTCCGTGACGTGGATGAAGTCGCGGATGCAGCTGCCGTCCGGGGTCGGATAGTCGGTGCCGAACACGTCGATCTTGGCGCGCTGGCCGGTGGCGGCTTCCACCGCGATCTTGAGCAGGTGCGTGGCGCCGACGGTGGCTAGCCCAATGCGCGCCTGGGGATCGGCGCCGGCGACATTGAAGTAACGCAAGGTCACGTATTGCATGCCGTAGGCGGCAGCGACGTCGTGCAGCATGACCTCGGTCATCAGCTTCGAGGAGCCGTAAGGCGACAGCGGCCGCGTCGGCGCATGCTCGGGCACCGGCACCTGATCCGGATTGCCGTAGACCGCAGCGGTCGAGGAAAAGATGAAGCGGCCGATGCCGCGCTTGACCGCCACGTTGAGCAGGTTACGCGCAGTGGTGAAGTTGTTGCGGTAATAGCCGAGCGGATCGCGCATCGAATCCGGCACGACGACCGAGCCTGCGAAATGGATGATGCTCTCGATGTCGTGCTGGGCGATCACGCCTTCGAGCAGGTTCTCGTCGCCGGCATCGCCGATGAACAGCGGCACGCCTTCGGGCAGGTAGGCCGAGAAACCGGTGGAGAGATCGTCGATCACGACGACGTCCTCGCCGGCTTCCGCCAGCGCCAGGACCGTATGACTTCCGATATAGCCGGCGCCGCCGGTGACTAGCACAGTCATGATCTCACCCGTCTTCGATCAACGCGCAAGGCTAGCGCTTGCGTGGTGAAGAGGGGGTATCGGCACAGCTGAACTGGTCACTATGCTTAATGTTGCGTATAGGGACTTTGCGAAATGGAGTGTGACGTGGCGGGTGTCCCCGGCGATCTCGAATTGATCGTGCCAAATCTGCACAGGCGCTATTCCGGGGTCACCGCGACCAACCGGATGGTGGCGCCGCGGCTGGCAAAGCTGTACCGCGCCGCCTGGTTCGGCTCGGACGCGCCGGCGGGGATCGCGCGCCTGAGCATCGGAGATCTCCTCAAGCTCTGGCGCCGCAAGCGGTCTGTGATCTGGCATGCGCGCCGCAACAACGAGATGATCGCGGGCGTTGGCTTGCGCGCGCTCGGCTGGCCGCTCAAGCTCGTGTTCACCTCGGCGGCGCAGCGGCACCATAGCTGGATCACGCGCTGGCTGATCCGACAGATGGATGCGATCATGGCGACGAGCGACATCTCGGCCTCGTTCCTGAAGGTGACGGCGACGGTGATCCCGCACGGCGTCGACACCGACGTCTACGCGCCGCCCGCCGATCGCGCTGCGGCCTTCGCCGAAGCCGCGCTGCCCGGCCGTTACGCCATCGGCTGCTTCGGTCGCGTGCGGGCGCAGAAGGGCACCGATCTGTTCGTCGATGCGATGTGCCGCCTGCTGCCGCGTTATCCGGATTTCACTGCTGTCATCGTCGGGCAGGTCACGGCCGAGCAGACGCCCTTTGCCAACGACCTGAAGAAGCGCATCGAAGCAGCAAACCTGCAATCGCGCATCGTCATCACCGGCGAGCTGCCGATCGAAGCGGTGCAGCGCTGGTATCAGCGGCTGACGATCTACGCCTTCACCTCGCGCAACGAAGGTTTCGGTCTGACGCTGATCGAGGCGATGGCGGCCGGCAGCGCGCTCGTGGCCGCACGCGCCGGCGCGGCGGAGCTCGTCGTCGAGGATGGTGTCACCGGCGTGCTGATCCCGACGGGAGATGCCGACGCGCTCGCTGCGGCGCTCGAGCCGCTGATGCGTGATGTGGCCGTGGCGACCGCGATGGGCGAGCGCGGGCGGGCGCGGGTGCTCGAGAAGTTCAGCCTCGATGCCGAGGCGGCGCGGATCGGCGCGGTCTATCGGCCGCTGCTCTGAGGCCGTTTTCGCCTGTCGCAAACAAAACCGCGAAAACAACCCCATGCACAGTAGCCGGGGTCAGCAAAATCAAGGAGTTGGCGGAGAGTTCGAGAAATTGCGGATTTTTCGAACGAATTTTGACTCGTCGGGCAAAACAGTGGCAGGATGTCATCATCGGCCCGAGCCACGATCGCCTCAGTTCGTCACCCGCTTCCCGCTTCCCCCAGCACCCTCTCCGCAATCCCCACCACCTCGCTTGCCGCAATATTCCGCATGCAGCGGTGGTCGTTCACCCCGCAGACCGTGCTCTGGCAGGGCTGGCAGGACAGCTTTTCCTTGTCCTGCACCAGTGTCGCGGCGAGGCCGTTCAGCGGGGCCCAGAGATAGGGGCTGGTGGGACCGAAGATGCCCATGGTCGGCGTGCCCAGGGCGGCTGCGATGTGCATCAGGCCGGAATCGTTGGAGATGGCAACGCCGGCGGCGGCCATGGCGAGGATGCCGTTGCGCAAGTCCGAGCCGGTGAGATCGCGGACGCCCGGGCCGCCGGCGGCGACGATCTCCTGGGCGAGCTCCTTTTCGGCGGGACCGCCGACCACCCAGACCTCGAGGCCGCGCTCGACCAGCAGGCGGGCGGCTTCGGGATAAGAGGTCCAGCGCTTGGAGACGCCGACCGAGCCCGGGGCGAGTGCCACCGCGGCGCCGGCACCGAGACCATTGGCCTCGCGCCACCGGGCGATCTCCTCGGCCGGGACGCGCAGTTGCGGTACCGGCCATTCCGCGGGCAGGGGCGCGCCGTCGGGCTGGGCGAGGGCGGCGTTCTTGTCGATGAAGCGGGGCAGCTTCTTCTCACCCCAGCGCCAGCGGTTGAGCAGGCCGAACCGGAACTCGCCGACAAAGCCGATCCGTTCAGGAATACCGGCGAGTGCCGGCGCGATGGCCGCTTTCCAGGTCCGGGGCAGCACCAGGGCAGTGCCGTAATTCTGTTTCCGCAGCAGCCCTGCCAAGCCGAACTGGCGTGCGACGGCCAGCCGGCTGCGCGGCATATCCCAGACGATGCCGGCGCGCACCCCGGGCATGTAGTCCACCAGCGGGGCGCACAGGGAGGTGGTGAGGAGATCGACCGGCCGGTTCGGCCAGCGCTCCTTCAGGACCCGCACGACGGTGTGATTCCGCACGAAATCGCCGATCCACATGTAGGGGACGATCAGGATCGGGCGTGTGTCGCTCCGATCTGCATCACTACCAAGTTGCGAATCAATATTCATTCGTTATGAGGGCCGAACACGTGCCGATATGGCGGCTCGGTTAGCCGCTCCGGGCCGGCAGGTAAAGGCGGCAGAAGAGCAATCCCAAAACAGCTTACACTTTGGCGGATCATGCGCTAGGGCAGGATCGGGCACCTAAAATCGGGCAGGTAGGTGGAATGTTGCTGGTGACCGGCGGGGCCGGTTTTATCGGATCGAATGTCGTGGCCGCGCTGAACGAGGCCGGTCGCAGCGACGTCGTGATCTGTGATCTCCTCGGAACCGAAGGCAAATGGCGCAATCTCGCCAAGCGGCAGCTTGTGGATATCGTTCCCCCGACCGAGCTGATGGACTGGCTGAAGGGCCGCAAGCTGGAGGCCATGATCCATCTCGGGGCGATTTCCGCGACCACGGCGACCGACGGTGATCTCGTCGTCGAGACCAATTTCCGCCTGTCGATGCGCCTGCTGGACTGGTGCACGATGAATGCCGTGCCGTTCATCTACGCGTCCTCGGCGGCGACCTATGGCGACGGCACGGAAGGCTTCGACGACGATTCCTCGCTGCCGGCGCTGAAGAAGTTGCGGCCTATGAATCTCTACGGCTGGAGCAAGCACCTGTTCGATCTCGCTGTCGCCGAACGTGTGGCGCGCGGCGATCGGCTCCCGCCGCAATGGGCCGGCCTGAAATTCTTCAACGTGTTCGGGCCGAACGAATATCACAAAGGCTCGATGATGAGCGTGCTGGCGCGGCGCTTCGACGACGTCAGGGCAGGCCGCGTCGTGCAGCTGTTCAAGTCGCATCGCGAGGGCATCGAGGACGGCGATCAGCGTCGCGATTTCATCTATGTCGACGATGTCGTGCGCGTGGTCCTGTGGCTGCTCGCGACGCCTTCGGTGTCCGGCCTGTTCAACGTCGGCACCGGCAAGGCGCGCAGCTTCAAGGACCTGATGCTGGCTGCCTATGCCGCGCTCGGCGCCAACCCCAACATCGAATATATCGACATGCCCGAGCAGATCCGCGGCGCTTACCAGTATTTCACCCAGAGCGAGGTCGATCGTCTGCTCCGCGCCGGCTATAACGGCGGCTTCACGACGCTCGAGGACGCGGTGAAGGCCTATGTCGGGGATTATCTCGACCGGCCCGACCGCTTTCGCTGAGGCCCTTTCGACCATGCCGACGCCCATTCTCGATTTCGATGCCCTCGCGCAAGCCATCTCAGGCCGTACGGTGCTGTGCATCGGCGACATCATGCTGGACGAGTTCGTCTACGGCGAGGTGTCGCGGATCTCGCCGGAAGCGCCGGCGCCCGTCATCGCCGCCCAGCGCAGCGAGATCCACGTCGGCGGCGCCGGCAACGTCGCGCGCAACGTCGCTTCGCTCGGCGCGCGCTGCATCTTCGTCGGCCTCGTCGGCGAGGACGACGCCGGCACGCGGCTCGAGGCCGCGCTCAATGATCAAGCCGGCACCGAGAGCGTGCTGGTGCGCGACGCCTCGCGGCCGACCACGCGAAAAGTCCGCTTCGTCTCCGAACATTTTTCCACGCACATGCTGCGCGCGGATTGGGAGCAGGCGCTGGCTGTGTCCGACGAGATCGAAACGAAGTTGATCGACGCGATCCTGCCGCAGATCGCGCGCGCCGATATCGTGCTGCTGTCCGATTATGCCAAGGGCGTGCTGACGGCGCGCGTGATCCGCCACACCATCGATGCCGCGCGCAAGCTCGGCAAGCCCGTCATCGTCGATCCCAAGAGCCTGAACTGGGCGATGTATCGCGGCGCGACGCTGCTCACGCCCAACCGCAAGGAATTCTCGGAAGCGACCCGCAGCCGCGCCGACACGGTGCAGAGCATCGTCGAGGCCAGCGAGGACGTGATGCGGCTCGCCGACTGCGAGGCGATCCTGGTCACCCAGGGCGAGCACGGCATGACCTTGGTGCCGCGGAATGGCGGCGCCGTCCACGTGCCGGCCGTCCCGGTGAAGGTGCGCGACGTCTCGGGCGCCGGTGACACCGTCGCCGCTGCGGTTGCGGTGTCGCTCGCGGCCGGCGCGGACTGGGACACGGCACTGCGCATGGCCAACGCCGCCGCCGCCGTCGCGGTCGGCAAGCAGGGCACCGCCAGCGTCAGCGCGGCCGAGCTGCGACGCAAGATCCTGCCGCATGCCACGCTCGCGGCCGAAGAGAAGATCGTGCTCGACCCGGCAGCACTCGACGCGCAGCTCGCCGAATGGAAAAGGCAGGGCCTGCGCGTCGGCTTCACCAACGGCTGTTTCGACATCCTTCATCCCGGCCACGTCAAGGTGCTGACCGCGGCGCGCGCCGCCTGCGACCGCCTGATCGTGGGGCTCAACAGCGACGCCTCGGTGCGGCGGCTGAAAGGTGCCGATCGTCCGGTCCAGGACGAGCGCGCGCGTGCCGAGGTGCTCGCCGCACTGGAGGCCGTCGATCTCGTCGTCATCTTCACGGAGGACACGCCGATCGACCTGATCACCAGGATCAAGCCCGGCGTGCTGGTGAAGGGCGGCGATTACACACGCGAACAGGTCGTCGGCCATGAGGTGGTCGAGGCCGCGGGCGGGGCGGTCGTGCTGGTCGACATTCTCCAGGGCTTCAGCACGACGGCGCTGGTGCATCGCGCCAGGGGAGGGAGCAAGTGACGGCGCTCGCCCGCGAAACGACCAGCGAGATGTTGCATCGCCGTCTGCGCAGCCCCGCTGCCTGGCGCGAGACCGTCGATCTGTTTGCGATCCTGACCGCGGCCTCGCTGCCCTGGTCGACATCGCTTGCGGGGATATTCAACGCGCTGATGCTGATCTGCATGGTGCCGTTCCTCGATCTACGCGATTTCCTGCAGTCCTTGAAGCGTCCGATCTGCATTGCGCCGATCGCGCTGGTCGTTCTCGCGCTGCTGGGGACGCTGTGGTCGGATGCCCCGTGGGGCGCGCGCTTCTATGCGGTTAATCCGACCGTCAAGCTGCTCGTGCTGCCGGTCCTGCTCTATCATTTCGAGCGCTCGCCGCGTGGCCACTGGATATTCATCGCCTTCCTGGTGTCCTGCGCCTTGCTGTCGGTGATGTCCTGGCTGGTCGCCTTCTACCCGAACCTCGCGCTCAAGACCGATCCGCCCGAGCGCGGCATCTTCGTCAAGAACTACATTGACCAGAGCCAGGAATTCGCGCTTTGCGCGGTGGCGCTCGCCTATCCGATCGTGATGCTGTTGCGCGAGAAGCGATACTGGTTCGCCGCGTTGCTGACGGCGCTGGCGCTTAGCTTCTTCATCAATATGACCTTCGTGGTGGTGTCGCGCACCGCGCTCGTCACCATTCCGATCATGTTCGGCGTGTTTGCACTGCTTCACCTCAAATGGCGCAGCATCGCGATCATCTCCGGCGCGCTGCTCGTCGGCGCCGTTCTCGCCTGGCAGGCCTCGCCGCAATTGCGCCACACCGCCGAGAGGTTTACCACCGATTACACCGGCTATGTGGAACGGGGCGAGGCAACCTCCATGGGCATGCGGCTCGAGTTCTGGCGGAAGTCGCTCGGCTTCTTCGCGGAGGCGCCGATCCTGGGGCACGGCACCGGTTCGACCCGCGGGTTGTTCGAACGCGTCGCGACGCCCGCCGGTCAGCGGCGGGCGTCAGCCGAGGTGATCGGCAACCCGCACAATCAGACGCTGAACGTTGCGGTGCAATGGGGCGCGATCGGCGTCGCCATTCTCTACGCGATCTGGATATTGCATCTGCGGTTGTTTCGCGGCGACGGGATTGCCAATTGGATCGGACTCCTAGTCGTGGTGCAGAACGTCTTTACCTCGCTGTTCAACTCGCATCTGTTCGACTTCCACGAGGGCTGGATGTACGTCATCGGAGTCGGCGTTGCCGGGGGCATGGTGATCCGGGCACAACAGGTTCGGACCAAGACGGCGGAAGCGGGTTCCTGAGCGGTCGCGCGGCTGGCAAGTCTTGTCGAGATGGGCTATCAGCGCGGTCAGGTTGCATCTAACTGGGTTTTCATCGGTCGGCGGATGACGCGACTTACGCATCTCACCTCGCGCAATTTCCTGATCGCGCTCCACGACCTGCTGGCGACCACGGCGGCGCTTTTTGCCGCCTTCTATCTGCGATTCGAGGGTGGCGACGATTTCTACGCCCGATTGCCGCTGCTGTTCCAGATCCTGCCCTACTTCCTCGCCTTCAGCGTGGTCGTGTTCTTCTTCTGCAATCTGACCACGACGAAATGGCGTTTCATCTCGCTGCCTGACGCGCTGAACATCATTCGCGCGGCGACCGTGCTCACGGTTGCGCTGCTCGTGCTCGACTACATCCTCGTTGCCCCCAACGTTCGCGGCGCCTTCTTTCTCGGCAAGGTGACGATCGTCCTCTACTGGTTTCTCGAGATCTTCTTCCTCAGCGCGCTGCGCATGGCGTACCGCTACTTCCGCTATACGCGGGTGCGGCGTCACGCGAGGGGCGGGGAGGCCGCGCCGACGCTGCTGATCGGCCGCGCCGCGGATGCCGAAGTGCTGCTGCGCGGCATTGAGAGCGGAGCGATCAAGCGCATCTGGCCGATCGGCGTCTTGTCACCATCGCCTGCCGATCGGGGCCAGCTCATTCGCAACGTGCCGGTGCTGGGCGGCATCGACGACGTCGAGGATGTGATCTCGGATTTCGCCAAGCGCGACAAGCCCATCGCGCGCCTCATCATGACACCATCGGCTTTCGAGCCGGAGTCGCATCCGGAATCGATCCTGATGCGGGCGCGCAAACTGGGTGTGATCGTGAGCCGGATGCCCTCGCTGGAGAGCGGCGATACGCCAAGGCTCACGGCGGTTGCGGTCGAGGACCTCCTGCTGCGTCCGAGCGAGAAGATCGACTATGCTCGCCTGGAGGCCTTGATCAGGAGCAAGGCCGTGATCGTCACCGGCGGCGGCGGCTCGATCGGATCCGAGATCTGCGAGCGTGTGGTCGCCTTCGGCGCGGCACGTCTCTTGATCGTGGAAAATTCCGAGCCGGCTCTCTACGCGGTCACCGAGGCGCTGGCCGCGCGTGGTGCCACCGCACAGATCGAAGGCCGGATTGCCGACATTCGCGACCGCGAGCGCGTCATGCGCCTGATGGCCGAGTTCAAGCCCGACATCGTCTTCCATGCCGCGGCGCTCAAGCACGTGCCGATCCTCGAGCGCGATTGGAGTGAGGGCGTCAAAACCAACATCTTCGGTTCCATCAACGTCGCGGACGCCGCCGTTGCCGCCGGCGCCGAGGCGATGGTGATGATCTCTACCGACAAGGCAATCGAGCCGGTGTCGATGCTCGGCCTCACCAAGCGCTTTGCCGAAATGTACTGCCAGGCGCTCGATCGCGACCTCGCAGCCGGAGCGAGCGGCAGCAAGCCGCCGATGCGGCTGATCTCGGTCCGGTTTGGCAACGTGCTGGCCTCGAACGGGTCGGTGGTGCCGAAGTTCAAGGCCCAGATCGAGGCCGGCGGGCCGGTGACGGTAACTCATCCCGACATGGTCCGTTACTTCATGACCATCCGCGAGGCCTGCGATCTCGTCATCACCGCGGCGACGCATGCGCTTGGGACGCAGCGTCCCGACGTCTCGGTCTACGTGCTCAACATGGGCCAGCCGGTGAAGATCGTCGATCTCGCCGAGCGCATGATCCGCCTGTCCGGGCTGCAGCCGGGCTACGACATCGAGATCGTGTTCACCGGCATGCGGCCGGGCGAGCGCCTGCACGAGATCCTTTTTGCCTCGGAGGAGCCGACCCGCGAGATCGGCGTGCCCGGCATCATGGCCGCGCAGCCGAACGAGCCGCCGATGCAGACGCTGCGCAAATGGAATGCGGCGCTTGAGCAGGCGATCGCGCGCGACGATCGCGCCACCATCAGGACCATCCTGAAGGATGCCGTGCCGGAATTTGGATCCACGGCGGCCTGACCATTGTTGCGCAATCCAGCGCTCGGGGAGCGACGATGAGCGAACGCAAACCGGTCGTGCTGGTGACGGGAGCGAGCGGCTTCATCGGCCGTCACCTCGGGCAGGCGCTGGCGTGCGAGGGCTGGTCGGTCCGCCCCGTGGTCCGCAAGCGTCAGGGCATCGACGGCGAGGTCGTGATCGAATCGATCGGCGCCGACACCGATTGGCGGGCCGCGCTCGAGGGGGTGGAGGCGGTCGTTCACCTTGCCGCGCGCGTGCATCACAGGCGCGAGGAGCATGCAGCCCAGCTCTACCAGGACGTCAACACCGCCGGCACGGTGCACCTGGCGCGCTGCGCGGCGAGGGCGGGCGTGCGCCATTTCATCTTCATCAGCACCGTGCTGGTGCATGGCCGCAGCAACGAGGGCAGGGCCCCGTTCAGCGAGAACGACGTCCCGACGCCGCGCGGCCTCTACGGGACGTCCAAGGCGGCGGCCGAGGCAGGCCTGAGGACGCTCGCGGGCGAGAGCGACATGAAGATCTCTGTGATCAGGCCGCCCATGGTCTATGGCGCGAGCGCCAAGGGAAGTTTCGCTCTGTTGACGCGCGCGATGAACCTTGGGGTGCCGTTGCCGTTCGCCGCGATCCGCAATCGCCGCGCCTTCCTTGCCGTGCAGAACCTGTCGTCCTTCATCCTGCATCGGCTCACTCATCCAGATGCGGCCGGCCATTTCGAGATATTCCTGCTCGCCGACAGTGCGCAGTTCTCGACGCCCGAATTCATCGCGCGTCTGGCGAAGGCGTCCGGCAAGAGCCCACGACTATTCGGCTTGCCGCCGGGCTTGCTCAGCGCGCTTTTCCGAATGATCGGCCGGCAGGACATGCATGACAGCCTGATCGGCTCGCTCGAGCTCGACGTCTCCAAGGCGCTCGCGACCGGCTGGCGGCCGGAGGTTTCGCTCGACGAGGGGCTGCGGCTCGCCGTGTCGGCTCAGGACGCCTGAGGCCGGGAGAAGCGGCGCAGCAGGAGGGCGACCGCGATGGCGCCGGCGATCAGCGCGGGCAGCGTGACGGCCACCGTCGCGGCGCGAACGGCGAGGATCGCCAGCCCTGCGAGCACGAGGTTAAGCAGGAAGACTTCGCCGCTCACCCGGGACACCGAGAAACCGTTGTCGGTCGCGCGCTGATAGAAATGCGAACGGTGCGCCGACCAGAACGGCTCGCGGCGCGCGATGCGCCGAAACAGCGTGATGGTGGCATCGGCGAGGTAGTAGGCCGGCAGCAGCAGCGCCGCAGCCGCTTGTCCGTGCCAGGCGAGCTCGAGCAGGCACCAGCCGAGCAGGAGGCCGATCGGCAGGCTGCCGACATCGCCCAGGAAGACTTTTGCGACAGGACGGTTGAACGGCGCAAAGCCGAGCATGGCGCCGCACAGCGCGGTGGCGATCAGCACGGCCGGCCATGGGAGATCCCCGAGCATTCCCAGCAGCAGCAGCGCAGCGGTGACCGGAACGACTTCCGCCACCGTCATCAGGTCGAGCCCGTCCATGAAGTTGACGAGGTTCACGAACCAGACGCCGGCAAGGACGATGAGGCCGCGCTCCAGCGCGAGCGGCAGCGCCGGCACGATGCGCGCGGTGTCGGGGGCGGTGAACACCACGGCGCCGACGCAGGCGGCCTGCAGCACCAGGCGCACCAGCACGGGCAGCGATACGATGTCGTCGACGAAGCCGACCAGCGCGATCACGATTGTCGCAGCGACCAGCGCCGGCGGGATCGCGACATTGGCGGAGACCCCCCACAGCGAGGCAACGATCAGCGTCGCGGCGATCACCGCGATGCCGGCGCCCTGCGGGGTCGGGACGCGATGGGAGGACCGCGCATTCGGCCGCGCCAGCGCGTAGCGCTGCAGCAGGGGGCGGCTGGTCCAGGTCACGAGCGCCGAGATCAGCGCGGCCGCCGCAACGGCAAGCAGCAGGGCCGCGCCGGCGAGCGCATCGGCAGCCGAATTCACTCCGGCACTCCGATCGCGGCCGACCCTTGCGCGGCTTTCTCGGCGCTGAGGATCCATACCAGACCGCCGACTGCCCCGACCAGGAAGAACACGGCGCCGAACAGCAGCGAGACGTTGACGCCCTCGTTGGCGGAAAGTCCCGCGAAGCCGAACGCAAGGCTCATCGTGGCCTCACGCACGCCCCAGCCGGCGATCGAGATCGGCATCATCGTGATCAGCATCACCGGCGGCACGAGCAGAAAGACGTCGCTGAAGCGAACCGGGGCCCCAATCGACTGCACGACGCACCAGGCGATGACGACGGCGAGCACGTGAACGAGGACCGACAGGATCGCGACGACGGGGCCGCTTGTGCCGCTGAAGATCACGCGATTGGCGATGACGGCGCAGGCGTGGATGTGATGCGTTGCCCACCAGGTCTTCAGCCAGCGCCATTTCAGCGCGCCGAAGATCAGGAAGCCGAGGCCGCCGGCGAGCGCCAGGAGGTCGATGAGCAGCAGCGCCGAGCGACCGTGCGGATCGGTGATGAGGGTGTAGCTCCAGGGCAGGCTGGCGACGATCAAGATCGCGAGCGCGACCAGGCCGATGGCGCGGTCGACGAAGATCGAGTAGGTCGCCGTGCGCCAGCCGGCGCCGGCGCGGGCGACCAGCCACAGGCGCACCGCATCGCCGCCGATCGCCGACGGCAGCGTCTGGTTGAAGAACGAGCCGATCACGTTGTATCGCATGGCGCGGCCGAGCTCGAGCGGCGCGCCGCAGGCGGCGCTGATCTCGCGCCAGCGCAGCACGCCGACGAAGATCTGCAGGAACGTGACCGCGATCGCCACACCGAGCCAGACCAGGCTGGTCAGGGTGAATCGGGAAAACAGCTCGGACAGGTCGACCTTGCGCAGCGCCAGATAGAGCAGCGCCGCGGAAATCAGGATCTTGGCCGTCGACAACAGGATTCGGCGCATCTCGTCCGCATGAACAGGGTTTGCTAAGATTTGGAGGCAACCCGACGCGAGGCGCCGAATTCGGCCGCTTTGGTATGGTTTTGGCGCCGATCTTGCAATAGCTCTCGTCGAGGAGCCGTCGTTAAGGACGCCATGAGGAGATCGCGTGAAGGAGCGGGGAGCCTATTGCGACCCCGTCGAGGTGGCGGCTAGACAGGATCGGGCGAGGGATCACCCAGGGAACAGGATGACGGATCGGGCGATTTTGGTAACGGGTGCGGCCGGCTTCATCGGCTTCCACGTCGCCCGGCAGCTCCTGGGCGAAGGTCGCGCCGTCGTCGGGCTCGACAATCTCAACAGCTATTACGATCCGGCGCTGAAGAAAGCGCGCCTTGCTCTGCTCCGGGACCAACCGCGTTTCTCGTTCGTCGAGGCCGATCTCGCCGACCGCGAGACCATGGCGGCGCTGTTCGCGCAGCATCGTTTTGCCAAAGTCGTGCATCTGGCCGCGCAGGCCGGCGTGCGCTACTCGATCGAGCAGCCGCAGACCTACGCCGATTCCAATCTCGTCGGCTTTCTCAACGTGCTGGAGGGCTGCCGCAACAATGGCTGCGGTCATCTGGTCTACGCCTCGTCATCCTCCGTTTACGGCGCCAACACAAAACTGCCATTTGCGGTTGCGGACCGCACCGACCATCCGGTCAGCTTCTACGCCGCGACCAAAAAGGCGAACGAGGTGATGGCGCAGTCCTACAGCCATCTTTATCGCCTGCCGGTCACGGGGCTGCGGTTCTTCACCATCTACGGGCCATGGGGCCGCCCCGACATGGCCATGTTTTTGTTCGCGAGCGCCATCATGGCCGGCAAGCCGATCCGGCTCTTCAACCATGGCAAAATGCGCCGCGATTTCACCTATATCGACGATGTGACGCGCGTCGTGTCCAAGCTGATCGATCTCGTGCCTGCGGACGATCCGGCTGCCGCAAATGCGCCGTCAAAGCTCTACAATGTCGGCAATCATCATCCGGAGGAACTGATGCACGTCGTCGGTCTTCTGGAGCGGGAGCTGGGCCGGACGGCGATCAAAGAATTGCTGCCGATGCAGCCGGGAGATGTGCTGGAAACGTTCGCGGATGTCGAGGATCTCTCGCGCGACACCGGCTTTGCACCGTCAACGCCGATCGAGCATGGGGTTCATAACTTCGTCACCTGGTATCGGGACCATTTCAAGGTTTGAGATCACGATGGACAAACGCATAATCCCCCTGATCATGTGCGGCGGTGCCGGCACGCGGCTGTGGCCCGCTTCGCGCGAGGTTCGGCCCAAGCAGTTCCTGCCGCTGTTCGGCACGCGCTCGACGTTCCAGGACACGCTGCTGCGCGTGTCCGATCCCTCTTTGTTCGACCGGCCGATCGTCATCACCAACGCGTCCTACCGCTTCATGGTGCTGGAGCAGCTCGCCGAGATCGGCATCGAGGCCGACGTGATCCTCGAGCCGATGCGGCGCGATTCCGGCCCTGCGATCGCGGCCGGCGCGGTGTTCGCGCAGAACCGCGCCAGCGAGGCGATCGTGCTCGCGCTCGCCGCCGATCACGTCGTGCAGAATAATGCCGCCTTCGTCGCCGCCTGTCGCGAGGGCCTCACCGCCGCGAATGCCGGGCGCATCGTCACCTTCGGCGTCAAGCCGGAGCGGCCGGCAACGGAATATGGCTACATCAATCCGGGCGACGTGATCGCGGGCGAGGTGCAGGCGGTTGCGCGCTTCGTCGAGAAGCCGGATGCGGTGAAGGCCTCCGACTACGTCAATTCGGGCTATCTCTGGAACAGCGGCAACTTCATGTTCCCGGCGAGCGTGCTGCTCGACGAATATCGCAGGGTCGATGCGGCAAGCGTCGAGGCCGTCATCAATGCGGTCAACAATGCCGGCCGCGATCTCGGCTTCGTCACGCTGGAGCCCGACGCGTTCGGCGCGGCCAAGGCGATCTCGATCGACTATGCGGTGATGGAGAAGACTTCGCGCGCCGCCGTCGTGCCGGTGTCGTGCGGCTGGTCCGACGTCGGCTCCTGGCATGCGGTATGGGAGCTGTCGGAGAAGGACGCGCAAGGCAATGCCGCGCACGGCACCGCCGTGTTCGAGGATTCCCGCAATTGCAACGTCACCACGGATTCCGCGCTGGTCGCGCTCGAAGGCGTCGACGATCTCGTCGTGGTCGCGACCGCGGACGCGGTGCTGGTCTCGCGGCAGAAGGATGCCAACGGGCTGAAGCGCCTCGTGACGAAATTGAAGTCGGTCGCGCCGAAAGTCACCGAAGAGCATCTCAAGGTGCACCGGCCCTGGGGCAGCTATCAATCCGTCGACAATGGCGAGCGCCACCAGGTCAAGCGCATCGTGGTGAAGCCGGGCGGGCGGCTGTCGCTGCAGAAGCACCATCATCGTGCCGAGCACTGGATCGTGGTCCGCGGCACGGCGCAGGTGACCGTCAACGAGACGGTGAAGACGGTGCACGAGAACGAGTCGATCTACATCCCGATGGGCGCCGTCCACCGGATGGAGAATCCCGGCAAGATCCAGCTGGAGCTGATCGAGGTCCAGACTGGAAGCTATCTGGGGGAAGACGACATCATCCGGATTGAAGACGACTATCAAAGGTCGTAACCAGCAAACTCCGAATCACGCGACCCGGGCCGAGAAGCGGTATCTCTTTCGGCCTAAGGCCCGGGGAACGTGTAACTTTTTGAATCAAATCGTGTCCGGCCCGCCAGGGCGGCATTCGCCACAAAAGTGGCGTCCGTGCTAGAAGCGGCCCGGGGATTTGCGTTGAATCGGGGGTTTGCTCAGATGACTTCCAGGGGATCTGCACCGGCAAAGGCCGGCTTGCGCGTCGGTGTCATTGGCGCCGGCGTGATGGGCAGCAACCATGCGCGCGTGCTCAGCGGCCTGCCCGGCGTCAGCCTCGTCGGCGTCGTCGATCCCTCGCCGGCACATCGTGCGCGGGCCACGGAGCTCGCCAATTGCGAAAGCTTCGAGACGCTCGACCAGCTGTTCGCCGAAGGCCTCGATGCCGTCACCATCGCGGCACCGACCCATCTGCATCACGAGGTCGCGCTCGCATGCATCGCCAAGAACATCCACGTGCTGGTCGAGAAGCCGATCGCATCCACGGTGGAAGAGGGCCGCGAGATCGTCGCCGCCGCGCACAAGGCGGGCGTCACGCTGATGATCGGCCATGTCGAGCGCTTCAATCCGGCGGTCGCCGCGGTCAAGCAGGCGATCGCGGGCGAGGACATTCTCTCCATCGCGATCACCCGCGTCGGCCCGTTCCCGCCGCGCATGTCCAATGTCGGCGTCGTCATCGATCTTGCCGTGCACGACATCGATTTGATCCGCTGGTTCACCGAATCCGACATCGTCGAGGTGCAGCCGCAATTGTCGAGCGCGGTCGCCGAGCGCGAGGACATCGCGCTCTTGCAGTTCCGCACCGAGAGCGGCGTGCTCGCCCACATCAACACCAACTGGCTGACGCCGTTCAAGGCGCGCAGCGTCACGGTCGCAACGCGCGGCAAATACGTGATGGGCGATCTCTTGACGCGCCAGGTCACCGAATGCTTCGGCTTCAAGCCGGACGGCAGCTACTCGATGCGGCATCTGCCGGTCGGCCATGACGAGCCGCTTCGCGCCGAGCTGATCGCATTCCTTAAGGCGGTGCGCAACGGCGAGACGCCGGCAGTGACGGGCGACGAGGGCGTCGCCAGCCTCGAGATCGCCACGCAATGCCTGGAGAGGCCCTCGCGTCCTGCGGCGACGTCACCCGCGCGCAAGGGGCCGCGCCGCGTCGCCGGCTGATCCCTTCCATGTCGACCGCTCAAACGTCACAAGGCGTCATGAACCAGCACTTACGTTCCGAACCCATTCCCTTCATCGACGTCGCCTCGCAGCGCCGCCGGCTCGGCGCCTCGCTCGATGCGGCCGTGAAGCGCGTGATGGATCATTGCCAGTTCGTCAACGGGCCGGAGGTCTTCGAGCTCGAGAAGCAGCTTGCGGCCTACTCAGGCGCCAAGCACGTGATCGGCTGCGCCAGCGGCACCGACGCCATCCTGATGGTGATGATGGCCAGGAATGTCGGGCCCGGCGATGCCGTGCTGTGTCCGTCCTTCACCTTCATCGCGACCGCTTCGCCGGTGGCGCGGACCGGCGCGACGCCGGTCTATGTCGACGTCGACGAGACCACCTTCAACATGAGCCCGGAATCGCTCAAGCGCGGCATCGCCACCGCCCGCAAGGCCGGCCTCAAGCCGGTCGTGGTGATTCCGGTCGATTTGTTCGGCCAGCCCGCCGATCACGATGCCATCGCCGAGATCGCCACGGCCGAGGGCCTGTTCGTGCTCGACGACGCCGCGCAAGGCTTTGGCGCGAGCTACAAGGGGCGCAAGCTCGGCACCCTCGGCCACGCCACTGCGACCAGCTTCTTCCCGGCAAAGCCGCTCGGCTGCTTCGGCGACGGCGGCGCCATCTTCACCGATGACGACGAGCTCGCCGCCACCTTGCGCAGCATCCGCGTGCACGGGCAGGGCGTCGACAAATACGACAACGTCCGCCTCGGCCTGACCGGCCGGCTCGACACCATGCAGGCCGCGGTCCTGATCGAGAAGCTGAAGATTTTTGACGACGAGATCGCCGCCCGCAACAGGGTCGCGGAGCGCTATGCGCGCGGCCTGTCCAACGTGGTCACCGTGCCGCGCATCGCGCCGGGCAATACCTCAGTCTGGGCGCAGTACACCATTCGTCTTCCCAAGGGTATCGACCGCGACGGCTTCGCTGCCGCGCTAAAAGCCCAGGGAGTGCCGACCGCGATCTATTACGGCAAGTCGATGCACCAGCAGACCGCCTACAAACAGTACCCGGTCGCCGAGGGCGGATTGCCGGGTTGCGAGAGCCTGTCGCAGGACGTCGTCAGCCTGCCGATGCATGCCTATTTGACCGAGGCCGATCAGGAGCGAATCATCGCCGCCGTCCGCGGCGCGCTGGCGGGCTGAGTTCTTCCCTCTCCCCTTGCGGGAGAGGTTGGCTTCGCGAAGCGAAGCCGGGTGAGGGGTCTCTCTCCGTACGGCATGCGCTGAGAGATACCCCTCACCCGATTGAGTCTGTATCTGCCTGCGGTGCTGCCCTCTCCCGCAAGGGGAGAGGGCGCAGTAATGCGCATCGCAAGATGCATCGACCTCCGTCCGATAAGTCTCTACAACAATCCGCATGCTCGGACGCATCTTCACGGTCGGTGGTTACACGCTGCTGTCGCGGCTGACGGGGTTTGCCCGCGACATCATGCTCGCGGCGATCCTCGGTGCCGGGCCGGTGGCCGACGCCTTTTTCGTGGCGCTGCGGCTTCCCAACCATTTCCGCGCGATCTTCGCCGAGGGCGCCTTCAACGCCGCCTGGGTGCCGGCCTATGCCCATGTCCATGGCGAGAAGGGGGAGGCGGCCGCACATTTGTTCGCCGACCGCATCTTCACGCTGCTCCTGGCCTCGCAGGTGGTGCTGCTGATCGCCGCCTGGCTGTTCATGCCGCAGGCCATGAGCATCCTGGCGCCAGGCTTCGGTGAGGATGCCGAGCAGCGCAAGCTCGCGATCGAGTTGACCCGCATCACCTTTCCCTATCTGCTCTTGATCACGCTGGTGACGCTCTATGGCGGCATGCTCAACGTGATGCAGCGCTTTGCCAGCGCCGCGGCCGCCTCGATCTTCCTCAACGTCGCCATGATGATGACGCTGGCGGTTGCCGTCTGGTTTCCGACCGCAGGCCATGCCGCGGCCTGGGGCGTGCTGATCTCCGGCTTCCTGCAATATTTCCTGCTCGCGGGCGATCTCGCCCGCCATGGCGGCCTGCCGCGCTTTGCGCCCTTGAAGCTTGATGAGGACGTTCGCGGCTTCTTCAAAGCGCTCGGACCTGCGACGCTGGGCTCGATGGGCACGCAGCTCGCGCTGTTCGCCGACACCATCATTGCGACGTTCCTGCCCGCCGGTGCGCTGTCGGCGCTCTATTATGCCGACCGGCTCAACCAGCTGCCGATCGGCGTCATCGGCATCGCCATCGGCACGGTGCTGCTGCCGGAGATGTCGCGGCGGATCACCGCAAACGACCACGACGGTGCGCTGAGCGCGCAGCGCCGTGCCTTCGATTTCACGCTGCTATTCTCGATCCCGTTCGTCGCGGCCTTCCTCACCGTGCCCGATGCGATCATGCGCGCACTGTTCGCCCGCGGTGCGTTCTCCAAGGCCGATGCCGCCGCCGCCGGTGCGACGCTCGCGGCCTATGCCATCGGCCTCATCCCGTTCGTGCTGATCCGCAGTGCGGTCGCGACCTTCTATGCCCGCAAGGATACCGCAACGCCGGTCCGCGCGTCGCTGACCGGCATCGCCGTCAACGTCGCGCTGAAGGTTGCCTTGATGGGACCGCTCGCCCAGATCGGTCTCGCGCTGGCGACCGCCGTCGGCGTCTGGACCAATCTCTTGCTGGTGCTGTTCTTCGCTGTGCGGCGCGGCTTTCTCGTGCTCGACCGCGCCTGGCTGCTGTCGCTCGCCAAGTTCTTGCTAAGCGGCCTCATCCTCGCCGCCGCGTTCTGGCTGATTGCACGTTTCAGCGGCCCCTGGTTGGGCGCGATGCACTTCCGGGATGAATTGATACTGATCCTGCTCGCCGTCGGCGGCACGATCGTCTACGCGCTCGCGATCCTCGTATTGTTCGGACGCAAGTGGCTGGTCTCGCTGGTGCGGGGTTAGAGAGCACGGCATTCGCCTCCAAGCTGCAGCCAACATCGGCACATCTCTTGATTTTGCGCGATTGCGGTGGTAGGAGTCGCTCATGATCAAATGCTCGCGCAAAGTCTCCCGCGATCACATCACCCGCTTCGGCTGGGCGGTGGGAGGAGTCGTGCGCTAGGATTTCGACGACATCTTTTCCACCAGGCCCCGCCGGCATCGGACGGGGCCTTTTGTTTGGCCACGCTCCCTGCCGGCTCAACAGCAGGAGCGTCCGATGCCACCACAACTGACGAGCGTTTCATCCGAGGCCGAGCACGATGCGGCGGTGCTTCGCCTCGACCAATCCATTGCGCTCGCGAAGCAGGCCATGGACGAGGTTCTGGCGGCAGCGGCTCGTCTCAACGTGTCCGTTGCAACGCCGGGCCAAGCCTTGTCGGGGAGAGAAGCTGCCGCAGCCGCGCCGGCGCAAAGTCTCCTGGGCCTGCTCAAGCGATATTGGTCTGCTTTTGGGACGTGGCGCCTGCACCCGCGGGTCAGTTTGATGGATCTGAGCGACAGGGAGCTGATGGACATCGGCCTGACGCGCGCCGAGATCAACTATCTCGCACCTGGGCGGGAGATCGATGCGCTCAGAGATAGTACGAGGTATCTGCTGAGCCGCGGAATGTGAGTGATCGACGATCCTCACGCCGGCATATGACCTGCCGCGCGCGGGTTGAACTCGGCAAGGTCTGGCTCAATCCAGCCGTGCCGGGCCTCCCGCGAGAACAGCGCTTCGCGGCTCCAGAAACGTAAGAGTACGTCCTTTTCGGTTGCCGGGGACGCCAGCACCGCGTTGCAGGCGGCGACAATATCGCGGCGGCCGACCTCCGCGAGAATTCCTTCGATGATCATCAAGAAGGCCATCGTCATCGTGTGGTGATAGCCACGCACATCGTCGTTCACGCCGCCAGCGGCAACATTGTAGGCGCGGATCATCTCGGGGAGTTCGACCCGCCAGTCCCGAGCCGGATCAGTGGCGAGCAAGTAGCTCGTCACGATCAGATGTTCACGATGGCTGAAACGTGCCCCCGGAAGTGTACGCGCGAGGAAGCCCTCGCTCAGTTCGGCGACCTCTGCAGCATCCGTGCAGCAAATTCTGTTGCTCATGGCGGCGTCCTATGTTATCTTGGTACCAAGGTAACATTCTAGAACGGAAAAGGCAAATTGGGATCGGTCAACTCGGCCGCCCAGGCTCTGCCTGTGTGACAACAATCGTTCCGCGATCAGAGCGTCGACCCCGCAGGCGTCCGAACGAATCCAAGATTCACCTGGTCTCTGAGGACGTGAGTTGCAGGGCTGGAGACCGATGCCCGAGCAAGTCCGGCAATGGCATGATGCGACTAAACCCCCGCCTTCCGATCGAGGTCACACATTATGAACTCAGAAGCTCACAAACATTCAGTCCAACGCGTACAGACGGGAGTTCGGATCGAGAAGCGCATTCTCAAGGTCGCGAAGGGCCTCGCCGAATACCTGGATATGAGCCTCGGTGATTTGCTGGAGGGCGTTCTCCTGCATTCGTTCGAAGGCAAGACGCCGTTCGAGCCTGCGACGCTGCAACGCATTTCGACGCTGAAAGATTTGTACGGGCTGACGCTCACGGCCTCCGATGCTCATCAGCTATTTGAAGCTCGGGGGTGAGCACGAGAACAGCTAAGTGGGAGCGCTTGGCTCTCGCCGTCAACGTCACACGATCACGCTGGGACCTTGCCGAGCATTCCCGTGAGGCACGCGTGGCGCGATTGAACCTGCGACCCCTGCGCCCGCCTAAACCCGTTTGCCTTGCCAGTTTTTCCACGGCAATATGCCCACAAAACAACCATGAGAACGGGAAGATAAAATGGCGGCTCCCATCAAGTTCGGCGTTGGCCAAAGCGTGCTGCGCAAGGAGGATGACGCGCTCATCCGCGGCAAGGGCCGCTATACCGACGATTACGCGCCGCAGGCCGCGCTCCGCTGCCTGGTGCTGCGCTCGCCGCATGCGCATGCCAAATACAGCATCGATGCGAGCCGCGCGCGCGGCCTGCCGGGCGTTGCGCTGATCCTGACGGCCGACGACGTCGGGGATCTCGGCAATCTGCCCTGCCTGTTCAACCTCGAGACCGATCCCTTCACCGGCCCGCCTTACCCGATCCTGGCCAAGGACGAGGTGCGCCACGTCGGCGATGCCGTCGCCTTCGTGGTCGCCGAGACCATCGACCAGGCTCGCGATGCGATCGAGGCGATCGAGGTCCAATGGTCGCCGCTGCCCGCGGTGACTGGCGTCGTCAACGCCGTGAAGAAGGGCGCAGCCTTGGTCTGGCCCGACAAGCCGGGCAACGTGCTGTTCGACGTCTCGATCGGCGACAAAGCGGCGACGGAAGCTGCCTTCGCGAAAGCGCATGCGGTCGCCGAGATCTCCATCGTCAATCCGCGCGTGGTTGCAAGCTTCTTGGAGACCCGCGCTGCCGTCTGCGAATACGATTCCAAGCGCGACCATCTGACGCTAACGGTCGGCAGCCAGGGCAGCCACCGTCTGCGCGACATCCTCTGCCAGAACGTGCTCAACATCCCCACCGACAAGATGCGGGTGATCTGCCCCGACGTCGGCGGCGGGTTCGGCACAAAACTGTTTCCGTATCGGGAATATGCCCTGATGGCCGTCGCTGCGCGCAAACTGAAGAAGGCGGTGAAGTGGGCGGCCGACCGCTCCGAGCATTTCATGGGCGATGCGCAGGGCCGCGACAACGTCACCACTGCCAAGATGGCGCTGGCTGAAGACGGCAAGTTCCTCGCGATGGATTGCGACCTCATGGGCGACATGGGCGCGTATCTGTCGACCTTCGGGCCCTACATCCCGCATGGCGGCGCCGGCATGCTGCCCGGCCTCTACGACATCCAGGCCTTCCATTGCCGGGTGCGCACGATCTTCACCCACAGCGTGCCGGTCGACGCCTATCGCGGCGCGGGCCGGCCCGAAGCCGCCTATGTCATCGAGCGCCTCGTCGATGCCTGCGCGCGAAAGCTCGACATGACGCCGGATGCCATCCGCCGCAAGAATTTCATCCCTCCGAAGGCGCTGCCCTACAAGACCGCGACCGGCAAGGTCTACGATTCCGGCGACTTCGCCGCGCACCTGAAGCGCGCGATGGAGATCGCGGAATGGAAGGAATTCCCCAAGCGCGCCAAGGCGGCCAAGAAGGGCGGCCTGATCCGCGGCATCGGGCTTGCGAGCTACGTCGAGATTTGCGGCGTGATGGGTGAAGAGACGGCCAACGTCCGCCTCGATGCCAATGGCGACGTCACCGTGCTGATCGGCACGCAATCGAGCGGGCAGGGCCATCAGACCGCCTATGCGCAGATCGTCGCCGAACAGTTCGGCGTGGCGCCCGAGCGCGTGCATGTTCGCCAGGGCGACACAGACGAGATCGCGACCGGCCTCGGCACCGGCGGCTCGGCCTCGATCCCCTCCGGCGGCGTCAGCGTCGAGCGCGCCACGCGCGAGCTCGGTTCGAGGCTGAAGGAGATCGCGGCACAGGCGCTCGAAGCCAGCGCCGGCGACCTCGAAATCTCCGAAGGCGTGGTGCGGATCGCCGGCACCGATCGTTCGATCTCGTTCGCCGATCTCGCCAAGCGGCCCGGGGCCGATCCGTCGAAGCTGAACGGCAGCGCGACCTTTGCCAGCGCCGACGGCACTTATCCCAACGGCACCCATGTTGCGGAGGTCGAGATCGATCCGGCGACCGGCATCATCAAAATCGTCAACTACGTGATCGTCGACGATTTCGGCAAGACGCTCAATCCGCTGCTCTTGGCCGGCCAGGTGCATGGCGGCGCCATGCAGGGCATCGGCCAGGCCTTGATGGAGCAGGTGGTGTATGGACCGACCGACGGCCAGCTCATCACCGCGACCTTCATGGACTATGCGCTGCCGCGCGCGGCGGACGGGCCGGCCTTCGTGTTCGAGACCCACAACGTGCCGTGCAAGACCAATCCGATGGGCGTGAAGGGGGCCGGCGAGGCCGGCGCGATCGGCTCCTGTCCGGCCGTGGTCAACGCCATCGTCGATGCGCTCTGGCGCGAGTACAAGATCGACCACATCGACATGCCGGCAACGCCCGAGCGGGTGTGGGTTGCGATCAGCGAGCATCACCGCCGTCACAGCTTGTGAAGCCGCGCTCCCCCGCGCGCACGGGAATAAACGCGCCGCGCGGGGTTCTACCTATGATGGGTCCCGGCTTCACCAGAAGCCGGTGACAGTCTCATTCCCCGAACGTCTCGAGAGCCGGAGAAACGAACCAATGAAACGGACGATGATTGTCGCGGGCGCCCTCGTGCTGGGCGCGGGCGCCGTCATGGCGCAACAGGAGATTGCCGTCCAGCAGGACAATCTGATGCGAGCGATCGCCAAGAATCAGTATGGCGTGCTTCAGAAGATGAGCAAGGGCGATATTCCCTTCGACAAGAAGGCTGCCGATGAGGCCATCGCCAGCATCGAGGCCGATGTTGCCAAGATCGCCAAGACCTTCGAGATCAATCCCAAGCAGGATGTCGTCAACGCGACCTACGGCTCGTCGCCGAAGGTCTGGCAGAACAAGGCCGATTTCGATGCCAAGATCCCGCCGGTGCAGAAGGCGATCGCCGACGTCAAAGGCAAGATCACCAATGTCGCGGGCCTGAAGGCGGCCTACACGGCGATCAACGACCGCTGCAATGATTGTCACGAAACCTATCGCGTGAAATTGAAATAGCGGGGCGCAGTTAACGGGCTACCAAGGACTTCGGAAAGGGCGGTTGCGAAAGCAACCGCCTTTTTCTTGACCGCGGCCCGCAGGAACTTCCGTCCGCAAGGCCTGACGGATTGCCGCGAGAGCGGCTATCTTTGCGCCAACGGCCGTGCGCTCACACGAGTCTCCTCCCGGCATCCTCACGTCGGGATTCCCAGCGCGCGGCGAGCACCTCGATCAACAGCGAGACAGGCCATGGCAAAACCGTTCCCCTCCAAGACCCATATCGGCAATCATATGCTGCATCCGGAAACCCTGATGCTGACCTATGGCTATGATCCGCAATTGTCCGAGGGCGCCATCAAGCCGCCGGTGTTCCTGACCTCCACCTTCGTGTTCAAGACCGCCGAGGATGGCCAGGACTTCTTCGACTACGTCGCCGGACGGCGCGAGCCGCCGGAAGGCATGGGCGCCGGCCTGGTCTATTCGCGCTTCAATCATCCCAACAGCGAGATCGTCGAGGACAGGCTCGCGATCTACGAGCGCACGGAGAGTTGCGCGCTGTTCTCGTCCGGCATGGCAGCGATCGCAACCACGATTCTGGCCTTTGTTCGCCCGGGCGATGTCATCCTGCACTCGCAGCCGCTCTATGGCGGGACGGAGACGCTGCTGACGAACACGCTCGCGCGCCTGTCGATCGGCGCCGTCGGCTTTGCCGACGGCATCGACGAGACGGCGGTCAAGCAGGCCTCGGAGGAGGCCATGGGCAAGGGGCGGGTTTCGATGATCCTGATCGAGACGCCGGCCAATCCGACCAACGGCCTCGTCGACATCGCAATGATCCGCCGCATCGCCGATTCCATCGGCAGGGCCCAGGGACACACGCCGGTCATCGCCTGCGACAACACGCTGCTCGGGCCGGTGTTTCAGCGGCCGATCGAGCACGGCGCGGATCTGTCGCTGTATTCGCTGACAAAGTATGTCGGCGGTCATTCCGACCTGATCGCGGGCGCCGCGCTCGGATCGAAGGCGATCATGAAAGGCATCAAGGCGCTGCGCGGCGCCATCGGCACCCAGCTCGATCCGCATTCGTGCTGGATGATCAACCGCTCGCTCGAGACGCTCAGCCTGCGGATGGAGAAGGCCGATGCGAATGCGCGGCTCGTGGCAGACTTCCTGCGCGACCATCCGAAGGTCGCCAGGGTGCACTACCTCGGTCACCACGAGCAGGGCTCGCTGTCCGGCCGTGTGTTCGCGCGGCAATGCCTGGGCGCGGGCTCGACGTTCTCGTTCGACATCGTCGGCGGCAAGGAGGCGGCGGTGAAATTCCTCAACGCGCTGCAGATCCTCAAGCTGGCGGTGAGCCTTGGCGGCACGGAATCGCTCGCAAGCCTGCCGGCGACGATGACCCATTCCGGCGTTCCCGCCGACATCCGCCAAAAGATCGGCGTGCTCGATTCCACGATCCGGCTGTCGATCGGCATCGAGAACCCGTCGGACCTGATCGCCGACCTCGCGCAGGCGCTGAACGCGGCTTGAGCACGGTCAGAGTCGTAGCGTCGTAGCCCGGATGGGGCGCAGCGAAATCCGGGGACCTGTCCGCAACGCGCAGGGCTCCCGGATTGCACCAACGGGCGGCGCTTCGCGCCGACCGTTGGCTCCATCCGGGCTACGAAGTTGCTTGGAATCGAAAAGGCCGGACGCTCCCTCCTTGCGTCCGGCCTTTCCGCGACGAAGCCCACGTTTTCGCTTTACTTCGTCACCTGACCGCGGATCTCGCCGGCCGGGTTCGCCGCGGTATGGATGTTGATGTAGTACTTGCCGCCGAGCAGATCGGCGGCCTGCGCGTCGGTGAGCGTGGCTTCGCCCTTGACCGGGCTCGAGGCTGCATTCGGGATCGGGACCGCGACGCCGGCGTTCTTGCCGGCTTCGGCAGGCCCGTGGAAATGCGCGGCGGTGGCGGGGCCCGAGAGGCCGGAATAGGTGACGGTCCAGGACAGCTTCTTGCTGGCAGCGTCGTAGTCCAGATCGGCCGTTCCGGTCGCGCTGCTGGTGTTGGCGGGGACTTCGGATTTGCCGTCCAGCGTCGCCTTCAGTTTCTCCGCGCTGGCCGGGGCGGCGAACGCAACGGCGGCTCCGAGTACCAGTGTGGCAAAAACGGCTTTGGTCATGGCTTTCTCCTGTTGACGCCTGATTGCTTTTCAAACAGTGCGTCATGCGGTTTATTCCGGCATTACATCCGGGCCGTCTAAAATATTCGTGGTTGGATCGAGCGCGGCATGACCCTTAAGTTCGCGCGTTCACGATGGAATGATCGAATGTTGCGACGAACGCTCCTTGCCGCCCTGATCGCCGCCGCCGCGGCGTTCGCACTCTATTGGTGGTTGACCGCCCCGGCCGTGCTGGCCTTGCCGGCGCCGACACGCAACCCCGATCTCGCCAACGGGCAGGAGCTGTTCAACGCCGGCGGCTGCTCGTCCTGTCATGCCACCCCCAATCAGCCCGATCGCCTGCGGCTCGGCGGCGGGCTGGCGCTGGGCTCGCCGTTCGGGACGTTCTACATCCCCAATATTTCCCCCGATCCCGCCTACGGGATCGGCCGCTGGAGCGAGGCCGATTTCGTCAACGCCGTGATGCGCGGCATCTCGCCCACGGGCACGCACTATTTCCCCGCCTTTCCCTACACGTCCTATCATCTGGCCAGTGTCGACGACGTCCGCGATCTCTTTGCCTATCTGAAGACGCTTCCGTCGGTGTCCGGCACAGTGGGCGACCACGCGCTGCCGTTTCCGTTCAACATCCGCCGCAATGTCGGCATCTGGAAGCTGCTGTTCATGGACACCGCGCCGTTCGTCGCGGACGCCGCGCGCTCGCCGCAATGGAATCGCGGAGCCTATCTCGTGAACGCTTTCGGCCATTGCGCCGAATGCCACAGCCCGCGCAATGCGCTCGGCGGCATCATCGCCAGCCAGCGCTTTGCCGGTGGGCCCAATCCCGAAGGGGAGGGCTGGGTGCCCAACATCACGCAGCAGGGCATCGGCAACTGGAGCGAGAAGGATATCGCGGATTTTCTCGAGACCGGCGACCTGCCCGAGGGCGACAGCGCTTCGGGCGCGATGCGGGCGGTGATCAAGAATCTGGCGCAACTTACCGCGGAAGACCGCGCCGCGATGGCCGCCTATCTGAAGTCGCTGCCGCCGGTGCAGGGACCGACACCGCCCAAGCGCAAGGAGGGCGGCTAGCGCTGCCGGCGCTTCGGCCGTTGTTTTGCGCGTGATCTAAAGCGCGATGAGATTGGGATGAATCATCATCGCGCTTTAGGTTGTTGTTTACGCATGATCTTTCCGGAAAACCGCTTCGCACTTTTCCGGATCATGCTTTAGCCGGTGCCGAACGCCTTGAAGGTGATGATGGTGAGAGTGTCCTGGATGCCCGGCAGCACCTGCACCTTCTCATTCACGAAGTGGCCGATGTCGGTATCCTTGTCGACGTAGAACTTCACCAGGAGGTCGTATTGGCCGGCCGTGGAGTAGATCTCGGAGGCGATCTCGGCTTCGGCAAGCGCATTGGCCACCGTATAGGACTGGCCGAGCTTGCACTTGATCTGAACGAAAAAAGGAACCATCGCGGGCACTCCGAAAGCGTATTCTACCGGCTAATAGGCCAAAACCGGCTGGATTTAGCAAGCGAACTTGCTGGATCATCCGAGGTGCATTCGGGCGCGATGCTAGGATGGGACCACTGCGGCGGCCAATGCATCCCTCAGGCGCTGGGCGAGCTCGACCTTGCGGTAGGGCTTGGTCAGCACGACCGCTCGCGCCTGCGCGCGGCCCTGCTCGACCAAGGTCTCCAGCGCGTAGCCCGAGGTGAACAGGACCGGCAGGCCGGGACGCACCCGCCGCGCCTGATCGGCGAGCTCCCAGCCGCTCATGCCGCCCGGCATCACGATATCGGTGAACAGCAAGTCGATGCCGGGATCGCCCTGCAGCTGCTGCAAGGCATCCTTGCCGTTGACCGCGGCGACGACGCGATATCCGAGCGCTTCCACCCTGCGAATGACGGAGGAGCGGACGAACGGATCGTCCTCGACGATCAGGACCGTCTCGTAGCCTCGCGGCGCCGTGTCCTCGCCGTCGGGAAGATCGGCTTGCGACCTACCGGTGCTCGCGCGCGGCAGGTAGATCCTGGCCGTGGTCCCAAGGCCAGCCTCGCTGTAGATCGAGACATGGCCGCCTGATTGCTTGGCAAAGCCATAGACCATGCTGAGGCCGAGGCCCGAGCCCTTGCCGACCTCCTTGGTGGTGAAGAACGGCTCGAACGCGCGTGCGGCGACCTCCGGCGTCATGCCTTCGCCGTCATCGGTAACCGCGATCAGGACGTAGCTGCCGGGTGCGACCTCCCGGTGAACGGCACCGTCATCATCCTCGATCGTGATCAGCTCCGTGGCCAGCGTGAGGTGGCCTCCCGATGGCATGGCATCCTGCGCGTTGAGCGCGAGATTGAGCACGGCGGATTCGAGCTGCGCGCGGTCGGCAAAGGCCAGGATCGTGCCGGGCCCGGAGGTCGTCCTGATCTCGATGTCTTCGCGCAAGGTGCGCTTGAGCAGCTTGAACATGGAATCGAGCAGGCTCCGGCAATCGATCGTCTGAGGCCGCAGCAATTGGCGGCGGCTGAAGGCGAGCAGGCGCTGCGTCAGCTCGGCACCCCGTTCGCCCGATTGGCAGATGTCGTCGGCAAAGCGCCCGAGGTCGGGCCTCGCCTTGAGCTGCTCGCTCAGGTGCTCGGCATTGCCGATGATGACGGTCAGCAGATTGTTGAAGTCGTGCGCGATGCCGCCGGAGAGCTGACCGACCGTCTCCATCTTCTGCGCCTGCTGAAGCTGCTGCTCGGTCAGCTTGCGCGCGGTGAGGTCGTGGACGATGCCGACGAAGATCAATTCGCCGTCCTGCCGCGCCTGGCCGACCGACAGCTCCATCGGAAACGTCGTGCCGTCCTTGCGCAGGCCGACGGCCTCGCCGCCGGTCGCGAAATGCCGCGCCTAGCGGTCGGATGCTGCATCCGCCTCGGGCATCAGCATGCCGACGTTGCGGTTCATCACCTCGTCGGCACGGTAGCCGAACAAGCGCTCGCAGGCCGGATTGAACAGCAGGATGCGGTCCTGCGCATCGAGCAGGATGACGCCGTCGACCGCGGTCTCGACGATCGCGGTGAGGCGCGCCACGCTCTCGCGCATCGCGCGCTGGGCGTCGCGGACCTGCTGCAGCAGCAGCGTGGCGTCGCGGCTCTTGATTTCCTCCTCCTCGAGCGCGGCCTGGACCTGTCGCAGCTCGAACGGCGAGGGGATCGTGAGGATCTTCGGCAGCAGCGGCCAGAGCGCGGCGGCGGTGAAGACCGACGCGACCGCCGTGGCGGCCTTGAGCATGCCCTCGATGCCGTAGATCGGAACCCAGAGCGTATAGATCGACAGCACGTGGGTCAGGCCGCACGCCATGATGAAGATCGCGAACGCCCAATAGACCCAGCCGAATTTGAGGTCGCGCCGCTTGGTGACGAGGATGGCGAGGGCGAACGGGATCGAGAAATAGGCGGCGGCAATGCTGGCGTCGGAAACGACGTGAAGCCAGATCAGCTGAGGCTCCCACAACAGGCAGATGCCGTGCGGCGACAGCATGGACGAGTCGAGGAGACGTTCGAAGAAGGCCCACATCGTTCCACCCCAAGGAGTCTTGTTCAGGTGGTTTGCGGGGCCGGCGGCCCGCAACATGGGGGCGCTGGACGGTTCCACCACCTGACGTCTCGCGTAACCGGCGAAGCACGCTAAGGTACGCGACTATAGCAAGGGTCCGGCGCCGTTGCATTTCCAAGCCCGCATCATTGCGGGCCTTGGTCCGCGCGGTGTCCGACTGATTCGCAAGGCGCGCAATCGGTTCGCGAATCACGCCTGGCGGCGGCCCGGCGCGCTTGCTGACGTTCCACGGTCGCGCTACGAGTGGCCATGGCGGCCTCCTCAAGCACATGTCTCCCGCGATGACGACCACGGTCGCACTCACCATCGCCGGTTCCGATTCGAGCGGCGGCGCCGGCATCCAGGCGGACCTGAAGACCTTTGCCGCGCTCGGCGTCTATGGCGCCTCCGTGATCACGGCGCTGACGGCGCAGAACACGCGCGGCGTGACCGGCATTCACGCGGTGCCGGCCGGGTTCGTCACCGAGCAGATCGACGCGGTGTTCTCCGACCTCGACATCGGTGCGGTGAAGATCGGCATGGTGGCCCAGGCCGCCAGCATCGATGCCACCGCGGCCGCGCTGTCGCGCTGGGCGCCGCGGCATGTCGTGCTCGATCCCGTCATGGTGGCGACCTCCGGCGACCGCCTGCTCGCCGCTGAAGCCGTCGACGCCCTGCGCACCAGGCTGATGCCGCTGGCTGCCGTGATCACGCCGAACCTGCCGGAGGCTGCGGCCCTGCTCGATGCGCCGGTGGCGGCGAGCGAGGCCGACATCGAAAGCCAGGGACGCCGCCTGCTGGCGCTGGGCTGCCGCGCCGTCCTGATCAAGGGCGGGCACGGGGAGGGCGCCGAGAGCACCGACTATCTCGTCACTGCCGAGACCGCGATCGCGCTCGCCGCGCCGCGTGTGGCCACCCGTAACACCCATGGCACCGGCTGCTCGCTGTCCTCCGCCATCGCGGCCGGGCTGGCCAGGGGCGAGGACCTCGAGGCCGCCGTGCGCAACGCCAAGGCCTGGATCAGCGCCGCGATCGCCGCCGCCGACCGCTTCAGCGTCGGCCACGGCCATGGGCCGATCCATCATTTCCACAAGTTCTACTGAGGCGGGCTTGCTTCGCCTGCCCCGCAAGCGGGGAGGGAGCGCACCTACCCTGCGGCGCCATGTCGCCTGATTGTCGCATGCGACTGATATTCGCGGGGAGGGCGAGGCAAGGCGTGATTCGTATTTGAAGGTGCCTCAAGGGTTCAATCGGTCATCCCCCTGTCACGGGACATTGTTACAGGCTGGCGCATGGGAAGTTACGATGTGAGTGACGAGAGCCCGGAGCGGCGCTTTCGCACGTTGTTCATCTCCGACGTCCATCTCGGGGCCCGCGGTTCACAAGCCGATCTTCTGCTCGACTTCCTGCGCTACCATGATGCCGATACGATCTATCTCGTCGGCGACATCGTCGACGGCTGGGCGCTGAAATCGAGCTGGCACTGGCCGCAATCGCATAACGACCTCGTCCAGAAGCTTTTGCGCAAGGCGCGCAAGGGCGCCAAGGTCATCTACATTCCCGGCAATCACGACGAGTTCCTGCGCAACTATTACGGTACGCATTTCGGCGGCATCGACGTGGTCGAGAACACGGTTCACACCGGCGCCGACGGCAAGCGCTATCTCGTCATTCACGGCGACATCTTCGATCTCGTGGTGCAGAACGCGCGCTGGCTCGCCCATCTCGGAGACAAGGCCTACGACTTCGCGATCCAGATGAACCGCCTGGTCAACTTCTTCCGCCGCCTGTTCGGCGTGCCCTATTGGTCGCTGTCGCAATGGGCCAAGCAGAAGGTCAAGAACGCCGTCAACTATATCGGCGCCTTCGAGCAGGCGCTCGCCGCCGAGGCGCGGCGTCACCAGGCCGACGGCGTGATCTGCGGCCACATCCACTACGCCGTGATCCGCGACGAGGCCGGCATCCGCTACATGAATTGCGGCGACTGGGTGGAGAGCTGCACCGCCCTGGTCGAGCATGACGACGGTCACTTCGAGATCATCACCTGGGCGGATCAGTTGCGGAAGCCGGAGCAGGTGCCACAGGTCGCAGCCAGAGCTGCATAACAAGGACCACTTGATGCGCATCCTGGTCGCGACCGACGCCTGGCACCCGCAAGTCAACGGTGTGGTTCGGACGCTGACCAAGCTCTCTGACGCTGCAAAAGCGCTCGGCGTCGAGTTCACGTTCCTGACGCCGCAATCGTTCCGCACCTTCGCGATGCCGAGCTATCGCGACTTGCGCCTCGCCATGCCGCGCCCGGCCCGGATCGCAAGGCTGATCGAGGAGGCGCGTCCCGACAGCATCCACATCGCGACCGAAGGGCCGATCGGCCTGATGGTCCGCCGCTATTGCCGCCAGCGCAAGCTGCCGTTCACGACCAGCTTCCATACCCGCTTTCCCGAATATGTCCGCGCCCGCGTGCCAGTGCCGGGCTCGCTGATCTGGCGGGCGCTGCGGCGCTTCCACAGCGCCAGTCGCGCCGTGATGGCGGCGACGCCGGCGCTCGCGCGCGAACTGACCGAGCGCGGCTTCGACAATGTCGTGCTGTGGCCGCGCGGCGTGGACACCACGTTGTTCCACCCGCGCGTCATCGATCTCTGCCTGCCGGCACCCGTGTTCCTGTCGGTCGGCCGCGTCGCAGTCGAGAAGAATCTCGAGGCGTTCCTCGACCTCGACCTACCCGGCACCAAGGTGGTCGTCGGCGACGGCCCGGCGCGCGCCTCGCTGGAAGAGGTCTACCCCGATGCGATCTTCCTCGGCGAGAAGCTCGGCGAGGAACTGGCGGATATTTACGCGGCCGCCGACGTGTTCGTGTTCCCGAGCAAGACCGACACTTTCGGCCTGGTCCTGCTGGAGGCGCTCGCGAGCGGCCTGCCGGTCGCGGCCTTCCCCGTGAAGGGTCCCCGCGGCGTGATTGGCGATGCGCCGGTCGGCGCGCTCGATCACGATCTGCGCAATGCCTGCTTCGCGGCGCTCGATATCTCCCGGCAGGACTGCGTCGCGTTCGCCGCCAACTACACCTGGGAGGCCTCGGCAACGGTCTTTATCGACAGCATTTTGGGGGTCGGGGCGGTGCTGCCCGGCCGGACCGGCGCGGAACAGCCGCGTTTCGTGGCTTGAGGCAAGAAATCCTCTCGCGGAGGTGTCTTGCCCGGGCCTGATTGGCCGCGATAGCATTCCGCCATGACCGAACAGGCCCTTCCGGTCGGCCCTGCCGACATCGATGCCGCAGCGCGCGTGATCGCGCCTTACGCCATCCGCACCCCGCTGTTGTCCTTCCCCGTGCTCAACGAGCGCGTCGGTGCGAAAGTGTTCCTGAAGCCGGAGATGCTTCAGCGCACCGGCTCGTTCAAGTTCCGCGGTGCGTTCAACAAGGTGTTCTCGATCCCGCAGGACAAGCGCGCCGGCGGCGTCGTCGCGTTCTCCTCCGGCAACCACGCCCAAGGCGTGGCGGCGGCGGCAAAGATCCTCGACATGCAGGCCACCATCGTGATGCCAGCGGACGCCCCGCTGTCGAAGCGCGAGCGCACCAAATCCTACGGCGCCGAGGTCGTGCTGTACGACCGCGACAAGGACGACCGCGAGGCGATCTCGCGCGGCATTGCCGAGAAGCGCGGCGCGACGCTGGTCAAACCCTACGACGATCCGTTCGTGATCGCAGGGCAGGGCACCGCCGGCCGCGAGATCGCCGAGGACATGGCAACGCTCGGCCTCGGCCCCGACATCGTGGTGGCGCCGGCCTCCGGCGGCGGCTTGATCGCGGGTGTCGCGACCGCCGTGAAGGCGCGCTATCCGCAAGCCGAGATCGTGGTCGCCGAGCCCGAGGCCTTCGACGATCACGGCATTTCACTCAGCGCAGGCCATCGCGAGCCGCATCCGCCGGCCGGCCGCACCATCTGCGATGCGCTGATGGCCCTGATGCCGGGCGAGATGACGTTTGCGATCAACAGCAAGCTCTTGGCGCGCGGCGTCACGGCGTCGGACAAGGAAGTCGGCGCGGCGGTCGCCTTTGCCTATCGCGAGCTGAAGCTGGTGGTGGAGCCCGGCGGCGCGGTGGGGCTTGCTGCGCTACTCGCGGGCCGCCTTGATGTGGCCGGCAAGAACGTCGTCATCGTGCTGTCAGGCGGCAATGTCGATGCGGATCTGTTTGCGGAGCTGGTGGCCTGATCGTCATTCCGGGGCTCGCGCAGCGAGAGCTATGATGCGCAATTGCGCATCTGAGAATCCATAACCACGATCGGGAGTATGGATTCCGGGCCTGCGCCTTACGGCGCATCCCGGAATGACCAAGAACAGACATGAAGAAGGGGCAGAGCGTTTCCGCTCTGCCCCTTTGTCGTCTCGCTCGCCGCAATCAGTGCGTGAAGCCGCCGCGACGGTTGCCGCCATTGTTCATGCTCGGCGCTTGGTTCATCGACTGCCGGAAGTTGTTGTTGCTGCTGACCATGCGGTTCGGCACCGTGTTGAGCTGCGGACGGCTCGTCTGCACGTTGGTCTGCACCTGCACCTTGTTGACCGGGCTAATGTTGGGCCTCACGATGCCGGTGTTGCCGTTGTTGACGCGGATCGGCTGGTTCTGCGTCTGAACGTTGGCCGGCTTCACGTCGATCTTGGTGCTGCCTTTGCCGACATTCACCGGCATGCTCACGATCTTGGGCGGAGAGCCGTTGCCGGCATTGTTGCCGCCGTTCTGCGGCTTGCTGGTCGCAGGCAGGGTCACGATCTTGCCGATGCCGACCTTGCCGTTGACCGTGTTGGTCGGCGCAGGCAGCGTGACGATCTTGCTCGGGGTCTGCGGCGGCGTGCCGTTCTGCGGGTTCGGCTGGTTGTTGCCCGCAGGCAGGGTGACGATCTGTCCGCCATTGCCGAGCTTGCCGACGACATTGCCGTCGAGCGGCTTCTGCACGACCGGCAGATTGCCGTTCACCTGCGCGCCAGTGCCCTGCTGCATCAGCGGCATGTATTTGGGCTGGCCGAGATTGCCGATCTTGATCGTCGGAGCAATGGTCTGCGGCGCCAGGAACTTGGTCGCCTGCATCAGGGGGATCTGCTTCGGCTGCACCTGCAGCTTCAGCGCGACCTGCGCATAGGGACTGTTGCCGTAGCTGTCATAGAAGCTCTTGTAGGCGAGCGGCGAGTTGGCGAGCACCGCCTTGTGCCAGGCCTGCGAGATCAAGATGTTGTTGAGCAGCCAGCGGATGTGGTCGCACAGCGGGTCGTGCGGGTACATCCGGATGAACTCCTGATAGTACTCCGGACGGCCCTCGGACACGACGTAGTCATAGGCCTGGCGGGTGGAGCGGCTCGGCAAATTGGAGGCCATCTGCACGACCGGCGCTTTCACCGGCGCGCGGTTGGCGGCAACGGCGGTGTCACCGAAGAAGGTGAAGTCGCTCGTCAATGACGAGCTCTCCCACGGAATCTGCGCGCCGCTGGTGGTCTGGTTGACCTGCAGGCGCACGCGCTTGAACAGCTGCTCGATCGGCACGTTGGGCTCGCGCGCGACGTTCAGGAACGCCTGTGTGTACGGGCTGTGGCCATTGGTGCCGTCGAGCGCCTCGGCACCTGGCGCGGTCGAGTAGCCGACGATCGAGCCGTTCGGCGCATCGACGATTGCCAAGCCTCGGCCGGCGTCGTTGATTTCAGGGAAAGGGTTGTTGCGGCAGGCATCGAGGATGACGATGCGCATGCGGCTCGGGATCGTCTCCAGCGTCGACATCACGTCGACGAGGCGCAGCGAATTGTTGACCAGCTCGGTCGGGCTGGAAACCTTGGCGTCGACCGGAACGAGATAGTTCTCGCCGGCGAGCTGCACGCCGTGACCGGCGTAATAGACCATCGCCACCGTGTTCGGACCGCGCGAGGCGACCTTGGCGGAGAAGTCCTGGACGACGCGGAGCATGTCGTTCTGGGTCAAGTCGGTCGCGGCGACCACTTCGAACCCGGCGGAGTTCAGGAACTGCGCCATCGACTGGGCGTCATCGTCGGGATTCGCAAGCTGCGGCGCGTTCTGGTAGTTCGCATTGCCGATCACCAGCGCCACCCGCTGCTCCGGGCCTTGCAGGGCGGTGGGGGCAGGCTGAACCGGGGCGACTTGCGCGGAAACGGGCCCGCAGGCGAAGCCGAACAGGCTTCCCAGCAGGCTCGCCGTCATGAAAAAGGGCTTTAGGCGGAACATGGCGTGCTCCTTTGGCACTCATCTCGATGCGAGATTGGTTGCGCGCAAGCTTGGCCGCGTTCGAGCCTTGCGGTCCGTGATCCCTGTCACCATGCTGGCCTCCGTGATCTGAATCACGCTCGGAACCTGCTATGGTTAGCGATCGATTGGGAGGACGTCCGCCACATGCTGAAATCGATCGATCCGATCCTCACCCCCGATTTGCTCTGGCTGCTCGCCGCGATGGGCCATGGCGACGACCTCGTGTTCGTCGACGCCAATCACCCCGCCACCCGGATCGCGCAGAGCACCTCATCGCAGCGCCTGATCCAATTGCCGGGCATGACGATGGAAACTGCCATCCGGGCCATCATGTCGGTCTATCCGCTCGACGATTTCGATCCCGATCCGGTGCGTGTGATGATGCCGGTCGACGATCCCGACCGCGTGCCCGAGGTGCAGCGCGCCGTGCTCGCGGAGATCGCACGTGCGGCTGGCCGGCCGGTCACGCCCGGCAAGCTCGCGCGTCCCGATTTCTATCGCGCGGCAGCGGCAGGCCGTGGCGTCGTGCAGGTCGGTGACAGCAGGGGCTATGGCTGCTTCCTGATCAGGAAGGGCGTGATCAGTTAGGAATATCATGAAGCATCCATCCTCACTGATCGTGTTCGGCGGCCTTCCAGGTACCGGCAAGACGACGATCGCTCGCGAACTCACCGCCAGGCTGGCGGCGACCTATCTTCGTATCGATGCGATCGAGCAGCCATTGCAGGACGCAGGTTTCATCGTCGGCGCAGCAGGCTATGCCGTTGCCAACACGCTTGCCGCCGAAAACCTCAAGCTCGGGCGCATCGTCATCGCGGACTGCGTCAATCCCGTGCTGGCAAGCCGCGCCGGATGGCGGCAGACTGCCTTGCGAACCGGCGCAGGCATCGTCGAGATTGAAGTGATTTGCAGCGAACCGGCGTTACACCGGCAGCGCGTGGAAAACCGGCTGCCCGACATTGACGGTCACAAGGTTCCAACCTGGGATGACGTCGTGAGCCTGACTTACGAGCCGTGGGATCGGGAGCACTTGGTGCTCGATACGGCCGAGAGTTCGCTCGACCATGTCCTGGACCGCGTTGAAGCGCATGTGCGCGACAAGATCGGCTAGTCGTCTTACTGGCGTTTGGTGGGACGAAACGCCTCGCACTCGAATTTGAGTGGCCTTCTCGCATCCGCCTGTCTATCGTCGATTCATGTCTCGCCTTCTGTGTCTCTTCGTTGCTGTCGTTCTGTCGCTGCTGCCCGCCGTCGCACCCGCCGAGCCCGTGCAAAAGCGCCCCAAGCCGGTCTGGAAGGGCTACGGCTTTCTGCCGGGCTATCGGCAGCCGCTCAGCAACAGCATCCCGCTCTACAAGCAGAAAGACGCCATGCGCCGCCTGTCGCGCGCCGACCGTCGCCATTGGTACATCGACCCGGTTCCGCAATATTATCGCTGGGACGGCGAGTGGCACTATTTCGGCCGCCCCGGATTCAACGGCGGCCGCTACAACGGCGGCAGCTATGGCCCGTGCTGGACGCGCACGCCGATCGGTCCGATCTGGAATTGCGGGTGAGGCGCTGACGTCGCCTACGCGTCATTGCGAGCGCAGCGAAGCAATCCAGAATCCTCCGCGGAGACAGCCTGGATCGCTTCGCTGCGCTCGCAATGACGGTGTGGGGGGAGTGCGCGCCCCTTACGAAAAGAACGCGATCTTCTCGGCCTGGGTCATGCGGCGGATCGGGGCGAGCGGGTCGTTGGCCGGTGCGCGGGGTTTTTGCAAGATGCCGCTGGCGAGGATGGTGGCGCCGAGCGAGGCGTCGGACATGGACGCGGACATGGACGCGGGCAGGGGCGAGGGCATCGGCAGCGTCGCGGTCGGGGCTGCCGCCAATGATGCTGCGGCCGCCACGGCGGGCGCCTGCTGCTCCATCACTTCGGCGGCGGCTTCCGCGATGGCGTCGGTGAGGCGCGCGAGCGAGTCCAGCGCGATCGGCGCGTCCGCGGCGGGCTCTTCGGCGATGGCTGCGAGGACAGGCTCGGCTGCGACCGGCTCCGGCTGTTCGGTAGCAATGGACGCCACGACATCCGAGGGCGCGGGCTCCGGCGTCGCGGCTGCCATCTCCACCGGCTCGATGATCTCGTCAAACTCGGGATCGGGCGCGGCCATCTCCATCGCGATGGCCTCGAGGATGGCTTCGTCCTCGGCCTCGGCTGCGGCGTCGAGCGAGAACTCCTCGCTTGCTTCCGTCAAGGCCTCCGGCTGAGCGGCCGGCTCTTCAAACGCGACGGCTTCGAGCTCGGCATCATCAGGCGCGAGGTTTTCGAGCGCCGCGCTTTCGGCAGGGATTTGGCTTTCGGCCGCGATCCCCTGTGCGGCAGCCGCGTCCATGGCCTGCTCGGCGATGGCGGAGGTTTCAGCGACGGCCGCTGCTTCGACGGCCGCATCGAGTTCCGGAGCTGCCGCGATCTCTTCGCGCGTCTCCGTAAAAGCCACGGATGCATCGCCCGCCATCGCCGCCATCTCGACGGGCGAGGCTTCTGCGACTGATGACGGCGCCTCCTGTGCCGGAGCAGGCGCGGCCTGCGGCGTTGCGTCGCCGTCGAGCTGCTCGACTCGATCCTTCAGCAGATCGAACGCGGCTTTGAGCTCGATGCGGGGATCGAGGGTCGAGATCTGCCCGCAGGCGGCCTCGATCGAGGCGAGCTGCGAATCAATGAGGTCGCAGATTCGCCCGTCGGCGCCGATCTCGCGCCAGCGCCAGGAGATCTCCTTGATGATGCGTACCCCGCGCGGGATCGGCGCGAGACTCGCCTCGATCGCGCCGGGATCGACCGCGGCGAGCGCGATCGTCTCGGCCTCGCGGATGGCGCGGCGGATCTCGACCAGCGCCTCGGGCAAGCGGTCCTCGACGACCGGTTGCCGCTGTGCCGCAAGGGTTTCCTCGATTTTGGCGACCGCATCCAGCACCATGCTTGTGTCGGCATTGCGGTTGCGCTTGGCATATTCGCCGAGGAACCAGCGGCCGCGCGCGGTCTCCATGAAGGCTTCGCGGATCGCGTCGTAATCCTGCTCGTTCGGCGCGGCCGCGCGGGCAGACATGGGCGAGAGGGCGAATGCTTCGTTGGCCATGACAATCTCGTCGCGCAAATCAGTGCGCGTTACTGTAACGATCACCACGATATCGACCGAATCGCAATTGGTTTGATGCAGTCCGAATCACAAATCCCCATCGCGGCAGCGACGAAGCGGCGATTCGCCGTGAGCCTCGCCGTGTTCTATTCGGCCTTTTTTGCGGTCCTGGGCACGCATGTGCCGTTCTTCCCGGTCTGGCTGAAGGCGATCGGCATCGACGCTGTCTGGATCGGCATCATCGCCGCGCTGCCGGCGATCACGCGCTTCACCACGCTGCCGCAAGTGACCGCTTTTGCCGAAAAGCGGCAGGCCATTCGCGCCGCCATCATGGTGTCGGCGCTGGCCACCGCGATCGGATTTACGATGGTCGGCCTGCAGCAGCAGCCGCTGGCGCTGTTCCTGATCTATGCGCTGACCTGCATGGTGTGGACGCCGACGATGCCGCTGACTGATGCCTATGCGTTGCGCGGTGTCGCTCGCTACGGGCTCGATTACGGACCCCTGCGGCTGTGGGGGGCGGCGGCGTTTGCCGCCGGCTCGCTCGCCTGCGGCTATCTCGTCGACGTCATCGCTCCGCGCGACCTGATCTGGGTCATCGTGGCCTGGGCCGTCGTCGCGGTCGCAGCCAGCCTGCTGCTGCAGCCGCTCGACGATCTCAGGCGGAGGACGCCGGAGCGGCATGCCGGCAAGCCGCTGCTGCGCGATGCAGACTTCTGGGCCGTGATCGCGTCGGCGGCGCTGATCCAGAGCAGCCACATCGCCTTCTACACCTTCTCGGCCATCAACTGGCAGCTGCAAGGCATCAGCGGGCTGACCATCGCGGTGCTGTGGACGCTCGGCATCATGGCAGAGATCGTCGTGTTCGCGCTGTCGCCGCGCTTCTCGCTGCAGCCGTCCACGCTGATGGCGATCGGCGGCGTGGTCGCCGTGCTGCGCTGGATCGTCACCGCGAGCGAGCCGCCGCTCGTGCTGCTCGCGATCGCCCAGCTCGGCCACGGCTTCAGCTTCGGCCTGACCATCGTCGGCACCATGAACCTTTTGGCGCAGCGCGTGTCTTCGCATGAGATCGCGCGCGGGCAGGGCTATTACGCCGCCTGCAACGGGCTCCTGGGGGCGGCGACGTCGATCGCATCAGGCGCGATCTACGCCCGCATCGGCGACAATGTCTATTACGTCATGGCGGCGATGGCCGCTGCCGGTGCCATTCTGATCTGGTCGGCGCGGCATCGCCTCACGGCTCAGCCCCAGAGCGAAACATCCGGCGGGTAGACCAGGCTGCCGTCATAACGCAGGCCGTGGTCGCGGTCGCGCGCCAGCAGCAAGGGGCCGTCGAGATCGACGAAGCGCGCCTGGGGCGTCACCAGCATCGCCGGCGCCATCGACAGCGAGCTCGCGACCATGCAGCCGATCATGATCTCGAAGCCGAGCGCCCGGGCAGCATCGGCCATGGCCAGCGCCTCGGTGAGGCCGCCCGTCTTGTCGAGCTTGATGTTCACGGCGTCGTAGCGTTCGCGCAAGGGCGCAAGCGAAGAGCGGTCATGCACGCTCTCGTCGGCGCAGACCGCGAGGGGGCGCTTGATGCGCGCCAGCGCTTCGTCGCGGCCTGCCGGCAGCGGCTGCTCCACCAGGGTGACGCCCGAAGCGGCGCAGGCGGCGAGATTGGCCTCCAGATCGGCCTCGGTCCATGCCTCGTTGGCATCGACGATCAGCTCGGCCTCAGGGGCGGCCTTGCGCACGGCCGCGATGCGCTCCGGATCGCCGTCGCCGCCGAGCTTGATCTTGAGCAGCGGACGGTGCGCCGCTTTGGCGGTCGCGGCGGCCATGGCCTCGGGGGTCGCTAACGAGATCGTGTAAGCCGTGGTGCGCTCTTCCGGGGCCGGGCGGCCCAGCAGGTTCCAGGCGCGCAAGCCCGCCGCCTTGGCCTCGAGGTCGATCAGGGCGCAATCCAAGGCGTTGCGGGCCGCACCTGATGGCATTGCGGCCTGCAGGGTCTCTCGCGTCAGCCCGCCCGCGACGGCCTCCTGCATGGCCTGGATCGCGGCCAGCGTCGCCTCCGGCGTCTCGCCGTAGCGGGGATAGGGCACGCATTCGCCGCGGCCGGTCAGGCCGCCCCGGCTGACCTCCGCCACGACCGTGACGGCCTCGGTTTTGGCGCCCCGACTGATGGTAAAACTGCCGGCGATCGGGAAGCGCTCGATTCGCGCCGCCAAAGCTGCAAATTTCATGGAAGTCATTTTGAACTCTGGCGAAATCTGAACCTGCTAGTTACCTCTAGCAACTAACATTAACCCTTGGGGATACCTTCTCTGGGTAAGGGCGCGTGCGCAATCATCTGATTTTCTCCGCCCCGGCACGGGAGCGGACATGAGTGGCGATCCGAAGCTGGAACGGATTGCCAAGGGCAACGCCCTGGCACTGTGCGCCACCGGCACCTGGACCGCGAGCTTTGCGCCGGTCCTGGAGCGGATGGTCGCCGACGCCGAGAAGCTTGCAGACACCCCGCAAAGCATCTTCATCGACGTCTCCGAGGTCGCCAAGCTCGACACGTTCGGCGCCTGGCTGATCGAGCGGCTGCGCCGCAGCCTGACCAAGGGACCCGTCGAGGCCCAGATCGCGGGCCTCTCCGCCAATTATTCCAGCCTCGTGGACGAGGTGCGGCGGGTCAGGGCGACGGCCATGGTCGACAGCGACCCGATCACCATCTCCGGCATGCTGGAGCAGATCGGACGGGCCGTGGCCGGCGTCGCCGGCACGGTGGCGGGCCTCGTCGACATGCTGGGCGCCGTGCTCGCGGCGTGGTTTCGCGTCCTGATCCATCCGCGCTCGTTCCGCCTGACCTCGACCGTGCACCACATGGAGCAGGTCTGCTGGCGCGCGGTGCCGATCATCGTGCTGATCACCTTCCTGATCGGCTGCATCATCGCGCAGCAAGGCATCTTCCATTTCCGCCGCTTCGGCGCCGACATCTTCGTGGTCGACATGCTCGGGGTGCTGGTGCTGCGCGAGATCGGCGTGCTCCTGGTCGCGATCATGGTCGCGGGCCGTTCGGGCAGCGCCTACACCGCCGAGCTCGGCTCGATGAAGATGCGCGAGGAGATCGACGCGCTGCGCACCATGGGGTTCGATCCGATCGAGGTCCTGGTGCTGCCGCGCATGATGGCGCTGGTGCTGGCGCTGCCGATCCTCGCATTCCTCGGCGCCATGGCCGCGCTCTATGGCGGCGGTCTGGTGGCCTGGCTCTATGGCGGCGTCCAGCCCGAGGCCTTCCTGCTGCGCCTGCGCGACGCCATCTCGATCGACCATTTCATCGTCGGCATCGTCAAGGCGCCGGTGATGGCCGCCGTGATCGGCATCGTCGCCTGCGTCGAAGGGCTCGCCGTGCAGGGCAGCGCGGAATCGCTGGGTCAGCACACCACCGCGTCGGTGGTGAAGGGCATCTTCTTCGTCATCGTCATGGACGGCATCTTCGCCATCTTCTTCGCCTCGATCGGGATGTGACGATGGCAAGAGAAACTCAAAGCGAGATCCAGGACCCGATCATCCGCGTCCGCGGCATCACCGTGCAGTTTGGCTCAACGCGCGTGCTGGACGGGCTCAACCTCGACGTCAAGCGCGGCGAGATTTTGGGATTTGTCGGCCCCTCGGGCGCGGGCAAGTCGGTGCTGACGCGCACCATCATCGGCCTCGTGCCGAAGGTCGCGGGCTCCATCGAAGTGTTCGGCGTTGACCTCGATTCATCGAGCGCGTCGCAGCGGCGCAATGTCGAGCGGCGCTGGGGCGTCCTGTTCCAGCAGGGCGCGCTGTTCTCCTCGCTGACCGTGCGGCAGAACATCCAGTTTCCGATGCGCGAATATCTGCGCGTTTCGCAGCGGCTGATGGACGAGATCACCATGGCCAAGCTCACCATGGTCGGCCTCAAGCCCGAGGTCGCCGAGCGTTTCCCGTCCGAGCTCTCCGGCGGCATGATCAAGCGCGTGGCGCTGGCGCGTGCGTTGTCGCTCGATCCCGACCTCGTCTTTCTGGACGAGCCGACCTCCGGCCTCGATCCGATCGGCGCGGGCGACTTCGACGAGCTGGTTCGGACCCTGCAGCGCACTTTGGGGCTGACGGTTTTCATGGTAACCCACGACCTCGACAGCCTATACACAGCATGTGACCGCATCGCCGTTTTAGGGAACGGTAAGATCATTGCGGCAGGGTCGATCGCCGACATGCAGGCCTCGCAGCATCCCTGGCTGAGGCAGTATTTTCATGGCAAGCGCGCCCGCGCGGTCATGGGTTGAGAGCTGGGTTGAGTAGCCGGAGCACCTGATGGAAACGCGGGCGAACTACATTTTGATCGGCTCGTTCACGCTGGCGGTGATCGCCGCCGCGATCGGCTTCGTGCTGTGGTTTCAGTCGCTGCACACGACCAAGCAGCGCAGCCCCTTGCGCGTCGTGTTCGAGGGCCCGGCGGCGGGCCTGCGCAACGGCGGCAGCGTCAATTTCAACGGTATCAGGGTGGGCGAGGTGGTCTCGGTGAAGCTGGACAACCCGCGGCGGGTTGTCGCACTCGCCATGATCGAGAATAACGCCCCGATCCGCAAGGACACCCTGGTCGGCCTCGAATTCCAGGGTCTCACCGGCGTTGCGGCGATCTCGCTGAAGGGCGGCGAGGAGGCCGCGCCGGCTCCGCCGCTCGACCAGGACGGCATCCCGACGCTCACGGCCGACCCCAACAAGCTCCAGGATGTCACCGAGGCGATCCGCGCCACGCTGCAGAACGTCAACAAGATCGTCGCCGACAATCAGGAATCGGTGAAGAACTCGCTGAAGAACCTCGAGACCTTTACCAACTCGCTGGCGCGCAATTCCGAAAAGATCGACGCCGTGATGGCCAAGGTCGACGGCGTCATGCTCAAGGCCGACAATCTCATGCTCGGCCTCAACACGCTGGCCGGCGGCAAGGATGGCGGCGAGCTGTTCCAGGCGGTGAAGTCGATCCGCGAGCTAGCCGAAGATTTCGACAAGCGCTCGGGCGCTCTGATGGCCGACGGCCGCCGCACCCTCGGCGACATTAGCCGCGCCGTGAACAATTTCGACCGCAACCCGACCCGCGTCCTGTTCGGCGCCAGCAACTCGTCGCAGCCCGCCCCGCCGCCCGAGCCGCCGAAGCCTGCGGCAGCGCCGAGGCGGTAGGCGGTAGGAAAGCGCGAATGGGGGAGTGGCGAATAGCGAGTAGCGTATACAGCCTTCCTCACGGATCGATCCCAAACAAAAACGGAGCCCGCGAGGGCTCCGTTTTCATTCGCTATTCGCTATTCGCCATTGGCGAGCTTCCGCTCACCCCAGCCGGCCCGCCGCGTGCGCGAGCAGGGTGTAGACCAGGCCCGTCTCCGAGATCAGGTGGCTGCGCAGCTCCTGCGGGCCGCGGCCGTCGCGGGCGACTTCGTCGAGCAGGCGCTCGAACTCGGCGACGTAGCGGTCGACCGTGCCCTTGAAGTTGCGGTCGGCGCGGTACTTGCGGGCGACCTCGTCGAAGGCCTTCTGGCCGGCGGGCGTGTACAGGCGCTTGGTGAAGGCCTTGTTCTCGCCGCGCTGGTAGCGGTCCCACATCTCGGCGGCGAGGTTGCGGTCCATCAGCCGGCCGATGTCGAGTGACAGCGATTCCAGCGGATTGCTGCTGGCCTGCGGCGCCTGCGGCTGCGGCGCGGGTGCCGCGCGGCCACGCGGAGCCTGACCGGCCGGTGCGCCCTGATTGGCGTCGGTGCGGTTGAGCAGGTCCGACAGCCAGCCGTCACGGCCCTGGTCGTTGCCACCGGGCGCGACCGGCGGCGCTTCGGTGCGGCGCCCGGCCGGCATGCCGAGGTCCGGCGGCGGCAGCGTCGAGGCGCTGCCGATGTCGCGCATGCGGGTCTCGGGAGCCCGGCCGCCGACGGCGGCCAGCACCGGCTCTTCCTGGCGTTGCACGCTGGCGCGGCCCGCCGTGGTGACGTCGAGCCCGCGGCCGTGCTGGGCCACGATGCGGTTGAGCTCGGCGAGCGCCTCGATCTGGTCGACGATCACCTTGCGCATCTGCGCCGTGCTCTCGGCGGCCTCCTGCGGCATCTCGAGTACGCCGCGGCGCAGCTCGTTGCGGGTGGCTTCGAGCTCGTTGTGCATCTCCAAAGCCATCTGCTTCATGCTGGCGACGAGGTTGGTGAACTTCTCGGTCGACTGCTTGAACATCGTATCCGCCTCGTCCGTGGTCTGGCGGTAGATGTCGTGCATGGCCTCGATGGTCTGCCGGTGCTCCTCTTCAGACGCCGCGCGCACCGCCTCGAACTGGCGGGTGATCGCGGCCGAGCCGGCGCCGGCGGTCTCGGCGACGACGCGGGCGATGTCGCGGGCGCGCTCTTCGGCCGCGGCAAGCGATTCATCGAGCAGGCCGGTGAAGCGCGACAGCCGCTGGTCGAGATCGGCCGTGCGCAGGTCGATCGTGGTGACGAGCGATTCCAGTGCCTGCTTGCGTTCGGCGAGCGAGGCAGTGGTGTTCTTGTTGCTCTGCTCGACGACCTGCGCGGCCTCGACCAGCGCCTGGCCATGCTTGTCGAACTGGGTCGACAGCTCGCCGAGATCCTGCAGCGCCTTCGTGGTCTTGCTGTTGAAGACGTTGAGCTGCTCTTCCAGGTTCTGCGTCGCCGCGCCGTTGCGCGAGGTGACGTCGTTCATCGCCGAGACGAAGTCGGCGACGCGGGTCACCAGCGCCCGCTCAAGCGAGTTGAGGTTGTCGTGCGCACCGGTCAGCACCTCCTGGAGCAGGATGTTGCCTTCGCGCAGGCGCTCGAACAGGGCGACCGTGTCGGTGCGCAGGATCTTGCTGGTCTCCTGCATCTCCGTCACGGCCGCGATCGAGACCTGGCGCGACTGGTCGATCGCGGAACGCGAGGCCTGCTCGAGGTCCTTGAGCGACTTGCCGACGGCGCTGGTGGCGACCTCGCTCGCCGCGTTGATGGTGCGGGCGACTTCCGAGCCGTTGCCCATCATGGTCTGCGAGAAGGCCTGGCCGCGCGTCTCGATCGACTTCAGCGCGTCGGAGGTGACGCGGTCGATGTCGAGCGTGAGCTGGCTGGTCTTGGAGCCAATCGCGTCGACCAGTGCGCCGCGCTTGGCGTCGATCATGTTCGACAGACGGTCGGCCTGCTGCTGCACGTAGGTGACGATCTCGTCGGTCTTGCCGGTCATGGCCTGGCCGAAGCTGGAGCTGGCGGCGAGCACCGAGCGCTCGACGTCGGCCGAGCTCGACTTGACGCGCGAGCTCGCCTCGTTGGAGGCGGAGATCAGCGCGTTCTGGGCGTTGAGCGCGCTGGTCTGGATGTCGTTGGTCGCGTTGGCGGCGGCTGCGCTCAGCGTGCGCTCGATCTCGGTCGAGATCGTGCGGATCTGGCTCGCGGCGTCGGCCGAGGTCGAGGTCAGCGAGATCTGGGCTTCACGCGCGCTGTTGAGGATGGTCGAGGCGGTGTCGGCGCCGACCGCGGTCAGCGTGCGCTCGATGTCCGTCGTCAGCGACTTGATCTGGCCCGCCGCATCGGTCGAGGCGGAGATCAGCGTGCCCTGGGCCTCGCGCACGCCGCTGGTGAGCGCCTCGATGGTGGCGCCGCCGGCTGTCGCCAGCGCGCGCTGCATCTCGGCCGCGAGCGAACGGACCTGGCTGGTTTGTTCTGCGGAGACAGCAAGAAGGGTGCTCTGGGCGTCGCGGGCGCTGGTGGTGATCGTCTCGGCGGTGGTCTGGCCGACCTGAGAGAGCGAGCGATGCACTTCGGCCGCGAGCGACTTGACCTGGCTCGCCGCGTCCGAGGACGCCGTCACCAGCGTGCTCTGGGCCTCGCGGGCGCCGCTCATGATGGTCTCGGCCGTCGAGGTGCCCGCCATCGTCAGCGAGCGCTGCACGTCCGAGGACAGCGCCTTGATCTGGTTTGCGGTCTCGGTCGAGGCCGCGATCAGCGTGCTCTGCGCATCGCGGGCGCCGGCGGTGATCGACTCCGCCGTGGCGGTGCCGGCCATCGACAGCGAGCGCTGCACGTCGGCGGTGAGCGTCTTGACCTGGCTCGCCGCATCCGAGGACGCGGTGACGAGGGTGGTCTGCACCTCGCGGGCGCCGGCCAGGATCGAGGCTGCGGTGGCGGAGCCCGCCGCCGACAGCGTGCGCTCGACGTCGGCCGCGAGCCCCTTGATCTGGGTGGAGGCTTCGCCCGAGGCCGCGACCAGCGTCGACTGCGCTTCGCGCGCGCTGGTCAGGATCGAGTTCGCCGCACCGGTGCCGACTGCGGTCAGCGCCTGCTCGACCTCGGCCGAGGTCATCTTGAGCTGGGCGTTGACATCGGAGGAGACCGTCAGCAGCGACTGCTGGGCGGTGCGCGCGCCGGTCTGGATGGTCTCGCTGGTGTTGACGACGAGGTTGGTGAGCGAGCGCTCGGCGTCCTCGACATGCGAGCGGATCGCGGTCGAGATCATCTCGGCGCGGGACATCATGTCCTCGCTGGCCTGGCGTCCGCTGCTTTCGATGCGGCCGGCCACGGCCTCGACGCGGGAGCCGAGCAGATCCTCGAACTGAGCCACGCGCACGTCGATGTCGCTGGCGACCGAGCCGACCTTGGTCTCGATGGCCTGCTGGATCTCCTGGAAGCGTGCCGTGACCGTGTCGGTCAGATGCGTGCTGCGGCCGTCGATGATCTCGGTGACGCCGGTGATGCGGCGGTCGACCGCCTCGATCGCCTGCGCGGTGCCGTCGGTGAGCGTCGAGGTGAGCAGAGTCAGGCGCGTGTCGATCGACTGCACGGCCTGCGATGCGCCGTTGGTCACGGCGGTGGTCAGGTAGGTGAGGCGGGAGTCGATGGATTCGAGCGCCTGCGTCGCGCCACCCGTGAGTGTGGTCGTGAGGTGGGTCAGGCGGGTGTCGATCGACTGGATGGTCTGCGATGCACCGTCGGTCAGCGAGCTCGTGAGGTGGTTGAGGCGCGCATCGATGGTTTCAATGGCCTGCGAGGCACCGTCGGTGAGCGAGCTCGTGAGGTGATTGAGCCTTGCATCGATTGTTTCGATGGCCTGCGACGCCCCGCCGGTCAGCGACGTCGTGAGGTAGGTGAGGCGGGAGTCGATAGACTGGATCGCCTGCGCGGCACCGTCGGTCAGCGACGTCGCCAGCGTGTTGATGCGTCCGTCGATGGTCTCGGTCATCGACTTCGCGCGGCTGTCGAACGACAGCTCGAGCGCGGCGACGCGGCCGACGAGCTGCTCGTCGAAGGTCCTGATGTGGCCTTGGATGGTGCCGTCGAGGCTGGCGATCTTGCCGTTCAGCGAGGCGTCGATATTGCCGACGCGTTCGCCGATCGTGGTCTCGAACTGCACGAGGCGCTGGTCGAGCACCGCCGTGATCTGGCCGCCGTTCGACGTGAAGCGGGTGTCGAAATCGTCGACATAGGTCTTCAGTGTCTCGGCGATGTCCTGCGTGCGCTGGCCCATGCGCTCGACGATCTCGCCGCCGAAGGTCTTCACGGTGCGGTCGAATTCGGAGATGTGGCGGGTGATCAGCGCGCCCAGCGTGCCGGAATCGCGGGCGAACTTCTCGACCAGCTCGGTGCCCTGGTTCCTCACCAGCTCGTCGAACGCGCTCATCTGCAGCGACAGCGAATCGTGCGCGGTCTCGGTCTGGCTGACGACCTTGGCGACCAGGGCGTTGACGGTGGCGTCGAGCGCCTCGCTGGCCTTGTCGCCGCTCGTCATGATCTGGCCGGCGAGGCGGTTGCCGGCGTCGTCGATCTTGGCGGAGATGTCGTTGGACCGCAGCTCGAGCTCGAGCAGCAGCGAGTCCGACGAGTTCTTCAAGGAATCGTGCACCTGCTCGGTGCGCTCGGAGATGCCGTCGACGATCGCGGCGGAACGCTGCTCGAACTCGCCGGTGATGCGGTCGATGCGCTCGTTCAGCATCTCGTGGACGCGGTCGGCGAGGTCGACGAACTCGTCGTGGACGTGGCCGGTCTTGAAGTTGAGGCTGGTGGTCAGCCGCTCGCTGGCGTCGAGCACGGCGCGCGTGGTCTCGTTGCTGGCCTCCTCGAGACGGTCGAGCAGGTCGCCGCCGCGCTCGCCGAGAGCCAGGATCATGTTGTCGCCGGCATTGCTCAGCGCCTGGGTGATGTGGGCGCCGCGCTCTTCCAGAGCGCCGGTGATCGACTTGGCCACCTCGTCGACGCGGGAGGCGATCGCGTCCGAGATCAGCGCGATGTCGTGGCGCAGGTCGATCTGCACGCCGGAAATGGCGCTGCGAACCTGCTCGGCCTGGCCGACCAGGTTGTCGCGCTGATGCGCGATGTCCTGGAGCAAAGCGCGGATGCGCACCTCGTTGTCGGAATAGGCGCGTTCGAGCGCGGCGACCTCATTGGCGACCAGCGTCTCGAGCTCACCGGCGCGCGCGATCGCACGCTCGATGCCGTCGCCCATCGCCGCGACCTCGCGGCGGATGGCCTGGCCGACGGTGACCATGGAATCGGAGGCCGAGCCTTCCGGCTCTGAGAAGCGGATCGCGACCTGCGCCATCGCCTGCGCGATCATGCGCATTTCCTGGCCGCGCCAGACGAGGCTCGCGAGGAAGTAGAACAGCATGACCGGTGCGAAGAACATCGCGACGAGGCCGGCGATCACGAGCACGCCGCCGCTCTGGCCCATGGCGGCCTGGATCGAGGGCAGGAAGCCGAAGGTCAGCGCAGCGCATGCGGCGAGCCAGATGCCGGCGAAGATGGTGGCGAAGGTGTAGACGCTGCGGGCAGGGCGGCCCTTCTGCAGCGCCTGGAGCAGCTGGCCGATGGTCTCGCGATCGTCGTTGGCGGCGCGGCGCGCGGTGCGCGGCTCCTCGACCGGGTCGAACACGGTCGAGCGCTCGTTGGCGGCGGGGCGCGGCTCGAAGCTCGGCTCGTCGAAGGCCGGAGGCGCGGCCGGCGGCACCGGGGGCGCCGTTTCGTTGCGCATTGCGGCGTTGCGGCTGGTATCGGCCGCGGTGTCGCTGATGTTCAGAGCTTCCTGGATTGCAGAAAGCGCAACTTCTGTAGGGTCTTTGACCTTTTTCGGAGTGTTCGCCATGTTCAGTCCGAGCCCTCGTTACTTGTACGCGTCCCCCCGCGAGCCCTGCGCGCGACGCAAGCCCACAGACCGGATCATGCCGCTTGCGCGGATCTCCGAGCCGTCCCCACCCGGACGACTTGTCCGCCAATTTCTGCAACATCCTATTGGCAGAGCGTCGCGAATGAAATGCCCGCGATTAAGACATTCTTAATCATCGTTAACAGGATCGCGCCGTAACGCCTTTAGCAATCAACGCAATTCTCAACCGGACTCGGCCAATTGCGGCAACTTTTCGTCAATAAACCGGCGGATCTGCGTCAAATCCCCCAAACATTTCGTTAACCATTTCCATGCTTGGGTGAGGGGAATCTGACCGCCGGACCGGCGGCCGTCGCGCGAAGCCGGGGCCTGCGCCATGACGCCTGAACTGCAAGGGATGGACTGGATGCCTTCGCCCCCGCTTGCGCCCATCGACAGCCCGCTCGACCTCGATCACCTCTCTCGAATGACGCTCGGCGACGCTGAGCTGGAGCAGGAAGTGCTGGCCATGTTCGCGGAGCAGGCGGCCCGTCTGCTCGCGGCGATGACCGCATTGCCGGCCGAGACCGGCACGCTTGCGCACAAGCTCAAGGGTTCGGCGCGCGGGATCGGCGCCTTGGCGGTCGCTGATGCCGCTGCCAGCCTGGAGACTGCGATCCGGACCGGCCATGGCCGGCCCCACGCCTTCGCCGCGCTGAAAGAGGCGGTGGCCGAGGCCCGCGCTGCCATCGCGGCGATGCTGAAGCGTTGAGCCGATACGTCCGGAGCCGGGCTCTAGTCGCTTGTTTTGACGCGTTTTCTTCCCGCAAAGCGGGAATCATTTGGCTTCAAAACGCTATGGCGCCGGGCTGACCGACCCGTTATAGGACAGCCGGGACCCTCCTTCATTCAAAGCACCGCGGCAGCACGAGCACACATGGCCAAGATTCACTTTGTCGACCACAAGGGCGAAACCCGCACGGTGGAAATCGAGAACGGCGCAACCGTGATGGAAGCTGCGATCCGCAACAGCATTCCCGGCATCGAGGCCGAATGCGGCGGCGCCTGCGCCTGCGCAACCTGCCATGTCTATGTCGACGAAGCCTGGCGCGAGAAGGTCGGCAGCCCGACGCCGATGGAAGAGGACATGCTCGACTTCGGCTTCGACGTGCGCCCGAATTCGCGCCTGTCTTGCCAGATCAAGGTCTCCGACGAGCTCGACGGCCTCGTCGTGGCGACGCCCGAGCGCCAGGCCTGATCCGTCTCCAAGCAGACTGTCCAAGTCGACTAGGTGCTCGGCGGCGCGACCTCGATGCCGCGCTTGTGCCAGGGTCTGAGCTTCTCGATCACCTCTGCGGTCAGCGGCGCCGGTCGGCGCGTCGCCTCGTCAAGCAGGACGCCGACCGACGTCGCCGACGCAATGCACGTGCCGTTCGAGAACACGACCTGCTCGAATGTCACCGACGTTCGCCCGAGCTTGACCACGCCGAGGCCGAGCTCGATCGAGCCGGGCCAGTGCAGCTCGGCGCGAAAATGCATGTCGAGCCGCGCCATGATCCAGGCGAGCCCCGGCGGGGTCAGCCCGTATTCGGGAAGCTTCATCAGCGTGACACGGCCGGTCTCGAAATATGTGGCATAGACCGCGTTGTTGACGTGCTGGTTCGGGTCTAGGTCGCCGAACCGGACGTTGTCGCTGAGGCGAAACGGAAAGTCCTCAAGGCGCGGGGTCGTGTCGAGGCGGGCTGGCGCGTTCACCGATTGATCTCCGTCATATCCATCCTCGTTACAGCCCAGTTATTTTGGCCCGGCAAGTGGGCGCGGCTGCGGGGCGATCCCGCTTTTATGCCTTTCCTGTTCCATCCCCGTTGGCTAGACAGGCAGGGTCACCTCTGCCCAACGGGCGCCGTCCAACCGATAACGATCGATAAAGAGACGACATGAGCGACGTGATCAAAACCGATGTGCTGATTATTGGGGCCGGGCCGTGTGGTCTGTTCGCCGCCTTCGAGCTCGGCCTTCTCGACATGAAGGCGCATTTCGTCGACATCCTCGACAAGGTCGGCGGCCAGTGTGCCGAGCTCTATCCGGAAAAGCCGATTTACGACATTCCCGGCATTCCCCAGGTTTCGGGGCAGGGGCTGACCGACGCGCTGATGGAGCAGATCAAGCCGTTTCATCCGACCTTCCATCTCGGCGAGATGGTCGAGACCGTGGAGAAGATCGGCGATCCCTTGTTTCGCTGCACCACGGATGCCGGCAAGGTGTTCGAATGCAAGGTGGTGGTGATCGCGGCCGGCGGCGGCTCGTTCCAGCCCAAGCGCCCGCCGGTACCGGGTATCGAGGCCTATGAAGGCACCTCGGTGCATTACGCCGTGCGCAAGATGGAGACGTTCCGCGACAAGAGCGTGCTGATCGTCGGCGGCGGCGATTCCGCGCTCGACTGGACGCTCAATCTGCATCCGATTGCGAAGCGCATCACGCTGCTGCATCGGCGCGACGAGTTTCGCGCCGCGCCCCATAGTGTCGAGCAGATGCGCGCGCTGGTTGCCGGCGGCAAGATGGATCTGCGGCTCGGCCAGGTCACCGCGCTCTCCGGCGCTGACGGAAAGCTCACCGGCGCGACCGTCAAGGGCAACGACAACAGCGTCACCGAAATCGCCTGCGACACCATGCTGCCGTTCTTCGGGCTGACCATGAAGCTCGGCCCGGTCGCGAATTGGGGCATCGCGCTGGAGAACAATCTGGTGCCGGTGGAGACGTCCGCGTTCGAGACCAATGTGCCGGGCATCTTCGCGATCGGCGACATCAACACCTATCCCGGCAAGATCAAGTTGATCCTGTGCGGCTTCCACGAGGGCGCGCTGATGTCGCAAAAAGCCCATCGTTATGTCTATCCGGAGAAGCGGCTCGTGTTCCAGTACACGACCTCGTCCTCCAGCCTGCAAAAGAAGCTCGGTGTCAACTGACGGAAGCGTTCGGGGCGGCGATGCCCCATGTTTCTGGTGCTGGAACCGTTCGTGAAATCGCCGTAGTCTGCGGCCATTCCGGTCATAGGCTTGGCCAAGTTTTTGGCTTAGCACAGTTTGGCTCTGCGAAGTCTTGGCTCAGCAAAGGTGATTGGCTCAGCAAGGTGATCATAATGCGGACTCTCGTTTCCAGCTTTCGGCTGCTCTCCTTCCTGGCGCTCGCATTGTCGCTCGCGATCGTGACGCCGTGCGCGGCGCAGACCGCCGAGCCCACGGCGGCGGGCCTCTGGCAGAAGGTCGAAGACGGCAGGACGGTCGGATGGTTCCTCTTCATCGATCGCAACGGCGTCTTCGAAGGCGTAATCGCAAAGACCTTCCCGCGGCCAACCGACGACCCGAACGAGGTCTGCTCCAAGTGCACCGACGATCGCAAGAACGCTCGGGTGCTCGGCATCTCCTTCGTCCGCGACATGAAGCGCGAAGGATTGAAGTACGAGGGCGGCAACGTGCTTAATCCGCGCGACGGCCAGATCTGGAAGGCCAACATGCGGGTCAGCCCCGACGGTCAGACCCTGACGTTGCGCGGCTATCTCGGCATCGCGCTGCTCGGCAAGGACGAGACCTGGACGCGCCTGCCCGATGCCAACATCGCGCAGGTCGATCCTGCCATCGTCGCAAAATACTTGCCCGCGCAGGCTGCTGCCGCCAAGCAACCGGCGGCCGCGGCGAAGAAGGGCGGCGCGATGATGGCGCCGGCAAAGCAGTAAGGGCGCAAGCCGCGCGCTGCGCGGTCTCAATGGTCCTAGCGCAGCGTCTCCAGCCTGTGCGGCCACCTTCGCCGAAGGGCGAACGTGCCTCGGGCGCCCTCCAGTAGTTCCCCGGAATGCGCGCTGGCGCTGGATTTGCATAGCTGTCGGCAAAGCTGCTGGGGGAGCGAGTCGCCGTCTCCACGCCTGCCGCGCACCATGCGGAAGGCGGATGGCAGCGTTTGCCCCGCGGTGATCACTTCGACCGCGGAGACCACATGAAACCTGCAAGACAGTGTGCCGCCGTGCTGCTGGGGCTGGCGGTTCTGACGCATGCGGCGCTGGCGCGCGACGACGGCCGCTTCGCCAACTCGCCCCTGAAACCCTGGTTCGAGAGTTTGCGTAGCGAGTTCGGGCTATGCTGCTCGGATGCGGACGGCTACGTCATCGCCGACGTCGATTGGGAGTCCGATCGCGGTCGCTACCGCGTGCGCATCGACGACGAGTGGGTCGTGGTGCCTGACGGCGCCGTGATCACCGTCCCGAACAAGATCGGCCGCACCATGGTGTGGAAGCACTATATCGACGGCCATCCGCGCGTGCGTTGCTTCATGCCGGGCAGCATGACATAGAGGCGCGTGGCATTCCGGCCGGCGCGGAGCGCCGAACCGGAGCGACAACGCCAAGCTTAGCGCGCCTGGTTGTTCGAACCCGCGCTCGCGAGCTGCTTGATCCGCGGCGACAGTACGGACACCTGCACGGGCGAGGCCGGCATGCCAGCGACGATCATCGCGGGGCTCGCAGACTGCTCCTCGACGCCGGCGCCGCCGAGCACCTGCACTTGCGTTGTCGTGATCGGAAACGACGTCACTTCATAGGAGGGAAGTTCGCTGGCGAACGCGGCGGCCGAGCTCGCAATCATGGCGCCGGCAACGGCAATCATCGAGAGAACACGCATGGGAGAATCTCCGTGGAAGATGTCAATCGGAGGTTTGGTCGCCGCGATGGCAGAACAGGTTCGCCCGTGCGCGAACATTCCCCTTGTCTTCGGCGCAGATATTGATTGCGTGATGCGAAGGGACGAAACGCGGAAGACGTTTTCCGCGCCAATGTTTCCGGACGGTTTCGCGAAAAGCGCCGATGCGCCCGTTCAATGCTCTTGCAGATTGAGCTGCGCAGATCTCGCCGGCCCCGCGGCCGCGGCAAAGCGCAGGCGCATCGTCGTGCCGTAGCCGGGCGCGGAAGCGACGACCAGCTCCCCGCCATGCGCCGCCATGATCTCGCGGACGATCGACAGGCCGAGACCGGCGCCTGCACCTGCGGCGTTGCCGGTCTGAAACGGCTCGGTCAGCCTGTGTTCGGCGCCGTCGGGCAGGCCCGCGCCATCATCGCGAATAGCCACGCCATCGCAGCCGATCGTGGCGACGATGCGCCGCGCGCCATGGGCGTGGATGAGCGCGTTGCCGACGAGATTGGCAAGTGCACTTCGGATCGCAGCGTCTACGCCCTGCACCACGAAGGGACCTCTTCCCTCGTGCTCGAGCGCAAGCTCGATGCCGGCGTCCAGCGCCGACGGGCTGAAATCGGCCAGCACGTCCAGCGTGATCTGGGCAAGATCGATCGGCCGCTTCTCGATCGCATGATTTTGCAATCGCGCCAGGTCCAGCATCGCGGAGACCAGCGAGGTCAGCCGGCGGACGTCGCGCACCAGCTCGGCCTTCAGGGCCGGCTCGGGCACGTCCTCGATCTTGGCGCGCAGCAGCGTCAGCGGCGTGCGAAGCTGATGGGCGGCATTGCCGAGGAAGCGGCGCTGCATCCTGATATAGGCGTCGATCTCGCCGAAAGCGCGGTTCAGCGCCTCGACCAGCGGCTTCAACTCGCGAGGGACCTCGGACAGCGATATCAAACCTTGCGGCGCCGAGGGGTCGATCGCGAGCGCGCGACGCGCCACCCGCTCGATGCTACGAGAGACGAAACGTGCGGCAAGCGCTGAACCGATGGCGACGGTCGCGGCAAAGGCCAGCGCCACCAAGGCGATCGAAAAGACCCTGCGGAGGAGAAAAGTCCTTGCAATCCGGCCAAAGCGAACCTGAGGCTCGCCGACCATCATCGCGAGCCGCAACGGGCCCCGTTGTACGGCGGAAAGACAGAAGGTGCTCTTCTGGTCGAGCGTGCTGAAAACGGACGAGCCGATGGGCCCGTGGTAGGGCAGCACGAAGGGAAGGGGAGGCCGGTGTTCGCTGCCGTACTCGCTGAGCAGGTCGCCCGCGGACACCACGTACCAGAGGTTTGGGCTGTCCAGCTTCAATTCCTCGAGCGCAGGAGTCGAGCGTATTATCAGTCTTTGCCCTTCGATCACCGTCGCGCGATCGAGAACGGCCGCTACGACCTGGCACGCCCTGAACTCGCGCTCCTCCGTCGGGTAACGCCATATGAAGAGGCCAAGCATGATCAGGAAGATCGTGGTGGCGGCGATACCGAGCGAGAACGCAAAGGTTCGGGCGATTGACTTCATCGCGGCGTTGCCAGCCGCAGGATGTAGCCGATGCCCCGCATGCTGCGGATCTCGACGTCGCCGCCGAGTTCGGCCAGTTTCTTGCGCAAGCGCGAGACCTGCGCCTCGAGCGTGTTGGACTCGATCTCGTCGTCGAAGCCGTAGATCTCCTCGATCAGGGCGGCGCGGGTGATGACGCGGTCGCGCCGCATCAGCAGCGCCCCCAGGATCAGCGCCTCGCGCCGGCGCAGCAGGATCCTGGTGTCGGCGACTACCGCCTCGTTGCTGCCGAGGTGCAACTCGACGTTGCCGAGCGACAGCACCGATGGGGCCAGCAGCCGAGGCCGGCGCAGCACCGCGCGCACGCGCGCAAGCAGCTCCTGCGGCTCGAACGGCTTGCCGAGATAATCGTCGGCCCCGCCATTGAGCCCTTCGACGACATCCTCCTTGGCGTCCTTGGACGTCAGCATGATGATTGCGGGCCGCTCCGCCGATTGGCTCAGGGCCGTGACCACCTGGAGCGCATCTCCGTCGGGTAGCATCCGGTCGACGATCGCCAGATCATACTTGAAATTGTTCAGTGCCTGGCGGGCATCGGCGATCGAGCCGACGAGGTCGACGATGCCGTGCAATTGCCCGAGCAGCCGGCTGACATAGGCGCCGATCTGTGGTTCGTCTTCGATCACGAGGGAGCGCACGCGGGTCGTCCTTGACTCTGCTGGGGCAACAAAACCCTGACCGTGACGCTCCCTGGCCGAATTCTGGCGCTTCGGCTCGTGCGCGAGGGTTCCCATAAAGGCGGCGAGCTTGGCGAATAAAAGGCAGGACCGAGTGAGTTCGCGGGTATGGCTCGTCACGTTTTTGAGGGCGTGATCGCGGCGGTGCAATGTTGGGGCAATGTTGATCCGGCGGGCGTGCCTGCCAGCGCCGGACATGGCCCTGGAAACATCTGATCGCACCTTGCAATCTTCGGGCAATTTAGCCGGACCAGATGCTGTGGCTCCTAACCACAACAGTCGACTCGGCCTGCAAGGCCGGTCCGGGGCCCCGCAATGAATGATTTCGAAGAAGCCGCTCTCCGCCTCACGGCGATTGTGCGGCGGACGACCGCCTGTCTCGCCGCACTCGGTGCGATTATGGCGACTGCGCCATCAGTCTCGGCGCAGACCGCCTTCACGCTGCCAGCGCCGCCATTGGAGCTGCCGATGCTGCCCTCGCCGTCGGGCAACTGGACCGTCATGGTCGGCATCGGCGGCGAATACAAGCCCGAGTTCGTCGGATCGAACAACGGAAGGTTTGCTCCGGTCCCGATCTTCTCCATCCGCCGCGCCGGATCAGTCGACCAGTTTCGCGGACCGCGCGACAGCACCAGCATCGCGCTGCTCGACATCGGCCATTTTCGCGCCGGCCCCGCGTTCAAATACGTCGCCTCAAGGAAGGCCGACAAATATGCCGAGCTGACCGGCCTTGGCAATGTCGACGCCGCCTATGAGCTCGGCGGCTTCGTGGAGTATTATCCGGTCGACTGGCTGCGCCTGCGCAGCGAGTTGCGCCAGGGCATGGGCGGCCATACCGGCACCGTCGCGGATGTATCTGCCGACGTCATCGTGCCGCTGATTCAAAGGCTGACGATCTCGGCCGGCCCGCGCTTCACCTGGAAGAGCACCAATGCCACTGCGCCGTATTTCGGCGTCGATGCCGTGCAGGCGCTGGCATCGGGGCTTCCGAGATACGATGCCAGAGGCGGTGCGCACTCGGTCGGTTTCGGCAGCCAGATCTCCTACCGCATCAACCCGCAGTGGGAGGTCCACGCCTATGTCGAGTACCAGAAGCTGCTCGGCGATGTCGCGGACAGCCCGCTGGTGAAGCTGCGGGGATCCTCTAACCAGACCACCGTCGGTCTCGGTGCGTCCTATTCGTTCGATTTCAGGATCCGATAGACCATGCGCGGCAAGATCATCCTAACTCTCGCCTGCGCGATCGCCAGCGTCGCGCTCGGTGCCGCCGCGGCGTTCGAGACGCGTGCCAGCCGGCTCCAGGCGATCAAGACCGTCGGTATCATCTCGGCGATCGGCGAGGAGATCAGCCTGACGCGAGCCGGCCTGACCGGGCTCGACAACGCCGCGCAGACCGCCTCGATCGGCGCATGGGGGCTGGACGAGCTGATCGTCCAGCAGGCAACGAAGCTGCTGAGCGGACGGTTTCATGTGCAGCCGGTGAGCTACCGGCGCGCGGCCTTCGCCGCGATCAGGGATTCGGCGGTCGCGCCGGTCAATCTGCTGCGGAGCGACCCGTTCAAGGAGCTGGTTCGCAGCGATGTCACGCCGCAGGGACTGGACGCATATATCGTCATCACCCGGGCGAGATCGAAGCTTGGAAACGGCCGCAACGTCGAGGGCGTCGGGTTCGCCGAATATCGGACGCTGCTTGCGGATTACGGACTGATCCACGCCTTGTACGAGGTTCGCATCATCGAGGGCAAGTCGTTCGACGTGATCGAGAAGAGGGTGGCCGCGCCGCTCGACAACACTGGCACGGTGCGGATCGCCGGCCCGAGCGGACCGATCGAAGCGACGTTCGAGGACGCGGGTTCGAGCGAACGGCTGCGTGCGGCGATCGCGAACCTCATCGTCCGAAGCCTGCCGCTCACGCTGGGCGACATGCACTTGATCGAGGGACAGTGACGGTTCTGTTTTGACGCGAACCGGGACCCACTTCGCTCGGAAACGCTTTAGGTCACCGGCGCGGGATTGAACAGCGTGAGGTCGTTGTGGATGCCCCAGCGGTCCGACCAGGGTTTGGTTCGGCCGCTGGCAACATCGAGGATCAGGCGGAACAGGTCCCAGCCGGTCTCCTGGATGGTCTTCTCGCCGGTTGCGATCTTGCCGGCGTCGAAGTCGATCAGGTCTTTCCAGCGCCGCGCGAGCTCGCTGCGCGTCGCGACCTTGATCACCGGTGCTGCCGCGAGGCCATAGGGCGTGCCACGGCCGGTGGTGAAAACTTGCAACGTCATGCCCGAGGCGAGCTGCAGCGTGCCGCAGATGAAGTCGGAGGCCGGCGTCGCGGCGAACAGCATGCCCTTCTGCGTCGCCTTCTCGCCGGGCGAGAGCACGCCGGTGATCGCGCTCGAGCCGGACTTGACGATCGAGCCGAGCGATTTCTCCACGATGTTGGCAAGGCCGCCCTTCTTGTTGCCGGGCGTGGTGTTGGCGCTGCGGTCGGCGCCGCCGCGGGCGAGATAGGAATCGTACCAAGCCATCTCGCGCACCAGCGCGCGGCCGACGTCCTCGTTGATGGCGCGGCGGGTGAGCAGCTGGATCGCGTCGCGCACTTCAGTCACTTCCGAGAACATCACGGTGGCGCCGGCGCGCACCAGGAGGTCCGCGGCGAAGCCGACGGCGGGATTGGCAGTGACGCCGGAGAAGGCATCGCTGCCGCCGCATTGCAGGCCGATCACAAGGTCGGACGCCGGGCAGGTCTCGCGCTTGCGGGTGTTGAGCACTTTGAGCCGCGCCTCGGCCTGGGTCATGATCGCCTCGACGATCGCACCAAAGCCGTCGAAAGCCTCGTCCTGCATGCGGATGATCGCGTCACCCACGCCTTCCGGCACCAGGCGTTCGGGTGCGAGCTTCTCGCAGCCGAGGCCGACAACGAGGATCTCGCCGCCGAAATTCGGGTTGAGCGCGAGGTTCTGCAGGGTGCGGATCGGCACCACCGCGTCGGGCGCGGTGATGGCGACGCCGCAGCCATAGGCGTGCGTCAGCGGCACGACGTCATCCACGTTCGGATATTTCGGCAGCAGCTCGGCGCGGATGCGCTTCACCGCATATTCCATCGTGCCTTTGACGCATTGCACGGAGGAGGAGATGCCGAGGATGTTCTTGGTGCCGACCGAACCGTCCGGATTGCGGTAGCCCTCGAAGGTGAAGCCTTCGAGCGGCGGCAGCGGTGCGGGGACGGCGGTCGAGATTTCGAGCTTGTCGAGGGCAGGGGCCTCCGGCATGCGGATGCGCGCCTCGTCCACCCATTCGCCGGCCAGGATCGGCGACAGCGCGTAGCCGATGATCTCGCCGTAGCGGACGATCGGTTCGCCTTCCGCGATGTCGACCAGCGCGGTCTTGTGTCCCTGCGGCACGAAGGCGCGCAACGTCAGGCCGCTGGCAAAGCGCGCGCCGGCGGGGAGCCCGAAATCATTGACCACGATCGCGACATTGTCGCGCTCGTTGAGCTTGATGTAGCGGGGCTGCTCTTTCGCTGCGACGTCCTGGTCCATCTGCGCTGCCTCAGAAGTCGTAGGGTGGGCAAAGGCGCAACGCGCCGTGCCCACCGTCCTCACACCGAGCGTAAGTGGTGGGCACGCTTCGCTTTGCCCACCCTACGATATCTCAGCCCGGATTGGTGTAAGCCGTCTTCACCGTGGTGTAGAACTCGCGCGCGTAGGAGCCCTGCTCACGGGCGCCGTAGCTCGAGCCCTTCCGGCCACCGAACGGCACGTGATAGTCGACGCCGGCAGTCGGCAGATTGACCATCACCATGCCGGACTCGCTATTGCGCTTGTAATGCGATGCGTATTTCAGGCTGGTGGTGCAGATGCCGGAGGCGAGGCCGAACTCGGTGTCGTTGGAGATGGCGAGCGCCTCTTCGTAATTCTTCGCACGAATGACGGCGGCGACCGGGCCAAAAATCTCCTCACGCGCGATGCGCATGTTGTTGTTGGCTTCGGTGAACAGCGCCGGCTGGAGATAGTGGCCGGGATTCTCGCGCTTTAGCAGCTCGCCGCCGAAGGCGAGCTTGGCGCCTTCGTCCTGGCCGATCTTGATGTAGCGGAGGTCCTGGTCGAGCTGGTTCTGGTCGACCACCGGGCCGATATGCACGCCGGCCTTGAGCGCATCGTCGACCGACAGGCTGTTCAGGCGCTCGGCCATGGCGGCGACGAAGCGGTCGTGGATGCCCTCGGTGACGATCAGGCGGGACGAGGCGGTGCAGCGCTGGCCGGTCGAGAAATAAGCGCCGTTGACGGCGACCTCGACGGCAGTCTTGAGGTCGGCGTCGTCGAGCACGACCAGCGGGTTCTTGCCGCCCATCTCGAGCTGGAACTTCTTCATGGGGTTCGAGAGCACGCAGGCCTGCGCGATCTTGCGTCCCGTCTGCACCGAGCCGGTGAAGGAGATCGCGGCGACGTCCGGATGCTCGAGCAGGGTCTGGCCGACCACCGAGCCGGAGCCGACGACGAGGTTGAACACGCCCGCGGGAATGCCGGAGCGGGTGATGATCTCGGACAGCGCATGCGCCGAGCCGGGCACCAGCTCGGCCGGCTTGAACACCACGGTGTTGCCGTAGCAGAGCGCAGGCGCGATCTTCCAGGCGGGGATCGCGATCGGGAAATTCCAGGGCGTGATCATGCCGACGACGCCGACCGGCTCACGGGTGAGCTCGACGTCGAGGCCGGGACGCACCGAGGCGCCCTTCTCGCCGATCAGGCGCAGCGCTTCGCCGGCGAAGAACGCGAAGATCTGGCCGGCGCGGGCGACCTCGCCGATGCCTTCGGGGAGGGTCTTGCCTTCCTCGCGCGCGAGTAGGCGGCCGAGCTCTTCCTTACGGGCGAGGATTTCAGTCGAGATCTTGTTGAGCGCGTCGTAGCGCGCCTGCGGGGTCGACTGCGCCCAGGCGGGGAAGGCGGCCTTCGCGGCGGCGATCGCCTTCTCGGTCTGCGCCTTGTCGGCCTTGGCGTATTCGCCGACGAGATCGTTGGTGTTGGAGGGATTGATGTTCCTGGTGACGCCGGAGCCGTCGACCCATTCGCCGCCGATGAAGTTCTTCAGGATCGCTGTCATCTTTTTCCTCCAGGGGAACGTTTCTAACGCACGAGGCAGGGACGCTTGTCGTCAAACGTCCAGCCGGGGATCAAGTCCTGCATGGCCATAGCGTCATCCCGCCCCCCAAGTCCATGCTTCTTGTAGAGCTCGTGCGCGGCCTCGATGGCGGGGCGGTCGATCTCGATGCCGAGGCCCGGGCGGTCCGGGACGGCGATCTTGCCACCCTTGATCTGGAGCGGCTCCTTCGTCAGCGCTTGACCGTCCTGCCAGATCCAGTGGGTGTCGATCGCGGTGACCTTGCCGGGGGCGGCGGCGCCGACATGGGTGAACATGGCAAGCGAAATGTCGAAATGGTTGTTGGAGTGCGAGCCCCAGGTCAGGCCGTTGTCACGGCAGGTCTGGGCCACGCGCACCGAGCCTTGCATGGTCCAGAAATGGGGATCGGCCAAAGGGATGTCCACGGCCCCGAGCCGCAGCGCATGGGAGAGCTGCCGCCAGTCCGTGGCGATCATGTTGGTGGCGGTCGGCAGGCCGGTGGCGCGGCGGAACTCGGCCATGATCTCGCGGCCGGAGAAGCCGGCCTCGGCGCCGCAGGGGTCCTCGGCATAAGCGAGGATGCCATGCATGCCCTTGCAGAGGCTGATCGCCTCATCGAGCGACCAGGCGCCGTTGGGGTCCAGCGTGACGCGCGCGCTGGGGAAGCGTTTTGCGATTGCGGTAACCGCCTCGATCTCCTGCTCGCCGCGGAGCACGCCGCCCTTGAGCTTGAAGTCGGCGAAGCCGTAATGGTCGTGGGTCGCCTCCGCAAGCCGCACCACGGCCTCTGGCGTCATCGCCTCCTGGTGGCGGAGGTTGAACCAGTCGGGCTTGGCGGTCTCGCCAGTGACGTAGTCGAGCTTCGACTTACGGCGGTCGCCAACGAAGAAGAGATAGCCGAGCGTCTCGACGCTGGTGCGCTGCTGGCCTTCGCCAAGCAGTGCTGCGACGGGCAGTCCGAGATGCTGGCCGAGCAGGTCGAGCAGCGCGGATTCGATCGCGGTGACCGCATGGATCATCACGCGAAGATCAAAGGTCTGCTTGCCGCGTCCGCCGACGTCGCGGTCGGCGAAGGCGGTACGGATATCGGCGAGGATGTTGTTCATCGCGCCGACCGTCTTTCCGATCACGAGGTCGCGCGCGTCCTGGAGCGTCTGCCAGATCTTCTGCCCGCCCGGCACCTCGCCGACGCCGGTGTGGCCGGCATTGTCGGTGAGGATGACGATGTTGCGGGTGAAGAACGGCGCATGCGCGCCGCTGAGGTTGAGGAGCATGCTGTCGCGGCCCGCGACCGGGATCACCTGCATCGCCGTGATAACAGGTGCTCCGGCGACTGACGCGCCGGAAATCTCAGTCTGGGCCATCGCAGGCTCCTCCCTGTCGTCTTGCTATTCTGCAGCCTGTTGTGACGATCGTGCGGCGGGCAGCTTCTGCACCAGTGCGGTTAGCTCCGCCATCTCCTGCTCGGTGAGATCAGTCAGCGGCGGACGGACGGGGCCGGAATCGCGGCCGATCACCTTCATGCCGGCCTTGATGATCGAGACCGCGTAACCCTTCTTGCGGTTGCGGATCGCGATCAGCGGCAGGATGAAATCCTTCAGGCCGGCCTGGATCGTGGCGTGGTCGCGCTTGCGCACCGCGGCGTAGAAGTTGGTGGCGAATTCCGGCACGAAGTTGAACACGGCCGAGGAATAGGTCGTCACGCCCATGTCGAGATAGGGCAGCGCGAAGGTCTCGGCGGTCGGAAGGCCGCCGACATAGGTGAGGCGGTCGCCGAGCTTGGTGTAGACGCGGGTCATCAGCTCGATGTCGCCGATGCCGTCCTTGTAGCCGACCAGGTTCGGGCAGCGCTCGGCAAGGCGCGCGAGCGTGTCCGGCTGGAGGATGGCGTTGTCACGGTTATAGACCATGACGCCGATCTTCACGGCGGCGCAGACCGCCTCGACATGGGCGGCAAGGCCTTCCTGCTCGGAATGGGTGAGGTAGGGCGGCAGCAGCAGGAGGCCGTCGGCGCCGGCCTTTTCCGCACCGATCGCGATCTCGCGGGCGATCGCGGTGCCGTAGCCGGTGCCGGCGAGCACGGGCACGCGGCCCTTGGTCTCGTCGACGGCGACCTTCACGACCTGCGGAACTTCTGATGGCGTCAGCGAGAAGAACTCGCCGGTGCCGCCCGCGGCGAAGAGACCTGCGACGTCATAACCGCACAGCCAGTCCATGTTGGCGCGATAGGTCGCCTCGTCGAAGGAGTAGTCCGCCCTGAACGGCGTGACGGGGAAGGACAGGAGGCCCGATCCGATCTTCTGGGCCATTTCCTGCGGGGTCATCTTGCTCATGGGCGCTCCCTTCTCGTGTTGCGGAGGACGCAAGCAGAGGCCGCACGTCCATGCGCCGTGGTTTAGGAGACCGTTCGATGCGCGTCCAAGCCAAAGCCTATATCGACCGATGCGGATTGAGCATCAATCCTCCGCCACCTCCGCGGAGGACAATTCGCCGGCGATCTTGACGAGCGCCGACAGCAGCGGGTTCTCGTCCTCGCGCCGCCACACCATGAACAGCTCGACCGGAACGCGCGTGCGCAGCTTCAGCGGACGCAGGCGGACGTCGGAGATCTTCAGGCTCGCCGCCGCCGCCGGCACGATGGCGAGGCCGAGGCCGGCGCGCACCATCGCGAGGATCGAGTGGATCTGGCTGAGATGCTGGACGTAGCGCGGCAGCACGTCGGCGCGGGTGAACAGCGCCACCAGGAGATCGTGGAAGTAGCGGCTCTCATAGGGCGAGTACATCACGAAGGGCTGGTCGTCGAAATCCTTGATGGTGATGCCGTCGGCATTCGCCAGCGGATGCTTCTTCGGGATCGCCGCGAGCAGCGGCTCGGCGACGACGCGGCGGCTGGCAAGCTCGGGCCGTGCGATCGGCGGCCGCAGCAGGCCGGCATCGATCTGGCCAGAAGTCAGAGCCTCGAACTGATCGCCCGATACCATCTCCTTCAGAGAGAAATCGACCTCCGGCAGCTTGGCGCGGCAGGCGGCGATGAGTTCGGGCAGGAAGCCATAGGCCGCGGCCGCGGTGAAGCCGACCTTCAGCGAGCCGGTCTTGCCGAGCGCGATGCGGCGGGCCACCTGCGAAGCGCTTTCGGCAAGCTTGAGGATGCGTCGCGCCTCCGGCAGGAAGCTGCGCCCGGCCGGGGTGAGGCGCACCGAGCGGCTGGTGCGCTCCAAGAGCGGCGCGTCGATGATGTGCTCGAGCACCTGGATCTGCCGGGACAGCGGCGGCTGCGTCATGTTGAGCCGCACGGCGGCGCGGCCGAAGTGCAATTCCTCCGCCACCGTGACGAAACAGCGGAGCTGGTTGAGGTCGAACATCGATACATGCCTTAGATGAATAAGGCGTTTCCCCGGCACTTCTAGCATCGATCACCCCCAAAACAAAGACGGCGGCCTTGTGGGCCGCCGTTGAGTTGCCTGGTCAAGCTCCCATGGGAGCCCTCAGGAGGAACAGGCTGACGCGAGACCGCCTTACGTCCGCTGCGGACGCCACTACGCTCATCACGCGCCACTCTTAGGCCTCGGCCGTTTGCCCGACACGAGTCCTAGAGGTGCGCGCGGCGAAGTGTCCAAGTTCAAGGCAGTATCGATCGATGCTGTTTTTGGATCGATGGAACGGCGAAGTGGGGGATGATCGGTGTTGGGAAACCCTATCAAACCACCGCTGTCATTCCCCGCGAAGGCGGGGAATCCAGTACGCAGCGGCGTCTCGATTCAATCACTGCTGTCACGGAGTACTGGATCGCCCGGTCAAGCCTGGCGATGACGGTGAGTGTGTGGAGACAGCGCGCGCTATTGCTGCGCGCTGGGCAGCAGCTGCGGCAGCAGTCCGCGCGTCACGTTCGGCGGCACGGCGTCGAGTCCGAGCACGGCGCTCGCCGCCGGCAGCGCCGCGTCGGCCATCGCGGCATGGCCCTCGGCGCTCGGATGCACCGCGCCGCCATAGACGGCGGAGAGCACGCCCCAGGCCGCATCGTGGATGTCGGTCGGCTGGCTCGCCGCCGGCAGGCCCTGCGGATAGGTCATCGCGGCGAAATAGCTGTCATTGGCGTCGCGGATCCAGCGCGCGCGGGGCAGGTAGGCGCGGTACTCCGAGGCGCCGCGGCCGCACAGCATCGGCTGGCTCGCCGCGCTGACGATGTCGGGATCGAAGCTCTGGCCGTTCGCGGCAAAGCAGCTGCGGTCGAATTCGGGATCGTTGCCGGAACGGGCGCAGAAGCCGTGCTCGGCGAACGCGGCCTGGTGCGCATCGACGAAGGTCATGCGGTCGGCTTCGGGATCGCGGCACAGCGCACCGCGGGTGCAGGTGGCGAGCCCCTTCAGCTGCGGCAGGAATTCGCTGTCGACGAAGGCGGAGACGCGGGAAAGGCGCTGCGGATCGGCATTGAAGGACGGGTGGATGTCAAAGCCGGCCCGGCCGCCGCGGCAGGGCGCGCCGCCGTCGGCGAGCGCAGGATTGGCATAGGAGACATAGACCACGTGCGAGAGGTCGCCGCCGACCAGCGGCTTCAGCGCCTCGCGCAGCTTGACGAAATTCTGCGGCAGCTCGCGCTGGAGCGCATCGCGGGAATCGTCGACGCTCGCCAACACGCCGGAGCGGCGGAACAGCGCGCGCTCGGTCGCGGTTTCGACGATGACGTCGGCGACGAGACCGGAGAAATAGACGTCGTTGGCACCGACCGAGAGCAGCACGAGGTCGAGCGTGCGATCGGGCTGGCGCTTCTTCGCCGCAGTGACGGCTTCCCGCAGCTCGGCGACTTGCGCGTTCACGCTGGTGTTGCAGACGCCGGTCTTGCCGGGCGGGCATTCGCGGGCGCGCTGCGAGCCGAGCAGCCCGTCGCCGATGCTGGCGCCGGTGCAGGCGAGCGGCAGGAAGGTCACGGCGATGTGGGTGTAGCGCACCGCGAGCGCCAGCGCGGTGCGCGCCTGATAGCTGTAGAGCGATCGATGGCACGGCGCATTGAACCAGAGCGCGCTGTAGCGTTGCCAGTTGGCGAGCGTATCCGGCGCCTCGCAGGCGCGGCCGCCCTTGAAGCCGTGGCGGCTCGGCCGGTAGTACTGCGCACCGGCGGTGCCGAGATAGGAGCGGAAGCAGAATCCTTCGTCCGACAGCGCCAGCGGCCGGTCCGGATTGCCTTCGCCGGAGGCGATGCTGTCGCCGAGACCTGCGATGAAGATGTCGCGGACCTGAATCTCGGTCTGGACCCGCTGGGTCGGATCGGAGCCGGCCGAGACATCGACGGTCGCAACCGTCGGCTTGCCGTAGCGGACGCGCAAATTGATCGGCTCGGCGCAGTCGAAGGTCGAGCTCTGCGGCCCGTCGCCGTCATCGAACGACCAGGCGCAGGTGGCGCCGACCGGCACCGCGCCGGTCAGGCGCACCGTCACGGGATGGTCGATCGGCGTGATGTAGTTCTCTTTGACATTATCGCGGGTGCAGGGCTGGTTGACCCGGCCCTGCAGGTCGATGCAGAGCCGGTTGACCATGTTGCGGGCCCAGCCGCGGCCCTCGCTCTGGAGCTCCAGGGACTGTTCGGCGGCCAGAATGCTGCGGTTGCGCGCGTTCTCGACATGGAGCAGGAAGTCGCGCTCCTCGCGGAATAGCCGGAAGCGGTTACGCACCTCCCAGCTGATCTGCATGGTGCCGGCGTCCTGCGCGGCGGCGCGCTCGGGCAAAGCAAGGATGCCGGCAAGCAGCACGGCGCCGGCCGAGAGGGTGCGAAGGAATACGGAAATCATGGCCCGCGTCTTCAACGGCAAAGTTGAGGCGGAAATAAGAGAGGATTGTGCCGCGGCCTGCAACCCTTGCCCGACGATTGCGGAGGTGGCGTCGGCGGCTCAGCGCTTGCTGGCCCGCCGTAGCAGCCGTTCGCGCTCCATCGGCGTCACCTCCTTGGGCAGGTTGGCCTGCGCGCAGGCTTCCGCCAGCCGCCGCCGCTCCTGCCACGGCGCGACCACATTCGTCCAAAGCTCGCGCGTGCCCATGATGGAGATGGCAAGGCCGAACGGGATCACGAAATAGAGAATACGGAACACCAGCAGCGTGGCCAGAAGCTCCTCGCGGCCGAACTGGGGCAGCGCCACGAGCATGGCGGCATCGAACACGCCGATCGAGCCCGGCGCGTGGCTGGCAAAGCCGATCAGGGTCGCCAGGATGAACACGACCGCGAGCGACATGAAGTCGATCGGCGGGTTGGCCGGCATCAAGAGGTACATTGCCGTGGCGCAGAAGCCGAGATCAACGACGCCGATCAGGATCTGCACCAAGGTCAGCGGCGCCGAGGGCAGCACCACCTTCCAGCCCTTCTGGCCGAGCTCACGGCGCTTCTCGCCCATGCAGAGCCAGACCAGATACGCGCCGATCGATGCGAGACCGCCGAGGGCGATCAACCGGTTGAGCGAGGAGGGCAGCTGATCCATCGAGGAGGCCGCGTCCGGATGGATGGCCATGCCGATCGAGAGCACGAAGATGTTACCGAGCCAGAAGGTCAGGCCGGACAGGAAGCAGATCTTCGCGACGTCGATCGCGTTCAGTCCGTAGTCCGAATAGATCCGGAAACGGATCGCGCCGCCGGTGAAGACCGTGGCGCCGATGTTGTGCCCGATCGAATAGGACGTGAAGCTGGACAGCGCCGCGATGCGATAGGGCACGTGCTTCTTGCCGATCGTTCGCAGCGCAAAATAGTCGTAGAAGGTCAGCGTACAGAACGCGAAGAAGACGCAGATCGCCGCCAGCCCGATGTTGCCGCGGGGAATCTCCGTCAACGCGGTCAGGATGACCCCGGTATCGATGCCCTTGAGCGTCCGCACCAGCGTGGTGATCGCAAACCCGATGATGAAGATGCTCGCGGCGACGCCGAGCCGTCGCCAGCCGATCCATCTATTGAAGCCGCGTTTCAGCGCGGGCAGCAGTCCGTGCATTCATCCTCCCGGCGGGGGGCAAGACCGACCGGGCCAGACATTGGCCGGTCGGGTGCGATCACGGCCAAAAGGCAGGCATCGATCGCTAGGCATGATCCAGCTCATTTAAGGCAAAATCAGCGGCTTGTGCAGCCCTTGACAACAATAGGTTCTGCGTTCGGCGGGCAACTTTGTCATACGCGGTTCATATCGGCGGCGCGTTAAGCATATGAGTCGCGAAACCAGGCTCCATCCGCGCGCTCACCGTGCCGATACGATCTCAGATCCCGGCGCCGTCCGCATTGTTCCAACGCAGAGCCGTATCGGCGTTTTTGGAACGTCGATGCCGCGTGGTCGTTAGCCTCCATCAGCAATCGAACATGGCGGAATACGCGGCTTTTTCGTGCAAGCCGGCGCCTCCGTGTTCCCAAGACCCGAGAGGATCGGAACGATGGGACTGTTCACAAAAGACATCAAGACCATGAACGACCTGTTCGTACATCAGCTCCAGGACATCTATTACGCCGAGCAGCAGCTCACCAAGGCGCTGCCGAAGATGGCGACCAAGGCCACTGATCCGCAGCTGAAACAGGGCTTTTTGACGCACCTCGAGGAAACCAAGCAGCACGTTGCGCGGCTCGAGGAGGTCTTCAAGATGCACGGCGTCCCCGTGAAGGCGGTCGACTGCCCGGCCATCGACGGCATCATCGAGGAAGCCGACGAGACCGCCGGCGAAGTCGCCGACAAGGCGGTGCTCGACGCGGCCCTGATCAATGCGGCGCAGGCCGCGGAGCATTACGAGATCGTCCGCTACGGCAGCCTGATCGCCTGGGCCAAGCAGCTCGGCCGCAACGATTGTGCGGCGGTGCTCGCCAAGACGCTCGAGGAGGAGAAGGCGACCGACCAGAAGCTGACGACACTCGCCGAGAGCAAGGTGAATCTGCGCGCGGCGAGCTGAGTAGAGGAAACTACGAGCGCCGCGCGACGGTCCGCGCGGTGTGCTTGTTCGCTTCCCGCTGCCGTGGTGCTGCTTCGGTGCGCCGTCGCCAGGATCAGCAATGTGAGCGAACTCGCTCATCTTCCATTCACCACTTCCGGAGCAGGTTTGTAGCCGGTTACCGATCGTCCACCACTGTCGGCTCAAGTGCGGGTCGATAGGGGCCGGCAATGTATCAAGTTCTCTACTGTCTCACCGACGAGCATGACTGGCGACTGGTGGCCCTTGGGGGCGCGGTGTGCCTGCTCGCCAGCGCCGCGGCGATCAGCCTGTTTCAGCGCGCACGCGCGACGCACGGAGCCGGGCGCCTGGCCTGGATCGCCCTGGATGCGGCCGTGAGCGGATGCGGCATCTGGGCGACGCATTTCATCGCGATGCTGGCCTACGGCCCGGGAAGCGCCGGCGCCTACAACATCCCGGTGACAATTCTGTCGCTGATGCTTGCGATCTCCTTGACCTTCGTGGGCCTCAGCATCGCCGTGGCGTCCTCGCGCCCGGTGTGGATCGTCGTCGGCGGCGCCATCGTCGGCCTTGGTGTCGCGGCGATGCATTACACCGGCATGGCGGCGCTGGAGATGCCGGCACGGCTGGATTGGATCGGGAGCACGGTTGCCGCCTCGGTGCTGTTCGGAATCGTCTTCGCAGCGCTCGCGCTGTTCGTCGCCGCGCGAGGTGACGGCATTCGGCATGCGCTGAGCGCGACTGCTCTGTTGACGCTCGCGATCGTTGCCCATCATTTCACCGCGATGGGCGCGGTGCTGTTGACGCCGGACCCGACGATCGCGATCAGCGGGCTCTCGGTCCCGCCGGCCTCGCTGTCGTTCCTGACTGCCGGCGCCGCCGTCGCGATCATCGCGATTGCGCTCGTGGCCGCGCTGCTCGACCGCCGCGCCAAAGGCGAACTGGGCCGCCAGCAGATCGTGCTCGACAGCGCGCTGGAGAACATGTCGCAGGGGCTGTGCATGTTCGACGCGGAAGGCAAGATCATCCTGTTCAACGAGCGCTATGCCGCGATGCTCCGTCGAACCGACGTGCCGCTCGCCGGCCGCTTGCTGGTCGACGTGCTCAGGGAAGAGCAGGCCAAGGGCCAATGGCAGGGCGACGCCGATGAATTCTTCGCCCGCCTCGTCGCCGACGCGCGCGAGGGCCGCACCACGACCGACGTCGTCAACCGGTTCGGCCGCTCCATCCGGGTCGTCAACCAGCCGATGCAGGGCGGCGGCTGGGTCGCGACCTTCGAGGACATCACCGAATGGCTGGAGGCGCAGGCCAAGATCTCGCACATGGCGCGACATGACGCGCTGACCAGCCTGCCGAACCGCGTGCTGTTCCACGAACAGCTCGAGCAGGGGCTGCGCCAGACCAAGTCGGGCGACCAGCTCGCGGTGCTTTGCCTCGATCTCGATCACTTCAAGGACATCAACGACTCGCTCGGCCATCCCATCGGCGATGCGCTGCTCAAGGAGGTCGGCCGCAGGCTCGAGGCCACCGTCGGCGAACAGGACACCGTGGCGCGGCTCGGCGGCGACGAGTTCGCGGTGGTCCAGATCGGACGCTCCGAGGAGATCGCCGCGCGATCGCTTGCCGGACGCCTCGTCGAGGTGATCTCGGCGCCTTACCAGATCGACGACCATCAGATCGTGATCGGCGTCTCGATCGGCATCTCGCTGTCGCCGCAGGACGGTAGCAATCCGGACGAGCTGCTCAAGAACGCGGATCTTGCGCTCTATCGCGCCAAGGCGGATGGCCGCGGCACCTACCGCTTCTTCGAGACCGGCATGGATGCGCGTGCGCAGGCGCGGCGCCTTCTGGAAATGGATCTGCGCGCGGCGCTGCAACGCGACGAGTTTGAGGTCTATTACCAGCCGATCCGCGAGGTCGCCAGCGGTCGCGTCGTCGCCTTCGAGGCGCTGCTACGCTGGAACCATCCGCAGCGCGGACTGATCGCGCCCATCAGCTTCATCCCGCTGGCCGAGGAGACCGGGCTCATCGTTCAGCTCGGCGAGTTCGTGCTGCGCTCCGCCTGTGCCGACGCGGCCACCTGGCCCGACGATGTCGATGTCGCCGTCAATTTGTCGCCTGTGCAGTTCAAGAGCCCGAACCTGATCGCGGGTGTGACCGAGGCGTTGGCCGCCTCGGGACTTGGTGCGCGCCGCCTCGAGCTCGAGATCACCGAATCCGTTCTGCTCCAGAACAGCGAGGCGACGCTGACGACCTTGCACGAGCTGCGCGCCATGGGCGTGCGGATCTCGCTCGATGATTTCGGCACCGGCTATTCGTCGCTGAGCTATCTGCGCAGCTTCCCGTTCGACAAAATCAAGATCGACCGTTCCTTCGTGTCGGAGCTGGCGACGCGCGAGGATTCCATGGCAATCATTCGCGCCGTGACCGGCCTCGGCCGCAGCCTCGGCATCGTCACCACGGCGGAGGGCGTCGAGAACGACGCGCAGCTCGAGCTGCTCCGGCGCGAGGGCTGCACCCAGGCGCAGGGTTATCTGTTCAGCAAGCCGCGGCCCGCCTCGGATGTCGCGATCATGCTGGAACGGCCGCGGCTGCGCGCGTCGGCTTGAGAGGTCAGCTTCGGCGCAGCGCAAAATGCGCGCCGCAGAACGCCATCACGGCGCCGAGACACAGGGCGGCAAGCCCGGCGAGCACGCCCGAGACGGTCGGGATCGGGCTCGGCGCCGACGCCGCCTGACCCGCTCCCGCAAGCAGCAGCACGCCGACCGCGATCAGGAATTGCCGCATCCGCTGCGGGATCTGTCCGGAGACGGCGCTCTGCATCAGGCTCGCCGTGAAATAGCCGCCGGAGAAGCCGACGGTGGCGATCAGCCACCAAGCGATGGCGGCGCCCGCCGGAATGAAATCATGCGTGTCGGAGCGCCAGAGGCGGCCGAGATCGAGACCGTAGCGCGCGCCCAGCATGTGCACCGCGAGCGCCAGCAACACACCGGAGATCATCGCGGCGCCGAGAATCAGGCGGCGCGGAAAAAAGGTCGTCTCAGCCATGCCTCGCTTGTAGGATGGCCGGGGGCGATCGCGCAAGCCGATCGCCCAAGCGATCGCCCATGGGTTCGTTGACGACATGCCGGGAGCGGAAGCGGGTTCGACCACGAGCTATGCCTACAAGGCCTCGCTGATCGGCTCGGCGCATCGCTTCGAGTTGACGGAGCAGGGGCTGTCCTGGCACATCGCCGGCCGCTCCGGCCTGTGGCGCTATGACGAGATTTCGGCGATCCGGCTGTCGTTCCGCCCGGTGTCGATGCAGCAGCACCGCTTCCGCGCCGATATCAGCCGCACGGGCGGCGGCCGCATCGCGATCCTGTCGACGAGCTGGCAGACCGCGGCGCTGATGGCGCCGCAGGACAACGGTTTTCGCGATTTCCTGATCGAGCTGCATGCGCGGATGGCCAAAGCCGGCAGCCGCGCCGAATTGACCGCGGGCCTCGGCCGCAAAACCTATGCGGCGGTGCTGGTGTTCCTGGCCGTGCTCGCTGTGGCAATGGCGGGGCTGTTGATCCGCGCGCTTCTGACCGGCGAGCTCGCGGGCGTGCTGTTCATCCTCGGCTTCGCCGCGCTGTTCGCCTGGCAGGTCGGCGGCTTCGTGCGGCGCAACCGGCCGCAGAGCTACAGTTTCGATCGCGTGCCGAAGGCCCTGCTGCCCTAGGTGCAATCGGCCGCAATCAAATGTGACTTCGCGTCCCGCCGTCTGCGTCGCATCCTTGTGGTCATGTCAGCCATGGATCGCAGCACCCGTCTGCCGACGGCAGACGAGATCGCCAGAATCAACCGCACGCATCTGATCGAGACGCCGCTCCGGCCAGCCGACTTGCTGTTCGTGTTCGGCACCCGCGAGGACGCTGGCTTGCGTGCCGACACCGCCGCAAGGCTGTGGCGCGAGGGCCTGTTTCGCCGGTCGATTGTCAGCGGCGGTGTGACGCCGGGCTCGGAGCAATCCGAGTGCAGCATTATCAAGGCCGCGATGGTTGCCGCGGGCGTTCCGGCGGACCTTATCCTCGAGGAGCACCGCGCGATGAACACCGGCGAGAACGTCATCTTCTCGCTTCCGATCATCGATGCGGCCATCGGGCTGCAGAATATCCGCAGCGTGATCTGTCTCGGCAACACCTGGACCGCGCGGCGCTACCCGATGACGCTGCATCGGCATTGGCCGGGGGTCGAGAAGATGCTGCTCACCGTCGACAGTTTCACGACACCACGTGCGCTCTGGCATACCGACGCCGAATTTCGCCGCCGCATGCTGCACGAATGGGACAAGATCGAGCCTTGCAAGGCGAGGGGCTTTATCGCGGACTGGTCGGAAGTCTGAGCCCTACTCCGTCGAATCGAAATCGTCCTCCTTGGTGCCGAGCAGCGAGACGATGGTGCGCAGGCCGGAATCGAGCTGCTCGGGCGAGGGCGGGGCCAGCGCGAGCCGCACCGCGTTCGGCGCGTGACCGTGCGCGATCGCAAAGGTCGAGGACGGCGTCAGCGCGATGCCGCGCCTTGCTGCTGCGGCGACGAAGGTCTGCGAGCGCCAGTGCGGTGGCAGCGTCAGCCAGAGATGATAGGAGCGCGGATCGGCGGCGAGCTGGTAGCCGGAGAGCAGCCTAGCGGCGGTCTGCTGTCGGCGCGCGGCATCGATGCGTTTCAGCCGGGTCAGCTCGGCGACGGTGCCGTCGGCCATCAGCCGCTGCCCGGCCGCGAGCGCATGGCCGGAGGCGATCCAGCCGCCGGTCCGCACCGCGCTCATCACACTCTCGCGCAGATGCGGCGGCGCGACGAGGATGCCGAGCGCGAGCCCCGGTGCGACCTTCTTGGACAGGCTGTCGAGCACGATGCAGCGGTGGGGCCCGAGCGCCGCCAGTGGCGTGTCGTCGGCGAGGAAGCCGTAGACGGCGTCCTCGATGATGGTGAGATCGAGCTTCTCGGCGACGCGCATGATGTCGGCGCGCCGCGTCGCGTTCATGGTGACGCCGAGCGGGTTCTGGATGATGGGCTGCAGATACAGCGCCGACAGATGCGCCTCGCGATGGGCCTTCTGGATGGCGTCGGGCCGCGCGCCGAACTCGTCCATGGGGATCGGGACCAGCGTCACACCGAGCCGCGCGGCGATGCTCTTGACGTAAGGGTAGGTCAGCGCCTCGACGCCGCAGCGGCCGCCGGTGGGCACCAGCGCGGCAAGCGCGGCCGCGAGCGATTGCTTGCCGTTGGCGGTGAAGAAGATCTGCTCGGGCTGCGGCGAAAAATCCTTGCGTGCGAGATAGGCAGCGGCGGCAACGCGGGCGCTCTTGGTGCCGGTGCTGGTCGAAACGCGCAGCGCGGATTCCAGCGCGTCGATGCGCTCGAGCCCCGCGAGGCTCTTGGCGATCATCGCCCATTGCTGCGGCAATAGCGGGTAATTGACCTCGAGATTGATGCGCGCGTCGGCCGGCTCGCGCATGGTCTCGACTTCACGCCTGACGTCGCCGGAGATGAACGTGCCGCGCCCGACCTCGCCGACCACGAGGCCGCGGCGGAGCAATTCCGTATAAACCCGGCTCGCGGTCGAGACCGCGATGCCACGGTCATAGGCAAAATTGCGCTGCGGCGGCAGCCGGTCGCCGGGTCTTAACGTGCCGTTAGTGATATCGGCCGCAATGGCATCGGCGAGCTTCACGTACTCGAACTTGGACATATTGCACCGAGAGCAATGTTTTGCTTGCTCCGAGGAGTGTACTGGAGCATTTAAGTTCCATCAAGTTCCGCGATGGGCCGAGGAGAGCGAGAGCAATCCGACGGCAAATGAGGTGCAGGCGCCAACAAGCGTCCGCGCCAACGGCACCTGCTTCGCCGCGCGGGACGATAGGCCGGAGAAGAAGAATGACCACGATCTCGCAAACTGCCGGGCGGACCTTACGCCCATCCTCATCGGTTTTCAGTGCCCTAGCCCTGCGCCTCACCGCGCTGTTCGACCGCCTGGAGCGCCGCTCCGCCGTCAAGACCCTGAACGAGCTCGACGACCGTGCCCTGCGCGACATCGGCATCACGCGCAGCCAGATCGAGGATGCCGTGTACGGACAGTTCAAGACCGAGCTGTCGCGGTATCTGTGATACTCGCGTGTCCCGGACGCGCTGCAGCGTGAAACACTGCTGCGCAGAGCCGGGATCCAGCGGATCGCACTCGCTGACGCATGGGCCTCGGCTCTGCAGCGCATCACTTCGTGCTGCGCAGCGTCCGGGGCACGGAAGCGCGAGTGTGGCACGCAGCTGCCTCTACGTCATTGCGAGCGCAGCGAAGCAATCCAGGCTGTTGCCGCGGAAAGAGTCTGGATTGCTTCGCTTCGCTCGCAATGACGGAGTCTGCTGCCCTTCAATGCCTCACCACCAGCACCGAGCACTTGGCGTAGCGCACGACGTGGCCGGCATTGGAGCCGAGGAAATAGGTGCGCATCGCCGGCCGATGCGAGGTCATCACGATCAAATCGGCCTTCACGTGCACGGCTTCCTCCAGGATCTCGTGATAGATGCCGCCCTGGCGCACCACGCTGGAGATGCGGGACGGCTCGATGCCGGATTCGCGCGCGACGATGGCGAGGGCCTCTTCCGAGGTCTGGCGCTGCTGCTCGTCGAAATCGGCCGGGACGTACTCGGCCAGCATCACCGGCGTCATCGGCAGCACGTTGAGCAGGCGCACGGTGCCGCTCCAGGTCTGCGACAAAGTCGCCGCGGTCGCGATCGCCGGCTTGGCGAGATCGGTGTCGGCGAGATCGATGGGCACGAGGATGGACTTGAACATCTGCGCCTCCCTGTGAACCAGGCTGAACCAACCGGTCGAGACGGCGCCCGCGCGTCTAGCCCGATCGAAGCAGCTTGGGGCTGACGAACAGCACCAGCTTGCCGCGGCGGTAGGCCACGTCATCCCAATCCTTGACGTCAAAGTCGAAGATCGCAAGCCCCGCTGTGGGCAGGTTGTCGCCGAGGGTCTTGGCGCCATCGGGATCGCCGCCGCCGATCAGCATGAGCGCGACCTCGTGCATGCCGGGATTGTGGCCGATCAGCAGCAGCCGCTTCGGATCGGCCGGGGCGGTTGCGGTGCGAATGGTGTCCAGGATCTGCGCGGGATCGGCGCCATAGAGTTCCGGCAGGACCTCGACCTGCGGCGCCGGGACGCGGTCCTTCATCGCCTCCCAGGCGATGTCCCAGGTCTGACGGGCCCGCACGGCGTGGGAGACCAATACGGTATCGGGGAAGGGCGGATGGGCCGCGATCCAGTCTCCCATCCGCGCGGCATCCTTGTGGCCGCGGTCGTCGAGCCGGCGGTCCTGGTCACGGCCGCTCGGTGCGTCGGTCTCGGTCTTGGCGTGACGCAGCAGCATCAAACGGCGCATGGCATTCTCGAATCGTTCCACGTCCAGGATAATCTACAGGCGCCGGTTGAGGACAAGGTGACAAGGGCCCGCACAGTCCTCTAAGAAAACTGCATGAGCGAGACTTTCACAAGCGTGTCCCAGGAAGAAGCCGGCTTTCGCGACCGCGTGCGGCTGTCGTTCGATCTCGATGCCGACATTTGTGTGATCGGGGCGGGCCTGGCCGGGCTTACCGTGGCGCTGGAGGGGGCCCGGCTCGGGGCCAGCGTCGCGGTGCTCGAGGGTCGGCATATCGGCTGGAACGCCTCCGGCAACCAGCTCGGCACCGTGATGCCGGGCTTTGCGCTGCCGCTCACGGACCTGATCGAGCGCATCGGCTTGGAGGACGCCCGCGAATTGTGGACCCTGTCGAAGCAGGGCGCCGAGTTCGTCCGGGCCAACGCCAGCGAAGAGAGCATGCCGGGGATCGGCGTCAGCGACGGCGTGCTGGAGGTCTCCAACGTCGATGCCGGCGACCGGCTGATCAGCCAGCTGCAGATGCTGAACGAGGATTTCGATACCGAGGTCGAAGGCTGGCAGGTCGATCGCGTGCGCGAGGCGCTCAAGACCGATCATTACTTCCACGGCGTGTATTATCCGAAAGCGTTCCAGGTCGACGGCCGGAAATACGTGCACGGCCTTGCGGCGCTGGCACGGCGGGCAGGCGCCCGCATCTTCGAGGACACGCCGGTCGTCAGCATCGATCATTCCGGCATCCGCAAGCGCATCGTCACGCCCTCGGCGCGGCTGCGGGCGAGCCACATCGTGCTCGCCGGCAACATTCATCTCGGCGCCCCCTCCAAGCGCCTGTCGGAGACGTTGCTGCCGGTCTGGCGCTATGCCGGCGTGACCGCGCCGCTCGGCGAGCGCCTGCACGAGATCATCGCCTTCAAGGGATCGGTGATGGATTCCGACGGTGTCGATCATTTCCGGCTTGTCGACGGCGACCGGCTGATGTGGGAGAGCCCGGAGACCACCTGGGCCGCGCGTCCGCAGCGCTTCGCCGGCGCCATCAAGCGGCGGATCCGGACGATCTTTCCCGAGCTCGGCAATGTCGATATCACCGACATCTTCGGCGGCGCCACCGGCCAGACCGTGCACGGCATGCCGCAGATCGGCCAGCTGCGCAAAGGCTTGTGGGTGGCGAGCGGGTTCGGCCGCCAGGGCATGAACACCTCCGCCATGGCCGGACAGATGATCGCGCGCAGCATTTTGCGGGGCGATGAGCGCTGGAAGCTGTTCTCGCCGTTCGAACTGGTCTGGGCGGGCGGCGCCACGGGGCGCGTCGCCGGCCAGCTGGTCGGGATCTGGGGCAGGGCGAGCTCCGCCGCCGCAGGTGCGCTCGCCCGCTATCGCGAGCGCGCGAGGGTCAAGGACAGGCAACGCGAGGCCCGCCTCGCCGAAGCCAACCGCGCCGCCGGCACCGGTCCGCGCCGAGCGCCGCCCGGCGTGCGACCCCGGCCGGCGCCACCGCCGAAAGCCGCGGTCGGCGCTGCGGAACCGGTCGTGCACGAGGACCGCGTCTCGCAATAAGTTGAGCGAAATTCCGCTCCGACGTGTAACTTCGGCCGGCAGAAGCCCGTATCTCAGGGCGTGGACTTCCCGCGCACGGAGAATGACATGCTTGACCGCCGCATCCTGCTCACGACTGTCGCCGGCCTGTTCGGCCTTTCCGCCTTGCGCTGGCTGAGAGGAACACCTGCCGAGGCCGGCGAGAAGGCCGCGCAAAAGTTCGAGATCACCAAGACGGAAGCCGAATGGCGCGCCCAGCTCACGCCGCAGCAATATGAGATCCTGCGCAATCACGGCACCGAGCGGCCCGGCTCCAGCCCGCTGCTGAAGGAGAAGCGCAAGGGCATCTTCGCCTGCGCCGGCTGCGACCTGCCGCTGTTTACGTCGGAGACCAAGTTCGAGAGCGGCACGGGCTGGCCGAGCTTCTATGCGCCGATCGAAGGCAATGTCGGCAAGACCGAGGACCGCAGCTACGGCATGGTCCGCACCGAGGTGCATTGCCGGCGCTGCGGCGGCCATCTCGGCCATGTCTTCGACGACGGCCCGAAGCCAACCGGATTGCGCTATTGCATCGACGGTTTCGGCTTGGTCTTCCACCCCGCGGCGGCGTCGGCGACGTAGGATCTTTCTCCCTGTCATTCCGGGGCGGTCCGCAGGGCCGAACCGGGAATCTCGAGGTTCTCAGGTGCGCAATTGCGCACTTGGATTCGATGCTTCGCACCGCCCTCTAACGACAGGATGCCCCGGCAATTGTTGCCGGTCCCGGCAAATGTGCCCCGGTCGTGAGACCGGGGCTTTTTCATTAAGTCATTGATTTCCTGAAGATATCCGTGTTGGCATAGGCCTTGCGACGTCTCTTTCCGATTGCGGCCATGGTCGACCGGCCGCCGAGATCGGATTTGGAGACAAAGTTATGGGTATCTTCGATGCAATGAACACCTCGGTGGGTGGCCTGCAGGCGCAGTCCTTCGCGCTGCAGAACATTTCCGGCAACATCGCGAACTCATCCACCACCGGTTACAAGGGCATCGGCACCAGCTTCGTCGACCTCATTCCGGACTCCTCGGTCCCGAGCAAGCAGGTGGCAGGCGGCGTGCAGGCCAACGCCAAGGCTACCATCACGACGCAGGGCACGATCTCGTCCTCCAGCGTCGCCACCAACATGGCGATCACCGGCGACGGCTTCTTCTCGATCCAGAAGGCGAGCGGCGTCGTTGACAACGTGCCTGTCTTCACCGGGGTGACCTACTATACGCGGCGCGGCGACTTCCAGCTCAATGCCAACGGCAACCTGGTCAACGGCGCCGGCTATTATTTGATGGGCGTCACCGTCGACCCGAAGACCGGCAACCCGACCGGCAGCGTGGCGAACGTCCTGCAATTCCAGAACAACTTCATTCCGGCGCAGGCGACGACCTCGATCCAGTACGCGGCGAACCTGCCGACCCAGCCCAACACGGTGGCGAAAACCACGGCATCGACCGGCACCTTGCTCGCCGCCGGCGGCCTGAACCCGTCCGATTTCGCCGCCAACCCGCTGCCGGTCGGCACGCCGCCGGCGCCCTATGCCAACGCGACCGTCTCGGGCGCGGCCGCAACCGGCAACATCCGCTCGGCTTATTCGTCAACGACGGCCACCGGCACGGTTGCGCTCCAGAACAATTCTTCGGCGGTCGCCTCGACGACCACGTCGCTCGACAATACCGCCGGCACGCATCTGGCCTCCAGCATCCTCACCGCGCTGAGCGGCCAGACGCTGACAATCAACGGCAACACCATCACCTTCAACGGCGGCACCACGGTCTCGACCGTCGGCAGCAACACCACGATCGGTCTCGGTGCGGGCACGACGGCGACGGTGGCCGACATCCTGAACGCGATCCAGACGGCCGGCGGTGCCGGCGTCACCGCTTCGCTCTCGGTCAGCGGCAATATCCAGATCGCGACCGGCACCGGCACCGACGTCGCGATCGGCAGCGGCACGGCCGCCACCGCGCTCGGCATCAGCAGCGTGACGCGTGGCGGCAACGTGCTGTCCTCGCCTGCAATCTCCGGCGCGACGGTGCTGAGCGGCTCGGCCACCGCCGGCGGTGCCCAGGTGCTCACGTCGGGCTTTTCCCCCGGCGACACCATCACCGTCAACGGTCAGACACTGACCTTCATGGCCTCGGGCGCCTCGGGTGCGAACCAGATCAACGTCACCGACAACGTCACGACCCTGCTCGGCAAGATCGATGCGCTCTCCGGCGCCTCGGGATCGTCGGTCAGCAGCGGCGGCGTGATCACGCTGAACACCGGCACCGTCTCCAACCTGACGGTCTCCAGCTCCAACAGCGCGGCCTTCTCCGCGCTCGGCTTCACCTCGACCATCACCAGGAATCGCGAGGGTGGCGGCACGGCCGGCACCGGCGGCGTGATCGGCAACGACATCGCCACCTTCACCAAGGAATCGATCAGCGGCGGCGCGGTGACCGCCTACAACGCCGCCGGTACGCCGGTGAACCTGCAATTGCGCTGGGCCAAGACCGACAGTGCCTCGCTGGGCGCGGGTCATTCCGACAGCTGGAACCTGTTCTACCAGACCGACCCGAACGCGACCGGCACGACGGTCGGATGGGTCAATACCGGCCAGACCTTCACCTTTGCCGCCGACGGCTCGCTGACCTCGCCGAGCGGCTCGGGCATCACCATCAACAACGTCACCGTCAGCGGCCAGTCGCTTGGCTCCGTCGCCTTCAACATCTCCTCCGGAGGCCTGACGCAATATGCCAGCACCAGCGGCGCGGTGACGATCAACACCATCACCCAGAACGGCTACGCCGCCGGTCAGCTCCGATCGGTCGCCGTCAACAACAACGGCGTGGTGGTCGGCACCTTCTCCAACGGCCAGAACCTCAACCTCGCGCAGGTGCAGCTGTCGCATTTCAACGGCACCAATTATCTGAAGGCGATGGACGGCGGCGCCTATGCCGCGACCGAACAATCGGGTGACGCCATCGACGGCGCTTCGGGCACCATCAGCGGCTCGTCGCTGGAGGGATCCAACACCGACATCGCCGACGAATTCACCAAGCTGATCGTGACCCAGCAGGCCTATTCGGCCAACACCAAGGTGATCACGACGGCAAACTCGATGGTGCAGGATCTCCTCAACGTGTTGCGCTGATCGGCGCGTGACGTAACAAAGGCGGGCCAGTGATATGGGTTTGAGTTCAGCCCTCGCCAGTGCGATGAGCGGTCTGCGTGCCAACCAGGCCGCGCTCTCGATCGTCTCCTCGAACGTCGCCAATGCGCAGACGCCGGGTTACGTCGTCCAGACGCCGAACCAGATCGAGGTCACCACCGGCGAGTTCGGCGCGACGGCGATGACGACCGGCGTCAGCCGCCTGCTCGACACCTACGTGCAGAACCAGCTACGGACCGAGACCGGCGGCGGCGGCTACGCCGACCAGATGGCCAATATCCTGAAGCAGCTTCAGAATGTCTACGGCACGCCCGGCAATTCCGGCACGCTCGAAAGCGCGCTGAACAAGTTCACCACGGCGCTGCAGGCGCTGTCGACCAGCTCGGGTGCGTCGTCGGCGCAGACCGTCGCGCTCGGGGCGGCCCAGGCGCTCGCGACGCAGCTCAACGTCACCACCAAGGGCATCCAGTCGCTGCGCTCCAACGTCGAACAGGATCTCGGCAATTCGGCGCAGGCCGCCAATGCGGCCATGAAGCAGATCGCCGACATCAACACCAGGCTCCAGGGCCTGTCGGCCAACGATCCTTCGGCTGCAACGCTGATGGACCAGCGCGACCAAGCCATCAACACGCTGTCGAAATATGTCGACATCCGCGTCACCACCGACAATTCGAACCAGGCCAACATCTACACCACGACCGGCATTCAGCTGGTCGGCGCCGGGCTCGCCTCCGAATTCTCCTTTGCCTCCGCCGGCGCGCTGTCGGCAACGTCGCTCTACAACATCGACCCGGCCAAGTCCGGCGTCGGCGCGTTCAACATCAAGCTGCCGAACGGTTCGCAAGTCGACGTCGTCGCCAACAACGTGGTGTCGTCCGGCCAGATCGCGGCCGACCTGAAGCTGCGCGACGACATTTTGGTGCAGGCGCAGAACCAGATCGACCAGCTCGCCGCCACGATGGCGAGCGCGCTGTCCGATAAGACCACGGCGGGCAGTACGGTCACCGGCCCGCCGGCCGGCTTCGATCTCGAGCTCGCCGGTGCGCTGCCGGGCAACACGGTCAACATCACCTATACGGACACGGCGACCAACACGCAGCGCCAGATCACGCTCGTCAACGTGACCGACCCAGCCGCGCTGCCGCTCCAGAACGCGACCAACGCCAACCCGATGCGAATCGGCGTCGACTTCGCTGGCGGCATGGGCGCGATCGCCTCTGCGCTGAACACCGCGCTGTCGGGCACGCATCTGTCGTTCTCCGCCGCCCCGTCGCCGGCGACCGCCACGACGCTGCGGGTGACCGACGACAACACCGGGCTTGCCAAGGTCGGTTCGGCCTCGACCACCAAGACGATTTCATCGTTGACCTCGGGCAATCCGCAGCTGCCGCTGTTCACCGACGGCGGGCAGGCGCTCTACACCGGCGCGATCACGGCGTCGGGCTCGCAGATGACCGGTCTTGCCGGGCGCATCGCCGTGAACACGCAGCTCGTGACCGATCCGACCCGGATGTCGGTCTACAATACCTCGCCGGTGACGCCCGCAGGCGACACCACGCGTTCGGACTATCTCTACTCGCAGCTCACCAGTGCAGTGTTTTCCTATTCGCCGCAGAGCGGCCTCGGCTCGGCTAGCCAGCCCTTCACCGGCAGCGTCTCGAACTTTCTCCAGCAGTTCCTGAGCGTGCAGGCCAACGCCGCGACCCAGGCGACCCAGCTTCAGCAAGGCCAGAGCGTCGTGGTCTCGACGCTCCAGGCCAAGTTCGACTCGACCTCCAAGGTCAACCTGGACTCGGAGATGTCGAACCTGATCCAGCTTCAGAATGCCTATGCCGCCAACGCCCATGTCATGTCGGTGGTGCAGACCATGATGAACACGTTGATCCAGGCTCAATTGTAAACAGTAACAGGGCTTCGAAAGATGGCGATCAGCAGCATCAACTATTCTTCGTCGATCCTCGGCGCGCAGATCCGCAACATCAATCAGCAGCTCACCGACTTGTCGACGCAGCTTGCGACCGGCAAGCTGTCGCAGAACTATTCCGGCATGGGGACGAACGAGGGCTTTGCGATCGCCGGCCGCGCGCAGCTCTCCAACATCGCCGGCTATACCGACACGATCACCAACGTCAATGTCAGCATCAACCTCGCCAACACCGCGCTGCAATCGCTGACCAAGATCCGCAGCACGGTGCAGACCGGCTCGGCCTCTACCGCGCAGGACCTCAACGTCAACGGCCAGACGATTGCCCAGAACACCGCCGCCGCCCAGTTCGGCTCGATGGTCGGTGTCCTCAACACGCAGACCGGCAGCCGCTATCTGTTCTCCGGAACGGCCGTCAATACCCAGTCGGTCGCCGATGCCGGCGACATCATCAACGGCACCACGACGCAGGCCGGCTTCAAGACCGTCATGGCCGAGCGCCAGGCCGCGGACTTAGGGGCCAGCGGCATGGGCCGCCTGGTGCAGACGCAGCCGACGGCGAGCTCCGTGCAGGTGTCGGAGGACGTCGCCGGATCGCCGTTCGGCCTCAAGATCAAGGCGGTGTCCTCGACGCTGACCGGGGCGACCGTCACCGGCCCGAGCGGCTCGCCGGTGTCATTCTCGGTCGATCTCAACGGCGTCAATCCGAACAACGGCGACAAGCTCAGCATTCAGTTCACCCTGCCGGACGGCACGACCGAGCAGATCGACCTGACGGCGTCCTCGGCGACGCCGACGCCGCTCGGCAGCTTCGCGATCGATGCGAGCACGCCCGTCAACCCGAACAATACCGCTGCGAATCTCAACACGGCGCTGAACACCGCGATTCAGAAGCTCGCCAACACCTCGCTGGTGGCGGCATCGGCGATCGTTGCGGGCGACAACTTCTTCAACACCGCGAGCTCCGCGATCGGCACCCCCGTCAACAACCAGGCGGCGCCGGCGGCCCCGGTCACCGGCGCGACGGCGCTGTCGGGCGCGAGCCCCTCGGACTCGATCTCGCCGGGCTTCGTCGCGGGCGATACCATCACCGTCAAAGGGACCACGCTGACCTTCGTGGCCTCGGGCGCGACCGGCAACCAGCTCAATGTCACCGACAGCATCCAGACCCTGCTGAGCAAAGTCGACGCGATCACCGGGAGCTCGAAGCCTTCGACGGTCCATGGCGGCTCGATCACGATCAACACCGACGATGCGGCGAGCCTCAACATCACGACGTCGAACACCGGCGCGCTGAGCGCGCTCGGGTTCAGCTCGACGCCGGTGACCGCCACGCAGCCGCCGCTGCGCGTCGGCTCCTCGCCTGCGAGCTCGGCGACCACGCTGGTGAACGGCTCGGCCACCTCCGTGAAGTGGTACCTTGGCAATGACGGGCCGGGCTCGCCGCGCTCGACGGCCATGGCGCGGGTCGACGATGCCGTGACGGTGCAGTACGGCGCCCAGGCGAACGAGGATGCGATCCGCCGCCAATTGCAGGCGATCGCGGTGTTCGGCACCTTCTCGACCTCGCCGACCGGGCAATATTCGGGCGGGCAGGTCTCGGCGCTGAGCCTGCGGGTGACCCAGGCGCTGACCCAGCAGCCCGGACAGCAGCGCATCGAGGACATCCAGACCGACATCGCGATGGCCCAGAACACGATGAAGGACGCGAGCACGCGCCAGACCCAGGCCAAGGCGCAGCTCCAGACCATCATTGACCAGGCGGAATCGGCTTCGCCCGACCAGGTCGCGAGCGAGATCCTGGCGCTGCAGAACGCCTTGCAGGCGTCCTACCAGGTGACGTCGAACCTGGCGCAGCTCTCGCTCGTCAAGTTCCTGTAAGGAAGCGTTAAGACGCCGTTAACCATGCCTGTTTACCTCTTGGTGAGGATTGCAAGCGGGGGCGGAGCGGTCGATGTCGGACAAGTTGCAGCTGGTGGTGGCGACGCCTTGCTTCGGCGGGCAGGTGTCGAGCATCTATGCGAGCTCGATCTTCGCGTTGCAGCGGGCCGTGCACGGCATGTCCAATCTCGAGCTCAAGGTTCTCTTGCGCGACGGCGACGCGCTGATCACACGTGCGCGGGCCAACCTGGCCGCGATGTTCCTGGACGATCCGAAGGCGACGCATTTCCTGTTCATCGATGCCGATATCGGCTTCAAGCCGGAGCAGGTGTTCCGCCTGATCGAATGCGGCGCGGACGTCGTCGCCGGCTGCTATCCGATCAAGCGGGTCAACTGGGACAAGGCAGCGCGGGCGATCCAGTCGGGGCGGGCCGACGTGCCGGCCGCCTCGCTCGACTACGTGCTCGAGATCGAGGACCCCGACCGCATCGTGGTGGTCAACGGATTCACCCGCGTGCGCTATGCAGGCACCGGCTTCCTGATGATCCGGCGTCACGTGCTGGAGGCGATGTGCCGCCACCCCGACTACGCGAACCTCCAGTTCTTCCGCGAACATTCCCATGATGCGCTGGCGGCGAGCCGGAACCGGTTCGCGCTGTTCGAATGCATGATCGATCCGGCGACCGGCACCTATCTGTCCGAGGACTTCGCCTTCTGCAAGCGCTGGACCGATATCGGCGGCGAGATCTGGGCCGACATTCAGAGCCCGCTCGACCACGTCGGGCCGTCGGTGTTCCACGGCGACATCGCCTCGCAATTCGCAGCCGTGCCTGCAGCGGCGGCCGATGCCGCGGCGTGAGCCTTTCGGGATGAGCGGCGGCCCATCCCCTCGGCCCGAGATGCAACGCGCCGCCGACGGCGGCTCGCGTTATCGCCTGCGCGACCTCTTCACGCCGCTCGACACGCTGCTCGTTTCCGGCGGAGATCCGCGCCTGGCGCTCGATCCCACCGGCCGCGCCAACGCCTATGGCTGCCCGGCTTCGCCGGAGCCGGAGGTGTGGAATTTCGCCTCCTCGACCGCCTCGACGATCTCGCAGGCGGCCTATGACCGCGCCGCGCTGGCGCGTGAAGAGCTGATGCACAAGTGCCTGCTCGACGAGGTCGAGCTCGCTTTCGATGCACGCTGCGAAGATATGCGCGACGAGCTGCGCGGTCATCTCCAGCTCTCGCCGCGCGTCGACGTGGTGTTCTCGCCGTCCGGCACGGACTCCCAGCTCCATGCCCTGTTCCTGGCGCGCACGATGCTCGGCGCGCGGCCGGTGACGATCGTGGTCGGCGCCGACCAGACCGGCAGCGGCACGGCCCATACCGCGCGTGGACATCATTTCAGCACCCTGACCGCGAGCGGCTTTGCGGTTCGCAAGGACGGCGCGGTCGCGGGGCTGGCCGGCGCCAGCATCTCGCTGCCGTTGCGCGCGCCGGGGACCGGGATCGCGATGCGCACGGATGCCGATGAAGCGGTGCTGCATGCGGTCGAGGCCACGATCGCGCAAGGCGCGCCCGTGCTGCTCCAGATCATGGATTCCTCGAAGCTCGGATGGCGTGCGCCGAGCGCGGCCTGCCTCGACGAGATCGCGCGGCGCTGGCCGCGCAAGGTCCAGATCGTCGTCGACGCCTGCCAGGCCCGGCTCGGCCGCCGCCGGCTGCGCTCCTATCTCGACCGCGGCTATATGGTGCTGATCACCGGCTCCAAATTCTTCGGCGGACCTGCCTTCAGCGGCGCACTGCTGGTGCCGAATGGCCTGTCGCGGTCGCTCGATCGCGTCGAGGGGATCGCATCTGGAATCCGTGACTACGCCGGCCGCTGCGATTGGCCGATGGCCTGGACGGCGCTGCGTTCGCGCTTCGAGCGCCGTCCGAATTTCGGTCAATGGCTGCGCTGGGAGGCGGCGCTGGCCGAGATCGGCAGTTACTACGGCGTGCCCGGGGCCTTCCGCGCCAAGATGCTCGCCGAGCTCGCTGCCGGCATCGACAGCATGATCGCATTGTCGCCGTCGTTGCACGCTGTTTCGGCCGCGACCCACGTGGCCGGCATCGACGACGAGGAATTCGCGCAATCGACCATCTTTCCGTTCACGCTGCTGCGCGACGGCAAGCCGGTTTGTGTTGCCGAGACCGCTTCTGTTCATCGCGCGTTGGCGCGTGACGTCAGCCAAGAGATCAACGGCAGCACGGAGGACCGTCAGGTCGCCGCGCAGCGCTGCCTGATCGGCCAGCCGGTGCGGCTGGAGCGGCAGGGCGAGACGCCGCAGGCCGTGCTGCGCTTCTGCGTCGGCGCGCGGCTCGTGACTGAGGCCTGGTCGCCGGACAGGGCGGAGGCGCAGCGCAACGTGCAGCACCTTCTCGACCAGATCGCCCACGTCCTGGTGAAGATCGAGCTGCTGCTCGCCGGTGGCGCAGCGGCGGCCGTGCCGGTAAAGTCCGCGTTCGAGGTGTGAGATGCAGCATCCGGTTTCCGCGCCGATCGGCCTGACCGCGGCGAACTATGCCGACCGCATCGGCTTTGCGCAGCTGACGCGCCGGGCCTTCGAAGGCGTCGATCTGCATCCGTTGCGCGATCATCTCGTCGCGCGCATCGCGGCGGGGACCGCGCTGGCGGGTGAGGGGCTGGACCTGTCGTTGATCACCCAGCTGCTGGGTGACAAGGATCGGGGGCTTGCGATCCAGTCCGAGGTGCTGGCCTTCCATCAATTGTTCCGAACGCCCGGCGCAGGCCCGAAGCCGGGCTTGCGCCTGCTCGCGCTTGCAGCCGACATCGACATGGGCGGCAACACGCCGATCGATTTCCTGCTCGAAGGCTCCGATGTCGAGCTGTTGACGCTCTATGTGATCAGGGGCGTCGGGTTGCCCGAGACCTTGCCGGAGCACGACGTGGCCATCGTGGTCGCGTCCGATTCCGAGGAATGCCGTGAGGCGCTCGCGCTGATCGATGAGGCCGCGCCGCACTGGCCGCGGCCGCTGCTCAATCGCCCCGATCGCATCGGCAATCTCGATCGTGACAAGCTGTATCGGCTGCTGACGGATGTGCCCGGCCTCGACATTCCCGCGACCATCCACGCAACGCGCGCGCAATTGTCGGACCTCGCGCAGGCGCGGATCGCATGCGAGGACATCGCAGGCGAATTGCACTTTCCGATGATCGCACGGCCGCGCGGCTCGCATGCCGGCGTCGGGCTCGCGAAGCTCGACGATGCGGCGGCTCTGGCGGCCTATCTCGCCGAACGGAAAGAGCAGGACTTCTTCGTCGCACGCTTCGTCGATTATGTGAGCCCCGACGGGCTCTACCGCAAATATCGCCTCGCCATGGTCGACGGCAAGCCGTACGCGTGCCACATGGCGATCGCCGACCGTTGGGACATCTGGTATCTCAACGCCTACATGGCCTTCAGCGAGGAGAAGCGGGCCGAAGAAGCCGTCTTCATGCGCGACTTCGATCATGCTTTCGGCGAGCGCCACAGAAACGCGATCGAAGAGATGAGCCGGCGCGTCGGCCTCGATTATTTCATCGTCGATTGCGCCGAGAACGCGAACGGCGAGCTTCTTGTGTTCGAGGCCGACAACACCGCCGTCGTGCACAACATGGATTCGCCGGTCGTGTTTCCGTACAAGCCGCCGCAGATGCGCAAGATCTTTTCCGCGTTCACGGCGATGCTGTTGCGGCATGCGAAGACGGGCGCGGAGAGCGCAGCATGAACGAGATCATCCGCAATACGCAAAGCTCCGTCGCGAATACCCCGCTAGATCCGCAGGACTGGAGCGAGTTTCGCGCGCTGGCCCACCGCATGCTGGACGAGACGATCGACGGCATTGCCAACGTTCGGGCGCGCCCCGTCTGGCGGCCGATTCCCGATGACGTGCGCGCGGCCTTCAGGGCGGACGTGCCGCGCGAGGCGAGCGACCTCGCGGAGGTCTATCGCGAATTCTCCGAGCATGTTGCGCCCTATGCGACCGGCAACGTCCATCCCGGCTTCATGGGCTGGGTGCATGGCGGCGGCACCGTCGTCGGCATGCTCGCAGAGATGCTCGCCGCCGGCCTCAACGCCAATCTCGGCGGACGCGACCACATGCCGATCGAGGTGGAGCGCCAGATCGTCGACTGGATAAGCCGCCTGTTCCTCTTTCCCGAGAGCGCAAGCGGCATCTTCGTCACGGGCACGTCGATGGCCAATCTGATGGCCGTGCTGGTGGCACGCACCACCGCGCTCGGCACGCTGGCGCGGCAGCACGGCATCGGCAATGACGGTGCGCTGCTCACGGCCTATACGTCGCAGGCAGCGCATGGCTGCATCTCGAGGGCGATGGACATTGCCGGGCTCGGCACCGATGCACTGCGCAAGATCGCAGTCGATGCCGATCATCGCATCGACGTTGCCGCATTGCGCGCACAGATCGCCGTCGATCGCGAGGTCGGCTTCAAGCCTTTCCTAGTGGTCGCATCCGCCGGTACGGTCGATATCGGGGCGATCGACGACCTCAGGGCGATCGCTGCGTTGTGCCGCGAGGAAGGAATCTGGTTTCACGTCGACGGCGCTTTCGGTGCGCTCGCAATCCTGTCGCCGGAGCTTGCGCCGCTGCTCGGCGGCATCGAGCTTGCGGATTCAATCGCACTCGACTTCCACAAATGGGGGCAGGTGCCGTATGACGCTGGCTTCCTGCTGGTGCGCGACGGCGAGCAGCATCGGCAGGCCTTCGCGCAGCCGGCGGCCTATCTGAGCCGCGAGGCGAGGGGGCTTGCGGCGGGCGCGGTCTGGCCCTGCGATCTCGGCCCTGATCTGTCGCGCGGCTTTCGTGCGCTGAAGACGTGGTTCACGCTGAAGACGTTCGGCACCGACCGGCTGGGCCGGGCAATCGCACGAAGCTGCGCGCTCGCCAAATATCTGGAGGCGCGTGTGCTGGCCGAACCACGGCTGGAATTGCTGGCACCGGTCAATCTCAACATCGTCTGCTTCCGCTATCGCAGCGGCGATGCGGTCAATCGCGAGATCGTCGCCGACGTCCAGGAGTCCGGCATCGCTGCGCCATCGAGCACGACACTGGACGGAAAGTTCGCGATCCGCGCCGCGATCGTCAATCACCGCACCGAGGAGGCGGACATCGATGCGCTGATCGCAGCCGTGCTGCAGTTCGGTGGACAGCGGAGCGGCGGAGTGATCGAGGTCGACGCGCCACCGCTCGTAGCGCAATAACTTGACGAACGTCTGAAACGACAACGGCCCCGGAGGCGATCCGGGGCCGTTGTCGTTGGCGCGAACGCCTGTATCAGGCGGCGGTGCTGACGTCGTCCTTGTCGGCTGCCGCCTTGGGATGAGTGGCCTCGAACTGGTTGCGCAGCTTCTCTTCATAGGCGATCAGCTTGCGGGCTTCCTTCAGCGCCCGATAGAGGTCGCCGTTCAGGATGTTGTTGTTGATGCCTTCGATGATCGGCCAGGAGCTCGGCACCGCGGTGACGATGTCCCGCACCAGGTTGAAATAGGTGCCGTGCTGGGTCTGCGGATCCGGGGAGATGTACATGAGCTGGACCGCCAGATAGACGAGCTTGGCGGGTGTGTCGGCGGTCTCCGGCGTGAGGATGTCGCGCTCGCGCAGGATCGGCACGTTCTCGCCATCGATCAGGAGGCGGGCCCGCTGGTCCGTGTTGGTGATCACGGAATTGCCGACGATGATGCGTTCGTGCGGTTTGAGCTCGACCTTGAGGGCCATTCCTGTTCTCCATCAACGCTTTCGTAACCGAGCGTTCGTTGCGGCCTATCAGGACGTGATTCTCGCTCGCAACTAGTTAACGAGCTGTAAATTTGAGCCATCCCCGCCAAAAAGCTCAATGCTTTCAAGGACAGGATTGGCGCGGTGGTGCTGCTAGGCGCGTCGCTTCCGAGGCCGAATCACGTGTGACCGGGCAAAAGCGCGGGTTTCATTTCATGTTTCGTTAGAGGTCTCGGCGGCACGGTCCGCCGTCGCTGGGTCCATCGCGATCCAAGCAGACGTGTAACAGTAGCGTCGTTTACCAGAAAGGTAACAGAGTCATGTCCGGTATCGTTCTTTCCGCATCGGTTCGTCAGAACCTGCTCTCTCTCCAGTCCACCGCTGACCTCCTCGCCACCACGCAGAACCGTCTGTCGACCGGCAAGAGCGTCAACTCGGCACTGGACAATCCCACCAACTTCTTCACCGCACAGTCGCTCGACAACCGCGCCAGCGACATCAACAACCTGCTCGATGGCATCGCCAACGGCGTGCAGGTGCTGCAGGCCGCCAACACCGGCATCACCTCGCTGCAGAAGCTGATCGACTCTGCCAAGTCGATCGCCAACCAGGCGCTGCAGACCACCGTCGGCTACTCCACCAAGTCCAACGTCTCCACCACCATCTCGGGTGCGACGGCGGCCGACCTGCGCGGCACGACGTCCTATGCCAGCGCGACCGCGAGCAGCAACGTGCTCTACAACGGCACCGCCGGCGGTACGACGGCCGCGAGCGGCACCACGACGCTCGGCGCTA